>DATKCF010000211.1:0-17377 GCA_035513345.1 Longimicrobiales bacterium
GGGACAGCAGCGCGTCGTCGCATGAACTTCCTCCGGTTCGAGCGGGACGGCACGGGATGCGCCGGAAGCAAGAGTGCGGGTGGGGAGCCCGACCCGTCAATCCGTCGCGGCGGGCGGAACCCGGACGTGTCAAGCTGACGCCGCACCTTGGCCGGTCGCATCCGATCGGGTCACCTTGACCCATTCGAAGTGACTGTGCGGCGTTCGCAGGCGGCGTGTGAACGTCACTCGCGCATTGCGATCGACGGCGGTACACGGCTGGCCCGACGGGCAGGTAGCCAGCACGCCGCACCCCCTGTGAACGTGACGATCAGCACGATTGCCAGCCAGGTAGCCGGGTCGAAAGCCCCGATGCCGAAGAGCTGGCTGCGCAACGCGCCGACGCCGGCGGCAGCGCCGAGCAGGCCGAGCGCCAGGCCGGCCACGATCGGGGTGCTCCCATCGCGCATCACATCGCGCAGAACGCGGCCTCGGCCTGCGCCGAGCGCCATGCGGACGCCGATCTCCCGACTGCGTCGTGAAACGGCGAACGACAGAACGCCATAGACGCCGGCCAGCGCGAGGATGAGCGATGCGATGCCGAACGCGGCTACGACGAGCGTCCGGAACCGCGGCTCGGCAACGGAGCCGTGGACGAAGTCGTCGAGCCGTCCGACCTGCGTCACCGCGAGGGAGGCGTCCAGCTGGCGGACGATTCCCGTGAGCGCGGGAACCAGCGTAAGCGGGTCCCCACCGGACCGCACGACGAGACTCATGCCGCTGGCCCACAGCGCCTGCGGATGCATCTGGTACATCTCGGGCTCGGTCCCGGCATCCAGCCCGTGCCGCTTCGCATCCCGGACGACGCCGATGACGGTCAACCAGGGCGCCTCCTCGTCCGCCCTGCCTCGCCGGAACCGTTTCCCGACGACCGACGCGGAACCGGGCCACAGGGCCCGTGCGGCCGCCTGATTGATGACCACGATGCCTTCCGCGAGACCGGCTCCGGCGCCTGTGAGCGCTGCGCGAGCGCGCGTGTAGTCGGCGGGCTCGAAGACGCGTCCTTCCACGAGCCGCATTCCAATCGCCTCGAAATAGCGGCCTCGAACGGGAATCAACCCGAGCAGCAGTTCCTCGCCATGCGGCCGGGGATCACCTTCCACCGTGATCCTGCCCGATGCCCAGTCCGGTGTGAACGGCAGTGCCCACGTGGCACCCGCCGCGGGGACGCCCGGCAGCGCCGCGGACCGTGAAACCAGCTCCTCGAAGAACAGATCGACGCGGCGCGGGTCATCGTACTCGGCTGTCAAGGCGACGCGCAGCGTGACCACGCCCGACGTGTCGAGACCGTCCTCGACGGTAATCAACCTGGCGAAACTGTTGACGAAGAGGCCGGCGCCAACGAGCAGAACCACCGTGATGGCGACCTGGCCGGCGACGAGCGCTCGCAGCACGCCTTGACCTGTCCTGCCCACAATTCCGCCCGTCACGCGGCGAAGCACGGCGCCGGACGCCGCCGAGGAACCGCGCAGGGCGGGACCGAGACCGAACAGCACGCCGCTTCCGATGGTCGCAGCGGCGGCGAACGCGAACGTCCGGATGTCGAAACCGATCGATGATGCGCGTGGCAGGCTGGATGGAACGAAGCCGCGAAGCAGATTCGTCGCGCCGGCCGCCACGACGAGGCCCGCGGCGCCGCCCGCCACGACAAGCACAAGACTCTCGCCCAACAGCTGCGAGACGAGACGGCGCCGGCCGGCGCCCAGCGCGCGGCGCATGGCCAACTCCGGCGCACGGACGCTCAACCGTGCCAGAAGCAGATTCGCGACGCTCGCGCACGAGAGCAGGAGAAGCAGCACGACCGCACCGAGGAGCACCAGCATGACCGGCTCCGCATCACCCAGGACTACAGCGCGCAGCGGATCCAGCCGGATTCCGTTCCCTGCGTTCTCCGGCCATTCCCGGACGAGCACTTCCATGGCGGCTTCCATCCGTGCCCTTGCCGCGTCCAGATCGAGCCCGGGCTCGAGTCGGCCGACCACTCCCATGAACCGGGTATCCCGGTCGTCCATCGCCGGTACCCGGCGCAGAGGTATGAACAGATCGGCGGCGGGAACCGGGAAGGCGAAGTCGTCGCCCATCACGCCGACGATCTCGTACGGCTGCCCCTCGACCGTCAGGACCCTTCCGAGCACCGAGCGATCGCCGCCGAAACGCGACTGCCACAGCGCATGACCGAGTACCGCGACGCGGGCTCCGGCACTGTCGTCCGATTCGTCGATCGTCCGCCCGAGCACGGCGCGGTTGCCCAGCAGATCGAACAGGCCGCCGCTCACCGACGACACCGCCTGGATCTCCGGACTGCCACCCGTCGACACACGGACCGGTCCCGGCCAGCGGAACGCCGCCATTTCCGAAAGACCCGTGGCCCCCATGGCGAGCAGGTCGATGTAATTCGGCCACGCCATCGGAACGCGCGCATCGCCGAGCGATGGCACCGTCTGCCCGACCATGACCAGTCGATCGGGTTCCTCGTGCGCGAGCGGCCGCAGCGCCACTGCGTCCACGATCGCGAACGTCGCCGTCGTCGCCGCGATGCCCAGTGCGACCACGGCGAACGGCATTGCCATCTGCCCGGGGCGCCGAACCGCCTGACGGATCCCGCCGGCGAGGTCGGCGATGAAGAACACCGGACCCGTGCGGAGCGCCCCTGCGCGCGCCGAGCGGCGTATGCGGCGCCGAAGACGCCATGCCGTGCCCGCCACATCCGCAAGCTCCCGTGCGACCAGCGCGACAACCGCCGGAGCGCCCCGAGAGTCCGCCTCTGCGAGACGGTCCTCGAACAATCCGAGCATCTCCTCCGCGTGCGTCGACCGGAACGGTCGCGGAAGCAGTCCCAGCGCCCACCCATAAAGACGCCTCGCCGGACCTCGCATGCGCGCGCTCACGTCGAACGCCTCCGCCACGCGACACGTAGCTCCGGCACCAGCCGCTTCGCACCCGCCGCATCCATCAGCTCCGCGAGCCGCCTCAGCTCCGCCCTCGCAACCCTGCGGCCCCACGGAGTCACCGCGTAGTACCGCCTGCGCGCATCCTCGCCCCGCGGACGTTTCACCTCCTCGAGAAGGCCCTCGTCGATCATTCGCTGCAGTGCTGCGTACAGCGTTCCCGTTCCGGGCGTCAGGCCCCCGTCGATCTGTCGATCGAGCTCCTTGAGCAGCGCGTAGCCGTGAGCGGGTCCTTCGGCGAGCGCGAGCAGCACGCCGAGCGAGAGTGGCGTGAGTGGCAGCAGGCTGGCTGGATCCTGTCGTGTCATGATACACCTCCGATCGTCGATATATAGATGATCGGAATAGATCCGGCAAGAGGACCGGAGCCGGGGGGCGCCCGAAGCGCCTACCGTACCGTGCCGAGGCGCTCGTCCAGCCAGTCGAGAGTGTACCGGATCACCTCATTCCATGGCGGAACGTGTCCGGCATCGAGCACGACGAATTTCTTGTCGGCCGCGGGCACATCGATCGCCTCGAAGAACGGAACCTGGCCCGTCTCATAGTGATGCATCGTGTCGTTCCGGCCGTTGATGAGCAGGGTGGGCGTGGTGATGCGCGAAACGAAGTTCCACGGCGCCGCCTCGGGTGGCGTGGTGGCTCGCCATGCGGCGTCGAGGGCGCCACCCACGAGGACCAGCGCAGCGAAGCGTTTCTCGATCGCGACCGGCACGGCGATCTCGCCTCCGTAGCTCAGACCCATGTATACGAGCGCATCCTGGCGCAGGTCGTCGCGGGATTCGATGTAGTCGACCGTTCGCTGAAGATCCTGCGTCTGCCAGATCGTGCGCTGGCGTATGCCTGCCGGCCCCCCGGCGCCGTCGGTGATCCGTCGTTCGTAGGTGCCCTTGTAGATCGGGTAGACCAGCGCACGTCCCGCCCGTGGCAGAAAGCTGAGCATCGTCATGTCCGCCAGGTTCTCGGACGACTCGAGCAGGAACGCGACCGAACTCGGGAAGTAGACCACCGTCTGGTAGGGCGGACGCGCGTTGCGCGGGAGGAACACGTATGCGGTTACGCGCTCACCCGGGTACGCCGCTTCGAACGTCACCCGCTCCTTGATCCAGTCGTCCGTGGTCTCGACGGTGTCCGCGGCGGCGTCGAGCGGCGACGGATCGTATCCGTAAAAGCGCTCGTACACGGCGAACGTCGCATCGTCCACGGGCGTGAGTTCGTTGAAGTCGAAGTAGGGCTGGTCGACCGCGGCGAACAACGCATCGGCCGGCTCGTAGACGGCGCAGCGGAACCCGTTCACCGGCTCTCGCGATAGTTCGACGATCGCATCCGAGTCGGAGTACAGGTATTCCGCTTCATTCCATGCGCCGCCAAGGATGTAGCGCCCGCCGCGCGTCTCGTTCCAGACCCATTCGCGCACATTGCCCGCCATGTCCAGCGTGCCGAACGGTCCGACCGCGGCGCTGCTGCCGACCGCGATCGTGCCGACATTGCCGAAGTTCGCGAACTTCAGGATGTCGTCCCACACATCCACGCTGGCCGCGGCTTTCCAGTGATAGAGGGTGGGCAAACGGGCGCCCGACCAGGCGCAGAACGCAACGGCTTCGTACCAGCTGACGCCTCCGACCGGGTGGTCGCCGGTGCCTTCCGCGTACCGGCTGACCTGCCAGGTAGACGGCCCGGCCTGCCCGGTCTGATCCGTGAATCCCGCGACCATCGCCTGCGTGGGAGGCTCGACGCCCGCTTCCTCGAAAGGCGAGGTCCAGAGGGCACGATCGCGATAACCGCCCGCGTCGACGAAGCGCTGGTACTCCGTGTTCGTCACCTCGAGCCGATCCAGCCGGAACGCGGCGACGAAGGTCGGGCTGTCACCGAGTTCGTAGTCGGTGTCGGGCACGTCGACCATGTCGCGCGAAGAGTCGGCCGCGGGCAGGGACACCAACAGGCTGCCGGCGGGCCGGACCCCGATCTCGAGCGGCCGATGGCCGTCGAGATCGAAACGCAGACGCGCCTGGGCCCACGCCAGCCACGCGTTCTCGATCGGCGTCGTGCCCAGTTCCATCCAGGTCGTGTCACTCGATACATACGGCCGATACCGCACACGCGCGCCCGGCGGATCACTGTTCAGGTTCATGACGGCACCTGCCCGCTCCAGCAGCGTTCGCACGGCCCGATCTGCCGGTGCGACCTCGCTGGCTTCGAGCGCAAGAAGGAAAGCATCCTCGTGCCGGCCGTCTCCGATCAACCGCTCGATGGTCGGCAGCGCCTCGTCGCGCACCCACGCCGCACGCGATGCGTCCTGCCAGACCTTCCAGCCGACCACCGCCGCGCTGACAGCGAGAACCGCCGTGAGCGCGATGGCCGCGCGCCGGACGCGCCGCGGCAGGCCTCGCGTGACGGGCCGGGCCGCGATCGAGATCGCGTCCGCAAAAGCGCCGGCGGTCTCGAACCTTGCCTCCCTGTCGGTCGCCATGGCGCGCGCAACCGCAGCCTCGATGGCCGGCGGCGCGTCGCTCCGCTTCGCCCGGAGGGGCGGCGGCGACTCGGTAAGCATGCGACCCATCACCACGTGCGGCGGGCCGCTGAACGGCGGCTCGCTGGTGAGCATCTCGTAGAGCAGCGCGCCGAGGGCGTAGACGTCCGAGCGGGCATCCAGCACTACATCGCCAGACACCTGCTCCGGACTCATGTAGCCGGGCGTGCCCAGCGCAAGGCCGGTTCCGGTGAATCGCGCGCCGGCTTCCGACAGGGCGAGCGCGATCCCGAAATCCGACACCACGGCTTCGCCCTCGTGCAACAGCACGTTCTCGGGCTTGATATCGCGATGCAGGATTCCGTGCCGGTGGGAATAGTCGAGCGCCGACGCGACGTGGCGCACGATGCCGACCGCTTCGTCGATCGAGAGCGCTTCAACCTGGCGGAGCCGGTGACGAAGCGATTCTCCCGCCACCCACGGCATCGCGTACCAGAGGTAGCCACCCGATTCCCCCGAGTCGAGCAGCGGCAGGATGTGCGGATGCTGGAGGTTCGCGGTGACCCGGATCTCGCGAAGGAACCGGTCGGCGCCAACCACCGCGGCCAGCTCGGGCCGCAGCACCTTCAGCGCGACCCTGCGGTCATGCCGCAGATCGTGCGCGAGCCAGACAGTGGCCGTTCCGCCCGCGCCGAGCTCGCGCTCGATCCGGTACGCGCCGCCCAGCGCGGCGTCGAGACGGTCGGCGAAATCACTCATTCGCGCGCCAACACTGAAGGTGCGAGCGGGACGCGTGCGCCGGACGTTCCGGGGATCCCGCTTCGCGGTGACTGCGGTGACCGCTCAGTGTACGGCAGCGCAGCCCCGCATACAACCTGGCATGGAGGTTTACAAAGTGGGTGGGCGCCCGGTGAGACTCGTCGAACTGTTTCTCCTCCGCCGCTGCCGCCATTGTCGCCGCACCGATCGTCGCGACCCTTCCGATCGTCGGCGCGCCCGCCGCAGTCACCCTCGGCGCGGGCGTCGGGTCGGGACCCGGGCAGGCGTCCACGACATCCAGACGGGAAGCTGCCACCGGATCCGGCCGGCCGGGCCGGCCGCTTTCGCGCGCGCACGAGCCCGGCCCGCGCCTGGGTCCGTCTGCCCGCCCACCCGCAACGATCTGCCCGACATCCCTACTTTGTTCCCGGTCCGTTCGCCTTGAACGAGCCGAATTCCGCCTGATCTCAGGAATTCCTCCCCGGGCACGAAACTGGCCCAAGGGGTCAACAGACCCGCAATTCCCGCGACACGGTTCGGTTGACGACATGCGACGCACACGAATTTCATCGCCGAGGGCGACGCGGCCCGGCTTCTCGCTCATCGAGGCGATAATCGTCATGGTCGTGCTCGCCATCATGGGCGCCATGGCACTGCCCTCGATCGCCCGGTCGATGACCACGAATCGAGTCGATCGCGCGGCCCTGACGCTCGCAGGCGACATCGAGGCGGCGTTTTCGCTCGCGGCGCGCGGCCGCAAGCCGATCGACCTGGTCGTGGACTCGATCAACAGGCGCATCGAGATTCGTGACCGCGCGACCGCTACCGTGCTCCAGACGCGCTCGTACAGCCTGACCGAGTCCGATTTCGGGCTCACTCGCCTGGCCCCCAGCGTGTCGAGCATCACGATGTTCCCGAACGGACTCGCCAGTAGCCCGTTCGTGATCTACGCATTCGCCAATCGATCCGCCCGCGCCGTTCGCGTCCGGCGGACCGGCCAGATCCGGATCACCCAACCATGAACGCCATGAAGAATCGCGACGGAGTGACCCTGGTCGAGCTGCTGGTCGCAATGGTCCTGCTCGCCGTGATGCTGACATCGGTCGCGGGCCTCACGTTCGAGGCCGCAAGGCGCTCGATCGTGACCACCGGGGACAGCTACCGTCAGGCCGCGATGCTCGAGGAGGTCAACCGGCTCACGGCGGAGCCCTACGGCAACCTGTCTCCCGGCTCCGAGTGCCGCACCGTCTCATCGGGTGTGTTCCCACACACGCGTTGTGTCACGACGGCCGGCACGGGCCTGTACTCCGTGCAGCTGACGGTCGTCGTATCACCGACGCAGCGGGGCGTGCTCCCCGACACGGTCGTGTTCACCCGGGCACGCGCGCCGCTCACCAACCCGCTTGCCCTCTGATGCCCATGTCAACGACTCGATCGGGAACAACGCTCACCGAGCTGATGGTCGCGCTCGTCGTCATGAGCATCGTCGGCGCCGGAATGGTGCGGCTCATGTCTTCGCAGTCGCGCTTCTTCAATGAGCAGGAAGGCACGGCTGCCGCCAGGCGAGTGGCGCGCAGCGGGCTGAACCTGATGTTCACGGACCTGCGCATGGTCGAGACGGACAGCAGCATCGTGACCGCCACGCCGACCACGTTGACCGTGAAGCTGCCCTACTGGGTCGGTATTTCGTGCGGGCTCGATTCGGGTCTGAGCGGCAATCAGGTCGCCATGCCGCCCATCGATTCCATGACGCTCGCATCGGCCGACTACAGCGGCTATGGCTACCTCGACACGAACGGCGCGCCGCACTTCGTTGCCGGCGACGCACTCAAGTCCGGGTCGGGATCCTTCTGCAACACGGCCGGCATGGATACCGTGGCGCACCCGCGTGCCCGCGTGATCCTGGTCAAGCCGGGCACTGCCTCGATGCCGGCGGGCACGCCTGTCTTCCTGTGGCGGAACGTGACCTACACCTTCGGCGCCTCCACGTCGGTCACCGGCAGGATCGGTCTGTTCCGCACGGTCGCCGGTAACGCCGGGACCGTCACCGAGGAGATCGCGGCGCCGTTCGACTCGGCCGCGGCCTTCGCGTACTACGTACCGGGCAGCGCTTCGCCCGTCTCGAACCCGACCGCCGGAACGCCCGTCCTCGGAATCGACCTTCGGCTGATCGGCCTGAACGAGCGCAACATCACGAACGGCCAGACGCAACAGGCACGCTTCGAGACGGCGCTCTACTTCAAGAATCGCTGAGGTGAGATCGCACATGAAGATCCGACCCATGACTCTGCGTGGACGCCGCGACGGATTCGCAATGCCGCTCGCGCTGCTGACGCTCGTCGTCCTGACCGTAGGTGTCGCCGCCTCGTTCTCCCGCGTGACCAGCGAGATGCGACGCACGCAGGACCGGCAGGCCGAGACCGATGCGTTCGTGTACGCACAGGGCGCCCTCGAGCAATTTGCGATCGACCGCAGGAACCTCGGCTTCCCGGTCAATCCGCCGGCGGCGGTCGAGTCGGTGCGCATTGCCTTCGTCGACGGGTACGCCGACGTGATATCCCGTCGCGTGCGGCCGAAGACAGCCACCGAGCAGGCCATCTACCTCCTGAACGCGCGTGCGGTCAAGCAGACCGGCAACGCGGCATGGGCGCCGCAGTCCGAGACGACTGTCACCCAGTACGCCGTCTTCCGCGAGGGCACGATGAACGTGCTCTCCGCCTGGACCAGTCTGAGCGGCCTGCAAAAGAACGGCGGCGCGGGTACGATCGACGGAAGCGACGCTGCCCCGTCCGGCTCCGTCACGGACTTCGGCAGCGCGTGTGGCGGAGAGCCAACCGTGGCCGGTGTCGCGGTCCCCGACGTGCCGGGCTACACCCAGAGCGGCGGCTCGACGGTGCCGTACGGCTCACCGCCCGTCGACAGCCTCGGGACGCAGGCACAGACCATTGCAGCCGTCGGCATCGACTGGGACGCGATCGTGAACGGCAACGTGATCATTCCCGACCTGACGATCCCCGTGCCAGACTCGTGGCCGACGAGCTGGCCGACCGGCTGGTGGCCCGTGATCCGCGTCGACGGTGATTTCACCGTGAATCCGCCTGGCGGACAGGGAACCCTGATCGTCACCGGCAATCTCGAGATCGACGGCTCCGCGGAGTGGGATGGGATCATCCTCGTGGGTGGCACACTCTATTCCAACGGGAACAACAACATCCACGGCGCAGTCGTGAGCGGCCTGAACGTGATGCTCGGCATGACCGTCGCCCAGAGCGACATCGGCAATGGCAACAAGACCTACCAATACGACTCGTGCTCCATTGCCAACGCCGCCAACCGCTTCGCCGCGCTCGTCCTGATCAACAAGACCTGGAGCAACAACTGGCCGATCTGGTAGCCTGCGGATCCCTTCGGGCATCAGCAGCAGGGGCGGCGCCGACGATACCGGCGCCGCCCTTTCACATCAGAAGGCGAAGCCCGCGCCCGCGTAGATGCCGGTCCGACCTTCGGCCCGCGCGATGGCGAGGCTCAGCGTGTTGCCGGGTTGCAGGAACGCCCAGCCAGATGCCGCCACCCGCACCGCTGTGCCACCGGTCCATCCTCGCCCGACAGCCACACGCGCCCCGTGTCGTACAGCCCGAACACGCCGATGTCGGCGGGCAGCACGAGCTTCAGCCGCGCCAGCTTCAGCCGCGCTGCCACATCGCCCGCGCGGCGGCATCGGCCGCGTGTCGCTGCTTCACGCCGAGTCGCACGGGCGACGTACGGCGGGCGACGAGGGGCGGGCGACGTGGGGCGGGCGACGTGCGGCGGGCGACGTGCGGCGGGCGACGTGGGCGGGCGACGTGCGGCGGGCGACGTGCGGCGGGCGACGTGCGGCGGGCGACTTGGGGCGGGCGACTTGGGGCGGGCGACATGGGGCGGGAACGGCGGGTCGACATACGGCGGGCGACGTGAGGCGGGGAACGGCCACGGCGGGTGATGTGTGGCGTGATGCTGGTTGACGTGATCAGTCCTGGCCGGCGCGTGAGGTCGCTTCGTCGTAGCTGGCGAGGACGCGGGCGAGCTGATCCCGTGCGCCGGGATCCAGCTCGCCCGTCCCGCCTTCGAGCGCCCAGCGCGCGGCGGCGATCAGTGTCGCCATCTCCCACGCGCTGAGCGTAACCCTGAATACGGCCGGTCGTGGCCGTTCGACCTGCACGATCAGGCCGTCGCCATCATGTGCTCAGCGATCTTCTCGA
This sequence comes from Longimicrobiales bacterium, assembly GCA_035513345.1. Lineage (GTDB taxonomy): Bacteria > Gemmatimonadota > Gemmatimonadetes > Longimicrobiales > RSA9 > DATKCF01. The sequence goes on from DATKCF010000211.1 coordinate 10,452, forward strand.
CGTCGTGAGCGAATTCGTCGTAGTCCTGCTGTACGCCGTTGAGGTAAACGCTCCAACCCACTGTATGCTTGGCGTAGTGGACGGCTTCCTGGATCTCTTCGTCGGTCGCGCCGAACATCCTCGCCGCTTCCGTGTGGAACAGCGTGCAGTACCGGCACTTCGTCTCCGAATGGACCGCGATTCCGATCAGCTCCTTGTACTTGTTCGGAATCAGCGTCTCATCCAGCTCGTAGTGCCGGAACAGCTTCCACTCGTGGTCGAGCACGTTGTCCGGGATCCTGTCGAAGAAACCTGGAACGACACCCATTGTCTCGCGGATCTCCTGTTCGACCTGATTGCGTGGGCGTGCCTGTGTCATGTCCTCTCCTGCTGAAGTCCAAATCCGGCCGGCGCGCGGCCGGCCCCACGTGCGCGAGAGCCGGACCCCACCTGTGGAGGGGCGGCTTCGCTGGCCGTCACACCGCGGGCGCGTACGCATGGCGCACCTTCTTCGGCAGTCGGACGATCTCAGGGAGATTCACGGCGTTTGCGGACCGGCCTCGCGGCCGGGGTGCCGTTGTCGGAAGGGAGCCGCGGCGTTGCGGCGTGTATTCATTATAGTGGAATCACGTGCCTGATGCAAAGAATGAGGCGACGAACGGCGGGCGACGAATGGCGGGCGACGAACGGCGGGCAGGCTCAACCTTCCGCGGCCTCACGCCGTCCTCGATCGTATCCCGCGCTGTGCGCTTCGCGTCGTGCGGTATCGAGGTCGGCCTCGACCATGATCCGCACGAGCTCGTCGAAACCGGTTTCCGGCCGCCAGCCGAGCTTCGTCCTCGCCTTCGACGCGTCACCGAGCAGAAAATCGACTTCGGCGGGCCTGTAGTAGTGCGGATCGATTTCGACGTACGATTTCCAGTCGAGATCGAGCAGGCCGAATGCGCGATCGAGGAACTCACGGACCGAGTGGGCCTCGCCGGTCGCGATTACGAAGTCGTCCGGCTCGTCCTGCTGCAGCATCAGCCACATCGCGTGCACGTACTCGGGAGCGTAGCCCCAGTCCCGGCGCGCATCGAGATTGCCGAGGAACAGTCTGTCCTGCAGTCCGAGCTTTATACGCGTCGCGGCGCGCGTGATCTTGCGGGTGACGAAGGTCTCGCCGCGACGCGGGCTCTCATGGTTGAAGAGAATGCCGTTGCACGCGAAGAATCCATATGCCTCGCGGTAGTTGCGTGTCACGTGGAACGCGTACGCCTTGGCGCAGCCGTAGGGGGAGCGCGGATGGAACGGTGTGCTCTCGTCCTGGGGCGTCACGACAGTCTTCCCGAACAGCTCCGAAGAGCTGGCCTGGTAGAAGCGAGGGGTGATGCCCGTCCTGCGCATCGCCTCGAGCAGACGGATCGCGCCCAGCCCCGTGATCTCGCCCGTGTATTCGGGGACATCGAAGCTCGTTCGTACGTGGCTCTGCGCGGCAAGGTTGTAGACCTCGTCCGGCTCGATCTCGCGGAGCAGCCGGCTCACGACGCTGCCGTCGGACAGATCGCCGTAGTGCAGGAACAGACGTACGTTCTGCTGGTGTGGATCCTGGTAGATGTGATCGATGCGCTCGGTGTTGAAGCTCGAGGACCGGCGAATCATGCCGTGTACCTCGTAGCCCTTGTCGAGCAGCAGCTCGGCGAGGTAGCTGCCGTCCTGGCCGGTGACTCCGGTGATCAGTGCCGTTCGCATCTCCCGTCTCGGCTCAGCGTCATGGCTCGGTGAACGAGTGGACGAGGCGCGCATTGTCACGGTGCTCGAGGAACCAGTTGACCGTCCTGCGAAGGCCGTCCTCGAGGCGGGTCCGTGCGACGAAGCCGAACCGCTCCACGGCTCTTGACACGTCGAGCGCGCGACGCGGCTGGCCATCGGGACGCGATGCGTCGTAAACGATGTCGCCTTCGAACCCGGTGGTCCGTGCAATGAGCGCGACGAGGTCGGCGATCACGATCTCGCGGCCCGTACCCAGGTTGACCGGCTCGGGGCTGTCGTACTTCTCCGCCGCGAGGACGACCGCTTCCGCGCAGTCCTCGACGTAGAAAAATTCGCGGGTCGCCGTCCCTGTGCCCCACACAGTGATGCTCGGAGCGCGCGCGTCCCGGGCTTCCACGCATTTGCGGATGAGCGCGGGGATGACGTGACCGGTCGCGAGGTCGAAGTTGTCGCGCGGACCGTAGAGGTTCGCGGGCAGCAGGTAGATGCCGTTGAAGCCGTACTGTGCGCGATAGGCCTGCAGCTGGACGAGCAGCGCCTTCTTCGCGATGCCGTACGGTGCGTTCGTCTCCTCTGGATAGCCGTTCCACAGGTCGTCCTCGCGGAATGGAACGGCCACGTGCTTCGGGTAGGAACAGACCGTACCGACCTGCACGAAGCGGTTGACACCCGCCCGGCGACCCACCTCGATGAGGTTGACGCCCATCATCAGGTTGTCGTGGAAGAAGCGACCCGGATTGTCCCGGTTCGCACCGATTCCACCGACGCGCGCCGCGAGATGGATGACGAGGTCGGGGCGCGCCTCACGGTACAGCCGCCTGACGTCCGCGGGATCGGTCAGATCGTGATCCGCGCTGCGGGGCACGATGATGTCCGTGCAGCCCGCGGCCCGCAGTCGCTCGACGACGAACGAGCCGAGGAAGCCGGCCCCGCCCGTCACGACTGCACGTCTGCCGCGCCAGAATCCGGTTCCGTCACTATCGGTCTGCTGTTCCACCACTGCTCTGCCACCCATTCGCGATGCCGGTCCGATAACGATCCGCTCATCCGGGACCGCTGACAACATACGCCCGAGGCGCTGGCCGTCACAGACCGGAAACGTCGTTGCGTATTCCGGCGTGCCGGTCCAGGCGACGATGGGTCGGGACGGGGTCGCGATTCGAACTGCTCGCCGGCGGCCGCATACACCGTCCGGCGCGTGTCACCAGTAGGGTGGGAAAAGGTCGGTTTCGGGTGCGTCCGCGCCGCCCCGCCGGAGCCTCTGGCGCAGTGCCGGTATCGTGTGCGGGTCGAGCAGAACGGGCGGCCAGGCCGCGACTGCGGACAGCAGCCGGCCGGCAGCCTTGCCGTGCGCTCCGTTCTGCAGGAGGTCCACGGCTTCGCGGCCGCGAACGAACCCGGCCCGCCGGCGGCGCGCCAGGCGGAGCCGTGTCCGCTCGACCCCACTCAGTTGCCCCTCGAAGGCGGCCACGATGGCCTTTGCCTCGCGGCTGAACTCGTCCGTCTGCCCGATCGTCTTCGAGCCCGCATGCAATCGGTAACGCGCCACGTTCCGGTCCAGCCAGACGGGGTTGATCCGCTCGGCCACGCGCAGGCGGAGCCAGAACTCGTAGTCCATGAAAAAATGGAGGTCCTCACGGAACGGCCCGGCGCGCGCATGCAGCTCCGCGGCCCACAGTGAACCGGGCTGCGCCACGGGGCAGCTCATGAGCCAGCGCGAAAGCCCGTGACCCGGAAGTGCGGGCACGGGCTCGAGCCGGCCATCATCCGTCCAGAAGTTGACTCTGCCGACCACCCATTGCGCACCCCTGCGGAATGCATCTGCGCAGGCGAACAGCGCACCCGGCTCGAAGACATCGTCGCTGTTGAGGTACGCGAAGATCCGACCGGTGGCACGGGCGAACCCCTTGTTGATGGCGTGGCTCTGACCGCCGTCCGGCTCGCTGACCCACCAGCTCAGGTGGTCCCCGTACGCTTGCAGCAGATCGCGCGTACCGTCCGTACTGCCGCCATCCACGACGATGTACTCGAGGTCCGGATAGCCCTGCAGAAGTACGGATCGCATGGTCGCTTCCAGATACGGCGCCTGGTTGTACGAAGGCGTCACCACGGTGATGCGTGGCCATGCCGATGGGTCGGGCACGGGGTGGGCGCTATCCGCCGTCCAGGGCCACCCGGTCCGCCAGGCGGCGGGCAGCGTGGCGGACGCGCGCGAGGGAGCCGGCAGCTCGGCCATGTCGATCACGATTCCCGGGCCGGCGGCCCGCCCGACGCGGAGCCGGCCGCGCTCTGCAGCCGCGGACTTCGTGCTTCGAGCAGATCCACATACCACGCGATGTACGCATCACGCTGGCGAGCGAAGTCGAAGCGGCGTCGCGCATCCTCGACTGCATTGGCGGCCAGCCGGTGCCTGAGCTCGCGGTCCTTCAGCAGTAGGGCGAGAGCGTCGCCCATGGCCGCCGCGTCTCCGGCCGGGACCAGAACGCCGGTGGCCGCGCCGGCATCGTGGGCTTCGATACTACCGGCCGAACCGTGTGCGGCGACGAGCGTCCTGACCTGCTCCACGATCCCGCCCACGGCTGTCGCGACGACGGGCGTACCGCAGGCCAGCGCCTCGATGACGGTGTTGGGGAACGTGTCGGCGCGCGCGGCGTGAATGTGTACATCGGCGGCACGATAATAGTCGGCGAGACGCGACTGGTCGCTTTCGAAGGGCACCGGTCGGAGTTCCACACGATCCCTGTGTCCGGGCTCACCGCTGTCGCCGAGCACGACCAGCACGATGTCCTCGTCCAGCGTTGCGGCCGCCTGGGACACGGCGCGACGTACCATCGGCCAGTCCCTGAACGGATTCGTGCGCGGCGCGTTGCCCGAGACAACCACAACGTGCCGGTCCGGCGGAAGACCCGAACGGGTGCGCGCTTCGCCCGCGTCGTCCGGCGAGAACACGGAGAGGTCGACGCCGTTCGGAATCACCCGGGCCGTACGGATCGCGGGCGCAAGCATCGAGTCGCGAACGCGGTCCATGAGCCACGCGGACGGCGTGGCGATGTGGAGTGCTGATCTCTCGAACACGTCGCGCTTGCGGCGCCAGTTTGCGGCCGTGGCATCGCGACGGATCGCCGGATAGATCGTCAGGTCCGGACAGTGTCCGCACCCGGACCTCCAGCGCTCGCAGTCGAACGAGTGCGCGCAGTGACCGCTGAGCAGCCACGCATCGTGCAGCGTGATCACCGTCGGGAAACGGTGGCTCAATCCTGGCAGCGTGCGAAGATCGAAGTACCCGCCATGCAGGTTGTGCAGGTGCACGATGTCGGGTGTGTGGCCGACGACATCCGGGAGATCGCGCGACGCGGGGTACCGGTACGACTCGATGCCGCGCCAGCGGTCCAGCAACCGGCCGGCACCGGAGAGGGCGTGCGCGATGCGTGAATGGCCGTCCGCGAGCGCAACGATGTCGCGGTCGGTGGACGGCCCGCGGCCGGCCACGAGATACGACCGGTGACCGAGCTGCCTGTACGCTTCGAAGAGATTCCGCGCGACACGTTCGGCGCCGCCGGCTCGTTCATACGTGCTGACCTGGAGCACGGTGAGCGGGTTGCGGTTCACGCGTCGATCCCGGCGGCAGCGTCGTCGCCTGCGGTCCGTACCGCGCGAACGGCTATGATCACCTCGTAGTCCGGATCTCTTTCGTCCAGCTCAGCCGTGCGCAGCTCACCGGCCGCGAGGCCCTGCAGGAACGCCGTGGCGGCCAGCACGTTACCGTACGTGATCAGGTCGATCGCCGACGGATCGAACGCGGCTCCGAACAGGCGACGCACGGACTGCGATGTGAAGCGCCAGAAATCACCCCACCTCTCGGCATCGTGTCTGCTGATCTGCGAAATGCCGGGCACCGTGGCCAGCAGAACACCGCCCGGCTTCAATGCACGTCGCGCGGTCGCGATTGCGGCGGGCACGTCCCAGACGAAGGGCAGTACCTGCGTCAGGATGATGCAGTCGAATGCGTCCTCGGGAATGCCCTCTCGCGTGCACAGGTCACCGACGATCGTCGCTTCGGGGTTGCCCGGCCGCGCGTGGAGCACGTCGGAGCGGGTCACGCGTTCGCCGCCGAACCGTCGCGTGTACGCCGCATCCGCGACTTCGAGCACGCGCCCGTGAACATCCGTCGCGTGCCGCGACAGGAAGTCCTCGATGTAGTGACGGTCGACCGGCTGGCCGCGGTCGAAGCCGAAGCAGTCGCTGAGCGGCTTCGTCCGCCTGAGGTTGCCGAGGTGCACCCAGCCGGTCGGAGGCCGCCAGCGCGTCCCGTGCGTGAGCAGTCCGATCCAACCGCGTATTGCAGAGGGAACGACGCGGTCGCCCAGCTCGCGGGCCCTGCGCAGCGTGCCGCTCAACATCCCGCGCAGCACCGGCGCAACGCTTCCGTCACGCGTCCGCTGCTCGCTCGCTCGCACCTTGCGCACGGCACGTCGGACGTCCTCATGGTCGCCCTGCTCCTCCAGGTAAACGTCCAGCCAGTCCAGGAATGCGCGCAGTGCCTCGTGGTCCCGGCCCGCCGCGATCGAGACGTTGCAGCAGGAGTCCGGGTGCTGGCGGTACTTGTACCAGGATTCGCCTGACGCGTACAGCGGCCAGCGCAGACAGATCCTGGCGAGCACGACGCCATCCTCGTGCATGCCACGGAACGACTCCTCGTAGCCGCCGACTTCGCGCAGAACCGACCGCCTGAAAAGGACACCGCTGGGTGTGTGGACGTCGTTGCGCAGGAAACGGATGAGCAGCTCCGGAGGTGGCACGAGCACGTCCGGCGGACCGCCGAGCGGCTGCACGTAGTCGCGTGCGCGGTCTTCCGGCCTGCCGGTCCAGCCGTGCCACACGTGCAACCGGCCATACACGCCGGCCGCCTCGGGGTGTTCGCCCAGAATCGCGACCTGGCGTTCGAGCTTGTCCGGCGTCCATGCATCATCGGCATCCAGAAACGCAATCAACTCGCCTTTCGCCTGCGCGATTCCCAGATTCCGCGTCGCGCTCATGCCCTTGTTCGCGTGACCCGTGTGCTCGACATAGCGGATGCGGTCCGGATGATCCGCGGCGTATTTCCGCGCCAGGGCTGTCGAGCCGTCGGTCGAACCGTCGTCGCAGAGCAGCAGCTCCCATGCGGCGTGAGTCTGCGCGAGCACGCTCTCGACCGC
>DATKCF010000212.1:0-28263 GCA_035513345.1 Longimicrobiales bacterium
TCTGTAAGCAGCTGGATGCACTCTACCCTCCGCGTGGCTCACCGCGCCGCAATGCCCTGCCCGCGTCAGCGTAGTTCCAGGGTGGGGAGATCCCAAGCTGTGCACACCCCGATCGACGGGGGAAGGGGGACTATCTCTTCAACACTGACGAATCACGACTTTGCACGACTATGCGGCTGCAAACAACTCTCCGCGGCGCATGCTACGCGCTGGTGAATAACCGAGGACAATATGAGCATCGTCCGGAACACAGCGTAGACGCGCCGGTTAGCGCACGGGAAACCCTACTCCGCCTCCATCGTCCGACCCCTCTCCGGCTCCATACCCCCTCCCCTCCCGCAGTGCAAGCCCGGGCGGAGGCGGGTTGAGAGGGAGAAGGGATTTGTACGGCCGGGCATCCCCGGTTGAGCAGATGTCCGGCGCGAGGCGTCACGATCTGGCGGTGGCCGCGCCCGTCGCGGATCGGGGCGCGGCCGGTCCTCCGCTCGAGGGTTTGCCGGAATCGGCCGGGATCACTCCTGCGCGCTCGAGCAAGTCGAGAACGCGTTCCGCGGCGAAGCGGTGTCCTGCTTCATTCCAGTGCCCATCCAGCGTCCAGTGCAGGTCCTGCCGATCCGATTTGGCAGGGAACAGCGACACGGGCACATTCCACCGTTCGAGCACAGGCAATACAAGCTCGAGCTGATGCGGATCCAACGCCGCAAGGAGCGCCACGACAGGCCAGCCTTGCTCGGCGCAGATGTGCAGGCTTTCCTCGATCAGCATGACGGTCAGTCGATCGGCGCGAGCGGCCTCGCCCTGTTCTGCATCCTCCGCCGGGGATTTCCGCATCTGGATCGCGTGGTATGACTGGCGTACCAGAGCGAACAGGTGCGTTCTGCTCACGAACGGAATCCGCTCGGTCCACTGTTGCAGTCGGCGTCCCGTTTCCATTCTTCGGACGGGCGGTTCGATGAGATCTCCGGCTTCGCTCAACTCGAACAGGTGCTGGGCACCGTTGTCGCGGAAGTCGTTCTGGTGCATCTGAAGCACGATGGCGCGGGGCGCCAGCCGCGGGGCGTCCCGTCGAAGGAACTTGACCCAACGTCCTTGACCATGGTTTCCCACCCCGGCATTCACTACCCCGCTGTGCGGGTGCCCGAACCGTTCACTCAGCGCTCTGCTTACCAACTGCGGGTACTCATCGCCGTCGGACACGCCGAACCCGAATGTGAACGAGTCACCGATGAACACGATCGGTGGACCGGCCGATTCGTCCTGTTCGGGACCTCGAAAGCCCTGAGTGTTGATCGATATCCGGATACGGAACTCCGGGGTCGTCTGGGTCGCTCGCAAGTCCGGCGTGAGTGCGTGGCCGTACACTGAATCACCCCTCGTGACAGGCGGGCCAACCAGGCGGAGCGGGATGATCGCCGGAATCACGATCTCCGCTACGGCAAGGGCGACGGTCAACGACACCAGAAGTACGACGAGGTTCTTGAGCATCGGATTTCGGAGTGGACACTGGACGCCAGACAGGCGTCGAATTCCCACGTACGGAGCCAGCTCAAAGCCTCCCAGGTGCTGGCGCGTCCGGCACCTGGCTCCACGCAAACCAGCGGGGAGTCAGGCGGTGCCGGGGCGCGTGCAGCACAACCGCAACCAGATCCGGTGACCCGTGATGGTGCTCACGGTTCCGCGATTCGTGGTCGCCACGCAGGGTTCATGCCTCAGCCCGTTTCGTCGCGCAATACCTCAGTCAACCGTTCAACACCTGGCACGGGCCGGCGCGGGCCGAGTCGCAGGAAGCATTGAGGCATGTATCCAGGAGTGTCGTCGAGGATGAAGATCCGGCGGCCGGCGCGATACGCTTCGGCGACCTCCTCACACGGCTCGGCATTGGCGTTGAAGAGGGTGGCATCCTCACGCCATCCTTCGACCCGCTGTCCCGCATGGACGGTCGTATGGAGCAGCCAGTCTCCGACGACTACCGGTTCCGGGGGCAGGACCTCCGCCAGATCATCGAGATAGTCGCGGGCCGACCTCTCGCCGATCTTCCAGGGTTGCACGAAGTATGTGGCTTCATTGCGATATGGTGCGTTCCTCAACGTCCGTTCGAACCCGAGGCGAGTGAAAATCGGGGGGGCCATCCAGTAGGCCAGGATGGGTAAGGCCACGATCGGAAAGGACAGGATCCAGCGCGGTCTCCGCCAGGAACGCAGAACCGCTTCGGCGCCGAGCGCGATCACGAACGCGGCCGCGAAATAGACGGGCAGCGGAATGAGGTACGAGCGCTGCGGCAACCAGAAGATGGCGACCAGGTAATGGGGCGCGGCGAACAGCACCGCGGTCCGGAGTGCATTCGGCGTCAGCCGGCGCATGCCGATCAGGAGAAGGACCAGTGCGGGGCTCGCGAAGTTGTAGACAGCGTAGCCCAGCAGCATCGGTATGTTCCTCAGCGGATACGCCAGGCCCCCGTATTGCCTTGATGCGGACATCCAGTTTATGCCGAGCGTCGCCTCGTCCTGGAGTACGAGCAGCACCCCCAGCACGGGAAGCACAGCGCCCACGACCAGACCCCCGACCAGATGCACGACACCCCGGCGGCCATGTTCCGATTTCCACAGACCGTAGGCGATTCCCGGAAGGCCGAACAGCGTGATCGGATGAACAGTCGCGCCGAAGCCGAGCAGAACGCCACCCATGAAGCATCGGCCGGCAACGACGAACAACCAGGCGGCCGCCGCAAGCGACAGGAGAACCAGCGGATACGACTCGAATATGGTGCCCGTGAACCAGATCGTGTGGGCGACCGCAACGGCCGCGATAGCGATGCGGGTGGCCGGCCGTGACAGCCCGAGGCCGATCAGGACAGCCTGGCCGACCCCCATCGCGGCACCCAGCGTCAACGCCGACGACAGGTGCATGCGCAGTACGAAGCTGCCCAGCGGGATGTGCGAGAAGGGCATCGAAAACAGAATGTGTCCGATGTGCGCCTCCTGAGAGAACAGAAGCACACCGTCGTGGACGAACTGCGTGAGCTTGGCCGGATCGCCCCATTGCATTTCGCGAGCTCCGGTCACTGCGTAGAGCAGGAACGCCGCGAATCCGACGATCAGTGGTTCCAGCCGTCCCGCCAGAGATACGCCGGGCGCCGATTTCTCCTCTTGCACCATTTCGCTCGAATCCTCACGGCCTTGCAGGGGCAGGTTGTCCCGATCATATCCGCGTGCGGCCTGCAACCGTATGCTCGCCATGACGCAGCTGCGTGCGCCCTCACAAACAAGGCCCTTCAGTGTTGTGACGACGGCGCTCAGGCCTCGTGCACGCGGCAATACTGGTGGCAGCCGCGAATCTCATACGCATGGTTGGCGACGTCAACGCCGGCCCTGGCGGAGTAATCCGGATACGGCCAGCTCGAAGTGTTCAGTGCAACCGCTCCTTCTGGCTCTTGCGTATCCTCCTCAAAGCCCAGACCTGTCCGACCTCGCCACCAAGCACGAAAGCGACGGACATGTAGTGTGCCCGCTGCACGATGACCTGGCTGCCGGATCGGCCCGTCCGAAGACTCATGCCGGACCTGTCGGCCGATCACCGTCCGGCAGACGCCGAGCGCCGGACGTGGTCCCTGCCCGGCGACCGCCGCATCGTCTCCACACCGCCGGCCCGGTCGCCGGGCCGGACCCGGCCGGCCGACCGGCTCGCCGTCGTACATCCTGGCCGGGAGCGCTCCGCAACGATATCCCGGGGTGCTAAGTTCAAACGATTCAACGGACTGCGTGAGCAAGACAGGTACGGCCGTGGCGGCGCGTCTCTTGCACACGGCCCACAACATGGCGAGTGCATCCAGGAGGATCGTAACGCAGGACGGCGGACCGTGGACGACGGTGGCCGGGCCCGATTTCGGGGTGCGGGCGGGAGAGCAGATGGCATTTGCGCGGGACATGGAGTCCACGGAGGACGCCGCAGGCGCACCCCGTCCGGAGCCGGCGGACCCTGTTCCACGCGGCGACAGCACGCGGTTCTTGCCAACCGGTTGCCGTGGCCGCTTGACGATGGCTGGAAGGTCAGGACATTCCATGTCCTGCGGGGGATTTTCTTCTCGCGCACCGGTGACGCTGGTCGTGTTCCAGGCCTCGGCGGACGTGGAAACGACGGCATCCGCCGCCGCGGCGCTCGGTCCTCACGTTCGCCTGCTGACGGTCGAACCGCCACGGTCGTATACGGCGGGCTCCCGCGTCCGCGGGCTCGTGACCCGGTACCCGTCCACGTCTGGAACCAGGAGTGACGCGAACTGCGGCGAACGCTCGCCGAGGTGATGGCGGTGGACCCGCCCGATGTGTTCATCGCCGAGTCGACGTTCCTCGCGCACTATCTGGATCTCGTGCCGGAAGGCGTGCTCCGCGTCATCGATACTCACAACGTCGATTCGGTGACGTTCTCGCGCTACACGGTGGCGCTCCGACCCGGCCCGTGGCGAGCCTACGCCGCCGTGCTGCGTCACGGCAGGCCACCGACGACGCGGCCCGCGGGTACGAACTGTCGTTGGGGAGGCGCCGTTGCTCGACCGACGCGTCGGTTCGTGGCCCATCGCGACGCGCACCGCGTGCCTCGTCACATATTGACAGGACTCGCGCTCGACGTTCCAATTCAGTGCCAATATTGGACTTGGCGCGCTTCGCGGCGGCCGCGAACGTACCTGATCGGGCTTCCAGCCGTGGGGCGGACAACGGCACGCGGATTGCACTCCGCCGGGCGACGTACAACTTCCGATCGCGCGTGGCACCACGCTTCGGCGCTGGCCGCGCCCGAGCAGCACCCGTGATCCCGTACGCATCGTGATACCGAGGTGTCGAGACCGATGACCTTGCGTGAGGTCGTTCGCCGCGTGCTGCGCCAGCCGGGACCCACGTTCCGTGTGGCCATCCTGCTGGCTCGCGGCCTCTTCTACCGGGTCAAGTTCGCGCTGCGCGGACAGCGCGTGATCATGGGACGCCGTTTCCGTGTGACGGGCAAGCTCGACATTCGAGGGCCGGGCACCGTGATCTTCGGTGACGACTGCGGTGTCGTGTCGTCCCGGATGGCAATTACGACACCGTACACGCATTCGCCCGATGCGGTCATCCGATTCGGTGACCGCGTCCTGCTGACCGGCACGCGGTTGAGCTGCCAGCAGCGCATCGACGTAGGCGATGGCGCGGGTCTGTCGGATGCGCGTATCATGGACACGGACTTTCACGCGATCGAAACCGACGGGCAGTTACGCTACAACACGCCGGGCAGGTCCAGGCCGATCACGATCGGCCCGAACACCTGGCTCGGGGCGGGCAGCATGGTTCTCAAGGGCGTTCAGATCGGTGAGAACAGCATTGTCGGTGCAGGTGCGGTCGTCGCAACGAACGTTCCCCCGGATTGTGTGGTCTTCGGCAACCCGGCAAGGGTGATCTGGCGCATGCGCGGTGCCGGAAGCAAGGCGGCCATGCAGCAGGGATGACCGCGGAACAGTCGAATCTGAAGGGCGGGATGGACTTTTCACTGACTCCGGAACAGGAGGAATACCGGGACGCCGTGCTGACGTTCGCGCGGCGCGTGCTCGGCGGCGATGTCGGATTGCGCGATCAGGCCGGCGAATTCTCCCGGGATCTGTGGCGCGAGTGCGCGGAGTTCGGCATCCAGGGCCTGCCCTTCCCATCTGAATACGGCGGTGGCGACGCGGATGTCCTGACCACGATGGTGGCGATGGAGGCCCTCGGATACGCCTGTCGCGATCAGGGTCTCCTCTTCTCCATTCACGCTCACATGTGGAGCGTGGCAATGCCGCTGCTCACGTTCGGCACGGACGAGCAGAAGCACCGGTTCATGCCACCACTGTGTGACGGACGGTGGGTTGCTGCACACGGCATGAGTGAACCCGACTCGGGATCGGACGCCTTCGCGCTGCGCACGCGCGCTGAACGGCGGGGCAGCGCGTTCGTCCTGAACGGGACGAAGATGTTCGTCACCAACGCACCGCACGCCGACCTCTTCATGGTCTTCGCGACCACGAATCCGGAACGGAAGATGTGGGGCGTGACCGGCTTTCTGATCGAGCGGGACACACCCGGGTTGACCGTGAGTCCACCCATTGCCAAGCTCGGCCTCACGACCTCGCCCATGGCGGAGGTCGTGCTCGAGGACTGCGAAGTACCGGAGGCCAACCTTCTCGGCAAGGTCGGCCAGGGTGCAACCATCTTCAGTCACTCGATGGGTTGGGAGAGAAGCTGCATTCTGGCGAGTACGGTCGGCCGACTCGAACGGCAGTTCGAGACATGCCTCTCGTACGCCAAGACTCGGGAGCAGTTCGGCCGCCCCGTCGGCGATTTCCAGCTGGTCGCGTCCCGCATTGTCGACATGAAAATGCGCCTCGAGACTGCACGTCTCGTACTACGCCGCGCCGCATGGCTGCAATCGCGTGGCGAACTCAATGCTCTCGAGGCGGCCATGGCAAAGCTGTATATCAGCGAAGCCGCGGTGCAGTCATCTCTCGATGCAATCCAGATCCATGGTGGCTACGGCTACATGAAGGAGTACGATGTGGAACGCGACCTTCGTGATTCGATCGGCAGCCGGCTGTACTCGGGAACCTCCGAGATTCAGCGCCTGATCATGGCTCGCGGCCTCGGGCTGTCTCCCGGCTGACGACGGATCGCTTCCCATGGCCTACCTGCTTACGCATTATCTGCGCGATTCGGCGCTGAAATACCCGGATCGACCTGCGGTCGCATGCCGCGACATCGTCCTGACGTACGGCGAACTCGATTCGATGAGCGACCGGGTCGCCGCTGCGTTCACGGATGCCGGAATCGGACGCGGTGACCGCGTCGGCCTGTGCCTGCCCAAATCCGAGCGAGCCGTCGTCGCCATGCTGGGTGTATTGAAGGCGGGCGCAGCCTATGTGCCGGTCGATCCCGCCGCGCCCGCGGCCCGGAGTGCGTACATTCTGCGCGATTGTGCTGTTCGCGGGCTGGTCACGACCTCGCGGAAGCTGCGGGATTTTCGCGACGAGATGCCCGCGCTCACTGCGATCGACCTCATCATCCGGGCGGATGGAACCGGCGATGAACCGGCTGCCCACGGACCCCGCCGGATCGACTGGGCCGATCTTCCCGGTGATGATTCCTCCACTGTGAACGCACGCTGCATCGAGAGCGATCCCGCCTATCTGCTCTATACGTCGGGCTCGACCGGCAATCCGAAAGGCGTGATCCTCAGCCACCGTCACGCGCTCACGTTCGTTGACTGGAGCGCTGCGACGTTTCAGGTGACGGCTGACGACCGCCTGTCGAACCACGCACCGCACCATTTCGATCTTTCCGTGTTCGATATCTACGTCGCACTCTGCACGGGTGCCTGCGTCGACATTGTGACGGATGAAGTCGGCCTGTTTCCCGTCAGGCTCGCGAAGTGGATCGATGAGCGCCGGATAACGACCTGGTACTCCGTCCCGTCCGCTCTCGTGCGGCTGCTGCTGCATGGCAGGCTCGAGGCGTTCGAGTACTCCGCCCTCCGGACGATCCTGTTCGCGGGTGAAGTCTTCCCGATGAAGTACCTGCGCCAGGTGATGCAGCAGTTCGGAAAGGCAGAATTCCACAACCTGTACGGTCCCACGGAGACGAACGTGTGCACCTGGTTTCACGTTGCGCACGACCTCGACCCGGATGCGACAGAGATACCGATAGGGCACGGCTGTGCGAACACTGACGTCTTCGCGATCGACGACAACGGTTTCGAGGTTCGACCCGGTGGCACCGGCGAACTGTACGTGCGCGGGCCGGCCCTCCTGCACGGTTACTGGGGCCTGACCGAGCGGACACGCCAGTCGCTCGTACCCAATCCGCTCCAGCCCGCGTACGTCGAACCCGTGTACCGGACCGGCGATCTGGTGCGAATGACCGACGATGGCGCCTACTATTTCGTTGGCCGACGGGACCACATGGTCAAGTCGCGGGGCTATCGTATCGAACTGGGCGAGATCGAGCAGGCCCTTTACCAGCACGAATGTGTGCGTGAGGCCGTCGTGCTCGCCCGCGCGGATGACGAGGTCGGGGCTCGCCTGCATGCGGTCGTTTCCGCCGTCGCCGGCCTCGAGGTCACGGAACAGGAGCTCCGGGCGTTCTGCGGCACCCGGCTCCCGCGATACATGGTGCCCGAGACCGTGCTTGTCCGCGATGAGTTGCCCAGGACCTCGACTGGCAAGGTCGACCGCGTCAGCCTGCAGAAAATCATCGAAGCACCCGCACAGGAGGCGGATCGTCCATGACACTCACTCAGGAACTGCTGAGATTCGTCCGTGAAGAACTGGCCGGTGGCTCACCGGTGATCGATGAAAACGAACCCCTGATCGATGGCGGCCTCATCGACTCGATGGGTCTGATGCAGCTCATCACTTTCATCGAGGACCGCACGGGCGTACGGGTGCCCGATGATGAGGTCGTGCCAGACAACTTCCAGACGGTCACGAGCATCGACCAGCTGGTACAGCGGCTGAAGGCTCGCTAAGTAGCTCTTCGTCGCCGGATGATGCGCCGCAGTTCCTTCACATGGCGGTGTTCAGGCATCCGGTTGGGTGGTCCTTCCCAGGGTTCCTGCTCTCGCGGCTCGGCGCTTCCGTCGGCCAGGCCGCGGATCACCGTCGCGATCATACGGATGCCATTGGGGCGGAGGACGGTCCGCCAATAGCGATCGACGAACTCGACCGGGTCGCCTGAGGGAGTCAGATCGAGCGGAAACGACTCGGCGGCGAGAATCGGGCCGGCATCCAGCTTCGACGCGACGCGGTGGACAGTGACGCCAACCCTGTCGACGCCGGAAAGGAGCTCCCAGAATGCGGGTGGTGAGCCCCTGAACTCCGGCACCTTGCCACAATGCAGGTTGATGGATCCCAGGCGCGGCAGATCGAAGAGGGACTCGTGCAGGATGTAGGTTCCATCGACAACGCCGAGATCGGGCCGGATACGCTCGATTGCGGCGAGGCATTCGTCGGAATGAAGATCGTCGAAGCGCAAGATCGGGACGCCCGCGGGCGTGACGGCCGGACTTGCGGGGATTGGTTCTGGCGCCAATCTGTCGACGAAACGACGGAGCACGAAAGCGGCTGCGCCTCGAGGACCACGCCTGCGCAGCAGCCTGCGCACGCGCTTGCGGATAGGTAGGCGCCGGTGGGGAGCGAACACGACAGAAGCAACGTCGATATCGATGTTCTCCTGAAGCGCGTCAGCCGTCTCGAAGCCGAGATCGCTGCACGTGAGTACCACGACCCGGAATGGTTCTGTCGACTCAGCCATGGGAGCGGCGATCGGACGGTTGTGGCGACTCGGATCCGGGGCCAATCGCTTTTCGGCTCACAGCGCGATCGGCCTGGCCGTCGAGCGCGCCGACTGGTATCGAAGTCTCTGTGAGTCGAGACGGACGACGCATGAATTCGATGAAACCGGACGAAGCAAGGCGGAAGCGCGCGAACGTGGTGTGGTTCTCGACGGTGATCCGACGAATCCTGAAGGGGTCCGTCCCGGGGCTGTTAAGCCCGGCTATGGTCGTGAGTGCCCAACGCGCGCCTAGCCGCTCGAGCACGCCAGCAGAGCGTGGATCGAAGTCATTCGGGCCACCGTTCGGATAGGCGAAGGTTCGGCTGGGTCGCCGCACGTTTGCACGGATGTCTGCGACCGACTGACCGATCTCGACGTCCAGCTCTACATCATCCAGGCGAGCCACGATCTCGTGGTTGGCCGTATGGGCGCCGAAGGCAATGAGCCCGGTCGCTTCCATCGTGCGGACGTCGTCCCAATCCATCATCCGGAACTCGTCAGGTGGGTTGTCGGTCCCGCCGCCGAGGCTAGTATGCAGCCAGGCGAGGATCGGGTTCCTCGATCGCGGAGTGAGCGTCTTCAACGCGCGAACAACGGCACTGGCGGTGGCCTGCCTATCGGCGTGCTTCTCGAGCGATCTCAACCCGAGGCCTATCACACCGAGGTCGATGCGATTCAGAGTCGACCTGCGAAATGCCGTTTCCAACGCGACGGTCCACAAGAGACGGTCAGTTCCGATCATTCCTGTGACGAGAAATATCGTCGCCGGCGCATTGTGTTGCGCCAGGATGGGCAAGGCTACCGTCCGGTTATTCCGGTATCCGTCATCGAAGGTAATACAGGCGGTTGGCCGGTCGAGGGCGTTGCGTTCGAGTCGGGCAAGGCCCGAGTCCAGGTCGACGATATCGTAATGCCGGCGGAGCCAATCAATCTGCCGCGTGAAGTGTCGAATTGGCACAAGATGCCAGTCGGGTGTGTCTTCGGCCGGTGGCTCCGCGACGACGCCGTGGTACACGACGACGACCAGTTTTCGCCGGTTCAGCCATCGCCACAACGCTGGGAGTCCCAGCGCGCAAAGCAATTCCGCCAACAGATTCTGCAGAGACCGTTTCATCCTGACGCGATTCCAGCCGGGCTCAGCGATGCACCTTCAGCCATTCATCGAGGATGAGGAAGTTGTAGAGGCGGTCGCCGTGATCGCGCCGTCCGGCGAGGTGTTCATCGACGAGCTGGCGCAGTCCATCCGATCTGAACCAGCCGGACCCGATCAGGCTCTCGCTTTCGGGCAGTCGACTGATCAGAGGCTTCAGCTCTCTGGTGAACCAATCGCTCAGCGGCATGTCGAAGCCCTGCTTGGGGCGGTCGAACAGGCTTGCCGGCAGGTACCGGTCTAGAACGGCGCGGAGGATGCGTTTGCCGGTCGTCGCATCGCTCACCCATTCGTCCGGCAGAGCGAGCGCGAAGCGCAGGATCTCGTGATCGAGGAGCGGCGCGCGTGCTTCGAGTCCGTGCGCCATTGTGGCGACATCGACCTTGGGCATCAGACAGTCCGCGAGGTACGTTTTCATATCGACGACGCGCATGCGGCGCAGATCGCTGCCACCGGCGTCACGATAGATGGTCGACACGGTGCGGTGCAACGCGGCGAGGTCCGCCTCGAATGCTTCGAGGAGAGGAGCCGCATAGAGCCTGCGTGCAAGCGCCGGATCGACGAACGAACGAAGCGCCGCGAAGCGGCCGGGCTCCTCGGCCGCAATCAGCGCAGAGGCACGAGCCAGCCGTCCGACCGGTCCGAAGGTGGCGCCGGTCGATGCGAGAACAGCGGAGCCGATCCGCGCGACACCGCCGGGGATGTTCGAGCGGATGCGTCGGATGCGGGCGGCCGTGCGATACCAGTCGTAGCCGCCGAACCCCTCGTCTCCACCATCGCCGCCAACGGCAACCGTGACGTGCTGTCGAGTATTCTCGGCAAGCACCCAGGTCGGCGCGGCGGATGGATCGCCAAACGGCTCGCCGTAGTGCTCGACGATGCGCGGGATGAGCCCGATCGCGTCGAAGCGGGCCTCGAAGGAACGGTGCTCGGATCCGATGCGCTGCGCGACGGCCGCGGCGTGGTGAACTTCATCGAATCCGTCCTGACCGAAACCCATCGAGAACGTGAGGATCTGTGTTCTTGCGACACTCGAAGCGATGGCGGCAACGAGGCTCGAATCGATGCCGCCGCTCAGGAACACGCCGAGCGGAACATCGCTGCGGAGCCGGATGTCGACAGCGGTCCGGATCAGGTCATCCAGGGTGTCGACGGCGTCGTCCCAGGCACCATCGAAGGGCTCGACCGGCTCGGCCGGATCCCAGTACGTGCGCACGTACATGCCGCTGGCGTCGACGCGCGCGATGGTGCCGGCCTGCAGTTTGCCGATCGACGGGTGAATCGTCGATGGCGCGGGCACGTAGCCGAGCGTGAGGAATCCGGCAACCTGCTGGAGATCGGCTTCGTCGCGGATGCCTGCACCGTGCAGCAGGGCCCCGAACGTCGATGCGAAGTACAGCACGCCGTCGACGAGGGCATGATAAAGCGGCTTCTTGCCGATCCGATCGCGCGCCAGCAGAAGTGTTTCGGCACGCGGATCCCACAGCCCGAACGCGAACATGCCTCGCAGGTCCTCGACGAAATCCGGCCCCCGGAGAATGTATGCGCGCATGAGGACCTCGGTGTCCGATGTCGTGCGGAACCGGACACCCTCGCGTTCGAGGTCGCGGCGCAGCTCGCGATAGTTGTAGATCTCGCCATTGAAGGTGAGGACGACGCCGGTTTCCGCATCGCGCATCGGCTGATCACCCGTGGACAGGTCGATGACCGAAAGGCGGCGGTGTCCCAGGCAGACGCGGTTCGCGTCGTCGGACCAGTGTCCGTCGCCATCCGGTCCGCGGTGGGCAAGGCGATGCGTCATGTCACGGACGCGATCCGCGTCGACGGTCCGGCCGGGCTCGATCGCGAGCGCGCCAGCGATTCCGCACATGGTCAGGCCACCGCGAGCTGGTGGCGAGACGCGGCGCGATACACGGCTTCGTAGCCGTCGAGCATCGCTTCCATGCCATAGTGGTCGACCACACGTCGGCGGCCTGCATCCGACAGTGTGCGCCGGGCGGTCTCGTCGTCGAACAATGCGACGATGGCGTTGGCCAGCGCGCCTGCGTCCTCCGATGGTACAAGGCGGCCCGCAGCACCCCGATCGACGAGGTCCGGCGTCCCGCCCACGGCCGTCGCGACTACGGGAATGCCGGTCGCCATCGCTTCGAGCAGACTGATGGACGTCTGCTCGGAGCGCGACGAAAGAACGAACAGATCGAAATCGCGGTAGATCGCCGGCAGTTCGCTGGCCATGCCGAAGAACCCGATGCGGTCCGCGATGCCCAGTGTCAGGGCACGATCCTCCGCGGCCGAACGGAGCGGGCCATCCCCGATCAGAGTAAGAAACGCGGACGGCCGTTCCTTCACGACGCGGGCGAACGCGTCGATCAGCAGCGCGTGGTTCTTGACCGGCGTGAAGCGCGCGACATGCCCGATGACAAAGGCATCGGCGGCAAGGCCGAACCGGCCACGAACCGCTCCACTCAGCGGTCCGGGCCGGAACTGATCCGTGTCCATTCCGTTGGGCAGGACAATGATGCGGTCGGGGTCGACACCGACGGCGGAGAGGGTGGCACGCAACGGCTCGGACACGACGACCATGGCGTCGGTGCAGCGAGCGGACCACCGCTCGAGAAGCGGCCGATGCCACTGCTCGGTCTCGAACAACCCGTGTGCTGTATAGACGATGTGCGGAACGCCCGCCTTCCGGGCTGCTCGTGCCGCCTTCAGCCACGCGCCGCTGTGAACGTGAACGACATCGGGTCGCAGTTCGCGAAACCAGTCGGCCAGTGCGTTGGGAAACAGAATGGTGCGCAGCCCGGGCACCGGCACGACGCTGACCCGGATGCCCTCGCGGGCAAGCTGTTCGCCGAGCGGGCCGCGCTCTTCGATGCAGGTAATGCCGACGTCATGACCGCGCGCGAGAAATCCCCTGGCCAGGTGTGCCACGACCATTTCCATGCCGGCCGTCGGCAGACTGGCCACGACGAGTTCGATTCGCAACGCGGGCATGTCCGATTCGACGGTCCGGTCCGTCAACCGCCGCCCCTGCGATGATGCGGATGCAGAGCCGGCACCGGTTCGACCAACGAGCGGGCAGCGCCGCGTCCCGACCAGCCACCGGGATTCGCCCACGCAAGTCCGCCGCGCTCACCGCGGAGCCGGGCGGGCGCTGCTGGAGCGGTCGCGATGGTCGGGTCCATCACACCGATGCCCGCGCGCTCCGCCTGAGCGACGCGGTCGGCCAGGGCGATGAGGCCGAGCAGGCCGAATTGCGGCGTGAAGTAGGCGTGCGACAGGAACGTTGCGCCCATGGCGAACGCGCAGAGACCCGCGAGATACTCGGGCCTGTACAACGGATCCGGCGGGCCGCGGGGCGAGCCGGCCGGGCGGGCCATTCGCAAGCCGATCCATGCGCCCATCAGGAGCATCGCGATGTAGACGCCGCCGCCCGGAATTCCGAGTTCCGCGAGCGCCTGCAGGTATGCGTTGTGGGTGGCGCTCCACTTGCCCGTCCTGCCGACGGCGTCGTTGAAATTACCCTCGGCTACGATGAAGTTGCCGGCGCCGACACCGATGAGAGGGTTCTCGCGGATGTACCCTCGCGCCCTCTTCCAGACCGCCTTCCGGCCGGATTCGGCGGTGGTGTTGTAGTCGTTTTCCAGGCTGGTCAGAGAATCGACGCGCGCCCTGAAACTGGGTGGAGCGGTGACCCAGAACACGGCACCGAACACAATCATGGCGGCGAATACGCGGACGCGCCGAACGCCCGTGAGTCCGGCGACGTAGACAATGGCGCCGACCATGAGGGCGAGGAATCCGCCCCGCGACCCCGTTGCAATAATGCCTAGAACGAGAGCTACCACGGCCAGGATCCCCCCGAGTCGCTCCTTGCCGACCTTCGAGCGGGACATGACGCCGATCGCGAGCGGCAGCGCCAGCGCCATGACCGATGCGACGTCGTTCGTATCGAACGAACCCGACAGCGACTCGAGACGGCCGCCGAACGACATACCGAAGAACTGAAGGTACCAGGCAAAGAACAGCACGAGCGCCACGAAACCGAACTGCAGGCGGTCGAGCGCCCACCGCGTCGGCGGTATGAACGAGAACGCGGCAAAGAGCAGGATCGCGGGCAGGAGACCCTGCACGACCTCGAGCGCACCGCCCTTCCAGCTGGCGAACGGGACAGTAAGGATGACCATCCCGAAATAGAGGTAGACGAGCTTCGACAGCGGCCGATCCGCCAGCCTGCTGATGATATTCGGTGAGCGCGAAGCCAGGACGGCGAATCCGCCGATCGACAGCGTGAGCACGGGCTTGAACACGCTGACGACGGGAAAGAACTCGTGGATCCGGACGCCTACGACCGCAATCATGAGAAAAATGACCGTCATCGCACCCGGCCAGTAGCCAGGGATGTGCTGGTCCTGGCTGCGGAAAACGGAATCCGATCTCGAGGACGGAACGGTCACTGTCGTACTACGCATCCCAGACTCTCCAGTGGCCGCGGAGGCCATTGAAGCCAGCCACGAGAACCGCGACCTGAATCAGCAGCGCTTCGACGATGATGCGGCGCAGGCGACTGCCCACGCGACCGCCGGAAACCGAGAGCCACAGCCCGGTCAACACCGCGAGTCCGGCGCAGACCGCCAGCGCCAGCGAATCGAGGCGCCCGCCGAGGGACCATGCGGCCCACACAGCGATGCCGAGCATGAACCAGGGTGTCAACAGACGGAGCACCTTGTGGAACATGAACTGGACCCAGATCGGATTCCTGATCGGCACGACCACCGCCGGCAACCATGCGCACAACTGAATGACTCCCGTCAGCGTTCGCACCTTGCGGCCATACTCCTGGCGTGGCGTCGGAGTCCGCGTTTCGAGTGCAAGTGCGCCGTCGGCCACGGCGACGCGCTGACCCGCCAGGACGATGTTCATCGGCGTGAATACATCGTCGAGGATGAGACCGGCCGGAAGCGGATTCCACAGCGCGCGCCGGATCGCGTATACGGCGCCTGTCGCACCGACCGAAGAATGGACCCTCGCCTCCGTACGGCGGAGCCACCGCTCGAACGACCAGTACAGCGAAACCAGCTTGCCGGTTCCGGGTGCCAGCCGGTACGCGCCCGTCACCGCGCCGACGCCGGGTTGCAGAAGCGCTTCGACGAGGTGGGGAATCGTATCCGGGCCATAGCGCTGGTACGTGTCGGCGAAGACGACGACATCCGTACCGGCCGCGCGCAGCGCGGCGTTCAGCGAAGTGGCCTTGCCGCCAGGCTCGTCGCCGGGAACGGTGCGCAGGCGAACGCCGGCCGGTACTTCGATCGACGGAGCAGGCGAGGAACGATCGTGTCCGATGATGATTTCGATGTGGGCCAACGGGTAGGCGGTTTCGAGGAGGTTTCGGACACGGTCCCGGATCGCCGATTCGGGCTCGCGCGTGGCGACCACGATCGACACGTCGGGCCATTCGGCGGGCGCAGCCGCCGAGGACCGCGGACGTACTCCGGCCACGACCCCGATCACGGCCGGGTACAGGATCCAGACCGCCATGAGGCCAGCCGCGCATACGATGGCGATCACGTCGACAACCGCCAGAACTCCTCCATGTCCAGATCACTACCAGTGTTGGCCGGCCGCAGGAGCCCGGCAATGCGGCCGCCGGTCGGCGCATCCACGCCGGGTGAACGCATGCAAGGGCGGGGCCCGAAGCCGGGCGGGTCCATCGGCCGCTGCGCCCGGCGGGATCCCCGCTGTTTTCGCAAACGAGCGCGATCCGGCTCCGTCCAGCGTTGCGAGCGTGCAACACCCGCGCCTCGCCGCCGCGAAGCGAGCACTTCGGGCGGCTGTACGTCCCCGATTCGTCCGGCGTCAGGAGCTGACCGGCGATGGTGTACCGGGGTCGCGCGTCGCTCTGACAAGCCGGATGGCCGACCGCATGCGTTCGCGGTGGAAGATCGCGATGATGCCGACGTAGGAAATCGCGCCCGCGACGACCTCAACGATCAGGCGAGGCGTCGGCGCCCATGCGGGAACCAGGGCGCCGACCGCGATGACGACCGCGGCCATGACGGCAACGCCGCTCGCTGCTGGCCAGAGCGCGCGCAGGTAGTCAGTGGCGGGGAGCTCGATCCGGGCCGCGACTCGCTGGTAGACGAGGAACAGGATGAGCGGATGGACGACGATCCAGCCGGCGGCGATGCCACCGATTCCCCAGCGGCTGCCGATGATGAAGGTCACCGGCAGGACCGCGAGTGCCAGCACGTTGTTCCACATGGCGAAGCGTGTCTCGCCGATCGCGTTCAGCACGGGGGTGAGGATCGGGCCGATCGCGCGGACAGCGGCATAGAGTGCGAGAAGCCGCATGGGCAGGATCGCGGCCTCCCACTCGGGACCGAGCAACCCGCGGACGAAGTCATCGGTCACGAGTGCCAGACCAATGCCGGCCGGGAACGCAACGAGCGAGATGCCGGCCGTGAGCGTGGTGACGTAGCGGCGCAGCTCATCCTTGCGATCCTGCACGGCCGAGAAAAAAGCGGGAGTCACACTCATGATGATCGAGTTGACCTTTTCGACCGGCAGACTGCCCATGTTCCAGGCCATGCCGTAGGCGCCGAGGGCATCCTGTCCCAGGAGGCGGCCGGCAATGGCGAAGTCGGAGTTGGCGTAGCCGTACCAGCTCAGGCGTGAGATCACGATGTCGGTACTGAACGAGATAGCGTTGCGGATCTCGCGGAACCGCGGTACGGCGAGCGGGTGTCGACGAACCAGGAGGATCATGCTGGTCCACGCGGTCTCCGCGATGATGGCGCCGATCGGGAAGGTCCAGTATCTGAAGCCCGCCCATGCGAGTCCGACGAACATGAGCGATTGCAGGATGGCCTTGACGGCATCGGCGCCGGCCAGCACTCGGAACCGCAGATCGCGCTGAAGCAGCGACATGGGCACAATGCGAAAAGCCGAGATGAGGAACATGGCGCTCATCGCGACGATGACAGGCGCAACGGCTGGCTCGTCGTAGAACGCGGCGACGGCTGGCGCGGCCAGCCAGGACAATATCGTGGCGGCGATGCCCGTAACGACGGCGAGGCCGTTGATCTGCGAGATCTGGCGGGTTGTGAGGTCGCGGAGCATCACCACCGACGCGCCAATGCCGAATTCGCTGAGGAGCGTGATGATCCCGAAATAGACGCCGGCGCTTACCCAGATGCCGAAATCCTCCGGGGTCAGGAGCCTGGCGAGGAGAATTGTCGCGACCCATGTGATGGCCTGGGCGCCCCATCGGGCCGCGCCGGTCCAGGCGAGGCCGGCAACCAGCTTGCGGTCGCGGGTGCGGTCCCTGTCGAGCGAATCGTCGACGCGTGGCGGTTCCTGCGGTGGCTCTCGCTGCGTTTCGTGACTCACACGCCCACGCTCCCCCGGCCGAGTACTTCGGCGTACAGCGCGATGTGTGTCCGGACGCGCTGGTCGACCGAGAAACGGGCGACGGTCGCGGCGCGCGCGGCGTGAGCTTCGGGGGACCGGGCCTGCGCAAGGGCGGGAGCGACCGCGTCGGCGAGCGCGGCGGGGCTGCCGGCCGGCACCACGACACCCGCGGCTTGATCGGTGAGGACTTCGGGAACGGCGCCGACACGGGTAGCGACAATCGGCAGGCCGGCGCCGAGGGCTTCGAGCAGTACGTTGGGCAGACCTTCGCTCCGTGACGGGATCACGAGCAGGTCGAGGACGCGATAGAGTCCGGATACCCTGCGCACGGTGCCGAGGAAGCGAACCCGCTGATCGAGCCCGAGCTGACGGCATCGGTCCTCGAGTGCGGCGCGGTCGGGTCCGTCGCCGGCGATGAGCGCGGAGAACGGCCGGCCCGCGGCGGCGAGGTGTTTGCAGGCGTCGAGAAAGACGTCCACTCCCTTCTCGGGGCTGAGCCGGCCGATGACTCCGAGAATCGGGTGGTCCAGGCCCGCAGCCGCGGCCGCGATCGCCGCGGTGTCGTCCCCGCCGACAGAGCCCGGATCCGGCAGCACGGCATTGTGGATGACGCGGGCGCGCTCACCCATTCGAGCGAAGCGCGCATGTTGCAGCAGGGACATGACCACGACGCGGTCGGCCGAACCCAGCATCGCGTGGTCGAGCCGATGGTAGAAGCGGGCCTTGAGATTCTCGTGTGTTTCGCCGTGAAAGAACCCGATCCAGGGTCGGTGCTCCCGGGACCGGCGCAGGAACCAGCCCGCTGCCGTCGCCTTGTATCCATGGGTCTGAATGACGTCCGTCTTCCAATCGCGGAGCAGGCGGGCGATCCTGCGAGCGACGCCGGGCACGTCGAGGGGGCCGCGGTCCTCGACCATCACGCAAGGCACGCCGAGGCCGTCCAGATACTCCGCGTACGCAGGCTCCGGATTGCCCGAACGGTGCAGGATGATGACGCGGAAGTCCGAGCCGAGCGCGCGCATGGCCGCCGCGAGCGCACCGAGCTGCCTGCCGGGACCCGACACGCTTTCATTGG
The DNA here is from genome assembly GCA_035513345.1 of Longimicrobiales bacterium. GTDB lineage: Bacteria > Gemmatimonadota > Gemmatimonadetes > Longimicrobiales > RSA9 > DATKCF01. Next base: position 18,959 of record DATKCF010000212.1, read on the forward strand.
CGATCGCGGCCGCCACCGACAGGCCGTTCAACGTTGGCGCGCTGACGACGTGCGGCTGCGCGGCCGCGCGGTCAGCCGGCATCGCGGTCCACAACGGGCGTATCGAGCAGGTGTCCGGCCGTCGTCGGATCAGCGATGTCACGGAGCACGCGCGCGGGGTTGCCGGCAACGAGCGTTGCCGGTTCGACATCGCGCGTCACGACCGACATCGCGCCGATCACGGCGCCATCGCCGATGGTCACGCCACGCATGATCAGGGCGCCCGATCCGATCCAGACATTTCGGCCAATGCTGACCGGCTCGGCATCCTCGATGGCGAACTGCTCGTGGCGCAGCCTGGCCGCCGGCGAGAGCGGATGGTTCGGGTTGTCATAGATCTGGACGTTGGGTGCGAACATCGTGTCGTCACCAATGCTGACTCGCTTCGCGACGCTGATCTGGTTCTGGTACCCGATGTTGACGCGGTTTCCGATCACCAGTTCCGCGCCGTCGGACACCTTGAAGCCGACCATCCACGAATTGCGCCCGCCGATGCGAACATTGTCGCCGACGCGGATCGAGCCGTTGCCGGAGATCTGCGGAATCGCTCCCTCGAGGTACAGGCTCCTTCCAATGTGATCGCACCGGTACCGCATCAGCGGCTCGCGATACATGATCTTCAGGAACAGCGGCCAGAGCGTGTGCCGGAGCTCGCGCTCGGCATACAACGCGCCGGCGAGCGGCCGGAAAACCGGCATCCGGATCGACAGGATCCCCTTGAGGACAGTGCGGGCGTGACGGAGCAAACCTCGTCCCTTGCGCGCATCCGACACCATGTCGGCCCAGCTCATGACGCGCCCCCGACCCGCGCATGCAGCGCGTCGAACTGCCGGTCCCAGGACCACTCGTGCAGCACCGTGTCCGCCTCCTTCGTGACGGCCGTGGTGTGGCCGGCCAGGGCCCGGCCGACCGCAACCTCGACGACGCGACCGTCAGCGTCGGGATCGATCGTGCAATGGCCGCCGACGCGGTTCAGCATGCGCGTAGTTTCGCCACCAGCATCGGCAAAGGCCAGAATCGGCCGGCGCATGCCGAGGTATTCGTAGAGCTTGTTCGGCACCTGGAGCGGCTGCCGCTGCGCGAGCAGCAGCAGCATGTCCGCATCGCGCATCCGCTCGAGGCAGGCATCATGAGGTATCGGATCGGTGAAGGTCACGTTCGATTCGAGGCCGTGTTCCGCAACGAATCTCTCGATCGAGATCCCGAGCAGCCAGCGGCAATCGCCAATGAAGTCGATGCGCAGGCCGGCGTCCAGGCGGCCGGCAGCCTTGAGGCGAGCGACCGCTCGCAGGAACGGACGCGGGTCGCGGTCCTGATAGAGGTTGCCTACGTATACGATCCGTCGGATCGGGCGTGCCGCTTCGCGGGCGGGCACGAACCTCTCGATGCCGTTGCGCACCGTGATGACGCGGTCGTCGTTTCCGGCGACCCGTTCGCGGAGCTTGACGGATACCGAATCGGTCACGGCGACGACGTGGTCCGCCCGGTCGAGGCAGCGACGTTCGAGCCAGCGCTCGATCGCGTCGCTCCACGCGCTCCGTACAAACGCCGGTTTCGATGGGTTGTCGGTCCACGGATCGCGCAGCTCGATTGCCCACCGGACGCCCGTTCGCCGTTTGACCAGCAATGCCGCGAGCAGCGCGGAGAAGGGTGGAGCGGTCGAGTAGACGAGGTCGATTCCCTCGCGCCGGACGATTTCGGTAGCCCTCGCCGCCACCGGCAGGATCCAGCCCTGGCGGTCATCGGGCAGCCACAATGCGGACGAGATCTGACGCTTCAGAAACGGCGTCCGTTCGGGTGGCGTCCACTGCGGTTCGAGCTTCGTGGCGTCGGCCGAACCGGCCGCGTTCCGGTCACCATTGTGGCGGCCGCGCAGTCGCAGGTAGTGCGCGCGCAGGTCGAGCGATGGCGTCACTCGCCGGACACGGTCGTCGGGCTCGATCGCGCCGTCTTCGAGCGGTCCGGCGACGACGAAGACGTCAGCGCCACGTTGGCGGAACGATTCGGCGATGCGGCGTGCGCGCAGCCCGCCGACGGCGCTCGCCGGCGGGTAGTGGTAGCTCAGCAGCAGTATCTTCATCGTGGGCCTGACGAGGCCTCGCGGTCACGCTCGAGCAGGATGCTTCGAGCGCGGTCGTACATGCGGTTGCCGAGCACGGCGCGGGCGGCGCCGAGCGCGAGCGACCGGAACCGCAGAGAGCCGAGCGTGCCGTCGAGCGCAACACGGGCGATGTCCGCGGGCGTGGTCGCTTTCGTGATGGCGAACCGGCCCAGCCGGAACCGGTCCGCGCTCGCCGCGTTGCCGACGGGACGGCTGTCGCATACGGAGCGATACCCGGCCTCGCGCGCGCTGTCCGCGACCTCGCGGCTCCAGCGGCCGCCCGGACAGGAGAAATGCTGGACGGCACAGCCCGCGATGTCCTCGAGGGCGGCCTTCGAGTCTGTCAGCTCGGATCGGATGTCCGCGACATCGAGGTCCGACATGTAGGCATGTGTCATTCCGTGCGAACCGATCTCGAATCCCGCGTCCGCCAGCTCGCGGAGCTGACCGTGTGTCATGAAGCCGGGCGTGCCGAGGTGGCCGACCGTCACGAAGAATGTCGCACCGAAGCCGGCTTCGCGCAGCACCGGCGCGGCCACGATCAGGTCGGAGGCGCAGCCGTCGTCGAACGTCAGTACGACGTGAGCGTCGCCGGTCTCGCCGGTACCCGGCGTCATCGCGTCGCCTGCTCCCAGTGCGACTCCGACCGCCACACCCACGGCGCCCGCGTTCCGGACAAGGTCGAGATGCTCGCGGAAGACGGCATCGTCAATCACATACCGCGCATACCCCTCGCCCGCCCGCGCAGGGGACCGTCCGCCGGCGAGAAGCTCGTGATACATGAGGAACGGTACGGGGCGCGCCATCAGAAGAGTCTCCGCAGCTGCGCCTTGAGCCTTTCGGGTGGCCGGATCCCGATCGAGTCCGCCACACGTTTCGCGCTTGCGAACGCGGCCCTTAGCCGGCGGCCTCGCCTGTTCGCGGCGCCGAACTCGCGCAAGAGCGAGGCGGAAACGTCCGCATCGGACGGCAGCCGCAGCCCGCCGACCGCGCCGGAGAAGCGGCCGTGGCGCAGCCGCGCGAGAACGGTGGCGGTCGTGACCGCCGGTCCGTTCGACTCGATCAACGTGTGCAGGTCGCGGAACTGTCTGCGCCAGTGAAGATCGATCCCGTAGAACGCGAGGAGCTCCGGTTTCCGCTCGCGCAGGCCGGCAATGAACTCGAACGTCTGCGGACGCGGGCCGTGACGCCCGTCATACTTGGTGTTCCACGCCTCGATGCCGTCGGGGAGCGTGGAAAAGCCGGCGATCCAGTCGAAGAACGCGTCCTTCGGGTGCGCGATCACCGAAACTCCGCCGAGTGTGGCAATGTGCCGTATCACCGTTTCCGGATCCTGCGAATCGATCAGCTCCGTCACACCGTACCCGAGTATGTGCATCCGCTCGACGCAGCCGTACTCGAGACCGGGCAGCATGAGGATGCGCTCATCCGTCAGCGCGGCGCATTCCTCGACGTAGCGGCGCAGCTTCGGTGCGTCGAACGCGTCCGCGTGATCCGTCACGGCCACGACGCGGCAGCCCTCGCGACGGAACATGTCGCGCAGCTCGCGCAGCGTGAACTCGCCATCGGAGTACGTGCTGTGAAGGTGCAGCGCAGACCGGATCACGACGCCCTCCGGAGCAGCGCGGCAGGGATCCGCCTGGCGAAGAAGTGCAGCCAGTCACCGATGCCGGGCAATGGGTCGGAAAGCTCGAAGTTGTCGTGTCGCATACCGGCCGTCGGCACGAGGAACTCGACCACCGTCTTCAGCCGCCGGGGAAACGCGCCCGGATAGCCGGCTGGCGGCCCGAGCATCACCGCGGCCAGATGCCGCGCATCGCCGAGCAGCCAGCGGCATCGCACATCCGTGCGGTACGGCGGCGGACCCGGCAGTCGGCCGCCCTCGACCAGTATCGCGAACAGTGCCGGAAAATCGACACCCGCGTGGATCGACAACGCGAGCGAGTTCCAGAACCGGCCATTCACCTCCAGGAACACCAGCGTCCCGTCCGGCTTCCTCTTGTACTCGACCATGGCGACACCGTGCCAGCCGAGTTCGACCAAAATGCCCAGCGATGCGTCGCGCATCTCCGGCTCGATCGCGATGCTCCGGCGCACCGCACTGCCGGAACCCGTGGGCCTTACATCCCGCAGTCGCAGGTGCGCGAACTCCGCACGCATTTCGCCGCGATCCATCAGGGCGTAATAGCCGGTGCCTCGCCCTTCGATGAACTCCTGAACGAGAATGCTCGCGCTCCGGTCGCGCAACGCCGCGAACGACTCCTCGAGCTGCGTCATCGAACTCGCGTACCGCGGTGCACCTGCGGCCCGCGATGCGCCACCGGGTCCGACCTGTTCGGACGTCGTGGCCTTCAGCACGACAGGCAGCCCGATCGATTCGGCCGCCGCCCTCGCCCCGGCCAGCGTGTCCGCGACGATACTGCGCGGCGTTGCCACGCCCAGCGATTCCGCGATGCGGCGGGTCTCATCCTTGTCGAACGTCCGCACCAGCGTCTCGTGATCCGGCAACGCCAGCAGCGCACCCGCCTCCCTGATGCTGTCGCGGCCGAGCGACAGCGGCAGCGTCGATGCTTCCGTCATCGGCAGAACCCACGTACCGGGCGCTCGCCGCGAGTGCACCGCAATGGCATCGACGAACTCGCCGGGTCGGGTGCGAGGCGACGGATAGCGGAACGAGCTGTCGGCATGGCGGGAAAGGCCCGCCTTCGACCACCGCTCGGCCGATCCGACAACGACCTGGTGGCCGGCACGCGACAGCGAACGAACCGCGGCCACCGCCTGGTTCTCATTGCCATCCAGAAGGAGGATCCTCACTCCGCGTCCGTCGCGGCCAGCTCGCGGAGACTGCCGGCGACGATGCCGCCGATGCGCGACCAGTCGTAGCGGGCGGTGACCAGACGGCGGCCGTCGCGGCCGATGGCGAGAGCGGCCGCCGGGTCGTCGAGGAGATCGGCGACCGCCTTCGCGAAAGCATCCGCGGGGTCCGCCAGAACCAGATGTTCGCCGGACCGTACGTCGATGCCCTCGGCGCCGATCGTTGTACTGACGACCGGTCTGGCCATGGACAGCGCTTCGAGGACCTTGAGGCGAGTGCCGCCACCGACGCGCAGCGGGACGACCACAACGCTTGCCGAGCGGAGCGCGCCGCGCAGATCGGCGACGCGGCCGATCACGCGGACCGCCGGATCCGCGGCGACGAGTGACTCGATGCCGGCAGTGGAGCCCGAGCCGACAATGTGCAGCTGAATGCCGGGCCGGCGTCGCTTCAGTACGGGCAGAATGTCGCCTACGAAGAACTCGAGTCCGTCGACATTGGGGTAGTAGTCGAGGCGTCCGAAGAAGAGCACGCGGTCGGCGGCCGGGGGCGAGTCGTCGGGCTGGAAATATGCCGTATCGACACCATTGGGCACGGTCCAGACGGGCGTCGACGGCGCGAGGTCACGAACCAGATCGCGCTCGATGTCCGAACAGACCCAGACGCCGCTCGCATCGCGGTACGTGGCCTTCTCAAAAGCGGCCAGCTTGCGGGCAGTGATCGTGGCATAGGCCCGGCGCGGCCCGAACCGCAGCGCGGAAACGTACCGCGAGAACGTGACCGAATCGACATTGTGCGTGTCGATGACGCGCGGCACGCTGGTCGGGACAAGGTCGAGATAGCGCGCGACGAACGTCGATTCCGCGACGAACAGATCCGGCGGATCCGTCATCATGAGTGACTCGAGCTTGCGACGCAGCTCGGCCGATTCCTGGTTCCAGATGTGAACCGGGTGGCGAGTCAGCAGGCCACGAAGCACCGCGCCCGGCCTGTACGACTCCGGCGGATCGACGGTCATCAGTCGGACTCCGGGGCCGAGCGCTTCACGTGCGGCCGCGGTCGCCTCGCGATCCGCTCCGGGATGAAACACCACGAGCGTGACGCGGGCGTCGGCTGCCACACCGCGCACGATATGGAAGGTTCTGACCTTCCACCCGTCATCCAGCGGCCAGGGCAGCCGATTCGCCAGTATTACGGCATGCGGCGATCTCCGCTCGGTTATCACTTCTGCAGGCGCGCCCGTTGGATGCCGATTTCGTGCGATGCTCCGTTCATGTTGCGACGCGGCCGTGCAAGACATGCGCCGTGGTAAGTATGCGTCGATCGCGGGACTTGCACCACGGTGGCCACGGGTTGGCGAGGCGGGGGGGCGGAATAGCGACCCCGATCCGGGTGGCCCGGGGCCGGCCGGACTGCTCGCGAGGCATCATTTGTGGAGCAGGCACCACAGGGAGCGGTACGGAGAGGGGACGCGGAGGCGTACGCCGCGGTGGAAGCCGCCTGTGGTGGGGCGTGAAGGGGCTCGGCGGCGGCGGCACAGCCCGTGCTCAAGGCACCGCTGGCGGGCAACCCGTTGGTGGGTGGCCCGTCCGGGAAACGAAGACGAGGCAACGCGAAATGGGCGATTGGCTGAATTCCATCGAGGACCGAACGGCGACGGTCGGCGTGATCGGGCTCGGCTACGTGGGGCTGCCGCTGGCGGTGGAGTTTGCGCGCAGCGGGTACCGGACGATCGGCTTCGATGTGCGGGCAGACGTGGTGGAGGGGATTCTCGCGGGCCAGAGCCACATCCTGGACGTGTCTTCGGAGCGGGTCCGCGCCTTCGTGGGGGAGGGGCTCCTGACGGCAACGACCGACATGAGCCGGCTGGCGGAGTGCGCCGCGATCGCGATCTGCGTACCGACGCCATTGTCGAAGACAAAGGACCCGGACCTTTCGTACGTGGCGTCGGCGACGCGCGGCGTGCTGGCGTCGCTGCGGCCCGGCCAGCTGGTCATCCTGGAGAGCACGACGTACCCGGGCACGACACGGGATGTGCTGTTGCCGGTCCTGGAGGAGACGGGGCTGGAGGTGGGTCGTGATTTCTACCTCTGCTTCAGTCCCGAGCGCGTCGATCCGGGCAACAAGGTGTGGCACACGAAGAACACGCCGAAGGTCATTGGCGGCGTGACGCCGGAGTGCACGATGGCCGGCGAGGCGCTCTATTCACGCGTATTCGATACGGTCGTGCCGGTCGAATCGGTGGAGGCCGCCGAACTGGTGAAGGTGTACGAGAACACGTTCCGCATGATCAACATCGCGCTGGTGAACGAGCTGGCGCAGATGTGCGACCGCCTGGGTGTCGATGTGTGGGGCGTGCTGGAAGCCGCGGCAACGAAGCCGTTCGGGTTCATGAAGTTCACACCGGGGCCGGGACTTGGCGGTCATTGCATTCCGCTGGATCCGCACTACCTGACGTGGAAGATGAAGACGCTGTCGTTCAAGACGCGAATGATCACGGTGGCGGACGAAATCAATGCGGAGATGCCGGCGTACGTGGTCCGGAAAGTGGCGGATGCATTGAACGATTCGAGCCGATCGGCGCGTGGCAGCCGGGTTCTGATTCTGGGCATAGCCTACAAGAAGGACGTTTCGGACGTGCGGGAGAGTCCGGCGCTCGACATCATGCGGCAGTTGCAGGAGAAGGGTGTGGTGGTATCGTACCACGATTCGTTGTGTCCGGTGATCGAGGATGATGGTCACACGCTGCTGAGCGGTCTTCCGATGCGGAGCGTGGAGCTTACGGATGAGGTGCTGGCGGAATCGGACGCGGTCGTGATCATCGCGGATCACACGCACATCGACTACGGCCGGGTGATGAACGTCGCGAAGCTGATCGTCGACACGCGTGGCATACTGCGCGAGGTTCCGGGCAATGCGCGCGTGGTCGGCCTGTCCTCGAGCGCGGCCGAGCGCCACCCGGCGCGACCGATGGCCGCGGATTGATGAGGGCGCTTCTGGTGGCCGGTGCGCGACCGAACTTCATGAAGGTCGCGCCGGTGCTGCGCGCGTTGAAAGCGGCGGGTGACGAGGCGATCCTCGTGCATACCGGGCAGCACTACGACTACGAGATGTCGGGCGCATTCTTCCGCGACCTCGATCTGCCGGAGCCCGACTACTACCTGAACGTCGGCTCGGGCAGCCACGCGGTCCAGACGGCACGCGTGATGGAGGCGTTCGAGCCGGTGCTGCTCGAGTCCCGGCCGGACTGGGTGGTGCTGGTGGGCGACGTGAACTCGACGATCGCCTGCGCGCTCGTTGCCGCGAAGCTGAAGGAAACGACGGGCGCGCGGGTCGCCCATGTCGAAGCCGGCCTGCGCAGCCACGACTGGCGCATGCCGGAGGAAGTGAACCGCGTCCTCACGGACCGGTTGTCCGACCTGCTGCTGCTGCCGAGTCGGGATGCGCTTCCGAACCTGATCGCGGAAGGCCTGGGTGAGGACCGGATCGCGTTCGCAGGCAACGTCATGATCGACACATTGCATGCACAGTTGTCGGCGGCACGGGCGCTGGACGTGCCGTCCCGCTACGGTGTGGATCGCGGCGACTGCGTCGTGGTGACGCTGCACCGTCCGTCGAACGTGGACGAACGATCGTCGCTGGCGCAGATTCTCGAAGCGCTCGCCGAAATCGCGGCGGACCGGCCGGTCGTGTTCCCGATCCATCCGCGGACGGCCAGGAACGTCGCGACATTCGGGCTCGAAGCCGCGCTGTCCCGGCTGAACGTGGTCGAGCCACTGGGTTACCGCGACATGCTCGGGCTGGTCGAAGGCGCGGGCGTCGTGCTGACGGACTCCGGCGGGCTTCAGGAAGAGACGACCGTGCTCGGCGTACCGTGCGTCACGCTCCGCGAGCAGACCGAACGGCCGATCACGATCGAGCAGGGCACGAACCGGCTGGCACCATGGCCGCTGACCGTCGATGGCATCGTCGCATCGTACAGGCAGGCCGTAGCTTCGCGCCAGGACACGTGGGTCGTACCGGAGGGCTGGGACGGCCGCGCGGCGCTTCGCATTGTCGACGCGCTGCACGAACACGAGGGCTCCTGGTCGCTGGCGTCACCTGTTACGGCGGAACGGACCTAGTCCGGGTGGCTGAGACTCGAATGGACCCGTCGCAGGAGACCAGGTCACGGCCGGCGCCGCGCTGGCATCGCTGGGCCGTGCCCGGGCTGCTCATGGTCCATGGCCTTGCCTGCTGGCTGGCCCGGCCGATCGGGTACCTGACTGGACAGGACGACATCGAGTATCTGGCGCTCGCGCAGACCCTGCGCCAGGGGAGCTATCACTTCCTGTTCCGCGCGGACGCGCC
>DATKCF010000213.1:0-2567 GCA_035513345.1 Longimicrobiales bacterium
GATTCTGCCGCTGATCGGCCGTTATGGCGGTCGCATCATCGACACGGCGGGCGACGGCATTCTGGCCGAGTTTCCAAGCGTGATCGGCGCCGCCGAATGTGCGGTTGAGATCCAGACCATCATGGCGACGCGTAACGCGGAGGTGCCCGAGCCTCGCCGCATGCTGTTCCGCATCGGCATCAACCTGGGCGACGTGATCCACGACGAGACACGAATCTACGGCGACGGCATCAACGTCGCGGCGCGGCTCGAGGGCATCGCGGAGCCGGGCGGGATCTGCATCTCCCGCCCGGTGTTTGACCAAGTCAGTCGCGCGCTCAAGGCCGACTTCCAGGCGCTCGGTCCCCGCACGTTGAAGAACATCGCGCAGCCGGTGGACGTGTTCGCGATCGCGCCGGTGACGCGCGGCGCCGGACCGGGCGTGACGGCCACCAATGCAGTCGACCTGAAGCAGGAGATCCGTTTCTGCACCGCACGGGACGGGGTCCAGCTTGCTTTCTCGATGATCGGGCAGGGGCCGCCGGTGATGAAGACCGGCAACTGGATGACACACCTGGAATTCGATCTCGAGAGTCCCATCTGGCGGCATCTGTACCGAGAGCTCGCGAAGGACCACACCCTCATCCGCTACGACGCCCGCGGCAACGGTCTGTCGGACCGAACCGCCGACGAGATTTCCTCGGACGCCTTCGTGGGCGATCTGGAGGCGGTGGCCGACGCCGCGAAAATCGCGCGCTTCGCGTTGCTCGGCATCTCTCAGGGATGTTCGGTCGCGATCGCGTACGCGGTGCGCCATCCGGAGCGGGTGTCGCATCTCATCCTCTACGGCGGCTACGCGGTGGGCTGGAACAAGCGCGCCCGCAGCGAGGCCGAGAAAGAGGAGGATGCCGCCATGCTGACGCTGATGCGCGTGGGCTGGGGCAAGGAGAATCCGGCCTTCCGCCAGCTGTTCACCTCCCAGTTCATCCCCGGCGGGACCAAGGAGCAGGCCGACTGGTTCAACGAGCTGCAGCGGATGACGGTATCGGGCGAGATGGCCGCGCGAATCTTCACGGCAACCGGCAACACCGATATCTCGACACTGCTCCCGCAGATCCGGGTACCGACGCTCGTCATGCACGCGCGTGATGAGGCCCGCGTCCCGTTCGAGGCCGGGCGCCGAATGGCCGCCGGCATTCCGGGCGCCCGGTTCGTTGCCCTGCAGGGGCGCAATCATCTGTTCCTCGAGACCGAGCCGGCCTTCGGGCAGTTTCTGGAGCACACCCGGTCGTTCCTGGCGAGTTAGGGAGGCCATGCGACACAGTGGAGGCCGACGTTTTCCGTTCACTGTACGAGGAGTGGCCGCGATGGTCTAGTGAGGCTAAGACCGCTTCGGGCGAACATCATCGCCCGATAGTAGGCGTGCGGCCTAATTCACGACTGTCACCGGCCCTTTCACTGACGGCCCGCACCACGGTGCACTCCGGCGCAGTCTCGCGCAGCGGCCCGTTGGCGACGCTGGAGGAGTCCAAGGGTCGGCCCGAGAACTGACATGGGCCTCGGCGCGAGGCCTTTTTTCACTCAGGTTGAAATGCGCCCCGGTAAATCGGATCCCGCAGCACGTCTGCGCCAGCTCCGAGTACGAGATCTCGGTCGACAGCTCTGGCTGGAGTGGCTCAGCCGGGTTTCTGAGCCGTCATCAGGCTGTGGTCCATGCCCGGGAACGGCGAACGCGTTATGTCGGCGAAGCCGGCGGCCGCCAGCCACGCTCGATGCTCGGACTCGGTGTACGCCTGACCGTCAGGAAACGCGTTCAAGAAAAAGAGGTTTAACGCGTGCGCTCCCGCGGGCCCGCGACGATCGTCGTCGAGAACGATTCCGATGATAAAGACCTCGCCGCCCGGCCGCAACGATCGTCCGACGTTCTCGACGGCTCGACATGCCCGCTCCGTCGGTAGGACCTGGAGGAAGTTTCGCAATACGGCTGCGTCGTGTGTCTCCGGCAGTGGCGCCATGGTGATGTCGTGGCTCACGGAGCGGATGCGCGCCTGGAGGCCTGCCGCTGCGAGCAGCTCGTCGCTGATCCGCGCGACGGCCGGAAGTTCGATGACCTGCGCAGCCACGCCTGGAGACGATTGGCAGACACCCATCGCGAGTCCGCCGCCGCCGCCGCCGACGTCGAGCACCGATTTGAATCGCGCGAAGTCGTGACGGGCGGCGAGCATCCGCCCGTGCGCCGCGGCACCCGAGTTCAAACCTCGAAGCAGCGCGCGGAGCTCGTCCTCATGCATCCGTTCCCAGTCGTGCAGTGCGGCCGGGGTGCCCGCGCGCACCGACGCCGCGGTTGACAGGACGGTGGCGAACATGTCGCGGTAGAGCTCATAGCTGCCGCCCATGTACTGTGGGCGCCCCTTCACGAGGAACTGATTCGCCACGGCGGAGTTGGTGAAGCGGTCCGACTGGTCGACGACGAGGAGGCCGTTGGCCGCGAGCGAGTCCAGCAGCATCCGGAGGCGACGCGTGGGAACGCCCAGCACCGCAGCGAGCTCGTCAACGGTCTGACATGCACCGTCCGCAAGCGGCGTGAA
>DATKCF010000214.1:0-18986 GCA_035513345.1 Longimicrobiales bacterium
CATCCAGCGTCGCGTGCTGTGCAAGACGTCCGAACACGTCCAGCCACGGCTGGTCGCGTCGTGCTACATCGATCCAGGGTGGGCGCGACGTCCACAGGTCCACGTCCGCCGACGGGTCCCGCAGCCCGGCCTCCGCGACGCCCACCACGACGTGCGGCCATCCGTCCAGAGTGAGCGATCGATTCACCACGCCCGGGTCGCCGCCGAAGACACGCTGCCACATCCCGTACGAAAGTACCACGGCCGCGCCGCCCGGCGTATCCTCGTCCGGATGCAGATACCGCCCGATGTGCGGTCGCGTCCCGAACAGCCGAAAGAAGCTCGACGACACACTCGCCATTGCGAGCCGAACCGGTTCGTCCCTCTGATAGGTGACGCTGGCACCCACTCGGAACGCTGGCTCCTCGATGCTCCGGATCCGTTCCGCGAGATCGTCGAAGTCCGGCGTCGAGACGGACTGCGTCGCACTTCCGTTCTCCGTCCATCTCGTGCCGATGACGACCAGTCGGTCCGATGATGGGTACGGCAGTGGCTCCAGCATCGCCGCGTTGATGACAGCGAACAACGCAGCGTTCGCTCCGACACCCACCGCGAGCGTGACGACGACCGTCGCAGCGAACAGCGGTGCGCGCGCCAACCCGCGGGCAGCCAGACGCGCTTCGCGCAGCCATTCGATCCCGCCCGGGCGGAACCGCCCCGGGGCGCGGAACCGGACCGCATCCTCCGCTGCTGCTACGACACGGGCCGCAACTCGCCACGCACGACCGCCGACTGATTCCGCCCTGGCCGCGTCCAGCTCCGCCTGCCACTCGCGAACCCAATCGCTCCGGCGATCCTCCGGAACGAGCGACGCGAGCACTCTCACCACGCGATCCGACCAGCCGCGACTCCGGTCGTGTTCGTCATCGCTCCCGCTTCCACCCGTCCTCATCGCGCCTCCTCGGGGTTCAGGTCCGACGCGCCGCGCAATGGGAACGGGAAGCGTTCCCGCGCCTCGCCCACGAGCGACTGCGCGGCCGCTCGCAGCTGGTAGTACTTCCGTGGCGGACGGCCCTCGCGGCGACCGATCTCCGGTCGCTCCCACGACGACCTCGCAAGACCCTCCTCCTCCAGACGCCGCAGAATCGGATAGACCGTGCCGCCACGAAGCCCGGCCACATCCGCGATGTCGAAGCCGTACCTCACGCCTTCATCCAGAGCCAGCAGCACCCTTGCCGTCGCGTACGTCATGCGTATCGGACTCACGTTCTTCGCCTCCCTGGATCCTGCCACGTCGCCGTCCATTGAGACAGGCGTCGCAGTAGATTGGTTGGAATATAGATCTATCTCTATCTAGATAGCTGCGCAAGGGTTCCCAGGGACGTTCGCCTCGCGATTGCCCCTGTCATGCGCGCCGGCAAGCTTTCGTTTGCCCTCGACAGTCGAAGGAAACAGGCCCATGTTCTCCACCTTGCCTGCGACGGTCGAATGGAGTGCCTCTGGCCAGGCAAGAGGGCGACGTTTCGGAGTGAGTAACAATGGGCCTCCGGCCGCGTCAGGCCGAGCGAACGACCACAATGGACGCGTGCTGAGGTGAACATCAGGATTCCGCGGCCTCTGGTTGAGTCCTGCGCGTCCGTGCCTGAACGTGTCGCGTGGTTGGATCAACTCCCCTCGCTGGTTGCTCAGCTCACGCGGCGATGGTCGCTCTCCATCGACGAGCCGTTCGAAGCCAGTTGCGCGTGGGCCGCTCCGGCCGTTCGCGCGGGTGGCACGCAGGCGGTGATGAAGATCAGCATGCCGCACATGGAGGCGGAGCACGAGATCGAAGGGCTGCGGGTCTGGGCTGGCGATCCGACGGTTCGCCTTCTCGAGGCTGACGACGACCTGGGCGCCATGCTCCTCGAGCGCTGCACCCCCGGAACGTCATTGCGATCCGTGTCAGAGCCTGACCAGGATGAGATCATCGCAGGTTTGCTTCGACGCCTGTGGCGGGGGCCGCCTGCCCGAACGTGTTCCGCCCGTTGTCTCTGATGATTGTCCACTGGTGCGAGGAAACGCGCGCCGACGCCGCACGGTGGCGGGACGTCGCGCTGGTCGAGGACGGGCTCCGGGTGTTCGAGGAACTGTCCGCGGGGGGCGACGACGGCGTTCTGCTCGCGACCGATCTCCATGCCGGCAATGTCCTCACGGCACAGCGTGAGCCGTGGCTGGTGATCGATCCGAAACCGTTCATTGGCGATCCGGCCTATGACGCGACCCAGCACCTCCTGAACTGCAAGCCGCGCGTGCATGCCGACCCCCGAGGGACGGTGGCGCGATTTGCCGAGCTGCTCGACGTTGACTCCGAGCGAGTTCGGCTCTGGTTGTTCGCACGTGTTGCAGCGGAGCCGCGCGACGCGTGGGAAGCGAACGCCGTCGCCCTTGCCCGGTTGCTGAGGAGCTAGGGTGGCTCGTCAACGAAGTCTGTCGGGCCGCATCGCACGGGGCACAACGGGCGAACGGCGTCGCCTCAACTTTCGCGATGGTCACTTCTATGTTACTGTAGCTCGGTGGCCATTCGCGTTCAGGAGTACGTCCGACAGGACGGGTCGACACCATTCAGGGAATGGTTCGATGGGCTCGGTCCCGAGGCTGCGGCCAAGGTAGCTGCCGCGCAGGTCCGGCTGAGCCAGGGCAACACGTCGAACGTGAAGTGGTTCATCGGCCTTGGCGAATGCGAGGAGAACCCGACCGACGAGCAGCGTCGGGGAAGGAAGGGATGACCATGGCACTGACCCGTGATTTCAGGCAGACGATCGCCGAGCGTGTCGCACGTGATCCGGCTTTCGCTCGTGCGATGCTCGATGAAGCAGGCACCCTGTTCCTGAATGGCGAGCCGGAGACCGCGCGCATGATGCTGCGCGATCTGGTGAACTCCACGGTCGGGTTCGAGCAGCTCGCGACGCTGACCGGCAAGCCGTCGAAGAGCCTGCACCGGATGCTCTCGCTCAGCGGCAACCCGAGCATGGACAACCTCGCCGCGATCTTCGACGTGCTTCGGAGTACGCTCGGAGTCGAGATCGAGGTGCACGCGGTGGGCGCCGGCTGATCCCGCCGCCCGGAGGCGGCCGTCGATCGCGCGATGTCAGTCGGCGATGAGCATCACCGTCCGAGGATCGATACCTTCGCGGTGACACAATTCGGGCCACTGCTCGCGCGGGACACCGTCCATCTCGAGCGCGAGACAGGCCTGCGTGTACGCATTGCCGACCGGCTGGCCGAAAGCGATGGCACGGTACAGCGCGCGTGAGAAGGCGATGGCGGCGGAGTCCGTGATCTGGTGCTCGACACCGATCGCGCAGCCCGCGATGTCCGCCAGCGCGCGGGCGCAGCCGAGCGAGTCGCATGCGTTGAGGACGACGAGGCGCAGATCTGCGTTGATGGCACGGACGAGGCCGACGAGCGCCGATTCGACCACAGCCCTGACGCCGCCGTCGGCCGAGTGCAGCAGGATGCTGCCAGCGTTCAGCGAGCCGCTGAAGTGGAGTACGTCGGGCGCTTCGGCGTTGAGCGACTGGAACAGGTCTTCGGCGGTGACGTCGAAGCGGGATACGACGTGGATGCGATCGGCGAGTCTGCCACCGGCGATCACCTGCTCGATCTCGCGGAGTTCGCCCTTGAGGTCGAGCGGGATGCCGGCTTTCGATGCGAGAAAGAGGAAGCGCAGGTGACGGCCGGGCTCTGCTTCCGCCGCGGGGGTCGCACTCGCTGTGCCGACAACAGCGGCGGCGGCTTGCGGGGCATCCTGCGTGCCATCGCCGGGGAACTGCGGCATCGCCGGGAAGCGCACGGCGTCGTCGGGCTTGCGCCGACCGAGCAGGCTCGCGCGGATGCCGTCCAGGAGCGCGGTGCGCGCAGTGCCCTCGGGCCGATCCACGAGATCGATGTAGATGCGCCCGCGGAGAAGGCCTGCCGGCTCGCATGGCCGGACACGAACGGGGACGAGACTGCGTTGCCTGCCGATCGGGTCCTTCGCCAGTACGGCGCTCAGTTCCACCATCACATAGTCGGAGGCCAGGTAGTCGGGCGACAACACCGCGATCGTCTGCTTCGCCGACTCCGCCGCTTCCTGCATCTGGTGAATGAAGTCCTCGCCCGGCGAGAAGTCCCACGCCTGGAGCACACAATCGTACCCTTCCTTCTCCAGCTCCCACGCGATCCACTCCGCCCACTCGACATCCTTGCCGGTGTAGCTGATGAAGAAGTCCATTGCGGCCGTCGCAGGTCAGCGGTTGGCGGCGCGGTCCGAGATCCACACCGGCACTTCAGGCTCGCCCGCGAAGAAGGCGCCGGCCCTGCCGTCCGTCAGCGCCCACCGGTGGAGCCACGTGATACCCGCGGGGCCGACGTACTCGTCGCGGCGTGTGTACGCCGAATCGCGCATCGCTTCGTCGATCGTGACGAAGCCATAGCCTCGCCGCCGCAGCATCGCGGTGAGATCGTCGAGGTGGTGGGCGTTGAGGCGGTTCGCGTGCAGCAGCAGGACCTGCGGCAGTTCGTACCCGACGATCGCCCTCGCCTGTGCCTCGTAGTACCCCGTGACCGTGTCCATGTAAACGATGTAGCTGCGTGCAATGCTGTCCGCGACCAGGGTGTCCGCCGCATCCAGCGCGAGGTCGTAGGCCCGCGCGAATATGTAGTCGGCGTTGTCGATCGTGACCGGCGCCACGCGGTAGCCGTGTTCACCGAGGAACGCCTCGAACTCTTGTTTCGTGGCGAGACTGGTGCCCGTGTGGAGAAAGGGGTGCCGGAACCAGACCGGCGAGGCGCCGCGCTCGGCCAGCAACGCACGCGTGAGCACTTCGCCGCGCAGCACGTCCCTTTCGACAGTGGGCAGTGGCGTGTTGTGCAGGTCGGGGTGTGAGAACGTGTGGTTGCCGAGCTGCTGGCCCGCGTCGAGCCATTGACGGAGCAGGGCGACGCGAGCGCTGTCATTGCGATCGTCCGTCACCAGCTTTTCCTCGTTCACGAACCCGATCGCCGGCGCCTGCGCCGATTGCAGCGTCGTGAGGATGCCAGCGGTGATCGCGCGGTGCCTGTCAATTGCCCGGCTCGTGGAGACGGCCGGCAGATCGTCGAACGTCAAGGCGATGGTACGCGGCGGCGCCTCCGTCGTGCCGGTCCCGGCCGTGAGGGCGACAGCGTCGGGAGCAGCGCCGTCGCGTGGTGTGCCGCCGCAGGCGAGCAAACCGACCAGAAGCACGTACGTGCCCCGTTGCAGCTGGCGGGCGAACGTGCACGGTAGCGGGCGGGCGAACGTGCACGCGCGCTGCGTTTGCAGGTTACCGGTCATTCGGCAGGATCGCGCCGGCCAGGCGTCGGGCGCAAGTCAGACGGATCGTCTCGTAGCTGAACGTGGAAAAGGTCGTGTAGCCACCCAGAAAGCCAATGCCGAGAAACGCTCGCCACTGCGGTGATGCGTTCGTCGCCTCGAGCAGCGCGATCACGAACGCGAGCGCCAGAGATCCCGAAATGTTGATCAGCAGCGTGGCCCAGGGAAACGCCGCCCCTGTATGCTGCTGGATCCAGCCACCAAGGGAATAACGGGCGACACCGCCGAGGCCGGCACCGACGAATACGACGAAGGATGTCATTGCACCTCTCTCACAAAAATCCTCCCGCCGGCTCGGTCGCCGATGGGAGGAGTCATCAGTGTCGCGGATGCGACACGGTTCTGGCGAACTCCATCGCCGCCTATTCTTCAACCTGCACGCAATGAACTCAGTCAGGCAATCGCGGCACGTGCAAGCGGGGCGGGGGCGGGTTGACGGAGAGGGAGATGGGTAGGAGGCTGAGGCGGAGTAGGGTTGACGGGACCGGATCGAGGGACGACCCCCCCCCGCGATCTTCCCTAACTACTCCGGGGATTTGGCCGGCCCACAGGCTGTCGAATCCCCACCGCCCGGTGCCAGGAGCCCGATTTGGGGATTTGACCGGCCCACAGGCTGTCGAATCCCCGCCTCCCGGTGCCAGGAGCCCGAATCGGGGATTTGACCGGCCCACAGGCTGTCGAATCCCCGCCTCCCGGTGCCAAGAGCCCGATCCGGGGAATTTGACCGGCCCAATCGCTGTCGACAAGAACGGATCGGGGGTACGAAAACGCCCCCGATCCCTCTCCGCAAACGCTACTCCGCCTCCATCGTCCGACCCTTCTCCGTCTCCGTGCCCCCTCCCCTCTCCGGCAGCGCAAGCTGGGGCGGGGGCGGGTTGACGGAGAGGGAGATGGGCCGGAGGCTGAGGCGGAGTAGCGTTGAGGGGCCGGGATCGGGGGCGAAATAACACCACCCCTCACGCAGCGTTTCGCAGAACCTCAACCGGATCGGTTCTGGCCGCGCGCAACGCAGGCAGGAAGGCAGCGGCGGCGGCGGCGCCGAGGAGCAGGACGGCCGCGCCGGCGAAGGTCAGCGCATCGAAGGACTCCACGCCGTAGAGCATGCTCCCGAGCCTGCGCGTGGCGAGCACCGCTATCGGAAGCCCGATGGCTACACCGATGCCCGCGACGAGCAGGGTTTCGCGAACGACCATGCCGACGAGACTGGATCGCGCCGCACCGAGGGCGGATCGGATGCCCAGTTCCTGGCCGCGCCGCTGGACGGAGAAGGAGACGACGGCGTAGACGCCGAGGCTGGCCAGCAGCAATGCCAGCAGGGAGAATGCGCCGACGAGAGTCGCGGTCACGCGGGCCTGTGCCAGCGCGTCGCCCATGTGCGAATCGAGGGTCCGCAGGCGAGTCGCCGGCAGGGATGGGTGAACGTCGCGCAGCGCGGTTCGCAACGGCGACAGCAGCGCCGCCGGCTCGCCGGACGTGCGGACAACGACCGAGAAGGCCGTCGCGCCTGCTTGAGTCGCGGAATAGTAGATCAACGGCGTGGGCGGCTCTTCCAGGCTCGAGACCCGCGTGTCGGCCACAACGCCGACGACTTCCCGCCATGCGTCGGGCGCGGACTGCGCGCGGATCCGGCCCCCGATAGCGTCGCCTCCCCAGAAGAGGTTCGCGGCGGTCTCGTTGACGACTATGACGCGCGGCGATTCCGGCCGGTCGTCCGCCGTGAAGCCGCGGCCGGCAAGGACCGGGATGCCCATGGTCTGGAAGTAGCCGGCGCTGATCACTGCGAAGTTGAGCTCGACCGAACCCGTTCCCGCCGCCGGCTCGTAGCCGTCCACGATCTGCGTGGTGGTACCCGCTGGCTGTACCGGCAGTCTGGTGGTAAGGGCGGCGCGCTCGACGCCCGGTATGGCTTCCACCCGCTCGAGGAGCCGGGTCGTGACGATTGGGGCCTCGGCGTTCGTCACACCGCCCTGCTGGAGGTTCGTAGCGAGCACCGCGATCCGCTGGACATCGACCCCCGTATCCACACGCTCGACATTCGCGAGACTTCGCGTGAACAGACCGGCACTGACCACGAGCACCATCGAGACGGCGACCTGCACGACCACCAGCCCGCCGCGAAGCATCGACGCGCTTCGGCTGGACGACCTGCCGCGGCCTTCCTCGCGCAGCGACGCGGCCACTTCGGCGCGGGTCACGCGGAGCGATGGCAGGAGGCCGAACAGAAGACCCGTGACGAGGGCGAGCAGGACGCCGAAAATCACGACGCGCTGGTCGAACCCGGCGTCCAGGCCTCCGGGTATCGGCAGCGGCAGGCCGGGTACGACCTGAAGCGACCACGCCGCCAGAGCGAATCCGGCCAGAGCACCGAGGCCGGACAACAGCAGAGCCTCGACCAGCAGCAGGCGGACCACACGCGACCGGCCGGCGCCCAGCGCCAGCCGAACCGCTATCTCCGGGCCGCGGGCCAGGCCGCGCACCAGTAGCAGGTTGGCCAGGTTGCTGCACGCCAGGAGCAGGAGCAGGCCGGCAACCGTGAACAGGCCGGCACTGGCCGCCCGCAGCGACCCATCCGCGCCCGGGTGCAGGCGCACTTCGTCATGAGCGAAGACCGTGATATCCCTGCCCCGGTTCAACTCCGGATAGACTTCACCGAGATGCAGTGCCAGCTCGTTCATCGCGGCGCGTGCCCGCTCCAGGGTCGAACCCGGCGCCAGACGCGCTTTCACCTGGTACCAGTGGTCCTCGCGCCGGTCCAGGTTTGCCACCCGGAAGGCTCCGCCCACCGGCGTGCTCGAGATGGAGACCCAGAAGTCCATCACCAGCGCGCCGGCCTCGCCGTTGAAGCTCGCCGGACCGATCCCGATGATCGTCACCGGCTGGTTGTTCAATCGGATCGTACTGCCCACGACGTCCGGGTCCGCACCCATCTGCGTGCGCCACGTCCGGTCACTCACCACCGCCACCATCTCTGCCCCGACATGGTCGTGCTCGGGGGAGAACCACCGGCCACGCTGCGTCTGAAGCCCGAGCACCGGAAAGTAGGTCGCAGTCGTGAACTCGACCGCTGCCTGCCGCGGACCCTCGCCCGACTCCCACGTCGCCCCGCCCGACGAAGTGGCCGCGACACCCGCGAAAACCTCGCCCATCGCCGCCATGTCCCTGTACGCCGGAAACGACGTCGAGCTGGGCCCGCCGTCGTCGGAATCCTGGTAGATGTGGACGATCCTTTCCCGGTCCGCAAACGGCGGCGGCCGCAGCAGAATCGCGTCCACCAGGCTGAATACTGTCGTGTTCAGACCGATGCCGACCGCCAGGATCGCCACCGCCGAGAGTGTGAAAAACGGCGTCTTGCGCAACCGGCGCGCGCTGTCACGGATGTCCTGGAGAAGTGAACCCATCGGATCGCGACCTCCGGTCTGGTGAGAGTTGATCGAAGAGCCGCCGCGGCGCTCCGCGAACGCGGTCTTCAAGATGTCGCCTATGGTCCGTGACCAGACCCGGGCGATCCCGGCCACACCACTCGCCCGCCGGGCCCGCCCCACGCGTTCCAGGAAGAACTCGGTCATCTCCTGGCCGTACAGCTCCCGGAACGCAACCGGATAGAGCCGCAGGAGCCAGCCGAACAGACGCGCGTGAACCCCGCCACGGCGAGGACGCCGAGCCACTACGCCCGCTCCGGCAGCAGCCTGCGCGCCCGCGCCACTTCCACCAGACGCTCCAGACGAGCCGCCTCACCCGCCACCCGCCGCCGACCGGCCGCTGTGATCTCGTAGTACTTCCGCCGCGGATCCGCGGTCGCGGTCGGCGCCGACGCCTCCCGGATCAACCCCTCCTCCGCCATCTCCTTCAACGATCGATACAGCGTGCCCGGCCCCAGCTCCACCGCCCCTGCGGTCGTCTCCTCCACCCAGTCCGCGATCCCCAGCCCGTGCAGCTCACCATCGGCCAGCGCAAGCAGAATGTGGAGCACGGGTGGCTTGAGCGTTTCGTTCGGCATGCGAGCGGCTCCATGAGTCGGCGGGATGAAATATCCGATGTAGATATATCTGATCCGGATAATTCGCGCAAGGGATACGCAAGGGATGCGGGGGGTGGCGAACGACTCAGTCGTCGTTCGGCAACGCGGCGGGCCGGAACGAGATGCGGGCGATCCTGCGGCCATCCATTCTCACGACGCGGAACACGCCGGCGCGAAGGACGACGTCCTCGCCGACCATGGGTATGCGGCCGAGGGCCGAGAGAACGAATCCGGCGAGGGTGGAATACTCGCCCTCGGGGAGGCCGAGTCCGAGCCGTTCGTTCACATCGGAGATGGCCACACTACCGGGCATCATCAGTTCGCCCGACGGCATCTCCTCGAACCGGAGCGGCGCGATCTCATGCTCGTCGCGGATCTCGCCGACGATCTCCTCGATCAGATCTTCGAGCGTCACGATGCCGGCAGTGCCGCCGAACTCGTCAACCACGATCACGAGGTTGATCTGCTCCTGACGAAGTTCACGCATCAGCACCTCGACGGGCTTGGTCTCCGGTACGAAGCGGGGTGGGCGCATGACGTCGCGAAGGTCATGTTCTCCAGCCTCGTACGCTCGCCAGACGTCACGCGAAAGGAGTACTCCGACGATGTTGTCCAGTGTGTCCTCGTAGACGGGGATGCGGCGATAGCCCTGCTCGAGAAAGAGGTCTTTCGCGCGTTCGACGCCGGCGGAGACCTCGACGGCCACGAGCCGTGTGCGGGGCGTCATCACATCGTCCACGCGGATCTGGTCGAGGTTGATGACGTTCGTCACGATACGCCACTCCTCCTCATCGATCACGCCCTCCTTGCGACCGATCGAGGCAAGGACTTCCAGTTCTGCGCGGCTGACCCTGGGCGCCCTGTCGCCGCGTGGCGAGATGATACGGTTGAACCAGGCGAGGGGCACGAGAACCGGCTTCAGCACGATAATGAGCACGTTCAGGACATGTGCGGAGGACGGAGCCAGCACCTTCCAGTAGCTGGCGCCCAGCGTCTTGGGCAGAATCTCCGAGAAGATGAGGATGGCCAGGGTCAGCAGAGCCGAGAAGAGAGCGATCCATCGATCTCCGAACACCTGGAGCGCCAGAGCGCCACCCATCGCCGCGCCCACCGTGTGCGCGATGGTGTTGAGCGTGAGGATCGCCGCGATCGGCTCATCGATGTTGTCGCGCATCCGCGCGAGCAGTGCTCCAGCCCGACTCCCCTTCTGCTTGAGAAGGGCCACGTACGAGTGCGATGTGGACAGGATGACGGCTTCCAGGATCGAACAGACGAACGATATGAGAAGGGAGATGCCGATGACCGCGAAGAGCGTTACCACGTTTCCAGCGCTCCCGTCAGCCCAGTTGCCCGATCATGCCGCGTACCGCGGCAAGGTATTCGTCCGAGTCGAAGTGAACAGGGTCAATCGTGGCCTGAACCGCACAGCCGTGGATCCAGCTGACCGCGACGCCGGCCAGGCCGTCCGCCGTTGCAGTGACGAACGCGGACGGCTCCGACAGCAGCAGTTCCTCCATGATGGCCCGGAATGCCGTCCGGTAGCGCTCGAGTTCGGCACTGATGCGCGACCGGATCTCACCGTGCCGCGCACCCAGAGCCCAGAACTCGAGGAACAGACGCGTATGCTCAGGCTGGCGAGCCAAACGCGCCATCTCCTGGTGCAGCAGCGCATGCAGCCGGTCTCGAGCGTGAGGAAAGCTGGCTACATCCTCGGAGATATGCAGCACCGCCGTTCCGGCGATCAGCCAGTCCAGCAACTCCAGCACCAGCCGCTTCTTGCGGCCGAAGTGAAACAGCACGAGGGTGTGACTGATCCCGGCCTCGAGCGCGACCCCGCGTACGGTCAGGCCGCCGATTCCTTCCCGGCATGCCACCGCGAACGCCGCCTGCAGTATCTGCTCGCGCCGCAGGTGCTCGGGAATACGTTTGCGCCGCAAGCTCCGCTCCGGCGTGTAGCGCGTGCGAGCAGGCGAGCGAGGTCGCTCGGCCGTGGCACACGGCGATATTGCAATGGAGGAAGCAGGATAGTATATTATTCTGACCAACTGGTCAATACCGCGAATGGCGCTGTCGCCTCTCCACCTCGACGGTGCCGACCGCATCTCGTTCGAGGGCATGCATACATGAAAACGCCACGAGCACCCGGGCCGCCCGCAGAGGCAGGTTCGGCTGTGGCAGGTTCGGCTGTCGCAGGTTCAGCTGTCGCAGATTCGGCTGACGTAGATTCGGCTGACGTAACTGCGCGTCCGCTGATGGTGGTCGGCATTGGCGCGTCGGCGGGTGGCTTGAAGGCACTTCAACAGTTCGTCGAAGCGGTGCCTGCGAGCAGCGGCATGGCATTCGTGGTGATTGTGCACCTGGATCCGGAGCGGGAAAGCCGGATGTCCGAGCTGCTTCAGGATCGCACGGACCTTCCGGTGCAGCAGGTCACCGAGCCGACCCAGGTGAAGGCAAATCACATCTACATCATCCCGCCG
Source organism: Longimicrobiales bacterium (assembly GCA_035513345.1). Lineage (GTDB taxonomy): Bacteria > Gemmatimonadota > Gemmatimonadetes > Longimicrobiales > RSA9 > DATKCF01. The sequence goes on from DATKCF010000214.1 coordinate 11,849, forward strand.
GGCCAGGATCTGGCGATGAGCGGCGGGACGCTGGTCCTGCGCCCGCGTGGGATGCGGTCGGCGCACGCGCCGGTCGACCTGCTTTTCCGGACGCTCGCGGAGGAGTGGGGGCCGGATGCGGCCGGTGTGGTTCTTTCCGGTACGGGGTCGGACGGGACGGCGGGTATCCGCTACATCCGGGAAGCCGGCGGGATGACGGGAGCGCAGTCGCCGGAGGAAGCGGAATACAGCAACATGCCGGCGAGCGCGATATCGACGGGGCTGGTGGACTTCGTGATGCCGGCGTCGCGGATCCCGGCGGAGCTGGAACGAGTTCGACGCAATCCGACGGTGCTGCTGGAGGACGCGGCGGGGACCCCGGACACGGAAGCCGGGCTTACCCAGGTATTGGCTGTGCTGCGGAAGCGAACGGGTCATGACTTCAGTCTCTACAAGCCGTCAACGGTGATTCGTCGACTTCACCGGCGACTGCGGTTCAACCATGTGACGACGCTGGTGGAGTATCTGGCGGTGCTGGAATCGAACGCCGGCGAATGTCAGGCGCTGCTGAGTGATCTGCTGATCTCGGTGAGCAGTTTTTTCCGGGATCCGGAGGCGTTCGATGCGTTGGGCACGCTGGTGCCGTCGCTGTTCGAGGGGAAGGGACCGGAGGCCGTGGTTCGGGCGTGGGTGGTAGGGTGCGCGACGGGCGAGGAGGTGTACTCGGTGGCGATGGTTCTGGAAGAGCATGCAGCGACGCTGGCTGAGGCGCCGCGCATCCAGATATTCGCCACGGATATTGACGAGCGGGGCTACTCCTGGGCGCGCGCGGGACTATACACGGAAGCAGCGGTCGCGAGCATCACGCCTGAGCGGCTGGGTCGTTTTTTCACGAAGGAAGCGGGCGGCTACCGGATTGCGAAGTCGCTGCGGGAGGTGGTTCTGTTCGCGGGGCACAACGTACTGCACGACGCGCCGTTCTCCCGGATGGACCTGATCAGTTGCCGGAACCTGTTCATCTACCTGAATCCGGAGGCTCAGGAGCGGGTTCTGGAGACGTTCCACTTCGCGCTGAATCCCGGGGGGCTGCTGTTTCTGGGCGCCTCGGAGTCGGTTGGCGACAACCGGCTGTTCGTGGGCACGGGTCGGGGCGAGAAGCGGCTGTACCGTCGCAGCGCCACGCAGCATAGGGTGATTCCGCGGCTGTCGACGGCGGACCCCGAGGAGCGGCCGCGACTGACGCCGGGCAATGATGACGTGCCCGGGAAGACGGCCCCGACGAAGCAGCCGTTTTCGTACGGCGCGCTTCACGTTCGCATGCTGGAGCAGTACGCGCCGGCCAGCGTGATCGTCGATGAGCATCTGGATGTCGTGCATCTGTCGGCTGGCGCAGGCCGGTTTCTGCACATGGCCGAGGGCGAGCCGAGTCAGAACTTCCTGGACCTGGTGCGGACCGATCTGCGGAACGTCCTCCGCACGGCGCTTCATTACGCGCTGGAGAAAGGCACGCCGACGACGCGCGAGGTTCGTCTTGACATCGATGGGCGCGAGCAGGAGGTGAGCGTTCAGGTGCGCCCGTCCGCGGCTGATCTCGATGCACCGGGTCGTTTCGCGCTGATCGTGTTCGAGGTCACGGCGGACCAGCCGTCAGCGGCGGCGCGGGTCGAGCGGCCGGTGAAGGGCGACGCGTCGGCGGTCATCGAGCTGGAAGAGGAGCTGCGGCAGGCGAAGGACATGCTCGAGACGAGTTCCGTGGAGCATGACCGCACGGTATCCGAGCTACAGATGCTGAACGAGGAACTCCGGTCGATCAACGAGGAGCAGACGGCTTCGGCCGAGGAGCTGGAAACCGGGCGCGAGGAGATCCAGTCGATCAATGAAGAGCTGACGACGGTCAACCAGGAGTACCAGAGCACGATCGAGGAATTGAAGCGGACCAACGCCGATTTGCAGAACCTCATCGAGTCGACAGAGATCGGTACGATATTCCTCGACCGCGCGATGCGGATCCGCCGCTTCACGCCGGCCGTCGCCTCGATCTTCAATTTCGTGGCAGAGGATCAGGGCCGCGCTCTGGGGCACATCACACACCGGCTGAAATACGACGAAATGATGGCGGACGTGGCCGGCGTGCTCGAGTCCCTTGAACGTATCGAGAGAGTGGTGAGTTGTGACACGGGCGAGTCATACATCGTCCGCATCAACCCGTACCGTTCGATGGACGGCGGCGCCGACGGCGTGGTTCTCACGTTCTTCGACAATTCGATTCAGCAACAGGCACAGGAGGATCTGCGCGAGGCGAAGAAGCTGGCGGACGCTGCGAACCTTGCCAAGGGCACGTTCCTGTCAACGCTCTCGCACGAGTTCCGCACACCATTGAACGCGATTCTGGGATACGCCGACCTCTTGAGCATCGACGGCCCGTTGAACGCCGAACAGGAGAAGAAAGTCGAGCGGATCAAGGCGGGGGGCTGGCACCTCGCCTCGATGATCGATGAGGTCCTCGGCTTCGCGAAGCTGGACGGCGGCCAGGAGGAAGTCCGTTCCGAACCGCTGGACGCGCGGTCGATCGCCCGCGAGGCCGGCGTGCTGGTGGAACCGACAGCGATAGCAAAGGGACTGAAGTTCTTCCTGGATGTGCCGGACGACGAAGTGCCGCTGAAAACAGATCGTGCGAAGGCGGTCCGGATTCTGGTCAACCTGTGCGGAAATGCGGTGACGTATACCGAGACCGGTGAGGTCCGTCTTGCGGTACGCTCTGACCCGGACCAGGTGGTGTTCGAAGTCCATGACACGGGCATCGGCATCGCACCCGAACATCACGGGCGAATCTTTGACCGCTTCTGGCAGGTGGACGGCAGTTCCGGGCGCAAGTCGAACGGTATGGGCATCGGCCTGGCGGCCGCCCGGGAATACGCCCTGCTGCTGGGCGGCGATGTCAAGGTCGAAAGCAAGCTCGGCGAAGGCAGCACGTTCCACGTGTGGCTGCCGAACGGAGATGGGCCCACCTGACGGCCTCGTGGCATCCGATGGCAGGTTTTCCGGCGTTTCTGCGCTACTACTCGTGGACGGCCACGTCCGGACCCGCTGACGAAGGCGGCCGAGCGGCGGCGGTCTGGCCGGAGCTGTCGATGGCAACGGCGCAATCTGCGGCCGGCGGAACACGTGTCATGGTGCGTCGTCCGCACGGCCGGGTCCGTCGAGAACTTCCCTCACCTTCCTTGCCAGCACCTCGGGCGTGATCGGTTTCTGCAGGAACGCCGAGCCCGGACCGAGGACGCCGCGCTGGAGGATGACGTTGTCGGTATACCCGACATGTAGAGCACCTTGAGGCCCGGCCGGATCGCATGGATGCGTTCGGCCAGTTCCCGTCCGCTTATGTGCGGCATGACGACGTCGGTGAGCACCCGAACAACTTCTCGGTCTGATCGTTGAGCAGCACGATGTGGCCGCTGCTGTTCACCATCAGGATCGCGTCGGACGCACCCTCGAGGGCCGCTTGCAGCAGCGCCGCGTCGTGCACATGCCTCGGCTGCGGGACCTCCTTCAAGCGGATGGCCGCGATGTCGCGTGAATCATCGTCCTCTCCCGGAGGGCGTCCCCGAATGCGTCGACGGGATTGGCCTCCACTAATCGACAGGTTCGAGTCGCAACACGGCTGTCGGGCCACCGCCGCGGTGATCGAGCGCGACGTAGATGAAGCCGTCCGGACCTTCGCGGATGTCGCGGACACGCCCGACACCACGCATGAGGACTTCGACACCCGTGGCCCGCTCTCCATTGAGCATGACCCGCGCGATCTGCTCGCCGGCCAGTCCACCACTGAAGGCGCTGCCCCGCCATGCGGGAAACCTGTCGCCGAGGTAGATCATGAGGCCGGAGGTCGCAATCGACGGGACCCAGTAGTGGGCAGGCTGCTCCATGCCCTCCGACGTTGTCGACTGGTGGATCACCGATCCTCCGTACTGAAGGCCGTAGCCGATGACCGGCCAGCCGTAGTTGCCTCCTCGCCGGACGAGATTGAGTTCGTCGCCGCCCTGCGGACCGTGCTCGTTCTCCCAGAGGTACCCGGTCGTGGCGTCGTATGCCAGACCCTGCTGGTTCCGGTGTCCGTACGACCAGATGGAAGGCTGTGCGCCGGAGCGGCCGACGAACGGGTTGTCAGCGGGGATCCGGCCGTCGTCGTGCAGGCGATTCACGGTGCCCTGGTGATTCGACAGATCCTGCGCGGGGTGTGAATGCACGGTTGCGGGGTCCGGGCTCGCGCCACGATCGCCGACGGTGACGAACAGATAGCCGTCCGAATCGAAGGCGATGCGCGAGCCGAAGTGGTTGCCGCCGCGGCTCCACGCTTCGGCGACGAAAATGTCCTGCACGTCTATCAGGCGATCGTTCTCGAATCGGCCCCTCGCCACGGCGGTGGTGCCTTCGCTGCCGTCCGCGTTCGGCTTCGAGTAGGTCAGATACAGGAACCGGTTCGATTCGAACTGCGGATGGAGGGCGACCTCGAGCAGGCCACCCTGCCCGCGCGCACGAACCTCCGGCACACCCTCGACCGGCGCTTCGAGCAGCTGCCCGTTCCGCACGATCCGCAGACGGCCTGCCCGTTCGGTGATCAGGATGTCCCCGCCCGGGACGAACGCGATCGACCACGGATTGTTCAGTCCTTCGGCGACGGGCACAGCGCGAAACGCGTGGTGCTCGGATCGATAGGACTGTGCGTGCGCGGCCGCCGGGATCATGACGGCGAGGCCTGCGAGAACTGCGACTGGCGCGCGGAACGTGCGGTGGATCATCTCGGTCTCCGTTCGGCTGAATCCCTGCTGCACTGAACGCGGCGGCCGCACCGGTGCGTGGCGCCAACGTCCTGACCGAGTGGAAGCTAAAGAGACAGGACGGGTGGGTACAGTGCAGCGCCCTCGTCCGCCGGATGGCAAGGCATCGGAATCGAGGTCCCCGCGGGCCGGGTTCCGACTCAGTCCGCGCCCGGATCGACCATGCGGCCGGGCTCCCGTTCCGCCATGCGCCGCAGCTTTCGATACAGCGTACGGCGGTCGACGCCCAGGATCCGGGCGGCTCGAGTTCGATGCCCGCCCGTCTTCTCGAGCGTCGCCAGAATGTACTCACGCTCGAGGCGGTCCAGATCCCATTCCGCGTCCAGAGCCGTGCCGATCAATCCTGTCTCCGTACGATGGCTCGCCTGCTTCGCGTCGAACTGGATCTCGCCGGTGCCCGCATACATGATGAGGGCGCGCTCGATGAAGTGCTCGAGTTCGCGAACATTGCCGGGCCATTCGTACGCCATCATCCGCTCGAGTGTAGCGCCGGGGATGCGCGGCGGGTCGATATCGTTTTCCCGGCCGAACTTCAAACGGAAGTGGTCGGCCAGGAGTGGGATGTCAGCCGGCCGTTCGCGCAGGGCAGGCACGCGGATCGGGAGTACGTTGAGGCGGTAGTGCAGATCCTCGCGGAACGTGCCGTTCGCGACCAGCTCATCGAGATCCACGTTTGTCGCGGCGATCAAGCGGAAATCAACCGGCAAGGGATGCGAACTGCCCACACGGTGAACGACGCGTTCCTCGAGCACCCTCAGCAGCTAGAAATTGCCGTCATCGCGCGAGCCGCACGATTGTTGCACCCCGCGCACTCGTACAGCCCAATTCCCCGAGCGCCGCATACGATGCCATCGACGTTCCGCGCCATTGCCATCGACTATGACGGCACTCTGGCCGTCGGACACCCCGACGAAGCCGTGCTGGCCGCAATCAGCGAACTGCGCCACTCGGGTATGCGTGTGATCCTGTGCACCGGTCGGATCCTCGATGACCTGCGCGATCTGTTGCCGGATGTCGAGCAGCGATTCGACGCTGTCGTTGCCGAGAACGGTGCCGTAATCGCGAGCGCCTCGGGTGTGCGTGTCACGGCTCCGCCCGTCTCGACCGAACTCGAGGCCGCACTGCGACGGCGCAACGTCCCGCTGCGTCGCGGCCGCGTACTCCTCGACACGTACGCCGACTACGATCACATCGTTCTCGAAGAGGTGGCGCGTCTCGGACTCGACTGTCAGATCGTGCGCAACCGCCAGGCTCTGATGATCACACCGGCCGGTATCACCAAGGGGTCCGGCCTCGTCGACGTCCTGGGCGATCTCGGTGTCTCGCGCCACAGCGCAATCGGCATCGGCGACGCCGAGAACGACCACGCTCTGCTCGATGCCTGCGAGATCGGCGTCGCCGTGGCCAATGCCGTCCCCTCCCTGCGCGCTCACGCCGACCTCGTGCTGGCCGAACCGAACGGCACTGGCGTCGCAGGTTTCCTGCGCGGGCCCGTCCTCCGCAACGAATTGGCGGCGCACACTGGTCACTCGCGAATCGAGATCGGACGGTTCACCGATGGCAGCCCTGCGTCGGTCCCCGCGTCCGGTATCAGCATCCTCGTGCACGGCGAACCCGGCACCGGAAAATCGTGGCTGGCCGGACTGCTCGCCGAACGACTGATCGAGGCGGGATACTCCGTGTCATCTTCGATCCCGAAGGCGACTACGTATCCCTCGAAGGCTGTGCGGTGCGCTCGTTACCGCCGCGCGCCACCCACCGGATCCCGCGCTCCTCGCACGCCTCATCCAGCACCGCTTCAGCAGCGTCATTGTCGACCTGTCCAGATTCTCCGCGGCCGAGAAGCGCGAGTACTACCTCGACGCGTCGGAGCGCCTCTCGAGGCTCCGCTCCGAAACCGGGCTGCCTCACTGGATCTTCCTCGACGAGGCCGATCAGCTGCTTCACGGCGACGACATCGCCCACACGGACGATCAGGCCCGCGTCGGCTTCTGCCTCACCACACACAGACCTGACGCGCTCAATGCCGGAACCCTCGCCGCCATCAACGTCCGCATCTCCAGGGATCGCGAACGCCTCGCCGCAGACGCTACGTCCGATGACGACGTGGCCGACCTGACCCTCCACGACAAACCCGTCTCAGCGCTCCTCGAGACCGACGGCCGCGCCACAGTCTTCACCGCCGCCCGCCGCATCTGCCCCCACCTCAGGCACTGGCACAAGTACCTGAACCAGGGCGTACCACCCGAGCGTCGCTTCTACTTCCGGTCCTCCGGCCGCTCCGCTGGCAACCTGGCCGAGTTTCACCGCGAGCTGCGCCGCGC
>DATKCF010000215.1:0-5141 GCA_035513345.1 Longimicrobiales bacterium
ATCATGAGCGACGCGGCACGCTGAACAGTGTCCTCAGGCAGGCGGGAATCAGGGACCGATGAAGTACGCCATCGTGATCGAGAGGAGCGAGACCGGGTTCGGCGCGTACGTTCCCGATCTGCCGGGCTGTGTCGCCGCGGCTAACACGGAGCGCGAGGTACGCACTCTGATCCAGGAGGCTGTGGAGTTGCACCTGGAGAGCCTCCGGGAGAGCGGCCAGCACGTGCCCCCGCCGTCGCACACCGTCGGATACGTGGAGGTCCTCACACCGGCCTGACCGATTCTCAGCGCCGCTTCGATCGAGAGTTCCGCCGCGCGGGCTCGCGCTCGCGGGATTCACGAATGGCCGCAAGGATATCGGCGCGGCCGAGACCGGTGTCGACGCCCGGAACGTCGAGCGGCGACCCCGGGGCAGTTACCGGCCGCAACATGAACTCCGTGCCGTCACGACGACGGATCCGGACCTCGCCCGTACTGCGCGCCTCATCGAGTAGGGAGGCCAGACGCTGGCGCGCTTCGGAATAGGTGTACACCTTCATTCCGGTACCTCGATGACCTCGATCCCCATTTGCCACGCGACCTCGCATTGCCGCGCATCCAGTGAAAGCAGCGGGGTCCGATGCCGCAGGGCACAATCAAGAATGTACGCGTCATATGCGTAGATGCCGAATTCCTCCGCGATCGCCATCGACGTCGCCAGGTCCACACCCACGAGGCGAATCGGGATTCGGCTGAAGGAATCCAGGGCCGCCTCGGCAATGCCGAGATCGATGCGTCCGCGCTTGAGCAGCGCGCTCAACGCATTCCCGACTTCCCACGGCAATGAAGGCGCGGACTGCAGATCCGCACCTTTCTTGACGTATGATACGGTGGGTCCGCGGCGACGATCGGGGTCGTGCGGGTGCACTGCTTCCGGGTCGTGGCTTGCAGGGTCTGACCTTGTAGCGGACCTTACACGGGGTCGTCGGCATCCATTCCACAGACCGGAGTGCTTCGGATGCGAACCGTGTTGCCGGTCCTGATCGTGATGTCCCTGGTTGCGGCTCCGACTGCGGTCGAGTCGAGCGGACTGGACTTCGACAACTTCGGTCTCAACCCGAACAGCTCGTACGACGCGGCCCTCATTACGGGCTTCGACTACGGCGGCACGCGCGACTGGGCCAGTCCGGGCGGCGATGGTGCGTACATCGAGGAGTTCGTCGTGCGCATTCTCGACGCGGTTGGCCGCCGTTGACGGGCGGTCCCGGCGCCGAGCGGCGTCGCCGTATCGAAGCGGTATTCGAAGCCGCGCTCGACGTCTCGCCCGAGGACCGGCCCGCGCTCCTCGAGCGTGAGTGCGGCGGCGATGCCGGGTTGCGCGATGAAGTGGACGCAATGCTTGCCGCGAGCGACCGTGCGGCCGGTATTCTCGAGGGCAGCGCATTGAAGGCCGCGTCCGCGATCCTCAGTGGATCGCGACAGGAGCGGATCGGGCCGTACCGGGTGCTCCGCCGCATCGGCCGCGGCGGCATGGCGGTGGTCTATCTGGCGGAACGCGACGATGGCCAGTACCGGCGCCGTGTCGCCGTCAAGGTTCTGCCGAGCGGTGCGGAGGACGTCCAGCTCTACCGTCGGTTCCTGGCGGAGCGGCAGATCCTCGCGTCACTCGAACATCCGAACATCGCGCACCTGCTCGATGGCGGCATGACGGATGCCGGCCTGCCGTACCTGGTGCTCGAGTATGTCGAGGGCCAGCCGATCACGGAGTACTGCGACCGCAACAGGCTCGACATCGCCGAACGGCTGAGGCTGTTCCGCACTGTCTGCGAGGCGGTCCATTACGCGCACCAGAATCTCGTCATTCACAGGGACATCAAGCCGGGCAACATCTTCGTCGGCGAGGATGGCGCGGTGAAGCTGCTGGACTTCGGCATCGCGAAGCTGCTGAATCCGGGACTGTTTCCACTGCCGGTCCCGGTCACGCGAACGGAGCACCGTGCGTTGACGCCGGAGTACGCGAGTCCGGAACAGCTGCGCGGCGAGCCGATCACCACCGCGAGCGACGTCTATTCACTGGGTGTCGTTCTCTACGAGCTGCTGGTCGGCCGGCACCCGTACCGGTTCACTCGCCGTTCGCCCGAGGAGATCATCCGCGCTGTCTGCGAGCTGGACCCGGAGCGGCCGAGTACGCGGGTGACCCGCCCGGATCCACCGACGGGCGGCGGCGCGACCGGCGACACATCGCCGGCGACGATCGGCCAGGCGAGGTCGACGACGCCGGATCGACTGCAGCGCCGGCTGCGCGGCGATCTCGACGCCGTGATCATGGTCGCACTGCGCAAGGAACCGGGTCGTCGGTACTCGTCCGCGGAACTCTTCAGCGCGGACCTCGGGCGGTACCTGGACGACCTTCCCGTGACCGCGCACCGGGGCAGCCGGCTCTATCGTGTCGGCAAGCTCGTCAGGCGCAACCGGCTCGAGGCCGCCGCGACAGTGCTCATCGCAGTGTCTCTCGCCGGTGGCGCGGGACTGGCCCTGTGGCAGGCTTCACTGGCGGGTCGAGAACGCGACGCGGCGGAAGCGGCTCGCCAGGATACGCAGATCGCGCTGGACGAGTCGCGGGCCGTGTCGGACTTCCTGCTGGGCCTGTTCGAGGCCAGTGCTCCCGGCGAAACGCAGGGTGGCGAGGTCACGGCGCGCGAGTTGCTCGAGCGCGGCATCGCCCGGGTCGAGCAGCTGGACGGGTCGCCGGTTGCGCAGGCCAGAATGCTGGATGTGATCGGAACCGTGTACGAACGGCTGGGCGAGTACACGCTCGGAGCCGCAACGCTCGGCCGGGCCCTCGATATCCGGAGGGCGACATCGGGGCCGCGCGGCGTGGACGTCGCCGAGACACTGTCCAACCTGAGCCTCGTCGAAGTCCGGCGAGGCGACTATGCGCGGGCCATCGCGCTGGCCGAGGAAGCGCTCGACATTCGGCGGGAGCGACTCGGCGCCACAGACACGCTCACGGCCCGGACGATGGCCGAGCTTGCCGGCCTCCTGATCTACCGTGGTCGGCTCGATGAGTCGGAATCGTTGTACCGCGATGCCGTGCGATTGCAGGAGGCGACGCTCGGCCCGGACCACCCGGCCGTTTCCAGCACACTGATCAAGCTCGGTCTGAGCGTTCACCGTCGCGGCAGGGGCGAGGAGGCGGAAGCGCTGCTGAGGCGAGCGCTCGACATTCGGCAACGTGCGTACGGCGCAGAGCACGCGGCGGTCGCGGACGTCCTGTACTCGCTGGCGGACATCATCTATCAGAATGGCGGCAGTCTGGACGAAGCCGCCGGGATGTACCGGCGAGGCTTCGCGCTGGAGCGGCGGGCGTCGGGCGAGAACACCATGGGCTACGTCGACGCCGCGTCAAGATTCGCCGATTTCCTGTCGGTCACGGGGTTTCTCGACGAGGCGGAACCCGCCTTCCACGAGGCCATCGACCTTCGCGGCCGACTGCTCGGCGCGGATCATCCGAGCGTCTCCGAACTGCGGGCAGGGTACGCCGCGCACCTCGCTCGCCGGAATCTTCACGCCGATGCCGACCGCATCATGCGCGAAGCGCTGCCCCAGATGATGGCAGGCTTCGGTCCGGAGCATGCCAAGGTCGCGCAGGCCGAACTCAACTGGGCGATCATCCGGACCGCGCTTGGCGACCACTCGCACGCGGCGGCCCTTGCGGATGACGCATTGCGTATTCGCCGGCAGTCGGGCGGCGGCGAAACGACACTGGTCGGCCTGACGTTGAGCGACATCGCGGCATTGCGCGTCGCAACCGGCGATTTCGCGGCCGCGGACTCGTTGTACCGCCGGTCACTGGAGATCGTGCTTCGCAGCTATCCGCCGGATCACTTCGATGTCCGAGGCATCCATGCGGGCATGGCCGACCTGTACGAGCGCTGGGGCAGGCCGGAGCTGGCCCGCGAGCATCGTGATGCTGCCGCCCTGCCGGACCGGATCAGCGGACGCGGTCGAAGCGCAAGTCGTACACGCGACCCTGGCTGACACCGAGTTCGGTGTTGCGGCCGTCCGAATCGCGATGGTCCCGGAGCCGCGCCCAAACGGGATTCACTCGTGGATGGACTAACCGTCGAGCGAGGAACGGGTGTCCCCAACTCCGCAAACGCACCCGGCGCCTCCAGCGTTTGCGGGATCCGGTGCGCTGGAGACACCCAATCCCGCATTGGTGCGCGCTTGCAGACACCGGCTGCGGAATCGAGTGCTTCATACACACCGAAGTCCGCTCGAGCATAGCTGGCGTCGCTCGTTTGCGGAATTGGCGTAGCGACGGATGACAACCATGCGCGGGCCGCGCGCGCGTTCGAGAGACTGGCGGACGGGAACGTACCCCTCGTCACGACGAACTACGTTCTCGTCGAATCGTACGCGCTGCTGGCGCGACGCGTCGGCATCGCGGCAGTGCGCCGTTTCCGGGCCTCGATGCAGCCGCTGTTCGACATCGTATGGGTGGACGCCGCGATTCACGAATCGGCGCTGGATCTCATGCTCGAACGGCCGCGATCGCGCATCAGATGCCGCGTCGTTCGTCGTGATGCGCGCGAGCGGGATCGAGGGGGCGTTCGCATACGATCGCCACTTCCGAACGGCAGGTTTCCGGCTCGTCGGCTGACGGTCCAAGCCGGAAACGCGGATCAGACCGGTGTGGCGCCGAGGGAGCGGACGTGAAGGATCTCGTCGCCGATCATCGGCCGGACATCGGAGTGGTCCAGCCTCAGGACCGTGACCGTCCGGCCCTCGGCCGTCACGAACTCGACGTCGAACGACAGTCCGTCCGGGCTGCGGTACACGGCCGTTCCGACGTCGCCGCGGACCAGAGCGTGTTCGGGGACGTCGCGTGTCAGTACTGCGGGGTCGATCTCGCGAATCATCCAGCCCTCCTCCTCATGCCGGGTATGCCGTGATCAGTCGGGGGCTCCACCCACCAGCATCGATCATCCAGACCGTGCGCAGCACTATGGTATGGCCCGAAGGTGTCATGATATCACCCTCGACCACGTATCTGATACCGTACCGGTCACCGACAGTTTCCCGGACCGTTCCCAGGCAAGCAACGATCAGGAGATCGGATCGCAGGCGCTCCGTGTTCGCAGGCCAGTAGCCGAATC
>DATKCF010000216.1:0-12512 GCA_035513345.1 Longimicrobiales bacterium
ACATCGATCCGCGGTGTTTCGCGCATGCGCAGCAGCGGATAGTCGTGGAAGTTGCTCTGCGCGACGCGGCCGTTGCGGATCGTGATCTCGCCATGCAACGCGGCGGCCAGCCCGGCGATCACGGAGCCGGACAGCTGCGCCTCGACGATGCCGGGGTGGATGATGCGGCCGCAGTCTGCTGCGCACGTGACGCGGTGCACGCGGATCTCGTTGTTCTCGACCGACACTTCGGCGACCTGCGCAACGAGCCCGCCCTTGTCTTCGACGCACGCGATGCCGCGCGCATGGCCGGCGGGTAGTGTCGAGCCCCAGCCGGCTTCGCGCGCGGCCAGCTCGACGACGTGTCGCAGCCGCGGGTGTCCGGCCAGCAGTTCGACGCGCAGCTCGACCGGGTCGCGGCCGGCCGCATGCGCCACTTCGTCGATGAAGCTCTCGAGAGTGAACGTGTTCTGCGACGGCCCGACCGACCGCCAGTATCCTACCGGCACCGCCAGGTCGGGTCGCATGTAGTCCACGGAGAAGTTCGGGATCGCGTACGGTGAGTCCGCAATCGACGCGACGGCCGGTCCATCAATGGCCCCGCCGCGGCCGCCCGAGATCGGCTGTGCCGCAATGCTCACGTTCAGCGCGGACACGCGGCCGGCCGCATCGATGCCGGCTTCCAGCCGGTGCAGTGCGGCCGGCCGGTAGAAGTCGTGCTGCATGTCTTCCTCGCGCGTCCACACGAGCTGGACGGGCGAGCCTGCCTTCATTGCCGTTTCGACCGCGTCCTGGACGAAATCCGTGCCGCTTCGCCTGCCCCATCCGCAACCGAGGTACGTGACGTGCACGGTCACGGCATCGGCAGGCAGGCCCGTCAGGCGGGCGGCCGTGCTCTGCGTGCCCTGCGGGTTCTGCGTCGGCACCCAGATCTCGCACCGATCCGACTGCACGTGGGCCGTGCAGTTCATCGGCTCCATTGTCGCATGGGCGAGGTATGGCGCGCGATACGTGGCGGACACGCGTGACGCGGCGCCGGCGAGCGCTGATCGAGTGTTGCCATCGGCACGGGCGCTCGCGCCAGGACCGTCGAGCAGCTCCGCGAAGTGCGCGAAGATCGCATCGCTGTCCATTGTGAACGCGGTGTCGGCCCATGTGATGTCGACGAGCTTCGCGGCCTTGAACGCGGCCCACGTGCTGTCCGCGACGACCGCGACACCGTTCGAGACCGCGAAGACATCGCGTACGCCGGCAACCTCGAGAGCGCGCGTCGCATCGATGGAACCGACGCGCGAGCCGAACACCGGCGGGTGCACGACCGTGGCGAACAGCATGTCCGGCACGCGAACGTCCATACCGTAGCCGGCCCGGCCCGTCACCTTCTCGCGCACGTCGACCTGCGGCACGCTCGTGCCGATCAGGCGGAACCGCGATGGATCCTTGAGCGTCGGCTGCTGCGGCACCGGCAGTTGCGCCGCGGCTCCGGCAAGGTCGCCGTAGCCAGCCGAGCGACCGGTCGCTTCGTGAAACACCATTCCCGCATCGGTCCGGCATTCGGCCGGCGAGACGTTCCAGCCCGCGGCGGCAGCCGAGACAAGCATCTCGCGCGCTGCCGCGCCCGCTCGTCGCAGCGCGAGCCACGCACCGCCCCGCACGCTCGTGCTGCCCACCGTCATCATCCGGCCGTACGCATCCGGGTGCGCATCGGCCTGCACGATCTTGACGCGGTCCCAGTCCGCGTCCAGCTCATCCGCCACGATCATCGGCAACGCGGTGCGCACGCCCTGACCCATCTCGGACCGTGCCAGCCAGATCGTGACCCCACCATCCGGATCGATGCGAAGGAACGCGTTCGGCTGGAGCACCGCCTCCGTCGTGCCCTCGCCACCAGCGCGTGAGGATGGAATCGCGATCCCGAGGAACAGGCTGCCACCGGCAACCGCCCCGAGCCTGATGAAATCGCGGCGCGCAAGCTTCTCGATCATCGGCATCGCGTCAGCCCTCCCCTGCCGCCCGGTGGATCGCGTCACGAATGCGGCCATACGTACCGCACCGGCAGAGGTTACCGGACATCGCCGCATCGATGTGGGCATCCGTCGGCCGCGGATTGCTGGCCAGCAGCGCCGCCGCCGACATGACCTGCCCGGACTGGCAATAGCCGCATTGCGGAACCTCCCCGGCAACCCACGCGTTCTGGACCGTGTGCGTCCCGTCCGCCGACAGCCCCTCGATCGTCGTGATCGCCTGGCTGCCGACCGTCGAGACCGGCGTGATGCACGACCGCACCGCCTGTCCATCCAGGTGGACCGTGCACGCGCCACACTGCGCCACACCGCAGCCGTACTTCGTGCCGGTCAGATTCAGCGCATCCCGGATCACCCAGAGAAGCGGAGTGTCCGGCTCCGCTTCGACCTGGTGGGTGCTGCCGTTTACGCGCAGGGTCATGAGAGGCATGGCCAGCTCCAGTCGGCGGGAAATCCGTTACCCACGGTAAGCGGTGCGGGCCGGTGATTCAAGCGGCCGCGGCCGCCGCGGGTTGCAGGGCGACGAACGGCGGGCGACGAAGGGCGGGCGACGAACGACGGGCGACGAAGGGCGGGTGATAACGGGGGCCGTTTCGGCCCGACGAACGTGCGGAAGGTGTTCGAGGGTCGGAACGGCTGCGGGTCTACCACTCTGGCACAGGATCCATCACTACCAGCTGGCCCGCGGCTTCCGCGGAGTGTCGTCGCAAGCCCTCCCACATGGTCGTGTCGTCGCGCAGGTCCGCAAACATGGTATCGGCAATGCTGACCCGCCCTTCATCCAATTGCTCGAGACCCGGCGGTGCCCCCGCCTGTCCCCGCCCCCTGTAGCCCGCTCCATGTCGCCCGCCGTTCGTCGCCCGGCCGGTGGGGATTCCACAGCCTCAGGGCCGGTCGAATCCCCGGAACGCGGCCGGCGCGTCCGCTGGTGGGGATTCCACAGCCTCAGGGCCGGTCAAATACCGAATCCAGTTCCCGACCTCGGAGCGACCGACGTTCGAGGCGAACGACTGCCAGTATGTGGTGCTGGAGTGTTCGGAGACCGGAATCCGCTACCTGGTCCGCGGGTCGGCACCGGAGATTGGCACGCAGGTGTCCGGCGTGTTCAGGCTCCGCCATGGCATCGACGTCGAGATCGAGGGCGAGGTCGTACGCGCCTGCTTCAGTTCCGTTGTGCCGCGTTCGCGGGCAACGGGCCCTCGTGCATTGCCGCGTTGAACGCGAAGATCGCCAGCACGACCGCTGACTGCCTCAGATCGTCCTCACTGACACGCTCGGGAAAGTCCGTGTTCGTGTGGTGCGTCCGGACATCGTAGTCGACATAGTCCTTGATCGTATTGTAGCCGGGCACGCCGGCCCGGTTGAACACGACGTGGTCCGTGCTGCCGATGCGCTGCATGACGTTGCGTCTGACGCCGAGATCGTGCAGCGGTTCGATCCACGCATCGAATATGGGCTTCAGTGCGGCGTTCTCCTCGAGGTACCAGCCACGGGTTGCGCCGGTGCCGGGATCGTCATTGAGGTAGACGTAATGGCGTTCCCTGCCGCCCGGCGTGTCATCGATGTGGCGGCGTACATAAGCGGCCGCGCCCAGCAGGCCCTGCTCTTCGCCGGCCCACAACCCGACCCGAATCGTGCGACGGGGCCGGACGCCAGCCGCCTGGAGTATGCGCATGGCTTCCATCGCGGTGGCGGCGCCATCGGCATTGTCGGTAGCGCCCGGTGATGAATGCCATGAATCGAGGTGCGCGCCGACGAGTACGATCTCATCCGCGACGGCCGGGTCGGTGCCCGGAATCTCGGCAATGACGTTGTATCCGTTGGTGTCGACGTCGTGGAAACTGACCTCGAGACCGACACGCACACGCGGCGGTCTGGTGCTGCGAGCCAATGCGACGAGCATGTTGTAGTGCTCCGCGGCCAGCACGATGGAAGGCGTCGCGTCGTCGGGCGTGTTGCGGTTGCCCAGAACGAAGACCGTTCCGTGTTGACCGGCGTTCGGTTCGAAGGCGACACCGGCGCCGACTTCGGCCAGCAGCGCATTGATCGCGCGGCCGGCGGCCGGCTGGCTTCGCGGCGATCGCGGCGCGCCGATGGGCACGGCCTGGTCATGGTCGGCCGGCTGGAGCCGGTCCTCGGTGATGAACGCGGTCTGCGGCGGATACGCCAGCACGATCGCGCCACGCAGCCGGTCCGCCATTGCGCGGATCTGCTCTTCGGTCGCATCGCCGATGTAGACGGGCTCGCCTTCGATGACGCCGGCGGACGCTGGCGTCCACGCTCTGGGATAGCCGATCAGCGGGAAGTAGCGCGGCTCGGTCATCTCGAGCGTGAGTCCTTCGAGCGTCCAGCCGCGGCCGAACTCGAACGCCTCGAGATGCGCGTCGGCCAGCCCCCAATCGGCGAACCGGTCGCGCGCCCAGCTCGCAGCCTCGTTGTATTGCGGCGATGCCGTCAGTCGCGGCCCGATGACCGTCGTCAACGTCTGGAACAGTTCGCCGACGCGGGACCGTTCGAGCCCCTCGGACCGGATCCGCTGCAGTGTCGCCTGATCCGCGGCCTGCATGGCCTCGACCGGGATTGGCAGCGACAATGTCGTCAGCATCAGGAACATCGCGAATCGGCGCATGATCGGACTCCGGATTGCGTGTGTGTCCGGGAAATGATACGACGGCGGCCCGGTGCGCAAGCCGCATCTGGCATCCGTCATCTCGCATCCGGCCGGCCGGCCGCGTAGTGTTACGTTCCCGGCGAGATTCAGCCTGCAGGAAGCCGAAATGGACCATACCGCTTATCCGCGAGTCGTTGTGGAGGACATTGTGCGGCTGCGCCGGCGGCTGGATGATGGGCAGATCCCGCCGCGGCGGACGGACCACAACGTTCTTGTCGCGACGTGGAACATCCAGCATTTCAGCGATGTTCACCTCGACTGGACGGAGAACGACGGCAGTCCGAAACGCAACCTGCGCGCAATGGCGATCATCGCGGAGGTCGTGCGGCGCTTCGACATTGTCGCGATCCAGGAAGTGAAGCGGAACACGCGGGCGATACGGATGCTGCTCGACGATTTCCTCGGCGAGCACTGGGGCGTCCTGATGAGCGATGTGACGGCCGGCGACAAGGGCAACTCGGAGCGACTCGGGTACATCTATGACCGCCGGCGAGTGACGCCATCGGGACTCGCGGGCGAGATCGTGCTGCCGCCGGCACCGGCCGGCGATCCCATGGAACAGTTCGACCGCACGCCGTACATCGTCGGGTTCCGTGCCGCGAACGAGCGATTCGCGCTCCTGACCGCGCACATCCGATATGGCATTGTGGCGGCCGATCGCATTGCCGAGCTGCGCAACCTGGCCGTCTACACCGCCAGCGAGATCCGCGACCACGCGAAGACCGACTCGGCCGAGGAAGTCAATCTCATCGTGCTGGGCGATTTCAACATCGACAAGCGATCGGGCAATCCGCTGTTCGACGCGTTCGTCGAGACCGGTCTGTGGGTACCGGAAGCGATACGCGAGAAGAAGACGACGTACGGATCGGAAGCGAAGCACTACGACCAGATCGCATGGTTCCGCGACGACTTCACGCTGCTGTCCGAGGGACGGGCAGGCGTCGTCGACTTCACGCACGCGGTGTTTCCCGAAATGACGCTCCGCTCGATGGCGTACCGGGTCAGCGACCACTTTCCGTTGTGGGTCGAGTTCCTCACCGACCGCAGCGTTGAAGCGATGGCCCGGACGCTTGGCGTGGATCCTGCCAACCCTGATCCGTTCGCCGACATCACCTGACCGGATCGCAGATCGGCGGTCCGGCGACAACCACCCTCACGCACGAGTCAATGATGTCGATCGCCCAGATGCTGCTTCCGGAGTGGGACAATGAAATGCGCAACACGCGGCGCGCACTCGAACGCGTGCCGGTCGGGAAACTGGGATTCCGGCCGCACGAGAAGTCGTGGACGCTCGCAGAACTCGCGACTCACGTTGCGCGGCTTCCGAGCTGGGCGACGATCACGCTGACGACGGACGACCTCGACCTCGCCGAAACGCCTCCCGGCACGGCGCTCGATTCGGTGGACGCCATGCTCGAAGAGTTCGACCGCCACATCGCGCAGGCAAGGGACGTCATCGCCACCAGCGCCGACCAGCATTTCGGCTCACCGTGGACGCTGAAGAACGGCGCGCAGGTGATGCTGACCCTGCCGAAGGCCGCGGTGCTCCGCTCCTTCGTCCTCAGCCACATCATCCATCATCGTGGCCAGCTCACGGTCTACCTGCGGCTGGCGGGCGCCAGCGTGCCCGGCATGTACGGGCCATCGGCGGATGAGGCGATGTAACGGACGGTGCGGGTGACGGGCAGGCCCGTGCTACCAGGCGCCTCTTTCGCCAAGATGCGCAATCACACGGGCCAGTCGGTCGGCGGCATTGCGCCAGTTCGTCCGGACCGCGAGTTGCGCGCGTTCCGGTTGGCCCGCCTCGATCTCGCGGATCGTGGTGTCGTGCTCACCGACCGACGTGCCGATCTCGTCGACCAGCGCGCTGATGTACAGCCTGACGTAGCGTTCGGACTGCGGTTTGATCGCGTCGTGGAGTGCGCGGATGCGGGGCCCGCCGCCACCCTCGACGTAGGCGCGGTGGAATGCCTGGTCGAGGTCGAAGATCTGCCGGCCGTCGGGGTCGGGCGCTGACGATGCCTGGTTGAGGCGGACGTTGATTTCGTCGAGCGAACGGGCAAGCTTCTGGCGTTCGGATTCCGCCAGCCCGGCCGCTCGCCATGCGGCGAGGCCCTCGACTTCGGCGACGATCTGGAACAGCTCCTCCGCATCCTCCTTCGTCAGCGGCGCCACGGCCAGTCGGGACTGCGAGCCGCGACCTGTCTCGACCACGTAGCCTTCCTGCTGAAGTCGCTGCAGCGCGGCACGGACCGGCGTCCGGCTGACATTGAGCCGGTTCGCGACCTCCGCCTCGATGATGCGCGTACCCGGCGCGATGCGGCCCCATACGATGAGTTCGCGGAGCTGCTCGAACACGTGTGTGCCGCGATCCATGCCGGGTGTACGCTCGGGCACGGTCCGGCGTTCTGCGCTGGTTGCCATTGGCTTTTCGCTCCGGATATCGTCACCAAATGCCGCGTTCGCCGAGCCTTTCCATCACGCCGTCGAGCCGCTGCGCCGCTGCTGCCCAGTTCGCGGCCACCATTGACCTGGCTGCGGCCGGTTCGCCGCGCTCGATTGCGGCGATGACCGCCTCGTGCTCGTGCACGGAATCGTCGAGCCGGTCGACAAGCGCCTTCATGTAGAGCGCCAGATAGCGCTCGACCTGCGGCTTGAGCGATTCGTGCAGCGACTTGAGACGAGGACCGGCACCGGCATCGAAGAACGTTGCGTGGAATTCGCGATCGATGCCGAACAGTTCGTCCGGGTCCGGTTTTCGGGTCGCGCCTCGTTCGTGGATCCGACCATTCAGCTCGCGCAGCCTGAGCGCGACAGCCTTGCGCTCCTCGTCGGGCAGTTCGGCGGCCCAGCCCGCGGCCAGCGCTTCGCACAGGCCAAGGATCGCGAGCAATTCGCGCGCATCAGCGCGCGACAGCGGCGCGACCCACAGCCGAGCCTGCGACGTGTGGTCGGCCGAGACGATGAAACCTTCCTGGCGCAGGCGCTGGAGCGCGGACCGGACCGGTGTCCTGCTCACGCCGAGCCGTTCAGCGACATCGGTTTCGAGGATGCGCGACCCCGGTGCCATCCTGCCATTGAGGATGAACTCGCGCAACTGCGCATACACGCCATCGACGCGATGGCCGCGCGTCTGGCGAGGCTCGCCCTTGACCGTCCTGCCGGGACGGCGTGACTTCTTCGTCATCAGCGTCATGGTTCGACGTTTGATCCACCCCGATGACGCCCGCGCACGGCGGCCCCGGCTGGCGAGCAATGGTAACGACCATGCACGCCGCGGGGCAAACCGGCCCACGGGCGCCCGGGAATGTGGACCGTCGCTGAAGCCTGACCCGACGGGTCGCGGCTTGTGCTCGGCCACGCTTAACAACGAATGGTCGGGATGCGTCCTGCATGGAGAGGCGCAGGACAAGCGGCCGGGAGGCCAACATGGGGTGGACATCGGGCAGGTCGAGTGGAGAAACCGCGTGCGGGCGCCGATTCCGGCCGGCGAGCGGGTCTTCGTCGAGGAACGGGATCCGCGGGCTCATAGCGGTCGCAACGGCCGCGATGGCTCTGCTGCCGGCCCTCGTCCCGGCCGCAGCGGCAGCACAGATGGCCGCAACGGCAGGGCAGGTGCAGGCGTCGGGCGAGGGGCAGGTGCCGGCGCAGGCGACGGATCCGGAGCTGCATCTGTTGCGGCGCACCACATTCGGCGTCCGGCCCGCGGACCTGGCGGAACTGAAGTCGCTGGGCATCGAGGTCTGGCTCGACCGGCAGTTGAATCCGTCGCGCATCGACGACGGCCAGCTCGATGACCGGTTGGACCGGTTCCCCGCAGCGATGAAGAGCATATCCGAACTCGTCGCGGACTACTCGCCGCCGCGGCAACCACGCGATTCCGCGAGCCGCGAGACGATGACGCCAACGCAACGGCGCATGCGCGCGGAGTCGAGTCCGGCCAGGATCCTGGCCGACATGACGGGCGCGAAGCTGACGCGCGCGGCGTGGTCGGAGCGGCAGCTCGAGGAAGTGATGACGGACTTCTGGTTCAACCACTTCAACGTGTACTTCGGGAAGGGGCTGGACCGGTATCTGGTCGGCGACTACGAACGGACGGCGATCCGGCCGCACGTATTCGGCCGCTTCGAGGACATGCTCCTCGCGACCGCGAAGCATCCGGCCATGCTGTTCTATCTCGACAACTGGACGAGTTTCGCACCGGTCAGCATGAGCGGCGCGCGCGACCTCAATGCAAATCGGCAGCGGCGCGAGCGGGGGATGAACGAAAATTACGCGCGCGAGTTGCTCGAACTGCACACGCTCGGCGTCGATGGCGGATACACGCAGGACGATGTGGTTGCTGTCGCCCGCGCGTTCACCGGCTGGACGTTCGTGCCGCCGGCGAACCGTCAGAACGCAAGACCCATGGGCCGTCGGCCCGGCGCGGGTGAGCCCGGAACATTCAGTTTCCGGCTCGAACTGCACGACACGGAGACGAAGATCGTGCTCGGGCAGGAACTGCCGGCCGGAAGGGGCATGGAGGACGGTACCGATGTGATCCGGATGGTCGCATCGCATCCGTCGACCGCGCGACACATCGCGACGAAGCTGATCGAGCGATTCGTTTCGGACTCGCCGGATCCCGCGTTCGTCGATGAGCTGGCCGCGGTGTTCACGAAGTCGGATGGCGATTTGCGAGAAGTCACACGCGCACTGTTCGTGTCGCCCCGGTTCTACGATGCGTCCAATGTCGGCACGAAGGTGAAGACGCCGTTCGAGCTGGTGGCGAGCGCGCTGCGCGTGACGTATGCGGACATCTCGCTGTCGCCCCGTCTGGTGACGACGCTGCGCGAACTCGGACAGTTGCCCTACGACGAAACCTCGCCGACAGGCTACCCGTCCGCGTCGGAGGAGTGGGTCAACAGTGGCGCGATGCTGAACCGGATGAACTTCGCGCTCGAGCTGACGAGTGGCCGGTTCGCGGGCGTGCGGCCGGACGGCCAGCGCCTCGCACGCGATCCGGACGCGGATCCGGACATGGCCGTGTCCGACCTGATCGACTTGCTGATGCCGGGCCTGCGCACCGATGCGCTGGTCTCCACGATACGGACGGACCTGACAGCGCAGGCTGACGCGGCCGCCTCGCCGGTCCGGTCGCTCGGTGCCCGCGCGGTCGGACTCGCACTCGGTTCGCCCGCGTTCCAGCGGCGCTAGGGGGACACGATGGAACCGATCTCACGCCGCGTCTTTTTCCGCCAGGGCTCGTTCGCGCTGGTTGCGCTCGGGCTGCCGCCGAGTTTCCTGACCCGTTCGCTCCTTGCCCAGACGCGGGCGGCAGTACGGAAGAAGACGCTGATCTGCATCTTCCAGCGTGGCGCTGTCGATGGGCTGAACATGGTGGTGCCGTTCGGCGAAAAGGCGTACTACGAGCGGCGCCGCACGATCGCCGTTCGCCAGCCCGGGCAGGACGCGGGCGCGATCGATCTCGACGGCTTCTTCGGGCTGCACCCGTCGCTCGGGCCGTTGCACGACCTGTGGCGTCGTCGCGAGCTGGCGATCGTGCACGCCGTCGGGTCGCCACACCCGACACGATCGCATTTCGAAGCGCAGGACTACATGGAGACGGCCGCGCCCGGCTCGAGCAGCGTGCGTGACGGCTGGCTCAACCGCGCGTTGACGCAGACTGGTTGCGATTGCGATGGCCGCACACTCGAGGACGCGCGCGCTCACGCGGCCGACCACACGGCCGGACAGACCGCGATGGCGCTGCCGCCGGCATTGCGCGGGATTGCGATGGGCTCCTCGATGCCGGTGTCGCTGCGTGGTGCGCATCCCGCATTGGCGGCAGGCGACATCTCGCGGTTCGGCGTGGCCGGCGGGCGCGACGCTTCTCTCGAATCGACGTTCGAGCGCATGCACGGCGGCGGCGGCGACATGATCAGCGCCGCATCGGGCGAAGCGTTCGATGCGATACGCGTTCTGCGCGCCGCGAATCCCGCGCAGTATCGCGCGGCTGCCGGCGTGAACTATCCAGCCGGCGAGTTCGGCCGGTCACTGAGTCAGATCGTGCAGCTCATCAAGTCCGACATCGGTGTCGAGATCGCATTCACCGACATCGGCGGCTGGGACACGCACCAGGCGCAGGGCGCCGGCCAGGGTCAGCTCGCTCGCCGATTCGACGAACTCGCACGCGGCATTCGCGCCCTCCATGATGACCTCGGCGACCGCATGGAAGACGTGGTCGTGCTCACGATGTCGGAGTTCGGCCGCACTGTCGCCGAGAACGGATCCGGCGGCACCGACCACGGCCACGCGAACTGCATGCTGGTCATGGGCGGACAGGCGAACGGCGGCCGCATCCTTGGCGACTGGCCCGGACTCGAGCGCGAGCAACTGTACGAGGGCCGCGATCTCGCGCTGACGACCGACTTCAGGGATGTCTTCGGCGAGATCGTGTCATCGCATCTCGGCGTTGACGACACGGCACCGGTATTCCCCGGTTACGAGGTGGATGCCGCACGGCACAGAGGAGTGCTTCGCGGCTGAGTCGAAGTACGACGCCGGGACACGCGCACACCACGTCGTTCCAGGCCAGCCACGTTGTCGCCCGGCGGTTCAACCGGGGTCGACGACGACGGTCATCCGAACGAGCTGCTGCACACCGAGACGGTCCGTCACGACCGCCCACATCGTGTCGCCGCGGATGACGGGCTGCGGATTTCCCCGAAACCCGTCGGGCGCGCGCACGACGCCGACGTACCGGCCATCGGGCTCGAACACGTCGAATGCGGTCGGCTGGCGCCACTCCCGGACGGCACGACGCTGGCCATCGGCTCCGACAGGATCGTCACGTTCGTCCTCGGGAATCGGCTCGCCCGGCGTTGACACACCGACCCAGATACGGCCGTCCTGTGCCACGATGATGTTCGAGAACGGCGGCTTTGTGTCGGGTATCGGCGGACCGTTCCAGCGCCAGTCCGGGACCATGCGGCGCATGTTCTCCGTGGCGACAGCTTCGGCATTCGACTTCTCGGCGGCCTGCACGCGGATCGGCTCGTACGACCGGCCGATGCGCAGCACGCCCTCAGGGCGGAACAGGTCGATGCTGTACTCGGTACTCACGCCGCCGACGAAGTAGCCGGCCGGACTGAACGTCCATGACTCGGTCGGGCTGAACGGCACGGTGTTGATCGAGATGCTGCGGTTGTCGGCGTCGCCTCGTTCAGCCCGGATCCTGGGCGACTCCCAGTCCCAGTCGGGCACCGGTATGGTGTCGCCAGGCTGGCCGTCGGGCGAGTACCTGACCAGCGACGTCTTCCACGGCGGGCCGGACTCGAAATCGATGATGGAGCTGTACATGTTGCCGGCCTGGTCGACGAACAGCGGTGTGGACGTGAAGAACCCGCCGATGTGCTGCCAATGGCCCGCCGGCTCGCCGTCGAGAGTCCAGAGCTGGAACCGTGCGTTGCCGGGATCGCGCAGCACGATGCGATCGTCGGGCAGCACCGCGAGCCCGCCGTCCGAGTTGCTGTACTCGCCCGGCCCGCCGCCCGACCGACCGAACGTGCGGATGAACTTGCCGTCAGGTGAATACTTGCGAAGCGCTGGCACCTGCCTGTCGTATATATAGATGTGGCCATCGCGGTCGACTGCCAGCCCGGCAACCTCGCCGAGCAGATACTCGTCATCACCCTCGAACTCGCCGATCCGGACGTCCGGCACGAGCCTCGCCCCAGCGCCCCACTCGCCACCCGACAGAGTCCGCACGATCACGGTGTCGCCCACCGTGTCGATGGTCGCTTCCCACCTCGAGCCGGCGCCCGCCTCACCCGCGCACGCCGCTCCGATCGTCGCGA
>DATKCF010000217.1:0-2260 GCA_035513345.1 Longimicrobiales bacterium
AAGCTGGCGACCATCCATGCGGTGATGATGCCGAGTTCGGGCGCGACCGTGACCAGGCCGGCACCCTCGAGCATCGTCGCGCGCAACGCGTCCACGACTGCGGTCAGCGGTAGCGCCTGGATGAACGGCTGCATGACGTCCGGGAAGTTGGACGCGCTGAAGAATACGCCCGAGAAGACCCACATCGGCATCATGACGAAGTTCATGAGACCGGACGCGGCTTCGGTCGTGCGAGCGCGCGCGGCGACGAGCAGGCCGACAGCGCCGAACGCGAAGCCTCCCAGCATGCTGATGAACGCGACCGTGCCGAGCGAGCCGCGCACCGGTACACCGAAGACAAGGATACCGAACGCGAGCAGCACGCCGACCTCGAGAATGAGCCAGCCGAGCCGGGAGAGCAGGAACGCCATCAGGTAGTCGGCGCGCGACATTGGCGTCGCGACCAGCCGCTTGAGCAGCTTTCGGCGGCGGTGGTCCACGATCGTGAAGCCGATGCTCCATATGCCGGTGCCCATGAGGTTCATGGCGAGCAGGCCGGGCAGCAGGAAATCGATGTATCGGGAACCGCGTTCGTGCACACGCTGATCGTGCACGACCATGGCGGCGGTCCGGCCGGCCGCGCTCTGGATGACGTCGTCGACGAGCTGGCGGGCAATGCGCGCGTCGGGGCGCGTGTCGTCGTATCGATAGACGACGCCCGTGTCCGTCGGGACGACGAGGACCGCGATGCCACCGGTCCGGAGCTCGACCATGGCGGTGCTGTCATCGACCGGCCGAAGATCGAGCCGCACATCGTCGCGCAGAGCCGTGGTGACGGCGGCGGGCAGCGGGCCGGCGAGCAGACCGACCGTCGCCCGCTCGGGCGGCCGTGAGCGGAACGCCAGGCCGAGCCCTGCCGTGAGCAGGATCGGAAAGACGAAGACCCAGAACATGGCTTCGGGTTCACGCACGAACTCGAGGAACCGGACCTTCGTCAACTGGTAGAGAGCGCGGTCGCGCAGACGGCGTGAATCACGCATCGCGCAAGTGCCTTCCCGTCAGTGAAACGAACACGTCCTCGAGCGTCGGCGCGTGCGTGCTCAGTCCGGTGAGCGGCGCGCCGGCACCGTCGAGCACCTCGAGCAACGCAGGCATGACCGTGTGCAGTTCCGCCGCACGCAGCCGCCACGTGGGCGGGTCGGACTCGACGCCGACTACACCGGGCAATGCGGCGAGCACGACATTCGAGATCTCGGCGCCTTCGTGAAGGCCGAATTCGATCACGTACTGCGCGCCGAGCGAAGCGATAAGCGCGCGTGGCGTGCCCTGCGCGATGACGCGACCGTGATCGACGATCGCGACACGGTCACAGAGTCGTTCGGCCTCCTCCATGTAGTGCGTCGTTATGAGGACCGTGCGTCCGCGGGTCCTGACGTCCTCGACCAGTTCCCAGATCTGGCGGCGCGACTGCGGGTCCAGACCCGTGGTCGGCTCATCGAGGAAGAACAACTCCGGATCCGCAACCAGCGCGAGCGCCAGCGCCAGCCGCTGTTTCTGGCCACCCGACAACTGGCCCACACGGCTGTTCCGCTTCTCGCCCAGCCGCACCGCACCAATGACTTCGCCCGCCGGCCGCGGTTCTCGATAGAGGCTGCGGAACAGGTCTATCGTCTCGCCAACCGTGATCTTGTCGGACAACTGCGTTTCCTGGAGCGACACTCCGATCCGCTCGCGCAGATCCCGCTCGTGTGTGTCCCACCGGAGCCCGAGGACCTCGACCGTACCGGAGTCCGGCCGGTTCAGCCCCTCACAGATCTCGATCGTCGTGGTCTTGCCTGCTCCGTTCGGGCCCAGCAGTCCGAAACACTCGCCCTTGACTATCTCGAGGTCCAGGCCATCAACGGCAACCACGGGGCCGTACGTCTTTCGAAGTTGATCGAGCTCTATTGCAGGTGACGACAACTCCATCCCCTCATCGTTTGCTGGCGATCGACCGTGCGCGGGCAAATGGAGCGTGCGTGTCGCGCCGGCACAAGGCTGGCGTGGCTGCCCGCTCGACTGCACTGGGGATGTGGGGATGATGACGGCGATGGGGCATGGGGATTTGGGAGATGAACTATTCCTGTTGGCGCTTCCGGCCCTGTGTGGGTTGGACCACTTCGGGATCGGTCGCTTTGCTGGCCGGTGACGAGATCAGCCGTCGCGCAGGACGATTGCCGGTTCCGTGCGCGCGGCGCGACCGGCCGGCACAGCGATCGCCAGCAGCGCAGCCGCGCCGAGC
>DATKCF010000218.1:0-60228 GCA_035513345.1 Longimicrobiales bacterium
GGCCACCGGATGGCCGCGTTGCGCCGCTCGAAGGTCGCGTGGGCCGTCGCCGCTGTCCTGCTCGTGCTGCTCATCAGCTGGGAGCGGTGTGGTGTAAGGGGCTGTCCGAGCGTGTCCCGCCTCGCATCCTACCTGCCGGGCGGCGCGTCCGTTCTGCTGGACCGGGCCGGCGACGTGTTCGCGGACCTCGGTCCGGTCGATCACAGGGTCGTCGAGATCGAATCTCTGCCGGCCCACGTGCCGGCCGCGTTCGTCGCCGTCGAGGACAGGCGATTCTACTCGCATGATGGGGTCGACTGGCGCCGTGTCGTCGGCGCGGCGTTCGCCAACATCAGGGCCGGCCGGACGGTACAGGGCTCGAGCACGATCACGATGCAGCTCTCGCGCAACGTGTTCGCTGACCGGATCCGCGCATCCGAACGTACGTTCCGGCGCAAGCTTCTCGAGGTTCGCGTATCGCGCGACATCGAACGGCGCTTCACGAAGGACGAGATCCTCGAGCTCTACCTGAACCACATCTACTTCGGAGGCGGCGCCTGGGGCATCGAAGCAGCGGCGCGCCACTACTTCGCTCGCGCTGCCGAGGATCTGACACTCGAACAGGCGGCCCTTCTCGCCGCACTGCCCAAGGCGCCATCCAACTACGATCCACGCCGCCACGAGGAACGGGCGCGTTCCCGACGTAACCTCGTGCTGACGCTGATGGCAGAGCAGGGCCGCATCACCGAAGCCGAATCGGAGACTGCGCAATCCGGGCCGATCCGAGTCGCATCTTCGCGCAGCCGCCGCGCGGAAGCACCGCGCGCCACGTATTTCGCCAGCGTCGTCCGCGAACTGCTCGAGGACCAGCTGGGCGAAGACCTGTACGGCAGCCCGCTGCGTATCCACACGACGCTCGACATGCGCGCGCAGGTCGCGGCGGAGGAGGAACTGGAGGCACAGATCCAGCGTGTCGAGAACGGGTCCTACGGCCGTTTCGACGGGCCCCGGCTCGCCGACTGGTCGGCCGGCGATCGGCAGACCGATTATCTGCAGGGCGCAGTCGTGGTGCTCGACAACGCGACTGGCGATGTGCTCGCGCTCGTCGGCGGTCGCGATGCGCGCCACTCGGTCTTCAACCGGGCGACACAGGCTCACAGGCAGGTCGGCAGCGCGTTCAAGCCGTTCGTCTATGCGACTGCGCTCGGCCGAGGCTATTCGACGGCTCAGTGGCTGGATGACTCGCCGTACCGCCTCGTCGGCGACAACGGCAAGCCGTGGGAGCCCAACAACTACGATGGCGAGTTCTTCGGCCCGGTCACGTTGCGCGATGCCCTGGTTATGTCGCGCAACGTTCCCACGATCCGCCTGGCCAGCCAGGTCGGCGAACGCAACGTCGCCAGACTCGCGCGCAGTGCCGGCATCAATTCCGACCTGCGCGAGTCGCCAATGATCGCGCTCGGAATTGCCGAGGTGAGTCCGATCGAGCTGACCGCCGCGTATACCGCATTCTCGGGCGCCGGCCGCGCGGTCGAACCGCGTTTCGTCACTCTCGTCGTGAACGGGAAAGGCGACACCCTCTGGCGGCCGGAGGTCCGCGCCCACGATGTGCTCGATCCCGGCATTGCATGGCTCATGACCGACCTCATGCGCGATGCCGTCGACCGCGGTACGGGCCGGAGCGTGCGCAACGCCGGATACCGCGGGTTCGCCTCCGGCAAGAGCGGCACGACGAACGATGGTGCCGACGCATGGTTCGTTGGTTACACACCACGTGTCACGGCCGGCATCTGGGTCGGCTTCGACAAGCCTCGCGAGATTGCTCCGCGCGCAAGCGGTGGTTCTGTGGCCGGCTACGCGTGGGGCCGCATGCTCCGCCGTATCGAGGGATGGGCGGGCGGCAGTCCGTGGGAGCAGTCGTCGCGCGTAGTGCAGGTCGCGCTCGACCCGGAAACCGGCCTTGCGCTCGCCGAGGGTTGTGAACCACGAAATGGCGATCCCCAGACCGAGTTCTTTCTGCGTGGTACGGCACCCGACGCAACCTGTCCGGCGCGTGCCGGTGACAGCCGCTCGCTGTTCGGTCGAATCGGCTCATTCATTGGCGGTCTGTTCGGTGGCGGCGACGATCGCGATGACCGCACCGAGTCGAACCGTCGACGCGACGATCAGCGAACGGAACAGCGTCACCAGCAGCCCGAGTACCGCGTGCGTCCGCCAGGTCCTGCCGAAGAGCGGTCTAGCCGCCAGGCGGCCAGCGAGCGCCGCAGCGAGAGGCACAGCGAGCGGCGCAGCGATGACCAGTGGGCGCGCGACCTGCTTGATGGCGTCGAACGTGAGATCGCGGTCCGCCGCCAGCGTCAGCGGAACGCGATCGAGGCGCTCCAGGAGATCACGAATCGCATCGAGGGACACCTCGACGAGGACAGCCGTGATGCGATCGAAGGCCTGCTCGATGGCGCGCTCCGTTCGGTTGAGAGGGAGGCGCGCAACCGAAGCCGGTCCGAGGAGCGTCGGATCGAGGAATGGATCGAGAAACGTATTCGCGACACCAGGCGCAGCGGTCCGCTCGACGCGCAGTCACGCGCCCGCATCGAGAACGAAGTACGTCGCGCGTTGCGTTCCTGGATGTAGCCGGTCCGCGTCCGGCGCAACGGTTCAGCGCGCTGGCAGCACTCGCCTTGCCTCGAGCAGCCGTGCCGGCGTCCCGACATCGATCCACGTGCAGCCGTCGATCGACCACGGCAGAATGCGCTCGTCCTCGCCTGCAAGACGAAGGTACGGCTCGAGAATCGAGAACCTGCCGCGCTCATCGATCCGTTCGAACAGTTCCGGCGAAATGACGTGAATCCCGGCGAAGGCGAGGGCCATGTGGCGTCCCCGTGGTGGCCGCGCTTCAATGCGCAGGTCGCGATCCTCGTCGGTCCGACCGTACAGGCCGTGGTCGTCGAAGAGGAGTCGCCTGGTCGATTCGCGGGTGCCGGTCGCGAGCGTCGCGATCGCGCCCGTCGTCGCATGAGCACGGTGCATTGCCACGAGGTCGGCATCCGTGATGATGTCGACATTGTACAGGAAGAACGGCTCGTCACGCCGGAAGTGTGATCGCGCGTGCCACAGGCCGCCTCCGGTTTCGAGCGGCTGATCCTCTTCCACCGATACGACCGCTTCCGCGTGCAGGTCGGTAGCGGCCACGAACTCCGTTATGCGATCCGCGTGGTGGTGCACGTTGATGATGAGCCGGTCGGCGCCCGCGGCGACGAGCGTGCGCGCCGCGTGCTCGAGCATCGTCGCGCCGGCCACGTCGATCAGCGCTTTCGGCGTATCACGGCCGATGTCACCGAGGCGGGTACCGAGGCCGGCGGCCAGGATCATCGCGTCCACGGGTATCAGCTTCTGCGTCCGTCGCTTTCTGCCGTCAATTCGGCGTGCCGCGTCACTGGCCATGATGGCCGTTCCCGGTGAATCAGCCGGACCGCGACATCGGGATGTGTTTCGCGGATATGTAGAGTGATGCGTTCGGCGAAGTAGACGGACCTGTGCTGGCCGCCCGTGCAGCCGAACGACACGGCCAGGTCACTGAATCCGCGCTCGCGAAAATTGGCGACGTGCACATCCACGAGGGTCCGCACGCTGTTCCAGAACTCCGCTACCGGCTCCAGTCCTTCGAGGAACGCGACGACGTTCTCGTCCAGGCCGGTCCGGTCCGCGTATTCGGCGTGGCGGCCGGGGTTCGGCAGGGACCGGCAGTCGAAGACGGAGCCGCCGCCATGACCGGCCACGTCGTCAGGATAGCCCTTGCGGTAGCTGAAGCTGGTGACGTGAACGGTGAGTCCCTCGAGAGGCCGGACCCCGCCGGGCGCCTCGGCCCACGCGTCGGCAATGCGGCCGAACACGGCTTCCAGTTCCGGCAGCCGGATCGGAAGGCCCCTGTCGAGGAGGCGAGCGATGTTCCTCGCCGCGTATGGCACGCTCTGGAGGAATCGGGACTTCCGCTCGAAGAAGCCGCGATATCCGTAGGCGCCCATCGCCTGCATGATCCGGATCAGGACGAATCCGCGGTACTCCTCGAGGAAACGGTCACGATCGATAGGCAGGTACGCGGACAGTGCGGCCAGGTAGCGATCCAGCAGCCGATCGCGAACCGCGTCGGTCAGATCGGCCTTCGCGTCATACAGCAGCGATGCAATGTCGTACTGCGGTGCGCCTCGCCGGCCGCCCTGATAGTCGATGAACCACGGCCGCCCGTCGACCAGCATCACGTTACGGGACTGGAAGTCGCGATAGAGGAAATGCGATGCGTCGGCGCCGAGCAGCAGTGTGGTGAGCCGGTCGAAGTCGTTCTCGAGGCGCTGCTCGCTGAACGGGATGTGGGCGAGCTTGAGAAAATGGTACTTGAAGTAGTTGAGGTCCCAGCGCATCGACTGGAGATCGAAGGCCGCTCGCGGATACGCCACATCGTAGTCGACCACGCGGCCGCCCTCGACCTGGAACCGCGGCAGTTCCTCGACAACCCGCTCGTAGACCGGGACCATCGCCGCCGGGAACGTGGCATCCGCGTCGGCGGCACGGGCTTCGGTGAGGGCGTCGAAAAGCGTCGTGTCGCCCAGGTCCTGCGCCAGCCACAGCCCTCGGGTCTCGTCGATCGCATACAGCTCCGGCACTCGCAGCCCGATGCCGTGGAAGGCCAGGCTGAACGCAATGAACGCCCGGTTCTCCTCCGGGTCAGGCCCGTGTCCGCCGATCGCCGTTCCATGCGGGCCGCCCCGCATGCGGATGTAGGTCCGCTGTGAACCGTCGCCAGCGACGCGCGTGACCGACGCCGGTGGCTCGCCGAACGTCCGCGCGAACAGGATCCGGAGTTCCTCGTGCATCCCACAAGATATGTCACGGCAGGCGCAATTGAAGTAGGCACGCACATCGGGGTGCCTGCTCTTGCGGGGGGCGGACCGACTCGCCATACATGACGGCCATTTCAGCGCCATGAACCGGAGGGCCGCGAGGATGGACGAGCGACGAAGCGGCTGGATGCGCGTTTCGGCGACGATCGACAGCATCACCGCGGGTCTGGGTCACATCGTTTCGTGGCTTGCCGTCGTGATGGTGCTGATCGGTGCGCTGAACGCGGTCGCGCGCTACCTCGGCCGGTTCGTCGGGCGCAACCTCAGCTCGAACACGTACCTGGAACTGCAGTGGTACCTGTTCAGCCTGATTTTCCTGCTCGGCGCCGCATACGCGTTGCAGCGTGATGCGCACGTGCGTGTCGACGTCATTTTCTCCCGGTTCAGCGCGCGTGTCCGCGCGTGGATCAACATTCTCGGCACCGTCTTCTTGCTCATGCCGTTCTGCGTGTTCGTGCTCTGGTTCTCGTGGCCGGCCGTACGCAACTCGTGGCAGGTCCGTGAAGTATCGCCTAACCCCGGCGGCCTTCCGGTCTACCCGCTCAAGGCCGTCATCATGGTCTGTTTTGGTCTGCTCCTGCTGCAGGCCGTTTCCGAGTTGATAAAGGAGATCCGGAACCTGCGCACGCCCCGAGCCGCCACGTATGCGGACCATCACGTGGAGGGTGTGTGAACTACACGCTCGCACCGCTGATGTTCGTGGCGGTGTTCGCGATGATCTTCGTCGGCTACCCGGTCGCGTTCGCACTGGGCGGCACGTCCCTGATCTTCGCCGCGATCGGTGTCGAGCTCGGCTACTTCGACTGGCACCTGCTGTTCGCCATGCCCGACCGCATCTTCGGCGTCATGTCGAATTACGTCCTGCTCGCCGTGCCCTTCTTCATTTTCATGGGCATCATTCTCGAGAAGGCAAAGCTCGCCGAGGACCTGCTTACCACGATCGGCAAGTTGTTCGGCCCACTGCGCGGAGGACTGGCCCTCGGCGTCGTGTTCGTCGGAACACTGCTTGCCGCCGCAACCGGCGTGGTCGGCGCATCCGTCGTCGCCATGGGCAGCATCTCACTGCCTGTCATGCTGAAGTACGGCTACTCGAAGCGGCTTTCGACCGGCGTAATCCTGGCCTCCGGAACACTCGGTCAGATCATTCCGCCCAGCGTGGTGCTCGTGGTCCTGGCGGACCAGCTTGGCGTGTCCGTCGGCGCGCTCTTCGTCGGCGCGCTCGTGCCCGGCCTGTCGCTGGCCGGGCTCTACGCTTTGTTCGTTGTCGGCGTCGCCATCGTCCAGCCTGCCGCCGCGCCTGCATTGCCGGCGGAAATACGCGACGTTCCGTGGGGCAACCTGCTGCGCCAGGTCGTGCTCGTGCTCATGCCGCCGCTCGTGC
This sequence comes from Longimicrobiales bacterium, assembly GCA_035513345.1. Taxonomy (GTDB): domain Bacteria; phylum Gemmatimonadota; class Gemmatimonadetes; order Longimicrobiales; family RSA9; genus DATKCF01. The sequence continues at coordinate 6,256 of DATKCF010000218.1, forward strand.
TCATCCTGCTCGTGCTCGGCAGCATCTTCGCCGGTGTCGCCACGCCGACCGAGGCCGGTGCCGTCGGCGCTGTCGGTGCCATGCTTCTTGCCCTCGTGCGCGGCCGTCTGAATCGCAGTGTCGTTCGCGAAGCCGCCGACGACACGACGAAGCTCACAACAATGGTCGTGTTCCTGCTCATCGGCTCCACCGCCTTCGCACTCGTGTTCCGTGGCCTGTTCGGCGATGTCTGGATCGATCAGATGATGACGAACCTGCCCGGCGGCCGCATCGGATTCCTGCTCGTCACCAACCTCGTCATCTTCGTGCTCGGGTTCTTCCTCGATTTCTTCGAGATCGCGTTCATCATCATTCCGCTGGTCGCGCCCGTCGCCGACCGGCTCGGCATCGATCTCGTGTGGTTCGGTGTGATGATCGGGATGAACCTGCAGACGTCGTTCCTCACGCCGCCATTCGGCTTCGCGCTCTTCTATCTGCGCGGTGTAGCGCCAGCTTCCGTGAAAACCACCGACATATATCGCGCTGTCATTCCCTTCATCATCATCCAGGTTCTGGCCCTGCTTGCAATCATTATCTGGCCCGGCATCGTAACCCGCTGAAAGGGTTACGCGGACCCGAACCCCGGTCTGGTGCGCAGACGTGGCTCCTGGCCGCTTTCAAGCGTGCCCACTCTAGGCCTGGCCCTGCGATCCCGCGCCGAACGCGAACGCGGCATACGCCTGCTCAGATGTGCCGAACCAGCGGAACGAATTGTCGCGGAACTGACGCCACTGGTCATGGATGGAGCGGTAGGTCGCGTCGGCCGCTGCGTTCTCCTCGATGATTGCGTTGGCCGCACTGTGTGCCGCGCGCATGATGTCGTCGGAGAAGCGTCGCAACTGGACACCGCCCTCGACGAGACGCTGGAGCGCAGCGGGGTTCTGCGCGTCGTAGATCGTCTGCGTATGTGTCGCCGCATACAAGGCGGCCACGCGGAACGCCTCCTGGTAGGCCGATGGCAGCTGGTCCCATGCCGCGCGGTTCACCATGAATGACATGGACGGCCCCGGCTCCCACCACCCCGGATAGTAGTAGAACCGGGCGGCATCCTGGAATCCGAGCTTCTCGTCATCATACGGTCCGACCCACTCGGTGGCGTCGATGGCGCCACGCTCGAGGGCCGGATAGATCTCGCCGCCAGCAAGGACCTGGACGGTCACGCCGAGCCGGTCCATGACGGCGGCGCCAAGCCCGGGGATCCGCATCTTGAGGCCGCGCAGTTCGGCTGCGGTGTTTACCTCGCGCTTGAACCAGCCGCCCATCTGCGAGCCGGTGTTGCCGGCCGGCATGGTGACGAGTCCGAAATCGGAGAACACGCCCTGCATCAATTCGAGGCCGCCGCCCTGATAGAGCCATGCGTCCTGCTGGCGCGACGTCAGGCCGAACGGTACGCCGGTATCGAACGCGAGCGCCGGGTTCTTGCCCGTGTAGTAGTACGACGCCGTATGACCGACCTGGACCGTGCCCTGCTGTGCGGCGTCCATGACCTGGAGCGCCGGAACGAGGTCGGGCGGCGGATACGGCCGGATGACGAAACGGCCATCAGTCAACTCACCCAGCTTCGACGACAGCCGCTCCGCGCCGCCATAGAGCGCATCCAGACTGCGCGGAAAGCTCGAGGCCATCCGCCACATCACGTTCGGCCGCGTCTGCACCGCCGCGCTGCCACCCTCCCCGACGGCGCCGCCGCACGCGGCTACACTGCCGGCAGCGCCGGCTACGGCCGCGCCCAGAAAGCGACGGCGGTCCAGGGGTTCGTTGCTGCGGGTGTCGTCGTTGGCCATCAGTCGGTCCCGGTTGGCGTTCCGTTTCGCGGGCGACTGATGATACAGCCGCGACTGCCACCGTGCACCCCCTGTCCGTCACCCGCCGTACGCGGACCGGCACCCGACCGCTGACCTGCGATCCGCCGCCTGTCGCCGAACGTCGACCTACGATCCGCGGATCGTAACCGGACCGTTGGTCGTGACCGCGCGCACGAGGGGACCGCCGTCGCCCAGTGTCGTCTCGACGCGCATCGATCTGCGGCCGAGCCGCGTCACCGTCAACGGAACATCACTCTGGAAAGGACCGTTCACCGTTCCCGTCTCCAGTTCGGCCGAATAGCCGTCGGGAATCCGCAACGTGACCGGCCCGTTGCGCGTCTCCGCGTCGAGGCCCTCGCCATCCCAGCGCGAGCCCACCAGATCCACGCTCAGTGGCCCGTTCTCCGTGCGGGCGCGCACTTCGCCGGCCAGGTTCCGCAGCGAGAGCGGTCCGTTGCGGGTACTCGCCGCAATGCGGCCCGCGACATCCGTAACCCCGACGGGACCGTTGTTCGCCTCCAGATCCAGGTCCATCCGCTCCGGCACGTAGACGACCCAGCTCACGTACCACGACTCGTTCCGGTCCGTCGACGGTCCATCGGCGCTCAGCGTCCGGCTGTCGAGCTGAAGCCGGATCGACTCACCGATCTCCCGCGCATCCGTGCTGCTGCGGGCCTGCGCACGAATGCGTGCATGGACTTCGATGTCGTTGCGGTTCTGGCCGATGATCTCGATGCCGCCGTTCTGGCCCGCGTCGATGCGGAGCGTTGAACTGGCACCGAGTCGTTCCACGCGGACATCGCAGTACGAGTACCGGTCGTCACGCTCACGCTCGCAATCGTCGAGCCACTCGTCATCGCTCCGTTGCGCCGTTGCTGGTGCCGCAAGCACTGCTACCAGCGCAATCGCGGTCGTCGTCCAGGCGACATTGTTGAACCGCGTTCTCTTTGTTCTCATGTGGGCATCCTCTTCGCAGGTAGTCCCCCCCAGGCCGCCTCGCCGCAACTCATCCTGTTTTGACAGGCCGAATCCCGCCGAACGTTGCTTCCACTCAGTCCATCGGGCCGCCCCGATCCCGACCCAAACGCTACTCCGCCTCAGCGCCGGACTCACCGACAACCTCACCTGACATGGACAACGCGCACCTCCGTGGTGATCGTATCCTCGGGCTCCCTCAAGGCGCGAAACCTCACTACACCTGTACCGGGTTGATCACAGGTGATCGTCGTCCTGTGGTCCAACTCCCGCAGGATATCCGGACATAAGTCCTCACCGCTACGGGTGTCGTACGGTGTCGCCACGGCTTGCAAACCGCTCACCGTGACCAATGTTCTGCCGACACTCACGCACCCATTTCCATACGGACGCACGCCAACCGAGAACGGCTGACCCTGAGCGACCGTATCCGGCACTTCGATCACCACTGGTTCGCCGTAGGACGAGATCGTGCCAACCTGGCTCCGTTCACCATTGTGGTCGAACAGACCAGCACAGGAACACAACGGTGCGACAGCGATGGTCGGCGCTCCGATGCGGGCCAGAATGCCATTCATGCGATGCCCCTTGATGCCGGAGTTGCTTCACGGGACAGGACTTCACGCCATTGGTCAAGGGGGTTCATGCGGTGGCACGTACCGCCGTTGGTGGCCGGGATCGTAGATCGAGACGCTCGTCGCGGAGGCGAAAGCGTCGCATTCTGGTGACTTGCTCGGGCACCCAGTTGGGGCCGAGCGCCGAAGATGGCGTTTGGGCGGTGTTCCGGCCGGCCCGGTCGTGTTAAGCTGGCATGTCATGAGCCAGGGCTCGAGGAACTTCGGACCCGGCCGGCGAGGCCGCGGGAGGTCGACTCGAAGCCGCACAGGCGAGCCAGAAGGAACCGACTCGGGGACGGGCCTTTCGTGTCTGTTGTCCGGTCGCCTGCAGCAGGTGTAGACGCGGCACCATCGAGGAGTGGCGGTGGAAAGCGATCGCGTGAGTGTGCTGTGCGGTGCAATCGGTATCCTGGCCACGATCGGTTGTGCGGGCGGCGAGACGGGCGAGTACACCGACGTGGAGCTTCCGGAATGGCGAATCGAGGAGGTGGCCCGCATCGGCAGCCTGGATGATCCCGACATTGGCCTGACGCGAGTATCGCGCGTTCTGTTCGGGCCGAATGACAGGGTCTACATATCGCAGAGCTCGGAGCGCGAGATTCGCATTTACGAGAAGAGCGGCACGGAGGTGCGTCGGTTCGGCCGGAACGGTGAAGGCCCGGGCGAGTTTCGGAGCCTTGGCGCGATCGGGTTCACGCACGATACGCTGTACGTCGCGGACATGGGACTTCGTCGTTTCAGCATGTTCACGCCGGACGGCGAGTACATCGAGTCGTTCCAGTGGCAGTCGACGGCGGATCAGGCGATGGTGGGTTCGGTGTTCACGATACCGACGCCGCCGCAGATCGTGCTTGACGACGGCACCGGCCTGTTGCAGCAGGGCTTCGGGTACAGGCCGGGTGACGTCGACGTGCTCGCCGTGCCCTGGTTGCGGATCGATCGCGAAGGGACCATGCAGGACACGATCGCTATCCAGGAGACGGACGTGTCGCGTGGGCGCATGGTGTCTGAAGGCGGGCCCGAAATCGCCATGTTCCCGCCGATCGGCGATGCGCCGCTGTATCAGTTGATGGCCGATCGAAGTGGATTGGTCATGGTCGAGCGGCCGTTCGCGACGGATGGCGGGAGGCATACGTTCAGGATGCGCTGGGTCGGTCCTGCCGGAGACACGCTTCGCGTTCGCGACTACGACTACGCGCCGGTGCCGCTCCCGCAAGGCGAAGCCGAGCGGCTCATCGAGCAGGCGGTCGAGCGCTACGCCGATTCACCGATACCGATCCCACGCGCCACGATCGAGCGCACGTACGGCGAACCCGGCTTCATTCCCGATTTCTTGCCGACGGTCAGCCGGATCCGGACGGGAGATGACGGCTCGGTGTGGATTCAGCGCGAGACGGTCGGACAGGAAACCGTCGCCTGGAACATGATCGACACGGAAGGCGAGCTGCTGGGCACGATCCGACTGCCGGCTACAGCCAACATCATGGCAGCACGAGGGTTCCTGATTGCGGCCCTCGAGATGGACGAGTTCGATGTGCCGTACGTCGTGATCTACCGGGTCGTGCGGGATCCCGAAACGAACGCCGAATGACAGTCGTCGCCTGACAATCAGGACGGGGCCGTCCTCCCAGCGCGGGCCGAGAAGGGAAGGGTCCTGCCGTCGGGTAGCAGCGTGAGCGCTTCCTCGTACGGCGGACGATTGCCGCGATCATCCATCCTCGGCTCGCGAGCCCCTCGAGCGCCACCTGATAGCTCTAGACCGGGACCGAGCGCCCCGGCGAGAAGGGAAGGAGGGGCCACGCTGACTGGTGCCCGGACAGGGGCGCGTCCGCATGGGCGTTGGTCACGATCTCCGCTTCGAAGCCGGTGGGGACGGGCAGGTTGCCGCGCTACGCTTCCGCGACGGCGGGCGGCATGTAGGCGCGAGGCGCGGCGGTCACCGAGTCCACTGGATACCATATCCGGACAAGGACCGGTCGGAAGTCGTCCTCTCGCGCGGACAGCGTATCGCTGCGCGTCGAGTCGACGAAGAGTAACTTTCGCACGCCGACGCGGTCTGGCCGCCAGGGCGTGGGCAGCTCGATCCGCTTCGCTCCGGCTTCCTGGCCACCCCCGTCGACCTGGGCCCGGGCGACGGAAGGCATTGTCACGATCGAGAGGACCACGAGCGGTAAGCTCGCGAGCGTCCAACGGGGTCGGCGTTCGGGCATCGGGTGCGTAGGGTTCGGGCGGTACGTGGCGCGCCTTTCGTCGGTGTCTCAAATGCGTCGCCACCGGCGACCGTTGGGTTTAGTCCCCTGGGCAGCGCTTGCGCGCGGGCTGCGGTCGGCGATCAACCCTCCCGCAACGCCCGCACCGGTTCGATCCGCGCCGCTTGCCCTGCCGGGACAAATGCCGCGAGTGCTCCCCTCGCGACGAACACCGCGACCTCGCCCGTGTCGCTGAGCGCGTCGTGCCGGGGCACGCCAGAGAGCACACTCTCAAGTACGCGCGATGCGGCGATCGCCGCTGCCACGCCCCAATGGTCGAGGTCGTCGCCAGTTCCGCAGTCGGTGCAGGTAGGATTGGCGGCTGCGGTATTGGCTGCGACCATGACAGCGAACCCCGCAGACGTGTGCGGGCGCCACCGGCGCCTGCGGAATCCGGTGTCTCTCGGACAGCGAAGCCCGCAATCACCGTTGTCGCCGTTCGCGTCTGCGGTTTTCGCCACTCGCAACGTCGCGCCCGACGGACGCGTCGCGCTCGAACGGCGTCGCCGACCACGATGGCGTATTCCACGTTCAACTCCGAGCCGGAGAAGGCCTTGTTCGAGCTCAGCATCCGGTGAGATCGGACGCCTCGACGATACGTGGCGTTCCCGCTCCCCCCATCATCACGAGTCGCTCCCGCCCGGGCGTCGATCCGGATCCGACCGTGACGAGGCGCTCGTCCGGCAGGATCGCGCACGCCTCGAGATCCACCTTCGCTGCTCGTTTCCGAGGTCCTGGCCGAACGTTCGCACGCCGCGACGGGCATGCCGTGACCGCGAATTGGCAAACCGGTACGCCGGCCCCCGATACCGACCCCAGGTGCTCAGGGGTCGCCTCGTGCTGTTCGCCCGATCCCGACCCCCAAACGCTCCGCCTCAGCCTCCGACCCATCTCCCTCTCCCTCGACCCGCCCCTCTCCCTCCACCCGCCGCTCTCCCTCCACCCGCCCCCGCCCCCGTTTTCAAGAAGGCCGCGGAACATTCCGAAACACATAATCGCCGAGGTGCGTTGCGGACCCGCTCGCCGGGACCATTCCGCTTGACTCCGGATCATGCCGCGGCGAAATTGCGACGCGCGGTGATTTCTCGACTTGACGGGCCGCGCGTAACCGACATGCTGATCCCGTCTAAGTCGCCGTGGCTCTCGCCTTTGCGTGGGCCGATGCCTGCCGATCGGTCCCCTACGGAGCGCCGGTGGCCAAGCCCGGCCGGGTTTCTGACCCGGTCGGACGCGCGATCCAGACGGCCACAACGCAGCGAAGGGGCTGATATGAGCGACTGTGCATCACGCGAAAACTTCACATTCACATCCGAGTCCGTGTCCGAAGGTCATCCGGACAAGGTTTCCGACTACATCGCGGACTCGATCCTCGATGCGCATCTGGCTGGCGACCCGGACGCGCGAGTGGCGTGCGAGGTCCTGTGCAAGGAAGGCCAGCTCGTCATCGCGGGTGAGATCACGTCGAGGACCGATGTCGATCCGGTTGAAGTCGCACGCCGGACGATTCGCGAGATCGGCTACACTGACTCGGCAGAGCCGTTCTGCGCGGACACTGTCACCGTGCAGTCGTTCCTGACGCAGCAGGCGCCGGAGATCTCGAGGGGCGTAACGCGGTCGGACGTCGACCGAATGGAGCAGGGCGCGGGTGACCAGGGCATCATGTTCGGCTACGCGACGGCCGAAACACCCGAGCTCATGCCGCTACCGATCCTGCTGGCGCACCGCCTGTCGCGCGGGCTGGCCGACAGCCGCCGCAACGGCGAATCGTGGTTGCGGCCGGACTCGAAGACGCAGGTCACCGTCGTCTATCGCGACGGCAAGCCCATCAAGGTCACCGATATTCTCGTTTCGACCCAGCATCGCCCGAACGTCGATCGCGAGGAGATCACCACGTTCGTACGCGGCCGGCTCGCGCCGGACGCCCTCGACGGCTGGTGGCACGATGAAATCAACGTCAACGTGAACCCGACGGGCAGCTTCGTCCACGGCGGTCCCTCGGCAGACTGCGGCGTGACCGGCCGCAAGATCATTGTCGACACCTACGGTGGCATGGGCCGGCATGGCGGCGGCGCGTTCAGCGGAAAGGACCCGTCGAAGGTCGATCGCAGCGGTGCGTATTTCTGCCGGTACGTCGCTCGCCAGTTGATCCGCGAAGGCCTGGCCGAGCGCGCCGAGATCCAGGTCGCGTATGCGATCGGCGTCGCGCAGCCCGTCTCGGTCAAGGTCGACACGTTCGGCACCGGTGACGAGCGGAAGGCGGCCGATTTCGTTCGCACTTTCGATTTCCGTCCGCGTGCGATCATCGACCGGCTCGACCTGCTGCGGCCGATCTACCGATCGACAACCAACTACGGTCATTTCGGGAAGCCCGACCTGCCCTGGGAGGGCTGAGCGTAGACAGCCGGGCCAGGCGCCCGACCTGATCACCGATACGGTGGAGGCCAGCGATGGTTCTCCGCCGTTTCCGCATCCGGTACGGGCGTTGCCAGTGTCAGAACGTCGGACCGACGTCCAGACGCAGGAGCCATGAACCGCCCTCCATCAGACCCGCCTCGACAGCGAGCTTGCCGAGCGGTGTCCACCAGAGCACGCCGACCGCGGCACCGCCTCGCCAGCGGTTCGATGCCAGGTCGGCTGGCTCGTTGGCGATCGTGCTGGCGCGCAGTCGCAACCGTGTGTGCGATTCGAACGGAGAGGCGACGGCGAGGTCGACGCCGGCAATGGCCATCGCGGGTGCCCGCATGGCACCGTATCGCAGGCCCGGCATCGCGTTATCGTCGCCAGGCGAGGGCCAGGCATCCAATGGAGCGTCGCCCTGCGTGAACGTTACGTCACCCACGACCGCCGCTCGCAGGCCGCCCAGCGCCGTGCCCGCCGACCCGGCCGCCCGGAACAGGCGATAGTCGAAGTCGCCGAACCGCCACTCGGCTTCGAACCTGGTCGGCGTGCCAACGATCGTCGCGTTGGGAGTCGGACTCGATATCCGGAGCGTCGGCCCCCACGCCAGGCCATCCGCCAGACCGTCGTCGATCCACTCGGCCGCAATCAGGACCGATGCTTCGACGTTCGGCTCCGGCACGCGCCAGCTCGCGCCCGACCACCCGCCCACTCTTGCCACGCGGCCTTCCCCGACGGGTTCGTCGCCCGGAAAGACGCGCACATCCGTCGCTTCGGCCGAGACGCCCGTCTCGAGCGCGATCGATGGCCAGCGGTCCGACGGCCGGATGCGTGCGGATGCGACGCCCCATGAGTCGATCCCGCCGGCCTGCGCCGCAATCGTGGCTTCCACGCGGTTGCCCAACCGTCGCGACAGTGCGGCCCAGCCGCGGAACCCGCGATCGGTGTCGTAACCCGCTCCGCCCAACATGGTGGTTGGTGCGAACGCCTCTGCCAGCACCACCAGCGTGTCGGCCGATCCATCGGTTTCGATGCGCGGCCAGACGCCCGTGAACAATCCGGTCGAGTAGAGCCCGTCGGCAGCGTCGAGTATTGCGTCGCGATCGTAGTGGTTCGCCGCAATCGACGTGAAGCTCTCGCGGACGAGTCCTTCGAGCGCTGGATCGTTCGATTCGACGCGCAGCCCCGTGAACGACGTCGGCGCCGCCCGCGGCTGGCGCTCCGCGGCTGGCGAGTCGAACGTCATCGGCAGGGCCAGCGCGGCTTCCAGCCCCGCATCCATCAGCGGCTGTGGGTCGCGCAGGAACACCGCGGCGAACATCTCGGGATCGATTGCCGGATGGATCGAGACGTCCGCCGTGTCGCGGTCCTGTCGCGCGCTGTACAGCGTCAGGCGGAACGCGCGTAGCGCGGCATCGAACGGGTTCAGTCCGACACCGTTCGGCGGCGGCCGGATCACATCGACAGCGATCACCCGCCTCGCTCCAGCCCGTCTGGCCGGTCCGACCGGGAGATAGTCCGCGAGTCCCCCATCGACCAGCACTGCGCCATCCAGCAGGACGGGCGCGAACACGCCAGGCACCGCCATGCTCGCGCGGATCGCGCGGGCCAGGTCGCCGCTCGCCAGCACCACCGCCTCGCCTGTGCGCAGGTCGGACGATACCGCGCGGAACCGCCGAGGCAGCGCGTCGAAGTCGCCGCGCGCGCGAAACGCCGGATCGAGGAACAGCCTGACCAGCTCGCGATTCACTCGCCACGCCGGGATCAGGCCGTCGGCGTAGCTATCGCCATCCGCGAGCACGGCGAGTCGCGTGATCGGCCGCACGGGCACGCCATTCGGGCCCGGCCGTACGGTCGACGGCGAGAACAGGTCCTGCCAGTCCTGCGACCTGATGATCGCCCGGATCGAGTCCGTCGACATCCCGCTCGCATACAACCCGCCGATTATGGCGCCCATGCTGGCACCGACAACGATGTCAGGCTTCAGACCCAGTCGCTCGAGTCCTGTGATAGCGCCAGCGTGCGCCAGGCCGCGCGAGCCGCCGCCGCTCAGAACCAGGCCGTCCTGCGCCTGCGCCGTATCGGCAGCGCCTGCCGAGCCCATCATCAGCAGCGCGGCTATCCATGCAACGCTGCGGCGTCGCTGCGTCCCCTTCGTTCGCATCGTGCTTCTATTGTCGCTACATGACGGCCGGCCGGGAAGTCACGCAAAGTATTCTGCACGAGCCAACAGGCGCGCTTCCCGCGAGTGGCGCGAGCGCCAGCAAGGAAACGTTGCGGGTGACGGAAGGGCAACTCCAGACTGCGGAAAGCCTACAGGAGACCTTCCTCCCAGGGTCCCCACAGCGCGTAGGTAGCGCCAGGCGTGCCCCGTCCGACACGCCGCGTGCCCTGAACGTTGAAGAACAGAACTCGTCCGTCCGGGCTGAAGCAGCTGCCCGCGAACTCGGACGGATCCGGCCCTTCGGCAGGCGAAGGCGCAAGCACGAGGTTCACGATGTCACCGGCAGGTGTGAGCCCGCGAACGTACTGCTCCGCGCTGCCGTCCTCGCAGATGACGAGGCCGCCGCGCGGGCTGCAGCAGATGTTGTCCGGCGCCTCGAGCACATCAGCGGACGGCGACTCGAACACGAGCGTCAGCTCGCCGGTGTCCTCGCCTGTCGGCCGGTAGTGCCAGATCTGGCCCGAGGATGCGTCGCCGCCATTCGTCGACACGAAGTACGCGCCGCCATCGCCCCACCACGCGCCTTCGAGGCGCTGGAACCGTGCCCCGCCTTGCTCGTACCCCTGCATGAACACGGCCCGCGCAAGCTCGGGCGAGGGCGAGGGATCCGGGTCGTCGATGTCGACCCAGACGGCCGGTAGTGCGCGCCGCGCGGTCTGGCCGCGGATCGTGTCGTAGCGCGGCATGCCATCGATCGCAAGCATCTGAAGCCGCCCGCCTTCGATCAGCACGTCGCGCCGGTTCGGTATGAAGCGATACAGTCCCGCCCCGGGCGAGCCGACCGGATCACTTTCGCGCCACCACGCGTCCTCGGTCTCGTATACGATCCCGGTGTCCGGATCGATGCAGATCGCTTCGTGGATGAACCGGCCCATCGCCAGCAGCGGCACCGGCTCGACTTCCTCTGTTGCGCTGACAGGAACCTCGAAAATGTAGCCGTGCGGTTTGTCGAAGCCTCCTGCCAGCCCGACAACGGTTTCCTCGCATGTCAGCCACGAGCCCCATGGCGTGAGTCCGCCCGCACAATTCGTGTGGGTACCACTGAGACTCACGTACTCCGCGAGCAGTTCGACCTCGAGTCCGTCGCCTTCGCCACGAATCGCTACCTCGAGAGAGGTCGTTCCGCCTCCCGCCTTCGCGTCGTACGGACGCGCCCCGATCGGCCGCGCCCGCTCCGCGTTGTCGACGACCTCGTGATTGCGAATCAGTCGGATGTTGCCGTTGGGTAGTGCGAACGTGGCCATGCCGTCGATCGCAACCGGGACGGTCAACCCGGGATTCACGGTGGACGGCTGCGTGGTTACGCTCAGACGGCGGCACTGAAAGCCCTCGGGGATCCAGAATTCCGGACACTCGGCGCTTCGTACCAGTGCGCGATAACCGCCCTCACCAAGGCCGACAATGCGGCCGCGCACGGTCGCGCCGGCGACGTTCTGCCATGAAACCAGGCCAGATATTGACGGGGCAAAGACGGCGCCGCCACCAATTGCCGCCGCGCGGCGCAGGAACGAACGTCGATCGAACCGCATACGACTCCCCTTGATCGTGATTCCGGCTGCCGATCACGCCCCCAATCTCGACGTATTCGCCCGCTCTGGAAAGCACCCTGACCATTCGTCGCTACATGTTTACGTTCCTGTTTCCAATGCGTCGCTCGATCAACGGCTGGCGCCCAGGAACACCGCATTCGCGAACACGGGCAACAGGCCACGCCACATGTCGCGGAAGTTGGGGTCGCCCGTGAAGCCGATGACGCGCCCGCTGCCGACGCTTTCGGTCCACAGGTAGGGCGATCCGGCCAGCCGTTCCGGAACTTCGGGCCACATGTATCCCGCGAGCTGGAGTTCGTCCATCTCGGCGTACCGCAGCACGACTACACCTGCGCGCAGGTCGTCGGGCGCCTCGTAGATACGGTCCGAGAATACGAGCACTGGAACGTTGCGGGCTTCCACGCCCGCCAGCATCCACGAACGCGAATCACCGTGCGTTCGCGCGATGGCGCCCGGCACCGATGATGGCAGTGGCGCGCCGGCCGCACTGTCTACGCGCGCGGTGTCGGAGCGCAACCGGAAATCGGACAGCCCGAGCTGCTCCGTGGCAAGCCACGCAGTGGCGCCATCCAGCGTGATCAGGACGCCGCCCTCCCGGACCCAGCGGGCCAGGCCCGTGCGTCCGTTCTCGCCGAGCTGGCCATTGATGCCACCGGCCGACGCGGATGGAACGATGAGCACGTCGAAATCGTCGAGTGCGGTGCCGCCGGCTGATGTGAGACTGATCGGTGTGACCGGATAGTGCAACCGCTGGTCGAAAGTGTACCACGTGTAACCGAACGAGTTGCCGGAGACGGGCGCATTGCCGACCAGCGCGATGCGCGGCGGCCGCACGAAGAACACGCTGTTGCTGCCGAGGTCGGTGCCTTCATCCACGCCCGACGAACGGAGCGGTGCCACACGCACGTCGGTCGCAACGGCCAGAGCGCTCACGCGTTCGTGGATCGACTCGCCGTTCGGCGCGACCCGAACGATGAACGCGCCATCCGCGAACTCCGCATCGCCCGATCGGAACGACCGCGGCGCGAACCAGACGCGCACGCTGTCACGTAGCAGGCTCGCCAGCATGCGGATCGAGGACTCACTGCCGGGCGCGAACGCGTAGCCGTAGCTCGCGCGTGCAGGTGGGACGATGGTCCTCGCCGGCACGTTCGTGATGCGGTCGAGCGGACCGACCGGCGACGACGACCACCACGCACTCGTCCGGAACACGTACGGCAGGGACCAGCCCGTCATGTCGTAGAACCGGTCGCCCTGTGCGTTGCGCCGGTTCTCGAGTTCCTCCGCAATGAAGGCAGAGTCGAGTTCGGCGTCCGGCTCGAGCAGAGCCTTTGCCAACCGGCCTTGCGGCTGTGCCAGATCGATCACCCAGGAGCCCGCGGCGAGCGCCATTCGCGTGACCTCGGTCGAGCCGTATGCCGTCACACGCGCATCAGTAGCCTGGCGCAGCATGTGGACTTCGATCGAATCGGAAAGCAGTGTCGCGACCAGCGAGTCGGCCCGGCCATCGTCGTCGCGCGCGATGACGATATGTCGCAGCGGCCCGCCCTCGGCATCGGTGATCGCGGTCTGGCGGAACGTGAGATAGTCGCGTACCCGCTCCGAACGCCGCCTCGCCGTCGTCATGACAGTCGACCACGACGTCGTATAGTGGTGGTGTGTCGCTTCCTCCAGTGTCATGACCGTGCCATCACTGCGCTCGATCGCGCCGCCCGAACTCGATGCCTGCTCGTACGTCATGCCGGCCGCACCCGTGAACGTCGGCCACGAGTCGCCATAGCCCGGATAGAAGTCGTCGTATCCCTCCCGCCGGAAGAAGGACCAGCCGCGGGCGTCGAACGCGGCCGCGTTACCCAGCCCGTAGATCTCCCACCACTTCCAGACCGTGACGTCGACATTCTTGTTCACGGGGTCCATCGGCGGAGCGAAGTAGTACGACGAACTCGAGCCCATCTCGTGCAGATCGACTGCCGTGTGCGGCCACCACGAGAGCATGGTCTGCGTGCGGGCGCGCGTTTCCGGATGCGACTGAACGAACCAGTCGCGGTTGAGATCGAAGTAGTAGTGGCTGGTGCGCGCGCCCGGCCAGTCGCCGCCGTGAATCAGGGCAGCCGGCGATGTCTGCACGCCGTGGGCTCCGCGCATGCGCATGACGTACTGCACGTGCCGTTCGTGGCCGTCGGGATTCTGGACCGGATCGATGAGGACGACCGTACTGTCGAGCATCAGCCTTGTGTCCGCATCCTGCCCGGCCGCCAGCTGGTAGAGGAACGCGATGCCCGCTTCGACGCCGGATGCCTCATTGCCGTGGACACTGTAACCGAGCCAGACGATGGCCGGCAGGCGGCTCACCGCGTCATCGAGTTCGGCCTGCGTCGCACCACGCGGGTCCGCGACTCGGCGAGCCAGCGTCCGGATCTCGTCCAGGCGCTGGTGGTTCGCTTCGCTCGTCACGATTGCGAGGTACAGTTCCCGCCCTTCGAACGTGTGCGCAATCGTATCGAGCCGGACCCGCGGGCTGGCCTCCGCGACCCGCTCGAGGTAGCGCGAGAGCAGTGCATGGGGGGTGAACCGCTGGCCCGGCTCGTAGCCGAGAACGGACGCCGGGGCAGGCACACGGCTGTCCCAGGTTCCACCTGCGGAGAACGGGTGCTGCGCTGCCACACTCGTCGCCATGACGAGCACAAACGAAATCGCGATCGCGGCCCTCTGCACGGGTTCCGCCTCCACTGTCAACGGTCTGGTTTGCGGTCGGCCGGACCCGCCGAGGGGAAGGTAGAGCGATTGCGACCGGAAGGCTACACCGCGCACGCGCTCAGAGCTGGCTGGCCGCCCGGCGAGGCACGAGGGGCGAGTCGTTGTCGAGACCGCTTCCGGGCACCGGATCTTCGCCCGGATTGATGAACAGGTCCGTCTCCAGACCCCGCTGCCTTTCGTACAGCCGGCGGTACAGTCCGCCGATCGCGAGAAGGTCGGCGTGCGTACCGCGCTCGACGATGCGGCCGCCATCCAGCACAAGGATCCTGTCCGCGGAACGAATCGTGGACAGCCGGTGCGCGATGACGAACGTGGTGCGTCCCGCGCGCAGGGCTCGCAGGCCATCCTGGATCAACGCCTCGCTTTCGCTGTCAAGGCTCGATGTCGCTTCGTCGAGAATGAGGATCCGCGGATCCGCGAGGATCGCGCGGGCGATCGCGACACGCTGGCGCTGACCACCCGACAACTTCACGCCACGTTCGCCGACGATCGTGTCATAGCCGTTCTCGAATCGGCTCACGAACTCATCGCAGTGCGCGATGCGAGCCGCCACCCGGATGTCCTCGTCCGTCGCCTGCGGCCGGGCGTACGCGATGTTGTCGCGGATCGTGCCATCGAACAGGAAGTTGTCCTGCAGGACCACGCCCAGCTGCGACCGGTAATCGTGGACCCGCAGGCTCGACAGGTCCCGACCATCCACACGGACTTCACCACGCTGCGGGTTGTGGAACGCCATCACGAGATTGATCAGCGTGCTCTTGCCGGATCCGCTCGGTCCGACAAGTGCCGTGGTCGTACCGGCCGGCGCATGGAACGAGACGTCGTGCAGAACCGGCGTGTCATCAGCGTAACCGAACGTCACATCATTGAAGGCGACGTCTCCCTCGACCTCCGTGACCGGCGCCAGGTCCTCGGTATCCGAATCCTCCGTCTTCATGTCGCGGATCTCGCGCATGCGGTCCAGGCCCGCGAACGCCTCGGAGATCTGCGTCCCTATCGACGCGATCTGTACCAGGGGCACCACCAGCATCCCCACGAAGAATACGTACATCACGAGCAGCCCGAGCGTCATCGAGCCGGACACCACCGCGTTGGTACCCACGATCATGATCAGCACGCCGACTGCGCCCACGATCACGGACGAGAGTGCGGAGACAGCGGATGTGCCGGTGATGGTGCGGGAGACGTTGCGGAACAGACGGTCCACACCATCCGCGAAGATGCCCTGCTCACGCGTCTCCGCGACATAGACCTTGACCAGCCGCACACCGCCCATCGCTTCGCCGAGCCGGCCCGCGACTTCCTCCTGGATCCTCCAGCGTTCCCGGAAGATCGGACGCAGCTTGCGGAACGCGTAGGCCATGATGCCGGCGAATATGACGAGCAGTCCGATCGCGCCGAGCGTGAGCCGCCAGTTCACCCATAGTAGAACACTCATTGCGAGCAGCGACGTGAAGGATCCGCCGACCAGCTGGATGACACCCGTGCCGACCAGGTTCCGGATGCCCTCCGGATCGTTCATGATCCGCGAGATCAGCGCACCGCTCTTTGTCGAATCGAAGTAGCGGACCGGCAGGTGGATGACGTGCGCCTGGATCGAAGCGCGCAGGTCGCGGATAGCGCGCTGCGCGGCTACACTCACTACCTGCGACAGGCCGAACGAACTCGCCGCCTGGATCAGGGTCGCCAGCGCCGCGGCGCCCGCCAGTGGCCACAACAGGTCCGTGCGACCGTCGCCGATCACCGTGTCGATCAGAAACCTCGATGACGCGGGCAACACGAAGCCGGCCAGTCGGCCGACGAACATGAGGGCGAGACCGAGCAGGAGCGGCCGTTTGTGCGCGACAACCAGCGCCCACGCTTCCTCACGCACATTGGCCAGATTGATTTTCCGTTTCTTGCTCACCGGATCACGATAACCCGGACGTCACTCAATCGAAAGGGACCGACTCGGCGCCCGCGGCGAGGGCTCGCTCGTACACGGCCCGCGCGGCCGCTGCGTCCTCGACTGCGAGCCCGAGCGACTCGAACAGCGTCACCTGCGTCGGGTGCGTCCGTGGCTGCACGTGGCCGGCAACGACATCGCACAACTCCATCAGCGAGTCCGCTGCCACGAGGCCTTCGCCGATGGGGATCAACAGGTCACCGGCCTCGGCCAGTGCGGCATCACGCGCATCGACGACAATGCTCGCCCGCGCAACCGTCGCGCTGTCGATCTCGCGCGTCGTCGGCGTGCTCGCGCCGACCGCGTTGATGTGCGCGCCGTCCGCGATCCACTCGCTTCGCGTGATGGGTGCCGGCGAACCTGTTACGGTGCACACGACAGTCGCACCCCGCAATGCCGCCTCGGCCGTATCCACCGGCTCGACGGAAATCCCGAACTGCGCCGACGCGCGACGAGCGAACGCCGTCGCACGCGCCGCAGTCCTGCTCCACACGCGCACCCGGCGGATCGGCCTGACCTCGAGCATTGCCGCCAGATGTGACTCGGCCTGCACGCCCGATCCGAGCAGCGCCAGGTCGGACGCGTCGGGCAGCGCCAGCAGCCGGGTTGCCAGTCCGCTCACCGCAGCGGTGCGAATCGCTGTCACGCTGCCCGCCTCGATCAGCGCAAGCACGCGGCCGTCCGACGCATCAAAGAGCACGATCGCGCCCTGGTGCGACTCGAGGCCGCGCCCGGCATTGCCCGGATACAGTGTCACCATCTTGACCGCCAGCGCGCTTGCTTTGTCATCGCGGAGGAAACCCGGCATCACGTAGAGCGAGCCCTCATCGCCAATGCGAACGACGTGCCGCAACGGTTGAACTGCCCGTCGTTCCGCCAGAGCACGAAAGACATCTTCCATCATCGCGATGCACTCACCCATTGGAAGGTGCCTCCGGACATCCACTGAACGGACCGGGAGGATGCTGCCGTCGACGGGTACGGATTGCATTACGATGGATTTTCTGTCATCTTTTTTCATTGATCGTTCCAACATCGATTCACGAACGGGAGAGCCATGGAACATCCCGACCTCATTGTCGCCTCGATGCGACGGGAGCTCACACAGCTTGGATTCCACGAGCTGCGGACTCCGGAAGAGGTGGAGACGTTCATGGAGGCGAACAGGAAAGGAACGGCGCTCGTCGCCGTCAATTCGATCTGCGGTTGCGCGGCCGGCACGATGCGGCCCGCGATTGCCCGAGCGCTCGAGGGCCAGGCGACACCGCAGGCTCTCGGTACCGTGTTTGCCGGCCGAGATATCGAAGCGACCGAACGCGCCCGCACGTTCTTCACGGGCTATCCGCCGTCATCGCCTGCACTTGCGATGTTCAAGGACGGCGAGCTGGTCGAGATGTTCGAACGCCAGCACTTCAAGGGCCGGCATCCGCAGATGGTTGCGGACGAGCTGGCCAGCGCGTTCGATCGGCATTTCACGATCGGCACGACTGCCTGACCGCCTCCGGACGTCAACCACCCGCGCCCGGCCGCCACTGGCGGTCGGGCGTGTGTACATCCGGCCGCTCGCGGCGGCAGCCCGCTCACTGGACCACCTTCCTCGCGGGAGGTTGACACAGGGTGTCTCATGCTGGCAGCCGCTCGTTGCGCCAACGGAACGGTTCCGACTCCGGGCCCGGCGGGTGGCGGATCGTGAGATCGGTCACGAGCGGCGAAAGCGCCGGGGCGAACTTGAAGCCGTGTCCCGAACACGCGCTCGCCACGATCAGGTTCCGTTCATCGGCATGCTCGTCGATCAGGAAATGGCCGTCGGGCATGTTCGTGTAGAGGCATACGCTCGACCCGCGTATCGTCGTCGGCGCGCCGGGCGCCAGCCGATGATACAGCGACGTGATCCGATCGAGGTCAGCGTCACGAACGGAACGATCCGCCGTTTCAGGGTCGTACAGTCTGCCGTCATGGTGGATGCCGGCTTTCACGCCGCCGCGGCCGTCGGGCAACATGTAGAACATTCGGCCCGGCTCGTGCTCCCACAGGACGATCGGTCCATCGGCGCCACCACTCGTCTCCGCCTCGAAGAACGCCACGACCTGGCGCTCGACCTCCATGCCCGAGGGAACCGCGAGCCCGTTCGCGGTCAGAAGCGCGGGCGTCCACGGGCCCGCGGCCAGCACGATCCGCCCGCACGGCAGTTGCTCGGTGGCAGTCCGGTAGATCAGACCCTTGTCGGATCGTTCCCACGAAAGGATCGGATTGTCGAAGCGGATCTCGGCGCCGGCCCGGGCCGCCAGACCCAGCAGTACCTCGAGGCATGGCTCGGCCAGCAGTACACCCGCCCGGTACTCGAGAACGGCGATGCATCGGTCCGGCGGATCGAGATGCGGGAAACGCTCGCGAATCTGCCTGGCGCTCAGCACCTCATGGGGAACGCCGTGTACCCTTGCGCTTTCCAGAGTGCCGGCAACCAGCCGGCCATCGGAGGAGCCGAGCGCGAGAGCGCCAGTCTGACGCAACAGCTCGATGCCTGCGTCCCGCCCCATCGTCGTCCACAGATCGATGGCGCGTCGCACGAGTGGGACGTACAGCGGATGCTCGAAGTACGCTTCCCGGATGATGCGCGTCTCGCCGTGCGAGGAGCCCAGCGTGTGTGGCGGCCGGTACCGGTCCAGCCCGAGGACGCGCACGCCCCGCTTCGCCAGTTCGTGCGCGACCGCGGCGCCCATCACGCCGAGACCCGCGACCACTACTTCGTACGATCGGCCCATGACGGGGATGGTACCACGTTCCGGCGGCGCCGCAAGCCGCGCGGCTGCGCCGTTTTCGTTTGACCCGGAGCCCCTGTCAGGCTATTGATGAGATGGATGCCGCCCGTCGACGACCGCACGATTTCATCGCGCCCGATCAGCCGCACCCAATGGGAGGAACATTGATCATAGACTGCCACGTCCATCTCAATCGCTACGAGAAGGAAGAGCCGGCCAGGCTCGAGGACCGCTACAGCCTGCTCAAGGATGAGATGGCGGCAAACGGCGTCGACTACGCCTTCGTCCTCTCCAGCTACAGGGTTACACCTGAACGGCCGGGCGTGCCCGAACTGCTGAGCGTGATTGGCGACGACCCGGCACTGCGCCTGGTCGCCGGCGTCAGCTACAACGACTACCGCGCACACGACCTCGCCGATCTGCGCGCGTTGTTGCGCGAGGGTCGTATCAACGCGCTCAAGCTGTATCCCGGATACGAAGCCTTCTACGTGCACGACGCGCGGCTCCGCGTTGTGTACGAGCTGGCGGGCGAGTTCCGCGTTCCGGTCATGATCCATACGGGAGACACGTTCGATCCGAAGGGCAAGGTGAAGTTCGCGCACCCTCTCGAAGTCGATGAAGTCGCCGTCGACTTCCCCGATGTCACCTTCGTCATCTGCCACCTCGGCAATCCGTGGATCACCGATGCAATGGAAGTGATCTACAAGAACGAAAACGTCGTCGCCGACATTTCCGGATTCACGGTGAAGCACTTCCAGGAGCGGTTCGAGCGATATATGCTGGCTCAGCTGGGGGAGGCGCTCGCGTTCTCCGGCGATCCGCACTCGATCCTGTTCGGCACCGACTGGCCCATCTGTGATATGGGCGCATACCACCGGTTCATCGGCAAGCTCGAACTACGGGACGACGAACGTGAAGACATCATGTGGCGCAATGCGGCTCGCGTGTTCAGGCTCGAGGTGGAGTCGGCCGTTCCGACGGCCACGGACTGAGGAGGCGCTTGTCGGGACCGGACCCCGTTCGGATCGTCGAACTCAGTGATGAGCAGTCGCCAACGACGGAAGGCGCGCTCCGTCTCATCGAGACCACCTTCGAACGGCCCGATCGCCAGCCGATCGACGAGTTGCGGTCCGAAGTTTCCGAGCGCCGCCAGCGGCTGACGACAGCCGAAGCCTTTCATCTTTTTGCTGCGCTCGACGATGCCGACAATGTCCTGGCCGCCGCCACGGGCATTTACCTCGATGGCGTCAACGCGGGCTTCGTGACCTACCTGGCTGTGCGCGAAGACATGCGGCGCCACGGCATGGGCCGGCGCCTGCGCGTCCGCCTCGTCGAGCGGTTCCGCACGGATGCACGCGTCGCGGGCTTCGACGATCTGGCCTGGGTGCTCGGAGAGGTCCGCCTGTCGAGTCCATGGCTCAAGCGCCTGGTCCGCAGGCGGGGCGCGGTGCCATTCGACATCACCTACTACCATCCGGGCGTCCGTCCGCCGGCACGCCCGCTGCACGCTCTCTACCGTCAACCGGTCATTGACGACCGGACGGTCCTGCCCGTCCACCTCGTCAGGCGGCTCCTCTACGCGATCTACCGTCGGGGGTACCGCGTGCGGTATCCGCTGCTGCACACAGGATTCCAGGCCATGATGGAGGAACTCGATACGCGAAGCGGAATCGGCATCCATCCGCGTTTCGCCGGGCTGCTTGCCGAGCTATGATGAACAACGCCGACCCCCACGATCAGGGGTCGGCGGTCTACGATCACAAGGCCGGTTCGATCAGGAGCCTTCGATCACGTACGAAACCCGCCAGTTCGACATGTTCTCCGGGTCGTCGGGGTCGATGTCCACCTCGAACTCGCCCGGGCCGTACTCACCGAACCACTCCGACGGGTTCCCGGCGAACTCCCGCCTGTAGTGATCGAGCTGGTCGTTCGCGCTCATGAAATCGAGTTCCTCACCCATCAACTCGACCACGAGAGTGCCAGCGACCGGGCCGTCGTACAGAACGCGGTCCAGATTCAGCTTGTTCCAGGCCGGATGATCGGAGATCTCGTAGTAGCCTTCCTTCGGGAACCTGGATTCGTGCGGTGTCCCGTCGGCCGTGATACGCGCGCTGAATCGGAACTCGCCACGTTCCTTGTAGAACGGCTCGAGGTTGTCCAGAATCTGAATGTACCGAAGCGTGATCTTCACGCGCTCCGCCATCACGGGCTCCTTGTCGGGATTCGGATCGCCACCGTTCACCGGTCGGATCACGGCCACAGGCCCCCCTGGGCACCGAACACGCGGCGCAGTCTACGCCACCGGACCGGGGTTTGTCCAGTCCGGCCGGTCCGGCCATGCCTGTCCGGCGCCTTCACGGCCACCGGCGTCCCGCCTCTGACTGCGCCATCAGGTCGAGGCCACGGCCGGAACATCGCCGCCAGCACCCCCAATCCGCCGCGGCCCGCGTACGTGTTAGATTGGCGAGGCCCGTTTCGGACGGGTTCGTTTGCCTGGACGTCTTCCGGCGGCCGCCGCCGCAGAACAAGGTTCGATGGATACCACGTTTCGCCCTCACCGCAACGGCGCGGCGCTGATCGCAGCGGCCGCCATCATGGTCGGCTCGGTGCTGGCCGGCTGCTCCCGTGACACGCCGCCGCCCGGCGAGTTCCGGGGCACACCCCTGGAACGGCCGCTGGCCAAGGTCGATTTCGCGCTGGAGGATACCGACGGCAGGCGATTCCAGTTTGCGCGCGGCACGCGTGGCATGCTCACGTTCCTGTTCTTCGGCTACACGAACTGCCCCGATGTGTGCCCCGTGCACATGTCCGCCCTGGGCGAAGTCATCGACCGCCTGCCGTTCGAGGCGCGCAATCGCATTGCGGTCGTCTTCGTGTCCACCGATCCCGACCGTGACTCCGCCACGCGGATCCGCGAATGGCTCGACAGCTTCGGACCCTCATTCATCGGCCTGCGCGGCGACATCGCGGAGGTCAATCGCATCCAGGAAGCCTACGGGCTCGCTCCCGCCGGCAAGGGCATCGACGACGGCCGCGGCGGCTACGTGGTAGGACATGCCGCCCAGATTCTCGCGTTTACGCCCGATGGTATGGCGAGATTCGCCTATCCGTTCGGTACGCGGCGCGATGACTGGCTGCACGATATCCCGAAACTGCTGAATCCATGATCCAGTGGTGGTGCTCCGCGGCCGGTACACCGTGGACGTGGGCCTGGCGGCCCTATCCGGGCGTCTGGATTTTCGTGGCCGCCCTCGCCGTCGCATGGGTCATTGCCGTCCGTCGTGCGGCGGGCGGGTCCGCGCGCGACTCCGGCAAGCCCGCGTGGTACTTCGCCGGAGTCGCGCTCCTCTGGTTCGCGCTCGACTGGCCACTCGGCGCCCTCGCCGGATACCTCGCCAGCGCGCACATGGCGCAGTTCCTTCTCATCGCGTTCACCGCGCCGCCGCTCATGATCATCGGACTGCCGCGTCTTGACGCGACCACGCAGCCATCGCGATTCGAGCGCGTCGCGACGCACCCGCTGATCACACTCGTCGCCTTCAATGTCGCCGTCATTGCGACCCACCTGCCCGTGGTCACGGACACGCTCATGCCGACCCAGACCGGATCGCTGCTCATCAATCTCCTCTGGCTCGGCGCCGGTCTCCTCTTCTGGTGGCCCGTCCTGATGCCTCATGCTCACCACTGGTTCTCGCCGCCCGTCCGCATGGCCTACCTCTTCGCCAACATGGTCTTCATGACCGCGCCGGGCGCCATGATCACGTTCAGCGACCTGCCGATCTACGCGACGTACGAACTCGCCCCGCCCATTCCCGGCTTCTCCCCGATCGACGATCAGCGTTTCGCGGGGCTGAACATGCGCGTCGGCACTGCGGTCGTGAGCTGGCTCGCGATCAGTGTCATGTTCCTGCGCTGGAACCGCGATGAAGTCCGCCTCATGGAAGAGGAGGCAGGCGCCGCGCGCCACAGCCCGCCCGATGTGAGGTCCGCCGCCGACGGGTCGCGCGAACGCTGACACGCCCCCCCGTTCATGGTCTTCGTTCGCCCTCCCCAGAAACCAGAAACCAGAAACCAGCCCGTTTACACGCAGACCATGCAACGCCGCGATGATGGTTTCATCTGAAACCGCCGGACGCCGGCGGCGTACTATGCGCAGCGTGTGCGGCCGCCGGCCTCGAAGGCTGTGCTCATCGCCCGCCAACGCGCGGTTCACGGGTCGTTCAACCGAACACATGGAAAGGGATCACCCGATCATATGAGATTCACACGCATGCTGGTCGTCGTCGCAGTGTCGCTCGCTGCCGCAACGCCACTCCTTGCACAGACCGAAGAACCCCTGAAGCCGCTGCGCGGTTTCGGCGGCGGCGGATTCCTGGTCGCAACCCCGACCGGCGAGTTCAAGGACTACGTCGGCACAGGCTTCGGTCTCGGAGGTAGCTTCATCGTCGACCTGGCGCCGAACGGAATCATCGGACTGCGAGTGGCGGGTGGCTTCATCAACTACGGCCGCGAGACCAAGCGCGTCTGCTTCAGTCAGACCGTCGGCTGCCGCATCGAAGTCGACCTCACGACCAACAACAACATCGTCTACGGCAACATCGGACCCGAGCTGTCGTTTCCCGCCGGCATCTTCAGGCCCTACTTCAATGCCGGTATCGGTTTCGCCTACTTCGCCACGACCTCGACCGTCGAGGACATTGCAGGCGGCAGCAACGACGACATCGCCAGCACCACGAACTTCGATGACGTCACCTTCGCGTGGCTCGCAGGCGGCGGACTCCGCATCCGGCTCTCCTCCGGCCGTACTCCGTTTCACCTCGACTTCGGCGCCCGCTACCACGGCAATGGCGAAGTCGAATATCTGACAGAAGGCGGAATCATCGACAACTCCGATGGCAGCATCACGCTCAACCCGGTCCGTAGCGAGGCCAACCTGCTGACGTTCTCGATCGGTGTAGCCGTCGGCGTCCGCTGGTAGATATCGGACATGCAACGGGGCGGCGCACGAGCCGCCCCGCACTACGGGCCCGTTGCCCCCGGAGGTCAGCGGGCCGTTTGCACCATCCGCCCCGCATTACGGGCCCCCTGCCGCTGGAGGTCAGCAGGCCCGCCGTTTGCACCATCCGCCCCGAGTCCCGCCCGCATTCGACACGAATTGCGCAGGAGCACAATGAGCCGAGCTTCGATACCGGCCGCACTCGCGGCCATCCTGTTCGCGCTGCCCGCAACCGCGCAGTCACCGGCCGGTAGCACCGGCCTGGCCATGACAGGCGGCGCCGGCATCGGGTGGACCCGGCCGGCCTGCGAATTCTGCCGGCGCGACCGCGCGGCCGGTCCCGTCGCCTATCTCCAGGTGACCACGCAGATGAGCACTTCGTTCGCACTCGGCGCAGAAGCTCGTTTCTGGGCACGAAACGACGAGGTCTTCGAGCTGATCGGTGCCCTCGGCGCTGTCGCGTACCTGGTTCCGACGCCCGGCCGACCGTTCCACATCAAGGGCGGCCTCTCGTACCTCAGCTACCGCGCATACGACGATGACGGCGATCTCGTAGCCAACATGCCTGCCATCCAGCTCGGCGCCGGGTACCGGTTCCGCATCTCCGATGGCCTCGGCCTGACCAACTTCTTCAACGTCGTCGCCGGCCGGTTCGGCACACTTCGATCCGACGACGCAGCTGTAGTCAACAACTTGGGCGTCACATCGTTCCAGCTCGGGCTGGCGCTCACCCGTTACTAGCGGTTCGTCTCCTTCGGTAGCGAACACCAGGCACGCCGGTCAGGGAATACCGGAAAAAAGTCAGGGACATCAATACAGATTTCCGGGGAGGTAGTGTGATGAAGTCGATGTTACTCGCCGCCCGCGAGCGGATACCCATCGTTGGACTGGCCGCCATTGCGGCAGCCGCCGTCACGATCACGGCGTGCGATGACAACCTGCTGTACAGCGGGCCGAAGGACGCAATCGGCAACTCGGTCGCCATGGCGACATGGGCACCGACCGCGACCGATACGTGCTCGAGGGAGCAGCACGACCGCTATTCCACGGTCGGACCGGACGGCAAGCTCTACCCGACGTGGCATCCGCCCGTCGACCCCGGCTCGGGCTGCCAGTTCGGTCACGAGCATGGCCGCGATCCGCGCGGATCGGATCTGTTCTCCGAGGTCGGCGACATTCCGTTCGGTTACGCCAACGAGCAGCTCGACATCTACGACCCGTTCACCCGCCGGCACGAGGACCACGTCGGCCACAAGGTCGAATGGGAGAACAACGTCAAGCTCAGCTTCAAGGGTGCTGCGGCGGCCGTCTTCGAGATCACGTGCGACGTGCTCACCAAGCTCCACCAGGGCACCCACTCGAAAGATGCGTTTACCAATAACCTGCACGAGCTGGTCTATCACATCCGGTGCAACGACGACACGCGCATGTCGATCACCATCATGGCCGCCATCGGTACGGCCGGCGAGTTCGTGTCCTCATGTGATCGCGGCCGTCACGTCCAGGCCGGCACCGCATCACCCGCCAACTCTCCCGATGTCGGCGGGCACCGCGCCATTCCG
This sequence comes from Longimicrobiales bacterium, assembly GCA_035513345.1. GTDB lineage: Bacteria > Gemmatimonadota > Gemmatimonadetes > Longimicrobiales > RSA9 > DATKCF01. Next base: position 32,131 of record DATKCF010000218.1, read on the forward strand.
GACCGCACATGCATCGAGCGCCATCTCCTAGTCAGCGGGAACGACAACTCGAACTTCAACTCCGCACTCAGGGAGAGCTGGGAAATCTCGCAGAGCATTCGCGCAACCAACGGCCGCACGCTTGCCAGCTTCAATCCGTACTTCCAGGTGCTGTTCCCGAGCCGCTTCTTCGATCCGACACAGGCGGGTCTCGTCGGCAGGCCGATCCAGATGTGCTACGGTGATGCAGCCACCGGTCGCCAGGCCCGGGGTGACCTCTGCCGCGAATCGACCGGCAATGGTGCCATCCCCACAATCCTCTACGACGACCCACGGTCCAATTTCAACGGCGTGCTCCGATTCGTCGACATCAACTCCAACCGAATCTCCAACGAGGACGGACCCGAGTGGTGGTACACGGATCCGTTCGGCAAGAACGGAAGCCCCGACCCGTTCCCGGGCTCCGTCGCGCAGTTCATCGCGAAGGTCGACAACACCGCGCGCCAGGGTGGTGGTCCGGTTCTCGGCCGTGACCGCAACTACGGCGGACCAGGCGTTCACGCACCGAACTGATCCGTCAGGACAGCGCCGGACGGACGGGATCCCGACGCCCCGCTCGTCCGGCGCTTCGCCTCCTCCCCTTTTCACACGACCGCCGCACCACCACCTTCACGCCCATCGCAGCCTTTCGCGGACCGCACCCCCCTCAACCGGAGATCGATCGGCGCGCTGCCCATGCCCTTGCTTCTTATCGCACCTGCCAACGCCTTCGCGGCCGTCCTTCAGACTGACATCGCCTTCGGGACCGGCTCGCCCGCCGACGCCGCCGTGCGCTGGCTCTGGTTCCTCTCCATCATCGGCGTCATCGGTGCCGTCACGTTCAGGCTCGGCGTCGTCGCCAACGCGCGCGGCCTGCCACCCGAAATCCGCACTGATGCCATCGACCGCGCTGCCCACGTCGGGCTCGTGTCCGCCGCCTTCGCACTCGCCGCCGCGGGACTCCGCCTCATGGCACAGTCCGTCGCACTCCTCGGCGAGATCGGCCCCGAGGTCGTCATCCTCATTATCGCCACGACCTGGGGCACCGCCTGGATCCTGCACACCGTGGCCGCCACCGCCGCGCTCGCCGCGTTCGCCCTCGCCGCCCGCAGAGTGCCCGGCGCGTGGGCTCTCGCCGCCCTCGCCGTTCCCGCGCTCGCTATTGCACCCGCTCTCGCAGGACACGCCGCCGCACTCACCTCGCTCCAACCGCTCCCCATCATTGCCGACACTCTCCATGTCGCCGCCGGCGGCGCCTGGGTCGGCGGGCTCCTCGTGCTCCTGACCGCCGGACTTCCCGCAACCCGCGGACTCGGACCGCAACCCGCTCAGTTCGAAAGTCTCGTCGCCGCCTTCTCACCCCTCGCTCTGGCCAGTGCCGCCATCATCATCGCCACCGGCACCTTCGCTTCCATCATTCACCTCGAGTCCCTGGCCGACCTGGTCGGTTCAGACTGGGGACGTCTCCTCGCCCTCAAGGTCGGTGCAGCCATCGCCCTCGCCGCCATCGGCGCACGCAACTTCCTCCGCCTCAAACCGCGTTTGCTAGACCCCGATGGTCAGGACCGCATGCGTCGATCGGCAACCGCAGAACTCGGCGTCGGCGCCATGCTTCTCCTCATCACCGCATTCCTCGTCGCAACCTCGCCGCCCGCAGCGCAGGACGGCAGCATAGGGTCGGTGCAAGGCGAGCCTTCGTCTTCACAGCGCGTGAGTGGTGACGCGAGGGCGGCCGTTCCGGGGCGCATGTAGTACGACCTCTATCTACCGCGGAGCACGCTGAGTGCGGTGAGGACACTGGTCCGGTGACCGGACCATCACGGCGGCGGAGGCATCGTTCGATCTTCTTTGAACGGATACTGCGGGGAAGCGATTGTGCGGGGACTCGGCCCGGGCAGGTTTCCGGCGGGACAGGAAACCGGCGGCTATTCGGCGTTCACCGGACGCCGAGCCGGCATCGTCGCTCCCACCGGCCACCCTCCCGCTCCACCCAAAAAAAGATCCCCATTCGTTGCTCGCCTCGCCGATGCCGCCCCTCCGCCCGGAACCCTCCTTGCTCCGTTCTCCGCGCTCTCCGCGCTCTCCGCGGTACGGTAATCATTCCGACTGAAGGACCGCAGCGGCGCCGGCTGGGCCCTTGCGGGAGCGCTGGATCTGGCGTATAATACAAACGTATGAATCAGACAACACCGACTCGACTCATCCTCACCGCCACTCGGCTCTTCGCAGACAACGGCTTCGACGGGACCTCGGTCCGCGACATTACACGCGCCGCCGACGCCAATCTCGGCGCCATCACCTATCACTTCGGCTCGAAACAGGCGCTGTACGAGGCCGTCATCCAGACGGCGTTCGCGCCCGTCACCGACCGTCTTGCCGAACCGGCCGCCCGTGGCGCCGCCGGCCGGCAGCAGAGCGGCCTGGACCGCGTCGAGGCGATCATGCGGCTGCTCTTCGCGCACATCTCGGCCAATCCGCACCTGCAGTTGCTGATTCTGCGCCAGATCGTCCAGTCGGGTGCGCTTGTCTGCCCGGCAAGGCAGACGCTGGGGCTGATTCTGGGGGAGGTGACGCGTGCGATTCGGGATGGGCAGGCGGACGGATCGATCAGGGAAGGGGACGCGGTTCAGACGGCCGTGAGCGTGATGTCGCAGCCGGCGTATTTCGGCTTGATCCGTCGTCTCCTGCCGGAGCGTCTGTCGGACGGCCGTGACACAAGCGTAACGACGGAGGAGCTGACGGAGCATGCGGTTCGATTCGTGAGGGCGGGCCTTACTGGTTGGAGGGAGGCGAGATGAGGGGAGCAGCGCACGTCGAGCGAGTTGCGGCGGCGGTGATCGGTGCGTCGGCCGTAGTGGCGGTCCCTGGATTGGCGTCGGCGCTGGCGGCCGACGCCGGTGTGTCCACTGAACAGCCTGCACGTGAGGGCGGCAGTCCGTTCCTGTTCGAGAACGCGGCGCGATGGTCGGCCGAGCGTCAGGATTCGGTGCATCTGACTCTTGAAGAGACGGTCCGACGCACTGTTGCGAGTCATCCCGCGGCAGGCGAGGCGGTGGCGCAGGTCGATCGATCGGAGGCCGGCGTGCGGGAGCTGCGGGCGACGCGCATTCCGCGCCTTACCGTCGAGGGCGGCGGCACGCGGTTCCAGGAGCCGATGCTGGTCGCGCCGCTGCACGGATTCGACCCGCAATCGCCGCCACAATTCGACCGGCTGCTCGTGCAGGGTCGCGCTACCGCGGCGTACACGCTGTTCGATGGTGGCGCACGCGGCGCCCGCATCACGAGTGGTCGCGCGGGTGTCATGGTGGCGGAGGCCGGCGTGGCGGGCACGACAGCGTCGCTGATCGAGGGGGCGGTGCGCGCGTACGTCGAAGTGCGGGCGGGCCGCGAGATCGTCGCTGCGAACGAAGGACGCGTGGCGGCCCTCGAGGAGGAGCGTGATCGTTCCGGTCGCATGGTTGCGGCGGGTAGCGCGCCGCGCGTTGCGGTACTGCGTGCGGAGGCTGCGCTGGCGAGAGCAGTGGCGGACCGGGCGGCTGCGGTTGCCGATCTCCGGCGTGCCGAGGCGGATCTGGCGAGGCTGATTGGAGCGGACACCGATTCGGTGAGGCGGTTCTCGCTCGAATCGGTGACGGTGCCTGCTTCGGTGGCGGTGCCCGACCGTGAGGCGCTGATCGAATTGGCCATGCGGAGCAACCCGGCGGTCGAGCAGGCCAGGGCGCAGGTTGCGGCGGCCGAAGCCGGTGTTGCGGAGACCCGCGCCGCGTTCTGGCCGGTCCTCGCGTTGAACGGCGGCTACAACGTCTTCGGTAGCGGCGCCGGTGACTGGATCGGCGAATGGCAGGCGGCACTCCAGGTGGTGCTCCCCGTGTTCACGGGCGGTGCGCGGGCGGCTGCCGTGGATCGGTCGCGGGCCGTTGCGGACGGTGCCGCCGCGGCGCTGGCCCACGCACGTCTGGTGGCGGCGTCGGACATCGATGCTGCGCTCGCGAGGCTGGCGGGTGCGCGGGCGCAGGTCGGAGCGCTGTCGACGGCTGTCGAGCAGTTCGTGGCGGTCGCGGAGATCGAAGCGTTGTCATTGCTCGCAGGCGCGGGCGTTCAGCCGGACTATCTGAGCGCGGTGTCCGACGTGCTCGACGCCCGTGCCGCGTTGACGCGAGCGCGCAGCGCGGAAGTCGGAGCGCGCATTGCCCTCTCGCGCATTGCCGGCCAACTCGATGCCGCATGGCTCAACGGCAATCTGGAGGTGGGTCGATGAAGCGGCGCGCACTGGTACCGCTCGCTGTTGTCGCGGTCGTCGTGATCGCCGGCATTACCGCGGTAACGGTACTGCGCGATGCCGATGGCAGGACGGATACGCTCGTCGCGTCGGGTACGGTCGAGGCGACGGACGCGGACATCGGGTTCCAGACGTCGGGCCGCATCGTGGCGATCGACGTGCGCGAAGGCGATCGCGTCGAAGCGGGTGCGCCACTCGCGCGGCTCGATGCTTCCGAGCTGGAGGCCCGTCTCGATGCCGCGCGCGCCCAGGTCGCGATGGCGAACGCTCAGCTCTCCGAGCTGCGACGCGGTCCGCGCTCCGAGGATGTCGCGCAGGCGCGCGCTGCCGAGACGGCCGCCATGACTCGCCTCGAGGATGCACGCCGCGAACTCGAGCGCGCGCGCACGCTGTTCGATGGTGGAGCGATCAGCCGCCAGGCATTCGAGCGTGCGTTGTCCGCCGAGCGGATCGCTCAATCACAACACGACCAGGCAAGGGAACAGGTTGACGCACTCGAGACCGGAACCCGTCCCGAGCGCATCGAGGCCGCGCAGGGGGGGCTGGACCATGCACGCGCCGCCGTGCGGCAGATCGAGACGCTCATCGGGAACGCCATCATCACCGCTCCGTTCGCCGGCATCGTGACGGTGCGTCATCGCGAGCCGGGCGAAGTCGTTTCGGCCGGACTGCCCGTCGTGACCCTGATGGACCCCGACGACCGATGGGTCCGCATCTACATCGGCCAGGCTTCGATCGGACGCATGACGATCGGCCAGGTCGCGACCATCACATCGGACGCGGATCCCGGCCGGGAGTACGAGGGCGAGATCATGTTCATCGCGAGCGAAGCCGAGTTCACGCCGCGCGCGGTACAGACGCCGGAGGAACGCACCAGACTCGTCCATGCCGTGAAGGTCCGCATCCTCGGCGACGGCGGCGATCTGAAACCCGGCGTTTCCGCCGACGTGCACGTTCGATGATATCCACTACGCAGACGTCCACATCACCTGATGCGGTCGTTGTGGCCGTCCGCGGCCTCGAGAAGCGATTTCGCGACATCGTTGCTGTTCGCGGCGTGCATTTCGACGTCGCGGCCGGCGAGATGTTCGGCATTGTCGGACCTGACGGGGCGGGGAAGACGACGATTCTGCGCATGCTTGCCGGCGTCCTGCCGCCTGACGCCGGCGACGCGAGCATCCACGGCGTGAGCGTCGTGCGCGATCCGGAAGGCGTGAAGCAGCGCACGGCTTACATGGCGCAGCGCTTCGGCCTCTACGAAGACCTGACGGTCCGGGAGAACATTAGCTTCTACGCCGATCTGTACCGCGTTGCGCGCGCCCACCGGCCGGCGCGCCTCGACCGGCTCTACGCGTTCTCCCAGCTCGGCCCGTTCCGCGATCGCCTCGTCGGCAACCTGTCGGGTGGCATGAAACAGAAGGCCTCGCTGTGCTGTGCGCTGATCCACCAGCCGGAAGTGCTGTTGCTCGATGAGCCGACGTTCGGTGTCGACCCGATCTCGCGTCGCGATCTCTGGCTGATCCTGTATGAGATGGTGGCCGAGGGTGTGACCATCGTGGTATCGACATCGTACCTCGACGAAGCGGAGCGGTGCGACCGTGTCGCCATGCTGTACGAGGGCCGCGTCCTGGCCCTCGATTCGCCAGCGGCGCTCACTGCGGCACATCCGGGAACGCTGCTGTCCGTTCCCGTTCGTGGCGATCGGTCGGTCCGCGATCGCGTCCGCAATGTGGCTGGTGTTCGCCATGCCTGGCTGTTCGGCGATGACGTGCACATCGCGATCGATCCGGCCGCTCCGCTGCCGGATCGTGTGGCGTTCGCGGCGGCAGGCGTCGTCGCGGCCGATGTGCGAAGGATCGAGCCGGGCCTCGAGGATGTGTTCCTCGCCCTGACCGCGGCTGGCCATGCCGGCTGATGCGGTCGTCGCACGCGACCTCGTGCGCAGGTTCGGCGAGTTCACTGCCGTCGACAACGTGTCGTTCGACATCCACGCAGGCGAAATCTTCGGCTTCCTCGGCCCGAACGGAGCGGGCAAGACAACGACGATCCGGATGCTGACCGGTCTGCTCGCACCGAGCGGCGGCATGGCGACCGTTGCCGGCGTCGATGTCGCCGCCGACCCGGCATCCGTCCGGCCGCGCATCGGCTACATGTCGCAGCGGTTTTCGCTGTACACCGATCTGCGCGTCGAGGAGAACATCCAGCTGTTCGCGGGACTGTACGGCGTGATCGGTGAACGACGACGGCACCGCTCGGAATGGGTCCTCGAGATGGCGGGCCTGCACGATCGCCGTCGCAGCATGACCGGCGAGCTGCCACTCGGCTGGCGCCAGCGGCTCGCGCTGGGCTGTGCCGTACTGCACGAACCCGCAGTGCTGTTTCTCGACGAGCCGACATCGGGCGTCGACCCAGCGACTCGCCGTTCGTTCTGGGATCTGATCCATCAGCTCGCCGACGCCGGTACCGCCGTTCTGGTAAGCACCCACTACATGGAGGAGGCCGAGTATTGCCACAGGCTCGCACTGCTCAATCGCGGTCGTCTCATTGCCCTCGACAGCCCCGCGGCGCTGCGTCGCTCGATGGTCGAGACGATCCACGAGATCACCGTGGACTCGCCACTCGACGCGGTCGGTGCTCTGCGCGCACTGAGCGGCGTAACCGATGTCGCGCTCCATGGCCGCAAGGTGCGTGTCGTCACGGCCCCCGTCGAAGCTGCCGGCATCACCGCGGCCGGGTTGCGTGGTGCACTCGCGAGCGCCGGCCTCGACGCGTCCGTCGTCCGGACCGTGCTTCCGTCACTGGAGGACGTGTTCGCGCACCTCGTTCGCGCTGAGGGCGGCGCGGTCGTCGGCTGAAGGGTCGCGATCCGGTGATCTCGTTCGCCCGGCTCTCCGCCATCGCCCGCAAGGAAACCCTGCAATTGCGGCGTGACCCGCGCAGCCTCGTACTGGCCTTCGTGCTGCCACTGTTCCAGCTCGTGTTCTTCGGCTACGCCATCACGCTTGATGTCGATGACATTGCGATCGCCGTCCTCGACAATGACAACTCGGCGGCCAGCCGCGGTCTCGTCGACTCGTTCCAGGCCGCCGGCTACTTCCATGTGGCCGAGCGACTCTCGGCGTACGGACAGGTGGACGACCGGCTGACGCGCGGAACGGTCGCGGCCGTGCTCGTGGTGCCGGCCGGCTTCCAGCGGGACCTGGCCGCCGGCCGGCCATCGCCCGTTCAGCTCGCTGTCGATGGCAGTGACGCCAATACGGCGACGATCGCGATCGGCTATGCCGAGGCCATCGTCGCAGGCCGATCCATCCAGATCCTGGCCGACGGCCGCGCACTCACACCATCAGTCACAGCCGACACCCGCGTCTGGTACAACCCGGAGCTGCGCAGCAGGAACATGATCGTGCCCGGCCTGATCGCCGTGATCATGTCCGTCATCGCCGCACTGCTCACCGCGCTGACCATCGCGCGGGAATGGGAGCGCGGCACCATGGAGCAGCTGGCAGCAACGCCCGTGCACCGCCTCGAGGTCGTACTCGGCAAGCTCATCCCGTACGTGGCGATCGGCTTCATCGACATGGTAGTGATCATTCTCGCGAGCCTTCTCGTGTTCGGTGTGCCGTTGCGTGGTGACATCCTGCTGCTCACCGGAATGACGCTTCTCTTCCTGCTCGGCGCGCTCGGCCTCGGCATCTTCATCTCGGCCGCGCTCAAGTCGCAGGTACTCGCGACACAGGCTGCCATGATCGCGACGTACCTGCCGGCTGTGCTGCTTTCAGGCTTCCTCTATGACATTGCCAGCATGCCCGCCGTGGTACGCGCCGTCACGCTGGCCGTGCCCGCGCGCTACTATGTCGTCATCACGCGCGGCATCTTCCTGAAGGACGTCGGCCTCGACATGCTGTGGATGCAGGGTCTGGCCATGCTGATCTTCGCGATCGCAGGCCTCACCCTCGCGACTCTCTCCTTCCACAAGGAGGTCGCGTGATCCGCGACCGCGCCCGGCGAGTCCTCGAACTGGCTCGCAAGGAGCGCCGCCAGATGTTCCGCGATCCGCGCATGAAGCCCATGATCTTCGTGGCGCCGGTCATCCAGCTCCTGCTCTTCGGATACGCGGTGAACACCGACGTCCACAACGCCGCCCTCTTCGTTGTCGACCGCGACGTCACCCACGCGTCACGCTCGATCGTCGACGCGTTGACTGCCGGTGGCTACTTCCGCCTGGCCGGTGGATCCGATCGCGCCGCCGACCTCGTGCACGCCCTCGACCGGGGCCATGCCGTCATTGGCATCGAGATTCCGGCCGGCTTCACCCGCGACCTGCGTTCCGGCCGCGGCGCTCACATCCAGATCCTGATCGACGGGACAAACTCGAACACGGCGACGATCGTGCAGGGCCATGCCACACGGATCGTTCAGCGCTGGGCCGAGCTGAACGGTCCCGTACGAACGGGGCTCGCCGGCGGCATCCAGCTACGTGACCGTGCGTGGTTCAACCCTGCTCTGAGCAGCCGCGTCTACAACGTGCCCGCCGTGATCGGCACACTCGTCATGCTCATGTGTCTGCTGCTCACGTCCATGGCGGTTGTGCGGGAGCGTGAGGTGGGGACCCTCGACCAGCTCCTCGTGAGCCCGCTGTCTGCCGGCGAACTGATGCTCGGCAAGACGCTGCCCGTGCTCGGCGTCGCGCTCTTCGACCTCATCCTGATCAGCGGCGTGGCGTTGCTCTGGTTTCACGTCCCGTTCCGTGGCAGTCCGATCGACCTGTTTCTCGCGGCAATGCTCTTCGCGTTGTCCGGCCTCTCCATCGGGCTGCTCATCTCGACCGTCGCGAAGACCCAGCAGGAAGCCTTCATGACCATGTTCCTGACCTTCTTCCCGCTGATCGTCCTGTCCGGGTTCCTGCTTCCCGTGGCCACGATGCCCACCTTCTTCCAGGTCCTCAGCCTGGCTAATCCGCTCCGCCACTTCATCGACATCGTGCGCGCAATATTCATCAAGGGTGCCGGTCTTTCGACGCTGTGGCCCAGCTATGCCGCGCTCGCCGCGCTGGCCGTTGTGACTCTCGCTGTCGCCACACGACGCTTCCGCCGAACCCTGATCTGAGACTCAAGCTGCGTTTCCGGCGTTCCGAACCTTCCATGTGCAGGATTGGGATGTCCTGACCGACGCAGGCTGTATACGCGTACGCGTCCTCACGCGCGATGCCGGCGTCGATTCGCGTTCGCGCGCAGGATGGCCAGTCCGCTCGCAGGTTCCATTCGAACGGACGGCGTGTGATCGACATCCTGATCGGGGGGCTATCGCGCAGCATGGCCGCAGCCATCGAGCAGCACATCGATGGTGTGACGGTGCACGTTGCGGATACCGGCGGCCAGGTTCTCGAGTGGCTCGCATCGCGGACATGCGGGCTGCTCGTGCTCGACCATGATCTGCCCGGTGTCAGCGCGCCCGACATCGTTCGCCGACTCACCGAAGGCGAGGCTTCCGCTCGCACTCCCGTCGTCTACTGCATGGACCGCGACGCCGATCGCGCCGGCGTACGAGCCCGCATTGAACGCTTCGGCGTGAGCGGCTTTCTCTCCCAACCATTCGGCTCGGCCGATCTGCTCGAGACCATCGCCGCTCTCGTGACCGCCGCTCGCACCTCGCCGGTCCCCGCCGGTGTCGGCGTCGGTACGGAGCCGACGGACGTAACGTCCACGTTCGATGCGCCGGCCGGCAATCGACCAGGGCCCGCCCTCGCGACGCCCGAGACCCACGCCTTCGGCTCGGCCGTGTCCGGTCGCCTTGACGCTCTGGACAGCGTCGCCGTGGCATTGCTGGACGGCTCGGCGGACCCGGCCCGGCTGGACGATGCCCACCATCAGGCGGGCCAACTGGCCGAAGTCCTGGCCGCTTTCGGCCGACACCAGGCTGCCAGCCTGGCCCGCGAGGTCGAACACGTCATCGATGTCCGCGCGGCAGTGCACACCGTCGATACGCTTCGCCTCAGCGAGCTCGTCGTGCGGCTGCGGGCGGAACTCGACCGGCCACTCGCGTCCGCCGAACCGGGCGGGCTCGCCGAGAGCCGGCCGCTGCTCGCCGTGCTCGACAGCGGCTCCGGCATGGGCGACAACGTGGCCCTCGAAGCCCAGGCAAGAGGCCTGCGGTTCCGCATTGCCGACGACGCCCCGGCGCTCCGGGCCATTCTCGACCGTGAGCCACCGGCCGTCGTGCTGATCGATCTCGACAACTCGCCGGTCCGGACCGAAGCGCTCGCTCTGATCGGGGAGATCGAGGCTCGCCTGCCCATGACGCCCGTCCTCGTCGCCACATCCGCAAGCAGCCTGGCCAACCGCGTCGCCGTCGCGCGGGCCGGCGGCTACGCGATGCTGCGAAAGCCGGTGTCGTCCACCGGCGTGCTCGATGCCGTCATGGCCGCGATCCGCCGCTCGCATGTCTCGGGTTGCCGCGTCCTGGCCGTCGACGACGACGTGCTCTCGCTGGCCACGCTGTGCGACGGGTTGCCGCCGCTCGGCGTGGATCTGACCGTGCTCGACGATGCGCGCCGGTTCTGGGAGGAGATCGAGGTCGTACGCCCCGACGTTGTGCTGCTCGGCATGAACACTCGCCGCCACTGCGGGCTGGAGCTTTGTCGCGTGCTGCGCGGCGACGCACGCTGGATGGCCACGCCCGTCCTCATTCTGGGCGACGACTCCGAGCCGGCCGCGATGCACCTGGCGTCCCTCGCTGGAGCCGACGACTTCATTGCAAAGCCGGTAGTCACTCGCGACCTCGTCACGCGGATCGCGAACCGGCTCGAACGGCATCGTGTCGTGCAGGACGCAGCCGGCACGGATCCGCTGACGGGCATCCCGATGCGGCAGCGCGTCGAGCCGTCGATCGAGACGCTCATGCGTCTCGCCATGCGCTACCGACAGCCGTTCGCCGTCGCGGCGATCAACGTGGATGGATTGCGCGAGATCAACGAGTCGTACGGTTACGCGGCCGGCGATACCGTTCTGCGGCGTCTGGCCCGTCTGCTCCAGAACTCGTTTCGCTCCGAGGACGTGGTCGGCCGCTGGGGCGGCGATCAGCTCATCCTCGGCGCGTTCGGTCTCGACAAGGACGACTGCGTCCGAAGGCTTCGCGCCATCGGCGACCGGCTTTCTCGCGAGCCGTTCCGCGGCGGCGATGCCGAACTCGGAGTGGCCTTCTCCGGCGGCGTATCCGGGCTCTTCGCGGACGGTATCGATGTGCCCGCGCTGCTGCATGCGGCCGAGGACACACTTGCACTGGCCAAGATCCTGGGCCGGGGTTGGGTCCTGCCCTCTGGCTGGTCGCCGGACCGCCGGTCGCCCACGCAGGTCGTCGACATCGTGCTCGTCGATGATGACGCGGCCCTCGCCGGACTTCTGTTGCACGCGCTCGAGCAGGTCGGCTGGTCGATTCGCTGGTTCCGCAACGCCGCCGAAGCAACCAGCCAGCTCTGCGGCCCATGGCCCGAACTGCGTGCACGTGCACTGCTGCTCGAGATCGAGCTGCCCGGTCGCGACGGCTTTTCCGTGCTTCGTGCGCTGTCCCGCGATGATGTGCTCGGCCGAACCCGTGTCATCATGCTGACGGCGCGAGCCAACGAGCCGGAGATTCTGAAGGCCTTCAATCTCGGCGCGTTCGATCACGTTGCCAAGCCGTTCAGCGTACAGGTCCTCATCCAGCGCATCCGTCGCGCGATTCAGGTGGTCTCGTGAACGCCGACGCACTCGTCCGCGTCTCCGCGCTCATCCTGCAAGTCGCGCTCGGAGCGGGACTCGCGCTGCTGTTCGCGCATGCACTCGCGGTCATTGTGGTGCGCCGGCACCGGGCTCCGCGCATCGAACGCGGACAACGCGCGCTCTACGCGCTGCTGCAGCCGGTTGCCGGTGCGCGCTCCCCGCTGGCGGACCACGAACGAGCAGGTCTGTTCGGTCACCTTGCTCGTCTGTCCGGAGTCGAACAGGAGGAAGTGCTGGCGCCGATCGCGCAGAGTCTCACACCGGAAGCCTGCGAGCCGATACGTTCGATCGCCGCCGAGATCGGCCTTCTCGACCGTGCCATGGCATGGTGCCGCTCGCCGCGCTGGTCGACCCGACTGCGCGGCGCTCGCCTGTGTTCGGCCCTTTGCGCCGGCGAGTCCGCAATGGTCCATCTGCTGCGGGACCGGCATCCCGCCGTCCGTGCGCAGGCTGCCGACTGGGCGGCGCGCCACGCGACGCCGGATGTCGTGGCCCGGCTCCTCGAGATGATCGACGATCCGGATGCATTCTCCCGGTTTGCGGTACAGGATGCGTTGCTGCGGCTTGGCAATGATGTCGTCGAACCGCTCGCGGTGTTTCTGGAACGTCGTGACGGCCCTGCCATCGAGCCGGCGATCAGTGTGGCCTCGGCCATTCCGCACCCGCGGTTCCTGGCGGCCGCGATCCGTCATTCCGGGAGCGACCGTCCGGCCGTCCGCGTGCGGGCGATGAACCTGCTTGGCTCGATCGGTGGGTCGGAGGTGGCCAGGCTCCTCGTGGAGCATCTCGAGGACGGCAGCCCGGACGTGCGCGCTGCCGCCCTTCGCGCGCTTGGCCGCATCGGTCACTGGCCGCGCGCCCCCGAGATGGCCGACCGAATGCGTGACACGAGCTGGGACGTGCGGCGCGCCGCCGGCCTCGCGCTGCGCGACCTCGGCAGTCCCGGCATCCTGATGCTCCGACGCATGACCAGTGATGTGAACAGCTTCGCGGCGGACATGGCCACGCAGGTGCTGGATCTGCCACCGGGTGTCGGCGGGGAGTCCTCGTGAGCGCTGCGGCCATTGGCGGCGTTGCCGGCATCATAACGGTGCTCGAGATATTCGCGATCACCTTCTTCGTCGCATTGAACGGTTGGTATCTCGTGCTGCTCGTCGGTGCCGCCATCGAGATGCGACAGCATCGTCTGCTTGCGCAGGGCGACACGCGCATGAGGATTCTCGGCTCGCCGCTCGCACCGCGCATCAGCGTCCTCACGGCCGCGTTCAACGAGCAGGCCACTATCGCCGAGAGCCTCAACTCGCTGTTCGGCCTGCACTATCCGAATGTCGAGATCGTCATTGTCAATGACGGCTCTCGTGATGGCACGCTCGACGTCCTCCGCAACGACTTCGGCCTCAAACGCATCCATACGATCTTCCGCCGCGTCCTTGCGACCCAGCGGGTCCGCGGGCTGTACCGCTCGGCCGCGCACCCCGATCTCATCGTCATCGACAAGGAGAACGGCGGCCGTGCGGACGCAATGAACGCCGCTCTCAACGTTGCCACCGGCGATTTCGTCTGCGTGATCGACGCTGATACGCTCATCGAGCCTGATGGTCTCCGACGGATGCTGCGTCCGTTCCTCGATTCGGCCGATGTGCTCGGCGTCGGCGGCACCATTCGCATCGCGAACGGCTCGACGTTCCGTGATGGGCGAATCGTCGAAACGCGTGTGCCTCGCCGGCCCATCGCCGGCATACAGGTCGTCGAGTACCTGCGCGCTTTCCTTTTCGGCCGACTCGGCTGGAACCGCGCGGGTGGCAACCTCATCGTCTCGGGCGCGTTCGGTCTGTTCCGCCGTCAGGCCCTCATCGACGTCGGTGGCTTCTGCCACGACTCGATCGGCGAGGATTTCGAACTCGTCATGCGGCTCCGCACGAACGCGTACGAGAAGGGCGGTCCGCATCGCATCGTGTTCACACCGGATCCGGTAGCATGGACAGAGGCGCCCGAGTCCGCGGCGATCCTCGGCCGCCAGCGCGATCGCTGGCATCGTGGCCTGACCGACGTCGTCCTGCGCTACCGTCGAGTGCTCTTCAATCCGAAGTACCGCGTCATGGGCGTCCTCGTATTTCCTCACTACGCGATACTCGAACTGCTCGCGCCCGTCGTCGAAGCCGCAGGCATGCTTGCACTCATCGCGGCCGCGCTGCTCGGCATCCTCAATGGTCCGTTCGCGGTGCTGTTCTTCCTGGCCGCGTGGGGTTTCGGCGCCGCGCTCACCCTCTTCACCCTGCTCCTCGAACAGCTCACGTTCCGTCGCTATGAAAGGCTGTCAGACAAGCTCATGCTCGCCGTGTGGACCATCGCCGAGGGCCTGGGCTACCGTCAGATGACCGTCTTCTGGAGACTGCGCGGCCTCTGGAAGTTCATCCTCGGCCGCACCGAATGGGGCGTCATGGAACGGACCGGATTTCAGCAGCAGACGCCCGCGCAGCCCGGTGTGCAGGCGGCGTTGGCCGGTGCGGCGACGCGCAGCCCGGCGACCGTCGCGGCGCCCACGGTACCGGTTTCCCGAGTGCAGGCCGGGAGGCTCGCGGGATGAACGCCCGCTGGATCGCAGCGTTCGCGCTGCTGGCCTTGCCTGCCGCGGCGTCCGCGCAGGACCCGCGTCCCGACGCTGATTCGGTCTGGCGAAGCGGCGACCGTCAGGCTGCGCGCGTTCTCTATCTCGAGAGACTCGGGGATGACGGTTCCGATGCCGTGGCCCTGTTCAGGCTCGGTCTCATTGCACGGTGGAACGGCCGGCCGCAGGAGAGTATCGAATGGTTCGACCGGCTGCTCGCCATCCATGCCGATGACCGCGATGCGCGCGTCGCACGCGCACACGCAGTCGCCGCAACCGGCGACCTCGAGGCCGCGATCGCGGCCACCGACTCGATCCTCGACCGCCATCCGGACGACGTCGCTGCACTCGACGCACGCGCCCGCTTCGCCGAACGGGAACGCGACATGGATCACGCCCTGCGACTCTGGCGCCGCGCTCTTGCACTCGATCCGGCCAACGGCGCTGCACGCGCGGGTCTGGCTGGATCGCTGCGACGGCAGGGCAGGGCGCTGGAGGCCCGGCGTGAGGTTGCCGTCGCGCTCGCCGCAGCACCTGACGACGCGGATGTTCGCGCGACCAGTGACTACATCGAGCGGCAGTTCCGGCCGACCGTCCGATCTGCCGTCACCATCGAGAACGACACCGACGGCAACCTGGTCACCGGCGTCTCGGCGGGCGCATTCTTCTACGCGGCCGACCGCCTGGCCGTGCGCACCGATGCGTGGACCCGGAACGCCGGCCTCCGCGAATCAGCAGCCGACCTGATCGCCACTGGAGCGCAGATCGGTGTCACCTTCGATGCGCCGTCGGGTTGGACGTTCGGCGCTGCCGTCGGTGCGAATCGATCTGGTGATCCTGCGGCGCGAACGTCGCCGGCGCTTTCTGCCTTCGCGAGCACACCAGCCGACCGGACTACGAGACTGGCGGTGGGCGGCTCGCGAACGCCGCTCGACCACACGTTGCCGCAGATTCGCAACCGCGTCGTCGTCACCGAGGCGACCGCGTCCGTCGAGGCCTCGAGTGGCCGCGACTGGGACTTCAACGCGGTGGCCGGCGTCGCCACGTTCGACGCCCGCGCGTCGGATGAGCAGAACCGCCGCATATCGGTCACGACCGCCGTCCGGCGCAGGCTGACCGATCGCTTCGCGATCACACTGAGCGCACGGGTTTTTGGCTTCGACCGCGACATCGATGGCGGCTTCTTCGACCCGGATGCGTTCGGTCTCATCGACGCCGCCATAGCCTGGCACCACGAACCGGCCCGCTGGCTGCTCGATGCAGAAGTCGCGCCCGGCATCCAGCGGATCGGCAGTCACGCAACTACGACTGGCGCGGTCCGTGCCGCCGCTTCAGCAACATGGCAGCCGCGACCCGGCAGGCAGATCACGTTGCGCGGCACTGTGGCCAACACAGGCTTCCAGCAGCTGAGCGCGGACTCCGGCGGAACGTATCGCTACGCCTCGGCCGCCCTCTCTTTCTCGTGGTGGTTCTGAGCGAAGCCGCACGGTACCTTCCGGCGATGACCGGACCCCGCCTCGATCGACGTGACCACGCGCTCCTCTCCGGAGCGAACGGGCCGGCGGCGGCGCTCGCGATGGAGATCCTCGTCGCGCTCGCTTATGCCGTCGACGCACCGCATTTCATTGACGTCGAGCGAGCGCACATCGATGGCTGCCTCTATCACGGCGAGGCGGGCCTCGACTTCGCCACCCGGCTCGTCGCACTCGGCGCTCGTGTCACCATACCAACGACACTCAACGTCTCGTCGCTCGATCTCCTGCACCCCGACCGGTTCCGCGGCGACCCCGCGACCGCGCGCGCCGCACGCGCCCTCATGGATGCGTACGTCGAGATGGGCTGTCAGCCGACCTGGACCTGCGCGCCATACCAGTCACCGGACCGGCCGCTCTTCGGCCAGCACATCGCGTGGGCCGAGTCGAATGCGATCGTCTTCGCCAATTCCGTCATCGGCGCTCGCACCGACCGATACGGCGACTTCTCCGATATCTGCGCGGCGATCACCGGCCGTGTGCCGTATGCCGGCTTCCACCGCACGGAACGTCGCCGCGGCGATGTCGCCTTCGATCTCGCCGGTGTGAAAGGAAGCCTGCTCGGATCCGACGTCCTGTATCCGGTGCTAGGCCATCTGGCTGGCCGCGAATGCGGGACCGCTGTTCCCGTCTTCAGCGGACTCCCACCCAATGCCGACGAAGACAGGCTGAAGGCGCTTGGCGCCGCGGCCGCCTCATCGGGCGCGGTCGCGCTCTTCCACGCGGTGGGAATCACGCCCGAGGCGACAACGCTCGACGACGCGCTCCACGGAACGCCCCCTGCGCGCACTATCGAAGTCACGATGGCGGACCTGCGCGCCGCTCGCGACGACCTGTCGAGCATGTCCGACGGCTCGCTCATCGCGGTCAGCCTCGGCACTCCACACTTCTCCGTCACCGAGTTCGAAACGTTCGCTTCTCTCATCGGTGGAAGGACATTCGCGCCGGCAATCGATGTCTGGGTCAACACGTCGAGGGCCGTGCTCGACCAGGTCCGCGCCAGCGGCATCCTCGAAAGCTGCCAGAACGCCGGTGCCCGTATCATCACCGACACCTGCAACTACATCACGCCCATCCTGCGCCGCCGTGATGGCATCGTCATGACGTCGTCGGCGAAGTGGGCGTACTACGCGCCCGGCAACATCGGCGTCGATGTCGCCTTCGGAAGCCTCACGGACTGCGTCGAATCGGCGGTAGCCGGGACCGTCGTGCGCGACCCGGAGCTGTGGAGTGATTGACGGCCAGCCGTTGTTCGCGGGCACGGCCGAAGGCATGGCTCTGATCCTCGACGCGCCGCTCAGCTTCTGGGGCGGGATCGACCCCTCGACCGGCCGCATCGTCGATGTCAGACATCCGCAGCACGGCCAGTCCGTCACCGATCGGATCCTCATCATGCCGACCGGTCGCGGATCCAGCTCGAGCAGCACCATTCTTGCCGAGGCGACACGGCTCCGAACCGCACCCGCCGCAATCATTGTTGCCGTGGCGGACCCCGTACTCGTCGTCGGTGCGATAGTAGCGGATCGGCTCTACGGCATCCGGGTGCCGATCATCAGAGCCGACGTGGCCGGACACATTGCCGATGGTGAACGTGTCCGCGTTCATTCCGACGGCCGAGTCGTTCTCGTCTGTTGATACGCCCGGCCGCCCGGCCTAGCTTCCTGCGCCGCCCGCCACCATGGCTGGCAGGCGGACTCACTCGAAGCCGGCACATCGTGGTCGAATACCGCGTGACTACCGTCGACATTACGGGATGAAGTCTGGACGTGACCATCGTTCTGGCCGGAGTCCTCGTGTACGTCCTCGCCCAGCTCCTCGTGGGAGCGTGGGTCTCCCGCCGTATCGCTACCGAAGATGACTACCTCGTGGCAGGCCGCAGCCTTGGCTATGGCGTCGGCATTTTCACCATATTCGCTACCTGGTTCGGCGCCGAAACCTGCATCGGCGCGGCCGGCGCCATCTACGAGGGAGGCATCTCGGCCGGTTCCGCCGATCCGTTTGGCTATGCCCTCTGCATCTTCTTCATGGGCCTCGTCTTCGCCGTGCCGCTCTGGCGCAGGAAACTCACGACCATCGCCGACCTGTTCCGCTCTCGCTTCTCCGTCAGCGTAGAACGATTCGCGGTGCTGCTGATGGTCCCGACCTCGCTCCTCTGGGCCGCCGCTCAGATCCGCGCGTTCGGTCAGGTCCTGGCCGCGTCCTCGGACCTCGGTGTCGGCATCACTATCACCGTCGCTGCGGGCGTGGTGATCGTCTATACGGTCTGGGGAGGACTGCTGGCGGACGCGATCACCGACTTCATCCAGGGCATCGCGCTGATCGTGGGCCTGCTGATTCTGTGGATCGTGGTGTTCAGCGACAACGGTTTTGAAGTCCTCGCGTCCGTCGACCCGTCCCGCCTGCAGCTCTTCGGCGGTGGAGAACGGCCGTGGTTCGAAATCGCCGAGTCGTGGGCCGTGCCGGTGTTCGGGTCCGTTGTCGCTGCCGAACTCGTTACACGCGTCATCGCGTGTCGCTCCGCCACCGTCGCCAGGCGAGCATGCCTCGCCGCCGGATCCCTGTACCTGACGATCGGGATCGTGCCGGTCACACTCGGACTCGTCGGCGCACAGCTCATGCCCGGCCTCGAGCACGCCGAACAGATCCTGCCGGCCCTCGCGCTCGACCGGCTGCCGCCGATTCTCTATCTGTTCTTCGCGGGCGCGCTCGTCTCCGCGATCCTCTCGACCGTCGACAGCGCACTGCTCGTCGCTGCCTCCCTCGTGTCGCACAACATCATCGTCCCGATGCGGCCCGGAATCACCGAGAAGTCGAAGGTCCGGATCGCACGCGTCGGCGTCGCCACCTTCGGCATCCTCGCCTATGTGATGGCGTTGCATGCCGAGGGCGTCTACGACCTCGTCGAGCAGGCGTCCGCATTCGGCAGCGCGGGCATCGTCGTGATCGTGACGTTCGGCCTGTTCACCCGTATCGGCGGCGCCACCAGTGCACTCGCCGCGCTCGGTGCCGGTCTCATCGTGTGGGTCGTGGGAAACTACGTACTCGGTCTGCCGTTCGCATACATCGCGGCGCTCGGCTCCGCAACGATCGCGTACCTGGCCGCGGGCTGGGTCGGGCCACGGCCGGCTGTCGCGTGACTCGTTCCTACCAGTTGCCCGTTCCCGGCCCACCCTTGAACGGGCCGTGGATCTTTGACGTGATCCACCCGCCGAAGTAGTCGCCCGGCTGCGGGATCACGATCTCGTCGCCGACCCGGCACTCGTCTACCCGGCCAGCGAAAAACGCCACATGGTTGCGGATCGCCTCGAAACCCTGCTCCGGCCGCGGATAGCTCCATGCGGCGCGCTCGGCCTGACGCGCCCCGACCCGGATCGACCAGTAGCGGGCGACCCCCTTCCACTCGGAGAACGTCGTCGCTTCGTGCCGGACCAGGAACTCCATCCGAACGTCCTCGGCCGGGATGTAGTACGTCGGCGGACTGGCCGTCTCGATCACGCGCAGGGCCCGCCGCGTGTCGGCGATCGTGGCCGCGCCGAACTCGACGCGGATTCGCTGGCTTACCGGCTCGACGACCGGCGGACGCGGGTAGTCCCAGACCGATTCCTCGCCCGGCCCGGGCCGCTCGATCGACTCGGGTCGGTCCCGCACCACGGTCCGCCACTGGTCCCTCTCGTCCGTCTGATCCCGGCCCAACACGTCCTCTACCCGCGAAGGTGCAACCTGCCCGCAACGTACTGGAAGCAGAGGCCTTCCGGTCGCCTCGCGCAAGGGTCGAGGCCTACCGCCGCGGAGCCGCCCCCTTGCCCCGGACGCCGCCCGTGAAGATTCTCCGCGCCGAATCCGTATCCTGTCCTGTTATCCGAATGGAGGCTGATTGGAGTCGCGGGTCGAACGCGAGCTCGTTCGAAAATGCCAGTCCGGGGGAGCCCGTTTCTTCGAGCCCCTCGTCCGGGCCTACGAGGCCGACGCATTGCGTATCGCGTCCGCGATGATCGGCGATGTCGACGCCGCCCGGGACGCCGTGCAGGAGGCCTTTGTGAAGGCATATCGCGCGATGGACACGTTCGACACGAGGCGCAGCTTCCGGCCCTGGTTCCTCCAGATCCTGCGGAACCAGTGCCGCGATCTGCTGCGCAGCAGGAAGGCGAGAACCCGATTCGAAGTACCCGAGGACCTGGTGAATACGCGCGCGCTGTCCACCGACGGTGAACGCGTGCATGCTCGGCGCGAAGCTGCCGAACTGCTCCGCCGCGGCCTCGCCGGGATCGACGAAAGTCAGCGCGAGATCATCGTCATGAAGGAGATCGAAGATCTCAGCTATCAGGAAATCGCGGCCGCCCTCCGGATTCCCGAAGGGACGGTGGCCAGCCGGCTCTATCACGCACGTCGGAGCCTGAAGCAGGTGCTCGAAGAAATGGGTGTGCGATACCCGTGAGGTGAAGGTTGAATCACGAAGTAAGCCACGATGACCTGATGCGTTTTCTCGACGACGAACTGCCGCCCGACAGGCGAGCGGACGTCGCGCGCCACCTCGATGAATGCACCGAGTGCCGACGCGATTTCGTCGTATTCCAGTCCATGAAGGGAGCGTTGGCCCACATGCTCAACGTCGAGCCAGGCACACCATCCGTCTGGAACCGCGTCAACCGCAGAATCATGCTGCCCGCGGCATGGGTCCTTCTGGTCGCCGGCGCTCTCGCTCTCGGTATGTGGGGTGCATGGACCTACATCACGAGTCCCGAGGACTTCTGGCAGAAACTCTTCGTCGGCGCGATCGCCGTCGGTCTCGCTCTGCTTCTCATCAGCGCGATCGGCGACCGGCTTCGTGAACTGAAGACCGATCCCTACACGGAGATCCAGAGATGATCCTGTGCACCACGCCTGACGTGCCGGGAAGTCGCATCGTCCGATGTTTCGGTCTCGTCCGCGGCAATACCATCCGGTCACGGGCCCTCGGTCGCGACGTCATGGCCGTGATGCGCTCGATCGCCGGTGGCGAGGTCCACGAGTATACCAAGATGATGGCCGAAGCCCGCGAACAGGCCATCGATCGCATGATCGAAGATGCCGAAGCGCTCGGCGCCAACGCCGTCATCGGCATGCGATTTCAGACCGCCTACGTCATGAGCGGCGCAGCTGAGATCCTCTGCTACGGCACGGCCGTCATCGTTGAGCAGGACTGAGCCCGCGGCGCCTTCTCCGCTGAGGCGCCCGCAACGAACTGCGGTCACTCCGCAACAACCGACGGCTCGGTTCCCGGACTGGCCAGCCCATGCCGCCGCACTCGTGCCAACCTACGCAAGTGACCGTATTACAAAGAGTTGTGGCGAAATCACACGTCCGCCCGCCAGTCGGTCCGGGATTTGCCTCCCTTCCGCCGAACCTGCCGTCCCCGGAACGCTTGCGTCCGCAGCCGCGTCCGACAAAGCGAGGTATCGGTGTCGATGAACTGGATCCGAAGACTCGGCGGCGCACCGGCTGACCGCCGCAACCGCGCAGACCGCAGAGCCAGCCACGTACTGTTCGCCGACTGGCGATGGGCCCTCGTCGGTCGCCGACGCGCCGGCCGTCGCAGCGATGAAGCCGCCGCTTCCGGAGTCGACATCTACGAGCCCGGACTCGGACTCCTGGCGCTCGCGATCTTCCTGCTGAGCTGTCTCGACGCCGCTTTCACGCTCACCCTCATCTGGGGCAACCTCGGCGTCGAACTCAACCCCTTCATGCGCGCGCTCATCAACCACGACGCTCAACTTTTCGTCAACCTCAAGATCGTTTTCACAGGCGCCGGCCTCATCTTCCTCGTCGCCCTCGCCGACGCCCGCTTCATGCAACGCGTCCGTGGCCGGACTCTCATGTACGGTGTCCTCGTCATCTACTCAATGATCGTCACATACGAGATCGCAAACCTGGGATTGCACGTCCTGGCCCCGTGACGCCCTGCCGCGTCAGGTGCAAACCATTGTCAGGCGACGCCTTCGATTTCATGAGTCGCAATGAGCTGCTTGCGGAGATCCTCGAGCACGTCCGAACGACTGGCGACGGCACGGGCGACGAACTCGGGTGGTGCCGCGGTGTCCGGATCATGCCGGGCGGACCAGAGGATCAGCTCGAGCATCGCCGGTAGCAGGTCGAGCCCCATCGGAGTCAGCGAGTACCGGACCGCGCGACCCCTGCCGTCCCGCCGGATCAGCCCGCGTTCCGCAAGATCGCGGAGCCGGCTCGAGAGGACATTGGTCGAGATGCGCTCCTCGGACTCGATGAAGTCGGCGAAGGTGCGCTTGCCCACGAACATCATGTCGCGCATCACAAGCAAGCTCCACGAGTCGCCGAACGCCTGGAGGGCGTAGTTGATCGGACAGTCCGAGCGGCGGTCAGTTCGTCTCACGGGGTCACTTGCGTAATGAGAGTAGAACGGTGTACACTTGCGCTATGCAAGTAGACCCCTGCCGACGAGGAGTTCCCTGGCATGCCTGCGACAACGGATGATCTGGCGAGGATCCGAACGGCGGTCGATGACTTTCTCACGGCAAGCGACGGCTGTGCCGGCGTGTGGACCGCCGCGCCCGCCCCCGGAAAGTGGAGTCCATCCCAGCTGGTGGAGCATGTGGCGCGATCGCTCGAGGAAAGCGCAAGGGACGCAGTGGGTCAGCGATCGAAGCTCGCTCAGTTGCCGGCCCCGGCCCGCTTCCTGGCAAGGCAGATCCTGTTCAAACGGGTATTGAGGAGCGGTCGGTTTCCGCGGGCCAGGACGAACGCGGCGATGGACCCCCAGTCTGGCCCGAGCACGCCAGCCGACGGCAGAGCCAGACTGAATCGAGCGTCGCAGGAGTTCGAGCTCGCCATTCAGCGCGTCGAGGGTGTTGCGACCAGCAAGGTGTTCGGCACTGTACCCGTGAGTGACTACGTGAGGTTTCAGGAGCTCCACACCCGGCATCACCTCGCACAGCTTCCCAGGCCCTGACTCGCGGAGCCGCGGTCATCCGTTCACCCTTCCTCGAACCGCCCACGCTCTGGCGGTGAGGGGGATTGCTCCATCTGGTGCTCGTGGCAAAGTGCCCTCAAGCGTCCGCGCCAGGAGCGCACGGCGATCAGCGTCAAGCGATGCAACGTATGATGGAGCGGGACCCGTTCCTCCAAGAAGGGGGCGCCAATAGTCATCAAAGGTTGCGAACACCGTGGGGATCTCGATCGGGTCGCAGCGCACGTCACGGAGCCCGCCGCCGCGGAACAGTGTCGTCAGCGGGTCCGGGCAACAGAGAGGAAACCGCTTGCCTTCGTCGAGTTCCCGGGCCGCCGGGTCCACTTGCGCCGCTGCATCCCAGAAGTGGCGCAAGAACTGCATTCCCTCACTGTAGTCCCAGACGCAAGCGGAGACCGTGGCGTGTGGCGCAGCGACAGACCGCATCTCATGAACGGCGGCTTCGAAGTCCGGGAAGAAATTCAAAGCGAGCAGCGAGGTGACGCTGCCGTACCCCCCAGGTCGGCGCGGGAGGCTTCCAACTCCAGCGGTGACGAACGATACGCGGGCGTCCCGTCCATGTTCTCGAGCGAATTCGACGAGCGGGGCGGCCGGATCACAGCCTACGACAGACGCCGGGTCGGCACAGCTGCAGATCGCGTGGGCAACAGACCCGGTGCCGCACCCGACATCCAGCCAGTAGACGCCGCGAGGGATCTGCAACCAGGACACGAACCGAGGCGCGAGGCGGCGGCTCCACCGGCCCATGAAGTCCTCGTAGGTTGACCCGGCCGCCCATTGGTCCCGCACCATGGCCATGCTCAGAAGAAGGTGCGGAGGAATGCTGACGCCTCCTCGGAGAGGCCTACGATCTTTTTGGTGGCTTGTCGATAGAGCTTGAAGTTGAGTTCCGTCTCGGGGCGTCCGTCCTTCCAGTCACTGAAGGGTTTGAGCTCAGACCGCCCGAGACGACCCGTCGCGGTTGCGGTCCGCTGGATCGAGATGCTCACGCACGGGGTCTGTCGTTCGAGCTCTGGTTTCCTTGGGGTTGCCGTCGCTGAAGTGACCCGACCAACTGCCAGCAGACCCTGCCCGCCTTCATTCTCGCTAGCGAAGATGAAGATGGTGTCGCCCGTTGCGATGCGTCTGCCGCCGTACATGGTCTTCTGATCGCGCAACGTCCAGGACGATGCCTCGGGATCGGTGATCTGAGCCTTGATGGCGTACATGGCTTCAAAGAGCGACGAGCACAGACCCACGGCAACGCCACAAGCCGCACACTCGCACCGTCCTTCTGGGTGAGCATTACAGCCGTCTGACCTTCTGGCCGTATGCGAAGCTGCCGGCCCGTGTTGCCGAGGTCAAGCCTCTGCGCTCGTCGCGACGCAGAATCGCCCTCGTGTGATCGACGGACCGACGAGGGCGGGCGGCCACGATTGAGCCGCCGCGGCAATCAGCGTTGTGCCGCGGCGGCCTGGCCGCCCGCCGGGCCCGGGGCCGGAAGGCGATTGCAGGTGGAGAAGAGAAGGCACAGTGCCGTCAGGATGGCGGCGCTCAGTGCGGAGGGGTTGCTGCTGCGCATGTCGGAGCGTTTCTTCGTCCTGAGAGAGACCTGGGGGACCTCGACCGGCCCGGGCCCGCGAGCGTCACGACGATCCGGTCACGCGGACCGTGGCGGCAGGCATTCGCCTGCATCCTCTGTGGCGCAGTAACCGGAAGAAACCGGACACTCGTTGTTGGCGACGGGGGTGCGGCTGGCCATGAAGATCGCGACCTTCCGGAACGTAAACCTCCGGAATCGACGATCACGTTGGGAGGCCCCGCATGTCGAGCGTCTACTGGATCGTGCCAGCGCCGGTCAAATCGGTCTGGTTCATCGTCGTCATCATGGCGATCCTGCTTGCCGTGCTGGCGATGATGGTCATAATCGCCAACGCGACTCGCCGGTCGCATTTCGAGCTGACCGATTCAGGACTGCGGCTGCACGGCGATCTCTGGGGCAGGACTCTGCCGTGGGACAGCCTCGACGTGGCCGCGGCTCGCGTGATCGACCTGCGTGGTGAACCGTCGCTGCAGCCGACATCGCGCCGTATGGGCACCGGACTGCCCGGCTTCGCGGCCGGCTGGTTCCGCCTCCGCAACGGCGAGAAGGCGCTTGTTTATCTGACGGACCGGACCCGTGTCCTGCACATCCCGACCCGCAACGGCTACTCTCTGCTGCTCAGCCCCCAGCGTGCCGACGAGATGCTCGCCGAGTTGCACGGCCGGTTGGGCCCCTGATCAAATACGAAGCCGCCCGTCCGGGTTGACTCCCGAACGGGCAGCAGGTGGAATCGGCCGCGGCCTCGGCGGACCCGTCCATTCCTAGGGCATCGGCTCCCACCACGAGCAGAACGGCGCGATCCGATCGAGCCAGTCGAGGCCCGGGTCACCGATTGGTGCTCCGGGCGGCGCCACGGGCGTGCCGGGCGAGGCGAAGGGTTCGGCCGGCCGGTTCATGAAGCGCTGCACATCGCGCGCGAGCAGGGCGTAGTGCGCGGCGTCTGCATCATCGGCCGTGGCCATCCCCTGCATCTCGCCGGTTCGGCGCTGCAGGCGGAAAGATGCGACGGCGCGGACCTGCGGCATGGAGGCGCCTTCCGCCAGCGACATCAGCCGCTCGATCACGATGCGCTGGACGGCGCGAGCGATCTCCGCTTCATACAGTCCTGAAGTCGGTGCGTCGAACGCTGCGGTGAACATCCGGTCGATGACTTCCTCGAGGCCCGGCAGCGACGGATCCAGAACGTGCTGCTCGACCATTCGGGCCGCTCGCTCGTCATCGAGGATGTTCGATATCGTGTGGCCGGCCGCCACTACCGCGGGCGTGATCGCGTCGAACGCGTTGCCCGTGTAACGCGGGAACGTCTCGCGGTTGCGACCGTAGCCGGCAGGCCTCGGAGGCACCCTGTCCAGAACCGCCTGCGGCAGCGCCAGCGCGGACGGCCGGATCGTCGCCATCAGTGACTCGAGCGCCGCGCGTTGTTCCGGCCCTGTTGCGCGGCGGAGCGGTTCGCGACCGTCGCCGCGGAGCGCATAGATGTAGTGAATGCCGCCAAGCACAGACGCCGCCGCTTCGACCTGATAGCGATGGTGCAGGTAGAGCGGAACGAGGGTCTCCTCCATCAGAGCCATGGGCGTGTTGCGCTTGATCGCATTCTCACCGAATCGCGTCAGGGCGACACGGCGCACTTCCATCATCCGGTCCAGCTCCGCACCTGCGTCCGCACCGTTCGACCACTGGTCCGCGCGCGGATGCACGGCGATGTCCTGATTCGTCATGTAGCGGATGTCGCGATCCCACGCATCATCGAGTATACGCTCGAGAGCCTCGCTTTCATCGGTCCCGCTCGGGAAGACCTCGTAGCCGTAACGGATCGCCACCGAATCCCACTCGCCGATGCCGGAATCGTAGACTTCGCTGTAGTCCAGCGAACCGTCCGGTCGCAGCGTAACCCACGGATGCGGATAGTCGAGCACGGAGATCCGGCCCGCGTCGCTGTCGTAATAGTTGTGGCCGAGGCCCAGTGTATGGCCAATTTCGTGCGCCGACAGCTGACGGATGCGGGCGAGCGCCCATTCGGCCAGCCCGGGCGGCGTCTCGTCGCCCGTCTGGTACGGCGAGAGCAGGCCCTCGGCCAGCAGATAGTCCTGCCGGACCCGCAGCGAGCCCAGCTGGATCACGCCCTTGAGAATCTCGCCCGTCCGCGGATCCGTGACGCTCGCGCCCGAACTCCACCCTCGCGTCGAACGGTGTACCCAGTTGATCACGTTGTAGCGTGCGTCGAGCGGACTGATCGAGTCGGGCCGGATCTCGACCCGGAACCCATCGATGAAGCCCGCCGCTTCGAACGCCTGGTTCCACCACCGTCCGCCGTCAAGCAACGCGGACCGCACCGGCTCCGGAACGCCGGGATCCAGATAGTAGATGATCGGTTCGACCGCCTCACTCACCTGCGCTGACGGATCGGCTTTCTCAAGCCGGTGACGCCGAATGAACCGCTTCACCATCGGCTCGCCAAGCGGCGTCGCGTAGTCGGCCCATGTTACGGCGCCGTAGCCGGCACGCGGATCGTACGCGCGCGGCTCGTAGCCGCCGTCCGGCAGCGCGAAGAACGAATGATGAACGCGCAGGCTCGCGGCTTCGCCCGTTGCCGCGACACTGCCGACGCCCGCGAAGAACGCACCGCCTCGCCCGCCGCCACCCGGCTGCGAGGCGAATGTCAGCTCCACTTCGATCTCCGTGTTCTGCGGGAAGTTCTTCGTCATCGGCATGTAGATCGTGCTGCGGCCCGCCTCGAGGCGGTACGTTCCCGGACTCAACCGGCCGGCGACGTTCGTATCACGGATCAGGAAGTCCGTCAGGTCGACAAGAACGCGATCGCCCGTCGCCGCGCCCACGTTGAAGCTCCACAGCACAGACCGCGCGAAGGCGTCGCGGACCGCGGCCACCTCAGCCGCGTTCGTGCTGGACGCCCGGAAATCGTAGTTCGGCTGCACCATCAGGACCTTCGGTCCGACACGCTGGAAGAACACGATCCGCGATCCCGCGAGCGCGCCGCGATCCAGCCCGATGTCGTTCGAGCCCAGTCCCGCCGCCAGTCCGGTCAGGTGCAGAACCTCCGTTTCCCAGCGCGAGATCTCCATCCACAAACGCCCCGCCGATTCCTCCCAGTACAGCGGGAAGAAGCCGTCGAGACGCTGCATGCCGTTCGTCCGGTTCTCTATGCTCTGCACGGCCTGGGGCGCGCCCCCCTGCGCCAGCGACTCGCCTGGCTGGAGCAACAGCACGACGATGAAAATCGCTGCGCCGAGCCGTGTCGCGTTTCTGAATCGCTTCACGCACGGCAGAGTGAGCGTGCCCGACATCTGAACCTCCACAGTGACTGATGGATGGATTGCACGTC
>DATKCF010000219.1:0-8359 GCA_035513345.1 Longimicrobiales bacterium
TCGTAGCCGGCCATCGCGGCCACCTGCGCGATGCCGTGACCCATCGTTCCGGCGCCGATGACGACGACCCTGCCTGCATTCATCAGCGTCGCGAGGACCGGGTCGCCTTGCGGTTGAAGCGGGGCGCCCGCTTCGCGAGGAACGCAGTGATGCCCTCGTGGAAGTCGGGCGAACGGAACGCGCGCATCTGCGCGTCGACCTCGAACTCGAGAGCGTCGTCGAGTGTGCCGTGAAGCGCGCGCCGAAGCGAACGCTTGGCGTCGGCAACAGCCTGCGCGGGACCAGCGGCGATCTGAGCCGCCATTCCTCGCGCTGCGGTCTCAAGTTCAGCCGGCGGAACCACCCGGTTGAACAGGCCGAGTCGTTCGCCACGCTCCGCGTTGATCATCGCTCCGGTCAGAATCGCTTCGGCGGCCGCGGCCGGACCGAGCAGGCGGGGCAGGAAATAGCTGCCGCCCCAGTCAGGATGAAGCCCGACGCGCAGGAACGTCATGCCGATGGAGGCGGTTTCGCTTGCGAGTCGCATGTCGCAGGCGAGTGCGAGGCACGCACCCGCGCCGGCGGCCGGACCATTGACCGCCGCGATCACCGGCGTGCTCATGCCGTCGATGAGGGCGGCAATGCGGGCACCCGTGCGGACCAGTTCCTCGAACGCCGCTTCATCACCCGCCTCGCTCAGCTTGGCCATCACCGCGATGTCGCCACCGGTCGAGAACGCCCGGCCGACGCCCGTCACCACGACGCAGCGCACGTCCTCATCGGCCTCGAGCTGTTCGAGGCTGTGCAGGATGTCGGCGCGCATGGTGCCCGCGAACGCGTTCAGCCGTTCCGGCCGGTTGATCCGGATCCAGCCCAGCGCGTTCTCCTTCTCGACTTGAACCTGATCGGCGCTCATGCGAATCCCTCGACGATCGTTGCAATGCCCTGGCCCACACCAATGCACATTGTCGCGAGTCCGTACCCGCCGCCTCTGCGCCTCAGCTCGTGGACGAGCGTAGTGAGAATGCGTGCGCCGGAGCAGCCCAGCGGATGGCCGAGCGCAATCGCGCCGCCGTTCACATTGACGGACGCGGGATCCAGGCCCAGTTCGGCAATGCAGGGTATCGACTGCGCCGCGAATGCTTCGTTCAGTTCGGTAAGCGCGAGGTCGTCCGCCTCGAGGCCGGCTCGCCGCAGGGCGAGCTGCGTCGCGGGCACCGGGCCCATTCCCATCAGGTGCGGCTCGACGCCGCTGACCGCCGACGATACGATGCGGGCAAGCGGCGAAAGCCCGATCGATGTCGCGGCTTCCGCCGACATCACGACGAGCGCGGCCGCGCCATCATTCAGGCCGGATGAGTTGCCGGCCGTTACGGTACCGTTGCGCCGGAAGACCGGCTTGAGCAACGCCAGCGTCTCGATCGTGGTGTCCGGTCGCGGATGCTCGTCCACGGACACGAGAACGTGAGAACGCTTCGGTCCGGGCACTGCGATCGGCACGATCTCGTCGGCGAACCGGTCCGCCTGCATGGCCGCCGTTGCTCGCCGCTGACTTTCGAAGGCGAACTCGTCCTGCTGCTCTCGCGTAACGTCGTGTTTGTCCGCGACCAGCTCGGCCGTCTCGCCCAGAGCGACCGTGTAGTGCGCCGGGAACCGCTCATTGACGAATCGCCAGCCGAGAACCGTGTCGGCTATGTCCGGTGCTCCGCGAGGCCACGGCTGGTCCGGCTTCAGCATCGCGAATGGTGCGCGGCTCATGGACTCGACACCGCCCGCAATGAAAACGCTGCCCTCACCCGCGCGTATCGCGTGCGCGGCGGAGTTGACCGCCTGCAATCCCGATCCGCAGAGTCGATTGATGGTCTGGCCGGCGACGCCCACCGGATACTCGGCCAGGAGTACCGCCATGCGCGCGACGTTTCGATTGTCCTCGCCTGCCTGGTTCGCGCAGCCGAGGATGATATCATCGACGATAGCGGGATCGAGGCCGGTACGGGTGCGGAGCGCGGACAGAACGTGAGCAGCAAGGTCGTCAGGGCGAACGGCGGCAAGTGCGCCGCCGTGCCGGCCCACTGGCGTCCGTGCCGCGTCGACGATCCAGGCTTCAGTCATGGTGTGTCAGTGGAGGTCCACCCACACGCTCTTGATCTGGGTGTAGAGATCCAGGGCGTAGCGCCCGAGTTCACGCCCGTGGCCAGACTGCTTGTAGCCACCGAACGGCGACGCGACGTCGAGCGGATGGTATGTGTTGATCCAGACCGTGCCCGCGCCGATCCGCGCAGCCGTGCGATGCGCACGCTTCACGTCGCTCGTCCAGATCCCGGCGGCAAGGCCGTAGATCGTGTCGTTCGCAATGGCGACCGCTTCGTCGTCATCCTCGAATGTCATTGTCGCCAGGACGGGTCCGAAGATCTCCTCACGAGCGATCGTGTGCCCGGGCAGCACGCCGTCGAACACCGTCGGTTCAAGCCAGTAGCCATTCTCGCCACCGGCGTATGACGTCCGCTTGCCGCCGGCCAGCAGCTGCGCGCCGTCGCGCCGGCCGGCTTCGACGTAGCCCATGACGCGGTCGAGCTGTTCTTCGGAGATGATCGGGCCATATCGCGTCTTCGGATCGAGCGGATCACCCGGCACCGTCTTGGCGGCACGGTCCACGATGTACTCGAGGAGCTGGTCCTTCACCGACACGTGAACGAGCAGGCGCGATCCGGCCGTGCAGGCCTGGCCCGTGTTGTAGAAAATGCCGCTGAACGCGCCTCTCGCGGCTGCCGCGATGTCCGCGTCCGCGAAAACGATGTTCGGCGACTTGCCGCCCAGCTCCAGCGAGACCTTCTTCAGCGTGTCCGCCGATTCACGCATGATGGTCTTGCCGACCGCGGTCGAACCCGTAAACGCGATCTTGTCGACATCGGCATGACGCACGATGGCCGCGCCCGCCGTCTCACCGAAGCCCGGCACCACGTTGAGCACGCCCGGCGGTATGCCGGCTTCCGTTGCGATCGCGGCCAGTTCCAGCGCAGTCAGCGGCGTCTGTTCGGCCGGCTTCAGTACGATCGCGTTCCCGCATGCCAGCGCGGGCGCGACCTTCCACGCCGCCATGAGCAGCGGGAAGTTCCACGGGATGATGGCGCCAACGACGCCGACCGGCTCGCGCAACGTGTAGTTGAGTACGTTGCCGCGGACCGGTATCGTTTCTCCGCCCAGTTTTGTAGTCCAGCCGGCGTAGTAACGGAACGCGTCGCGCGTTTCACGCAGATCGATGTCGGCTTCGCGGATCCGCTTGCCGTTGTCGATGGTCTCGAGAGCGGCAAGCTGCTGCGAGCGCTGCTCGATGATGTCCGCCATCTTCCAGAGCAGGGCACCCCGATCGGCCGCGTCCATGGTCGACCACGGCCCGTTCAACGCTTCCCGAGCGGCCGCGACCGCACGATCCACGTCGGCCGTCCTTGCTTCCGCGACGTTCGCGATCACACGGCCCGTCGCCGGATTGCGCGTCTCGAACGTGCCGCCATCGGCGGCATCCACCCATTCGCCGCCTATGAAGAGACGGTCGGGTGCGGCGCGTTCGATCGGGATGCCCGTCGTCGCCATCGCTAGCGGCCCTTGAACTCGGGCTTCCGCTTTTCGATGTACGCGGCCAGGCCCTCCTTTGCATCGCCGCTCTGGAAAAGCAGCTGCTGTAGCTCACGCTCGACTGCCAACGCATCCTGGAACGGCAGCTCCGCGCCCGTCTGGACCGCGCGCTTGATGTTGCCGACTGCCTTCGACGCCATGTTCGGCGGCGTGAACCGCTGTGCGTATTCGATCACACGGTTCAGGAACGCGTCCCGGTCCGTGGAATCCCACACGTCGGACACGATGCCGAGCGTCTTCGCTTCATCGAAATCGAACGTCCGTCCCGTGACCATCAACTCGATCGCACGCGATTTCCCCACGATTCGCGCCAGACGCTGCGTCCCGCCGGTTCCCGGCAGAACGCCCAGATTCACCTCGGGCAGGCCGACCTTGCCGGCGCCCTTGCGCGCGATCCGGATGTCGGCGGCCATCGCGATCTCGAGACCGCCGCCCACCGTATGGCCGTTCAGCGCCGCAATCACGAGCTTCGGCGTCTGTTCGAGACGGTTCAGTGTTTCGTTCGCGTGCAGGCAGAAGTAGTACTTGAACGTGGGCGTTACTGTGTTGAGCATCTGGATGCTCGCACCCGCACAGAAGAACTTCTCGCCCATGCCTGTCACGACAATGACCTGCACGTCGTCGTCCATTCTCGCCTCGAGAATGGCGGTATCGAAGTCCTGGAACATCTCGTACGTATAGGTATTGGCGGGCGGATCGTCGAGCGTAAGGATCGCGATGCCGGCCTTCTTCTCGTACTGGACCAGATTCTTCGTGGCGATATCCGCTTCGGTCGCCTGAGCCATAGCTAGCCTCCGTGGCCTTCGTTTCGTGGTCGGGGACCGTCCCTCGCAGCAAAAAGGCTGGCGCCTCTGCCAGCCTTGCCGACGGGGGCCGCGGCCGTGGCCGGCCGGCCTCTCCGGATCGCCGGACGCGCGAAGATCGCTCGCTCCGGCAGCACCGCGGAGAAACTAGACCGGCCTCGCGCGGGCGGTCAAGTACGCCCGGCGAGGGACTGCCGGCGTGGCCGGGCTCGATGCGGAGCGCTTGAGCAAGTGGCGGTGAACGCATAGCTTCCACTGTGGTAGTGGGGGCGGATTCGGATACCCGTCCGGCGCGTGACTGACCGGACACAGACTGGCAGGATGGACCATGGCGAAACCGAACCCCGTACGATCGGCCATCATGCTCGTGGCCGGAATCCTGATGGGCGCGACCGCGATCCTGATCAGCGGCGGCGCCATGTTCGGCCAGAGCCGGGCGCCGGGCGCCGAAGACGCGGAAGTGTTCCGGGTCCCGGTGACGGGCGTGATCGAGCTGGGCCTGTCGCCGTTTGTCAAACGAAGCATCGGCGATGCGACGCGGGCGGGCGCGGCCGCCGTCATCCTCGACATTGACACTCCGGGCGGCCGCATCGATGCGGCGCAGCAGATCGTGGACGCTGTCCGTGACAGCAATGTGCCCGTGTACGCCTACATCAATCGGCGCGCGTTCTCGGCGGGCGCGATGATCGCCCTCGCGACCGACGGCATCCGCATGCGGCCGGGCGCCGTCATGGGCGCGGCGACGCCTGTCGACGGCGCAGGCACCCGCGCGTCCGAGAAGATCGTGAGCGCGATGCGCAGCGAGATGCGGGCGCTGGCCGAGGAGAACGGCCTCGATCCGCGCATAGCGGAGGCAATGGTCGATGAGCAGATCGCGATCGATGGCGTCGTCGCGGCCGGTCAACTGCTCACGCTCACGACCGAGGAGGCGGTCGAACTCGGCTTCGCTACCGAGGTCGAGGACTGGGACGCGCTTCTCGCCGATCTCGACCTGGCCGGCGCGCAGGTCCACGAGTCGCGCACGAACTGGGCTGAATCGCTCGTCCGGTTCCTCACCAATCCCGTCGTCGCACCGCTTCTGCTTTCGCTTGGCGTCCTCGGCCTCGTCATCGAGATCAAGACGCCGACCTTCGGCCTCGCCGGCGCAGCCGGCATGACCATGCTCGCGCTCTTCTTCGGCAGCCGCTACATCATCGGCCTCGCCGGAATGGAGGAGTTCATGCTGCTCGGTGCGGGCGTCGTCCTGCTCGGTATCGAGGCCTTCGTCATTCCGGGCTTCGGCATTGCCGGCATCGCGGGCATCGTCGCCATCGGATCCAGCATTTTCCTCAGTCTGTTGCCGAGCTACGCGACCGCCGCGGATGTATCGGCTGCCGCGGGCATCCTGTCCGTCGCGGGCATCGCGGTCGTGCTCATCGGCTGGGCGCTCATCAGGCACCTGCCCGGTAGCGGACGATTCGCCCGGTCCGGCCTCATGCTCTCGGATTCGACGAGCCGCGAAACCGGATACTCCTCCTCCAGCGTCCGCCCCGAGCTGGTCGGCGCGTCCGGCGTTGCCATTACCGACCTGCGCCCCGCCGGTGTCGTGAAGATCGGCGATGAGCGCATCGATGTCGTCGCCGAATCCGATTGGATCTCATCCGGTACGCCGGTCCGTGTCGTCAGTGCGGAAGGCTACCGCCACGTCGTGCGACCGGCCGAATAGCCGGCGAACCTCCAGAACAGGGACACCAATGGATCCCCTCACGTTTGTACCGGTCTTCGGCCTTATCGGAATCATCATACTGCTGATGATCCTCAACTGGGCGATCCCGGTCCGGCTGTGGATCGAGGCGATCTTCTCCGGCGTTCGCGTCAGCATCGGCGACCTCATCGGGATGCGCCTCAGAAAAGTGAATCCGGCGGCCGTCGTCAGACCGTTGATCATGGGCACCAAGGCGGGTCTCCAGCTCAGCCCGCGTCCGCTCGAAGCGCACTACCTGGCGGGCGGCAACGTCGAACGCGTCGTCAAGGCTCTGATCAGCGCGGACAAGGCGAACCTCGGTCTCGACTTCAAGCAGGCTACGGCCATCGACCTCGCCGGCCGCGATGTACTCGAAGCCGTCAAGGTCTCCGTCAACCCGAAAGTCATTGACACGCCGCGCGTCGCCGCCATGGCCAAGGACGGCATTCAGTTGATCGCGACCGCACGCGTCACGATTCGCGCCAACATCAACCGCCTCGTCGGTGGCGCCGGAGAGGACACCATTCTGGCGCGTGTCGGTGAGGGCATCGTGTCGACCATCGGTTCGGCCGAGTCGCACAAGGCCGTCCTTTCCGATCCCGACAATATCTCGAAGACCGTTCTCGCCAAGGGCCTCGACGCCGGTACCGCGTTCGAGATCCTGTCCATCGACATCGCCGATGTCGATGTCGGCAAGAACATCGGCGCCGAGTTGCAGACCGACCAGGCCGAAGCAGACAAGCGGATCGCGCAGGCGAAGGCCGAAGAGCGCCGCGCCATGGCGATTGCAGCCGAGCAGGAAATGCGCGCGCGAGTGCAGGAAATGCGTGCGCACGTCGTCGAGGCCGAAGCGCAGGTGCCCCAGGCCATGGCGGACGCGTTCCGCAATGGCAACCTCGGTATCATGGACTACGCCCGCTACCGTAACGTCGTTGCGGATACCGACATGCGCCGCGCCATCGCCGGCGGCGATGATGGACATCGCCCGCCGACGCAGGAGGATTGATTGGACAACCTTTTCACGATCCTGATCGTCGCATTCCTCATTGTAGGGCCGCTCCTCGAGAAGATGCTCAAGGGGCGGCGAGGGCAGCAGCCGCCGCAGCAGGGGCCGCAGCGCCAGCGGCCGGGGCAGCCCGCACAACGGCAACGATTGCCCGACGGCCGCACGACGACGGAACAACGGCAGCGGTTGCCCGACGGTCGCACGACGACGGTAGCCGGGCCGGGCACCGACCGCGAACGGGGGTCGTCCCCTGCGCAGGATGCGACTGATCTGCTGCCCGCGGACCTCTGGAAGATTCTGACCGGTCAGCAGCCATTGCCCGAGGCGACGGCCCGGTACGAGCCGGAACCCGAGCCCGAACCGGAACCGCTGTCACGGCGCGAGCCGGTTGTCGAGCGCCCACGCAGCGTCCTTGCGGAGCGACGCGCGGCCGCCGAGGAGAAGCGCCTCCAACGGAGATCGGCGTCCGTCACCCGGACGGCGCCGGCCGATGAGGAACGCCAGGCGGCCGAGCTTATCCTCCGTCGCGAGCGAACCCAGGCCGCAAGGCGCCGGTTCGATCACTCGGCGCCGCATATCGTTTCACTCGAAACCGAGCCCGGTTCGGAGATGGTCCGGCACGACGCGTTCCATGACCGGCTCGACCGCCTGCGCAAACCGGCCACCGTGCGGACCCAGAACGTCCGCATCGATGTGGGTCTCGATATCAATGACACCGCGTCGCTCCGCCGCGCGATTCTTCAGCAGGAGATTCTCGGCACGCCCAGGGGCCTGGACTGAGTAGAGCCAGCCAGCCGCATCGTTATCTTCTGTGCCTGCCCGGGGCTACGCGGGCGGTAGACGGTGGCGCTGCGGCCTTCGGGATCCACAATCCAGACCCATGCGCACGCCGAACTCCAGGTAGTCGACAACCTTCTCCTGGACGTCGTGCGGCCGGTTCGGTGGCGAGAGGATACGGAAGCGCTACCACCGGAGGGCGAGCGGCCGGCCGGTCGCCGCGTAGGCGCGCATCGTGGGGCGGCCCGAAGTAGCCGTACCGCCAGCCCCGAGCACCGCCCACGCTAAGCGCTAGCAGCGAACCGCCCGGGCGCGAGCCAGAGCGATCCGCCTCCCGCTGCCGAGGCCAGCGCCGGCCTCACGTCTCCGATCCTCAGTTCGTCCGCGCGATCTCGTAGATCGCGCCGTGCGACAGCGAGACGATATACAGGTTTCCGT
>DATKCF010000220.1:0-20129 GCA_035513345.1 Longimicrobiales bacterium
CAGATCGTCGAAGGCGTGGCAGCCGCGTGCCGTGCGACTGGTTGCGCACTTCTCGGCGGAGAAACCGCGGAGATGCCCGACGTGTACTCGCCTGGCGAGTATGATATCGCGGGCTTCATTGTCGGCGTTGTCGATGAGGAAGGGCGACCCGGGCCGCACCGGGTGCGGGATGGTGACACGCTGATCGCACTGCGGTCGGACGGGTTCCACACGAACGGGTATTCTCTGCTTCGTCGCCTGCTGTTCGATACGCTGGGCATGCGGACGGATCAGGAGTATCCGGGCACGGGCGCGACGGTCGCCGATGTGCTGCTCATGCCACACCGTTCCTATGTTGCGGCGGTGCTCCCGCTGATCGGGGAAGGCAGTGTCAACGCGCTGGCCCACATCACGGGTGGCGGCATACCGGAAAACCTGGACCGTGTGATTCCGGCCGGCCTGTGTGCGGAGATCGATGTGGCCACATGGGAACCCGCGGCCGAGTTCCGATTCGTGGCCGATCTCGGCCACGTTGCCGAGGCCGAGATGTTCCGCACCTTCAACATGGGCGTGGGCATGGTGCTGGTCGTGCGGCCCGAACTCGCCGGCGGTCTGCTGGACCGGCTGACGTCTGCCGGCGAGATCGCGTGGCGCATCGGCGCCGTGCGGACCGGCGACAAGCGCGTCTCCATCGCGCTCAACGGGTGACTCGATGATTGTCCGGCTTCGAACGCGCATCCGCGCAGGCCGGCGCCGCACCCGCACGGCCCCGTTCTCCATCGCATTGGGCCTGCTTGCAGTGTGCGCTGCCGGCACGAGTGCGCAGATCGCCGCGTTCCAGACCGGCTGCCTCAATGCGGGCGGTGCGGCGGCCGCGTGTGCGGCTGCATCGGACATCGCGGAGATCGCGGGCCTGCGCGCCCTGCTGCTCGGCGCCGGCGGCAGTCCGGTCGCGGGAACGGCGAGCACGCTGGGCCATCGGTTGCCCGGTTCGCCGAGGTGGAGCGTCACCGCCCGGATGACGGGAGCGCGCATCGTCCTGCCGGATCCGGGCGCACCGGGCGCAACGCTGGACGGCACCGGCATCGGCTGGAACGCGGACCTCGCCGTTGGCGTGATCGACGGTATCCCCGCATTCGCCACGGTCGGTGGTGTAGGGTCCATCGACCTGCTGGCCAGTCTGGGATCGGTGAACCTCCCGGGCGCCGCCGGCTTCGGAACGCGATCGCCGCTCACATGGGGCGCCGGCGCGCGCGTTGGCGTGATGCGCGAGTCCTTCACGGTGCCCGGTATCT
Organism: Longimicrobiales bacterium; assembly: GCA_035513345.1. Classification (GTDB taxonomy): domain Bacteria; phylum Gemmatimonadota; class Gemmatimonadetes; order Longimicrobiales; family RSA9; genus DATKCF01. Next base: position 1,275 of record DATKCF010000220.1, read on the forward strand.
CGGTGTCAGCGATGTACCGCCGCCTCGGATCGTTCAGTGCGGGCGACGCCGTGCAGAGTGGGGGGGGCGTTCAGGTCCGGAGCCCGAGCGCATCCGCGTGGAGCTTGCGGGCGGGGGTCGGCAAACGGATCTCGTTGTTCGGCGTGACTGCCGGGTTCGGCTGGGACCGGTTGTCGTCGGAGATCGTGGCGGACATCGGTGCGCCGAGCGGGTCCGTCGCGATCGAGGACGACTCGTACGTCAGCAGCCGTACATTGCTGTTCGGCGGGCTTCTCTGGACTCGCCTCGTCTACAGCCTGTCAGCCGAGTTCGGCTGGCAGCGCGGTGGTGGTGCAATCGAGGACGATCGCTCGCCTGCGTCAGACGCGCGCGGCGGCGGCTTTTTCCTGAGCTTCGCCGGGCGTCTCGTCATCTGAGGCTTCATGCCGGACGATTCGCGTTTCATGGACCGGGCGCTGGAGCTGGCCCACGACGGCTGGGGCCGGGTACATCCGAATCCGATGGTCGGCGCCACCATCGTGAACGGCGATCGCATCGTTGGCGAAGGCTGGCATGCCGAGTACGGCGGACCGCACGCAGAAGTCGCGGCGCTCGAGGCAGCGGGCGAGGAGGCGCGCGGCGCCACGTTGTACGTCACTCTAGAGCCGTGCGCGCACCACGGAAAGACGCCGCCCTGCACGGATGCGATCATCGACGCAGGTATATCGCGCGTCGTCTATGGAGCCGCGGATCCGAACCCTCGAGCGGCGGGCGGCGGCCGCCTGCTGACCTCCCGTGGCATCGAAGTGCGTGGCGGCCTGCGCGAGGCGGAGGCGGTGTTGATGGATCCGGCGTTCCACTGGGCACATCGGCGGACGACGCCATGGGTCGAGCTGAAACTGGCTGTTTCGCTCGACGGTCGACTGAGTCGGCAGGCCGGCCAACCGACAGCCGTGACCGGTCCGGAAGCGTTGGCCGAAACGCACAGATTGCGCGCCGGCTTCGACGCGATCCTTGTTGGCAGCCGGACCGTCCACGCTGATGATCCACGCCTGACCGTTCGCGGCGATATCGAGCCGCGCGTTGCGCCGGTCCGGATCGTCTTCGATTCGGCGGCACGCACTCCCCTGTCGGCGAAGTTGTTGGAGACGATCGGTGAGGCGCCGGTCTGGATCGTCAGCACGGACGCGGCGCCACCGGACCGCGTCGACGCGTTGCGTTCTGCGGGCGCGCGTGTCCTGACAGTGCAGGCCTCGGCCGGCGTCGTCGATTGCCGTTGCGCTCTGAGAACACTGCGGCGCGAGGGCGTGCGATCCATACTGTGCGAGGGGGGCGGCAGACTGGCGGGGGCGCTGCTCGCGGCAAAAGCGGTCGGCCGAATGCACCTTTTCGTGGCACCGGACCTCTTCGGCGAGGGGGGCGTGCCCGCGTTCCCGCTGGATGAAGCGGTCGACGGCTGGACACTTGGCAGTCTGGCCCGGCTGGGACGTGATGCGCGGCTCGTGCTGGATCACGTCGTCGGGGAGGCCTGACATGTTCACCGGAATCGTCGAGGAAGTCGGCACCGTCAGGGCGGCCCAGCCCATGGATGGCGGCTGTCGAATCACGGTCGGCGCCGTGAGGGTCCTCGACGGCCTGATGCCCGGCGACTCGATCGCCGTGAACGGCGTGTGCCAGACCGTCGTTGCACTCACGGGCGAAGCATTCGTCGTGGAAGCGATCGGCACGACATTGTCGAGAACGACGCTGGGCGAGTTCGAGACGGGCCGCCGTGTGAACCTGGAACGCCCGCTCGCGCTCGGCGACCGGCTGGGCGGCCACCTGGTGCAGGGGCACGTGGATGCGGTCGGCCTCGTTTCGGCGATCGAACGTCGTGGTGAGCACGTGCTCCTGGACGTCGCGGTGCCGGATGTCATCGCCGATGTAGCCGTTCTGCACGGCTCGATCGCGATCGATGGCGTGAGCCTGACAATCAACGCGCTCACGGCGGACGACACGGTGCAGGTGGCCCTCATCCCGCACACGTGGAACCACACGACGCTATCCACGCTCGAAATTGGCGACGGCGTGAACCTGGAAGGCGACATGATCGGCCGCTTCGTGACGCACTGGTTGAAGCGCCGCGGCGGTGACGGGGTATGAGCACGCACGGAACATCCGCGAGGAGCGAAAAGATGCCGTTCGATCGTGTCGAAGATGCCATCGAGGACATCCGGGCGGGCAGGCTCGTGATCGTGGCGGACGACGAGGACCGTGAGAACGAAGGCGACCTCGTTGGCGCGGCATCTCTCGTTACGCCGGAGACCATCAACACGATGGCTCGCCACGGCCGCGGCCTCATCTGCGTAGCGGTGACGCCTGAGCGCGCAGACGCGCTGGGCCTGCCGCCGATGACCGAGCAGAACCAGGACTACATGGGCACCGCGTTCACGGTGTCAGTCGACGCACACCCGCGGTTCGGCGTGACCACGGGCATCAGCGCGCACGACCGGGCTGCCACGATCCGGTTGCTCGTCGACCCGAACACGCGGCCCGGCGACCTGCGACGGCCGGGCCACGTGTTTCCACTCCGGTCGCGGCCAGGTGGTGTGCTGCGTCGCGTCGGCCAGACCGAAGCATCGGTCGACCTTGCCCGGCTTGCCGGTCTTCCGCCCGCGGGCATCATCTGCGAGATCCTGAACGAGGATGGCACCATGGCCCGGCGGCCGGAACTGGAGTCGTTCGCGCGCGAACACGGACTCCGCTTCATCACCGTGGCGCAGCTTGTCGCGTACCGGTTGCGTACCGAACGCATCGTGCGGCGCATCGCGGAGGCCACGTTGCCGACGCCGTACGGCGAATTCCGCGTCATCGCCTTCGAGAACCAGCTCGACCAGCGCGAGCATCTCGCGCTCGTCAAGGGCGACGTAGCGGGGAAGAGGAACGTGCTCGTCCGGATGCACTCGGAGTGCCTGACCGGCGACGTGTTCCATTCGCTTCGGTGTGACTGCGGCGAACAGCTTCACGCGGCGATGCGGCGGATCGACGAAGCGGGAGAGGGCGCGATCGTGTACCTGCGCCAGGAAGGACGAGGCATCGGACTCACGAACAAGATACGCGCGTACGCCCTTCAGGACGCGGGCCAGGACACCGTCGAAGCGAACGAGTCACTCGGTTTCAAGCCCGACCTGCGTGACTACGGGCTCGGCGCGCAGATCCTCCTCGACCTCGGTCTTTCGTCGATACGGATCCTGACGAACAACCCGAAGAAGGTCGTTGGCCTTACGGGGTACGGGCTGAAGATCACGGGCCGCACGCCGATTCAGGTGGCACCCGGTGACTTCAATCGGGCATACCTGAAGACGAAGCAGCAGAAACTCGGGCACATGCTGCTCGATGAGCGAGAGAGGAACGCGCCGTCGGAGGAAACGGCCACGACGGCCGGGACGCAGGCGAGCGATGCCGAGGACGGCGAGCAGGAGGCTGTGTGACAGAGTACAGGGGCGCGCCCGGCGCGGCAGGCCGGTACGCGATCATCGTGAGCCGGTTCAACGAGAACGTGACGAGCCGGTTGGTCGCGGGCGCCAGAGCGTGCCTTGCGGCCCACGGTGTGACCGACGACGCCGTCGACGTCATCGAGGTGCCAGGCGCATGGGAGTTGCCCTTCGCGGCCAGGCTCACCGCCGATCACGGGACCTGCGCGGCCATCATCGCGCTCGGCTGCGTGATACATGGCGAAACGCCGCACTTCGATTTCGTGGCCGGTCCGACCGCCGACGGTCTGGCGAGGGTGGCGCTGGACGCCGGCATACCGGTGGCCAATGGCGTGCTTACAACGAACGACCTGGACCAGGCGCTGGCCCGGGCGGGCGGAAAACACGGCAACAAGGGATGGGAGGCCGCGCTCGCCGCCCTCGAGCTAGCCGATCTGGCCCGCCAGCTCCGAGGCGACGGTGCGCGAACGTAGCCGGGCCCGTGGTTGGGCGCTCCAGATTCTGTACGCATGGGAAATGCGCGGGCCCGGTCGGCCGCTGCCCGATGTGCTTGCAGATTTCGCGTCGGAACGCAGAATAGCCGAAACCAGCCGGGATTACCTGTTCCGGCTCGTGCTGACGGTCCACGACCACCTCGAGGAGATCGACGCGGCGCTCGATGGATGCCTGACCAACTGGCGGCTCGAGCGTGTGTCGGTCATCGATCGTGCCATACTCCGGCTGGGCGCGGCCGAGTTGCTGTACCTCGACGACGTGCCGCCGCGCGTGTCCATCCAGGAAGCGCTGGCACTCGCGGGCAAGTATGGCACGCACGAGAGTCCGCGGTTCGTCAACGGTGTGCTGGACGCGCTGATGCACGGCGCGGCGAGCGGTGCGGCGAACGGAGGCAGCCCCTGAAGCTGCTCGTCTTCAACTGGCAGGATCGCGAGAACCCGCAGGCAGGTGGCGCCGAGGTCCACCTCCACGAAATCTACGGACGCCTGGCAAGGCGGGGTCATTGTGTGACACTGATCGCATCCGGGTGGGCCGGCGCACCGGCGCGCGCGGCACTGGACGGGATCGATGTTCATCGGGCTGGCAGGCGACACACCTATCCGCCGGCCGCCTGGCGCTGCTACCGTTCACTGCACGATCGGAGCTTCGACGTCGTTATCGAGGACCTCAACAAGGCGGCGCTGTTCACGCCATGGTGGATTCGCACGCCGATCTCGCTTCTGGTGCACCACCTGTTCGGCCCTACCGCGTTCGACGAGGCCGGTCTGCCGGTCGCTACGGCCACGTGGCTGCTCGAGCGGCCGCTGGCCAGGATCTACGGCAGGATGCCCGTACAGGCCGTTTCCGACAGCACGAAGGACGATCTCGTTGCGCGCGGATTCCCGCGCGACCGCATCGATGTGATCCCCAACGGCGTCGACCTGGATACGTACCATCCCGATCCGGGCGCTCCGAAGTTCGACGAGCCGACGTTGTTGTATCTTGGTCGGCTCAAGCGGTACAAGCGCGTCGACCTGGTGATGCGCGCGGTGGCCCGGCTGGCGGGCCAGGGTGTCCGGGTGCGGCTCGTCGTCGCCGGGCGGGGAGACCACGAGCCGGCACTGCGCGCTCTTCGCGACGAGCTGGGCCTTGGCGAACTGGTCGACATGCGCGGCTTCGTGGACGAGAATGCGAAGTTGGAACTGCTGCGCAGAGCGTGGGTGCATGTGCTGACCTCGCCCAGGGAAGGATGGGGGATCGTGACCATCGAAGCCGCCGCCTGCGGGACGCCGACGGTAGCGAGCGCCTCACCCGGTCTGCGAGATTCGGTAGTGGACGGCGAGACGGGGCTGCTCGTACCGCACGGCAACGTCGACGAACTGGCCGCCGCACTCCGGCGCGTTGTGGAAGACGGACCGCTGCGACACCGGCTGGCGGCGGGCGCACGCGAGTTTGCCCTGCGTTTCACGTGGGAACATTCCGCCGACCTCACGGTGTCGCATCTCGAGTCGGTGATCGCGGCCGCCGGCCACCGTCAGGGGCGTACGCCGGTTTCACGCGGTTAAAGGAAACCTGAACCGGAGGACATGATGGAGGTTACGGTATCTGCGCTTCACGGCACGATTCCGGAGTCCCTGAACGAACACGCCGCTCGCCATGCGCAGCGGCTCGACCGCTATCCGCTCAAGGCCGCGACGCTCGCGATTGCCTTCGAGAAGCAGAGTGGTCGGCGCGCTGCCGAGGCCAGACTGACCCTGGCCGGTGGGCCGCCGCTGATCGGTCGCGGCCAGGGAGCGACGTATCGGAATGCGCTGAACGATGCGATCTCGAAAGTGGAACGCCAGCTCAAACGGGCACGGTCGCGACGGCGTCAACTGCGCCGCACGACGGCCGACCGCGCAGGAGAAGCCGATTGAAGACGATTACCGTCGAGGACTTCCACCGCGCGAAGAAGGAGATCCTCTCGCTGGAGCTGGTGAACGAAGGGTGCGATCTGAACCGGCCGATCACGAGTCCGACGATCTCCAATCCGGGCCTCGTGCTTGCCGGATACCGGGATCGCTTCTCGACCGGGCGGCTGCAGGTCCTCGGCCAGACCGAGATCGAGTACGTCGAGTCGCTCGGAGCGGGTGAACGACACTCCGCGCTGGACGCGTTCCTGCGCCTTCCGATGCCCGCCGTCATCGTGACGAAGGGACAGACGCCGCACGCCGAGCTGGTCGTGCTGGCTCGCGAGCACGGTGTACCGCTGTTCCTGTCGAAGCTGAAGACGGGTGAGTTCTACCGCCGCCTTCAGCCGTACCTCGAGGAACAGTTCGCGCCGGGTACGACGATGCACGGTTCTCTGGCGGACGTCTACGGTGTCGGCCTGCTGTTCATCGGACGCAGCGGCATAGGCAAGAGCGAGTGCGTCCTCGATCTGGTCGAGCGTGGACACCGCCTCGTGGCCGACGATGTCGTGCTCGTTTCGCGCCGCGGCAACGATATCCTGATCGGGCGTGGCCACGAGCTGCAGCGGCACCACATGGAGATACGGGGTATCGGGATCATCGACATCCGCACACTGTTCGGCATTCGCGCGATTCGACAACAGAAGCGGATCGAGGTCGTGGTTCAGCTCGTCGACTGGGATGAACGGGCGACGTATGAGCGGACGGGTATCGATACCGAGGAAGTCCCGATCCTCGGCGTCAGGATTCCCAAGGTGATCATACCATTGAACGCGGGGAAGAATATCACCGTCATCTCCGAAGTGATCGCGATGAATCACCTGCTGAAGTATTCAGGTGTCCATTCGGCGCGCAGGTTCAACGAGAGCCTGATGGACTCGATGCGCCCGATTCGCCAGTACCTCGAGGGCGACTATGAGTGACAGCGGCTTGCGCGGCATCGTGGTCGCGCACGGCGCCATGGCGGGTGGTCTTGTCGACGCGGTGCAGTCGATCGCCGGGATCGAGGAAGGAGTGCTCGTGGCGGTAAGCAACCGCGGTCTCTCGCCACAGGCGCTGGCGGATCGCGTCCGCGATGCAGCGAACGGTCACTCGTCCATTGTATTCACGGACCTGCCGAGCGGCAGCTGCGGGTCGGCAGCTCGCATGCTCATTCGCAACACCAGCGGCGTCGGCGTCGTGTGCGGCGTGAATCTGGCCATGCTTCTCGACTTCGTGACGCATCGCCATCTCTCCGTCGACGAGCTGCTCGAGCGGCTCGTCACCAAAGCACGCGACTCGATCCAGAGCGTGGCCGCTCCCGCGCCGCAACATGGCGATCCTGCTGTTCAGGGTTGACGAGCGGCTGATCCACGGCCAGGTCGTGGTCGGCTGGGGCAACGAGCTCCGGCCGGACACAATCGCCGTGGTGGATGATGACCTTGCCGAATCCGACTGGGAGCAGGACCTCTATCGGCTGGGGCTCGTGGAGGGAATGCATGCGGTGTTCGAAACCGTGGCGGACGCGATGGACCATCTCGACGGGTGGATCGCTGACAGCTCACGTACCGTCCTGCTCACGCGTGACATCACGACCATGCTCCGGCTGGCTGGTGCCGGACAGCTTCGGGGCAGGGAAGTCAACATCGGCGGGCTGCACTACGCATCGGGCCGCGACGCCGTGCTGCCGTACGTGTATCTGGATGCAGACCAGCGCGACGCACTGTCGGCGCTGCTCGACCATGGCGCGGACGTGAGCGCACAGGATCTGCCGGGCGGCCGGCGAGTGAGGGCTGAACGACTCCTTCGCGGCGGCGAAGAATGAATGCGCTGCTCGCTGCCCTCGCGGGCGGTTTCATCGGACTGGATGCGACATCGTTCCCGCAGGCGATGATCTCGCGGCCGCTCGTTGCCGGCGCACTCGCTGGCTGGATTGCCGGCATCCCGGCCGAGGGCGCAATGCTCGGCGCCGTGCTCGAGGCGTTCCACCTCGCCATCCTGCCGATCGGCGCGGCGAAGTACCCGGAGTCGGGCACCGCCACCGCCGCGGCCGTGTTCGCGATGGCGTTGTCGAACCCCACGCACGGCGCTGGCATGCTCCTGGCCGCCGTGTTCGCGCTGGGCTGGGAACGCGTGGGCGGCAGGTCCGTAGTCCTCGCGCGACAATTCAACGAGCATATCGCGCCGACAGGCGCGCGCCTGGCGCATGCGTCGACCATCACGCTTCGCCACAGCGCGGCCATGCTGATCGACTTTCTGCGCGGCGCGATAGTGACCGTCGCGGGTACCGGCCTGGGCTACGTGTGGATCCGGGTCCTCGACTCGCACTGGGTGTTCGGTCCCGCAACCGCGCACGGTCTTCTTCTCGCCTCGGCCGCGGGCTGCGCCGCCGCGGCATTGCGCGTATTCGGCGGTTGGCAAGCGCGCTGGAAACTGTTCGTCGCGGGCGCCATCGCGGGCCTGGTCGCGGTGATCGCATGAGGTCGGGCGCCTTCGTCCGGACCCGGATGTTCCTGCGGTCGTTCGCGATCCAGGGGTCGTGGAACTATCGTACCCTGATCGGCGGCGGCTTCGCGTTCGCGCTGCTGCCCGCACTGCGTGCCATCCATCGCGACGGTGCCGAAGCACGCGATGCGGCCGTACAGCGACACGTGCACATTTTCAACAGCCATCCGTACCTGGTCGGCGTCGCGCTCGGTGCCGTGGCCGAACTGGAAGCGGAACGCGTCGATCCCGAGGTCATCGATCGGTTCAAGACGGCGGTCCGCGGAGCGCTCGGGTCGCTGGGCGACGCGCTCGTCTGGGCTGGATGGCGGCCCGCCTGTGCGCTGCTGGGCCTCGCATTCGTCTTCGCCGGCGCGCCGTGGTGGCTCGGACCGGTCGTGTTCCTGGTGGTCTACAATGTCGGGCACGTCGCGCTCAGGACGTGGGGATTCCGCATCGGGTTCCGCCATGGCCGCAACGTTGCCGACGTTCTGCGACGCGCGAACCTCGCCCGCGTCCAGACCGATGTTTCCAGGGCCGCCGTGGTTCTGCTCGGCATGGTGATTCCACTGATGCTGGGCAACGGCGGCGGCGCGGAACTGCGCCCGGCCTGGATCGCCGCCGGCGTCGTCGCGGTCATCCTGGGATTGCGGTCGGGCAATGCGGCAAGGACGCCGATCGTGACAGGCATGGCGGTCGCTCTGGCGGCGGCCATTGGCTACGGGTGGCTCACATGATGGCGTCGCCCGGTGAACGGCACCGACAGGTTCGCGTAGCAAACAGGCACGGGTTGCACGCGCGACCGGCGGCCGAGTTCGTCAAGCTGGCGAACCGGTTCCGCAGCGACATCCTCGTCGCCCGGGAGGACATGGAAGTCAACGGGAAGAGCATCATGGGGATGATGATGCTGGCTGCGGAGCAGGGCGTCGAGCTTGTCATCCGGGCGAACGGTGAAGATGCCGAGGACGCACTGAGCGCGCTTGCCGCACTCGTGGAACACGGCTTCGGCGAGGACACATGAGCATAGCGCGGGATGGCACGCCGGCATCGCCGGGAATCGTGGTCGGACCGGCGCACGTGTTGCACTGGGATATGCCGCGCGTGCCGCATTCGAGCATCGACGAGTCCGAGATCGAGCAGGAGATCGAACGGTTCGACGAAGCGCGCGCGTGGACCGGCAAACGCGTCGCCGACGTTCAGCGACGCACGTCGGAGCGGCTGGGTGAAGTCGAGGCGCGTATCTTCGATCCGCAGATCCTGATGCTCGAGGATCAGGACATGATCGATCGCACGGTCGACTACATCCGCAGCAACCACCTGTCGGCCGCACGCGCGTTCGAGCTGTGCATGCTCGAGATCGAAGCGGACTGGACGCGCAGCGGCCACCCCATGGTGTTCGACCGGCTGATCGATCTGCGCGATATGGAACAGCGCATGCTGCGCAGATTGCTCGGCCTGCCCGATCCCGACCTGGCGCTGGACAGCAAGCTGGACGGCGTCATCCTGGTTGCGCGCGACCTCACGCCGACGATCACCGTTCAGCTGGACCGCGAGCGCATCATCGGCATTGCGACCGATGCGGGCACGCGCACATCGCATTCGGCGATTCTCGCGCGATCGCTCGGCCTGCCCGCGGTCGTCGGCCTGGGCGACTTCAGCACGCTCGTCCACACCGGTCAGGAAGTCGCGCTCGACGGACGGTCCGGTCGTGTCGTCATCGCACCCACGAAAACCGAGAAGCGGCTGTATCGGGAGCGGGACGAGCGGGTCCGCGAATGGGAACACGAACTCGGGATGCTGGCGCAGGAAGAGGCGGTTACGCCCGACCATCAGCCGGTTGTGCTGCGCGCCAATATCGACATGCCGGGTGAGGCGCAGTTTGCGCGAGCGCATGGTGCGCAGGGTGTGGGCCTGCTTCGCACCGAGTTTCTGGTGGTCGGTCGCAACACGCAGCCCGGCGAGGAGGAGCAGTACGAGTCGTACCGGAGCGTAGCCGAGGCGTTTCCGCGCAACGCTGTTTTCATCCGCACGTTCGACCTGGGCGGCGACAAGTTCCCCGCGTTCCTGCACATGCCGCCGGAGGAGAATCCGTTCCTCGGTTGGCGAGCGATCCGTGTGTGTCTTGACACGCCTGACCTGTTCCTCCCGCATTTGCGGGCAGCGTTGCGCGCGACGGCGCACGGCGACGTGCGCATCATGCTGCCGTTGATCAACGAGGTGTCCGAGATCCGGCGGACGCGCGATATGCTCGACGAGGCGGCGGACCAGCTGAAACGCGAAGGTAAGCCGTTCAACCCGGCTTACAAGCTCGGCATCATGATCGAGACGCCGGCCGCGGCACTGACCGCGAACGAGCTGGCACGGCACGCCGATTTCTTCTCGATCGGGACGAACGACCTGATCCAGTACACGCTGGCCGTCGACCGCGGCAATGCGCGCCTCGCGCCCCGGTTCAAGCCGTTCCATCCCGCCGTCGTCCGCCTGCTCGAGATGACGGCGCAGGCCGGCCGCGCCGCCGGCATCGAAGTGAGCGTGTGCGGCGAGATGGCCGGCAATCCGCTCGCCGTGTTCCTGTTCCTCGGCCTCGGTATTTCAGCGCTCAGCGTGGGACCGTCGACGTTGACGGAAACGAAGAAGGTGATCCGGTCGATCCCGGCGGCGGCGGCCCGGGCGTCCGTCGCGAAGGTCATGAGCGCGCGCACGCCCGATGAGGTCGTGATGACACTGCGCGAAGGCCTCGAGGAGTGGCTCGATGTTTCCATGTATACGGACCGTTGGAACCTGAAGCCGGAAGCCGGTAGCGAGGGCACGGACGAGGGCGGGCTCTCACTGGCAGAAGGTTGACGCGGCCGCCGTATCGGCGTTCGTATCACATCGACCGGACACGGGTATAGACGGCGGTTGCCGGGCGGCGAGGCCCGCTTGCCTGGCCGAGAACGGGTGAACCCACGGGGTAGCAATGCAGGACAAACCCATGGTCGAAGTGAAGGTCCAGAGTCTCGGTCTGGACCGGACCTCGAACACACCGGTCGTCATCCTGCAGGAAGTCGATGGTTCGCGCGTCCTGCCGATCTGGATCGGGCCGGGCGAGGCAAGCGCGATCGCCATGGAGATGGCGGGCATGAAGTTCTCGCGGCCGCTGACTCACGACTTGTTCGCTTCGGTCATTGTCGGCTTTGGCGGCACGCTCCAGAGCGTCATGATCACGAAGGTCGTCGAGAACACATACTTTGCCGAGCTGATGATCAGGCGCGACAGCGAGTTGATCAGCGTCGATGCACGCCCGTCCGACTCGATCGCCATTGCATTGCGCATGTCGGCCTCGATCTTCACGACCGAGGACCTGCTCGAGCATACGTCCATCGAAGTGACCGAGCCGATGGAGGAGTCCGATCTGCCGGGCGCAGGCGAGACCTCCGAAACCGGCGGTGCCGGACTCAGCCCCGAGCAGCTTCGCGAATACCTGCGCCATCTCGACCCCGAAGACTTCGGACGTTTCAATCCGTGAGCATGCACGACACTGCCGTGCGCACGTCCAGTGCGCTGATTCTGTTGCTGCTCGCCGCCGCATCCGCGAACGCGCAGGCCACGAGCAGCGTGACCATCGCGGGCCACGCGATCGATCCACAGGGCCAGCCAATGGCAGGGCTCGAGGTTCTTCTGCACCGCGTGGACGGCTCGAGCGGATCCAGTCTCGGTTCGGCCGTCACCGATTCGGTCGGCGCATTCTCGATTACGGCGGAAGCCGCCGCTGACACACAGGCCATCTACTTCGCGGCGGCCCGCGTAGACGGAGAACTCTACATCGGCCCGTTCGTGCGACAGCCGACAGGTACCGGCGCGCCGTACATGCTCGTGGTCGGTGGCGAGCCCGTCTCGCTCGGCCCGGCCATGCCCGGCGCAGTGCCGTCGGCCGTGCCCGGCGCCTTGCCGCCCGTCAGCCCGGGCGGCGGCACGCGCAGACAGCTTCTGGTCCTGCTGCCGCTCATCGGATTGCTCGGCGTGGCCGGCTGGGCGCTCACGCGTGGAACGCGACCACCCGCCCGACGACGCACGTTGACCCGACTGGCCGCTATCGATGAGGACCTCGGTCAGGACGGGTCGGATCCGGAACTCGAAAGCGAACGCGCGCGGCTGGTGGAGCGGCTGCTCGCCGACTGAGCCCGGCCGTGCCCGTCATCAGCACAGAAGCCATCGTCCTCCAGACTTTCGCGTACGGCGACACCAGCAGGATCCTTCGACTGCTGACCGCAACGCACGGCCTGCTGTCCGCGATCGCGCGCGGCGCCCGCCGCCCACGCAGCCAGTACGGTGGCCTGCTCGAAGCGTTCAGCCGCGGTACCGCGACCATCCACATGAAAGAGACCCGCGACCTGCAGACGTTGTCCGGGTTCGATCTGTCGCACAGCGGCCAGGCGCTCGGTCGCGACCTCATGCGGTTCGGCGGGGCGGCACTGCTCGCGGAGATCGTGATGCGGACAACGCGCGAGGATTCACAACCCGGTCTCCATGCCCTGATCGCGGATTCGTTCGACACGCTCGAGCAGGCGGCGAGCGGCGACGCCGAGGCGGTCGTACTCGGACGGGTCTGGCAGCTCATTGCGCTCCTCGGATTTGCCCCCGAACTCGACGCGTGCGTCCACTGCGGTCGCCGCGCGGGCGGTGAAGCCAGCCGCTTCGACTACGCCGCCGGCGGCGTCCGCTGTGACGACTGTTCACGTGATGCGCCGGGCCGCGTCCTGCCGCCCCACGCGCTCGAGGCCATGCGCGCGATGATCCGCGGAACCGATGTCGCATTGACCGAGACGCGTGGCCACTGGTGGCTGCTCACGCGCTGGCTCGACCACCACGTTCTCGAGGGTGCCACGCTGCAGTCACTCGAATTCATTGCCGCCGCACGGATCGACTCGTGCGACAGCTGATCCTCGGAACGGCCGGCCACATCGATCATGGCAAGACGGCGCTCGTGCGCGCCCTCACCGGCGTCGACACCGACCGACTGCCCGAGGAGAAGCGCCGCGGGATCACCATCGATCTCGGATTCGCCGACCTCGCCCTGTCCGACGACCTGCACGTCGGCATCGTCGACGTGCCCGGCCACGAGAGCTTCATCAGAAACATGCTGGCAGGTGCCACCGGCATCGATCTCGGCCTGCTCGTGGTCGCCTCCGATGAGGGCGTCATGCCACAGACCCGTGAGCACCTGGCAATCCTCGAACTGGCCGGTGTGCGCGATATCATTGTCGCGCTGACGAAGGCCGACCTCACCGATCCCGAGTGGCGAGCGCTCGTCGCCGATGATGTCACGGATCTGCTCGCCGACACCTCGTTCGCCGATGCGCCAGCCGTCGAAGTGTCGGCGAAGACAGGTACGGGTCTCGACACCCTGCGTGCGACACTCGCCGAACGCGCCGCTCACGTCCGCTCACGCGCCGCCGACGATCTGCTCCGACTGCCCATCGACCGCGTGTTCACCGTCCGCGGGACCGGCACCGTTGTCACGGGAACGCTCTGGTCCGGTTCCGTTTCGCGGGACCGCAGCGTTATCGCACTGCCCGGTGGCTGGAAGGCCCGCGTTCGCGCCGTCCAGACGCACGGCAGTGACCGCGAAACCGCCATCGCCGGCGAACGAACGGCCCTCGCCCTTGCTGGCGTCGATCGCGATGACCTGCGCCGCGGCGATGTCCTCGTCGATGCCGATGGTTGGGCAGCGACGTCCATCGTCACCGCGAGACTGCGCATCCTCAGTTCCGCACCTGCGGTCCGCCGTGGCCAGCGCGTCAGGTTCCATCTCGGTACCGCCGAAGTCGCCGCGCGAGTCGTTCCATACGGCGGGACGGTCGTCGAACCGCGAGGAGTGGACCTCGTCCAGCTCCGGCTCGAAGCGCCTGTCGTCGCTCGCGCCGGCGACCACTTCGTCATCCGGTCCTGGTCCCCCATCGCCACCATCGGCGGCGGTCGAGTCATCGAGCCCGCCGCCCGCCGCAGAAAACGCGTCGGAACCGTCGTCGCCAACCGCCTCGACACCATACTCGATGGCGACCCGCCCGCAGCCATCACCGCCGCCGTCGCGCTCGCCGGCTGGACCGGCCTGCCCGCGGCACACCTCGCCGTGCGCACTCCAATGTCGCCCGGCCAGGCGGACGCCGCACTGCAGGACCCGGCCGCCACGGTCACGGCCGTCGGGTCCACGCTCTTCCACGACGGCATCATCGATGAGGCCGCGGCCCGCATCGTCAAAACGTTGCGCGACTTCCACCTGGCCAACCCGCTTGCCCCCGGCCTCTCCCGCGAACAGCTTCGTCAGGCTGCACCGTCACCGGATCCCGCTCTCGCCGACCACGCCATGACTCGCCTCGCCGCCGACACCACCATTCGGTTCGAGGGCAACCTCACGCGGCTCGCAGAGCACGAACCCGCGCTCAACCCGGCCCAGATCCGTGCGTGTGACGACCTCATCGCCGCCTTCGCAGACGCCGCCATGGCCTCACCAACCATCGCCGACCTGCCGGCACCACTCGCCGCCCGATCCGACCTCGAGGACCTGCTTCACCACCTTGCCCGGACCGGAAGCCTCGTCCCGCTCACGCCGGGCCGGTATATCTCCGCCGATGCTGCCGCTGCCGCGGCCGCTGCCGTCCGCGCCACTCTGGCCGGCAGGACGGGCCTGGGTCCGGGAGATTTTCGGGATCTTTTCGGTATTTCCCGCAAGTACCTGCTTCCGCTCCTGGGCTGGCTCGATCGCACCGGCGTCACGGTCCGGGACGGCGAAGTCCGCGACGTGGCCCCACTTGAGGCGCCGCCTCAGGTCGACAGGACGTAGGCCGTGTAATGGCAAAGCGTTGACTACTCTTGCCTCACACGGTACAAGATCTTGACTGGGCTTGCCGGATGCTTTATCATGTGGATACCGGAGGTAGTTCAGGGCGATCCATACAGCTCCAACCAAACGGGAGGGTTATCGCACACTTTGCTACAGCACAGCTGATTCTGTGCGGAGGTGACGATGAGACGCCAGTTGTGCGTCGGTGTCATCCTCCTTCTCGGTCTCGGTGCAACAGCGATTCGCGCAGAAGCGCAGACGCGTACCGACGACCGGGACCGTGGCTTCCAGTTGTTCCAGAATTATCCGAACCCGTTCAATCCGGTTACACGGATTCCGTTTTACCTGGGTCCGGAGTTGTTCGACAGAGGGCAGCCCGTTCGAGTGACGATCAGGATCTTCGGGGTCCTGCACCAGTTGGTGGCCGTACCCACGGCGCTTGATCATGCCGAGGGTAACGGCGCGCGGATCGAGAATCTCGAGTATGCGTCGCCGGGTCAACACGTGGCGTACTGGGATGGGCTGGACAGGAACGGCAATGAGGTCGGATCAGGCCTCTACATCGTTCTGCTGGAAGTCAACGGAAGGAAGGCTCGGACACTGAAAATGACGGTGTCCAAGTAGGAGGAACGAGAAGAGCGCCGGGTCCAGGGAGGGCCCGGCGCTTTTTTTGAGTACGGCGTTGTGCCTGGGTCGAGGGGCGATCGATGTCGCGATCAGGGCGCGCGGCTATCGATGAGTTCGAGAAAATCGTCGGTGGTGGTGGCGGCCTGGAGTTCCTTGTTGATGTCGGGCACCTTGGCGAACTGGGCGAGTTTGCCAAGTACAGGCAGGTACTGATTGCTGACTTCGAGCGGCGGCGCGACGATCAGGAAGAAGTTGTAGACGGGCTGATTGTCGATGGCGTGGAAGTCGATTCCGGCGGGTTTGCGGCCGTAGGCGACACGAAGCTGGCTGACGACAAGGGATCGGCAATGGGGTATCGCGATGCCGCGGCCAATGCCTGTGGATCCGAGGTTCTCCCGGCGCTTCAGCATCTTGAAGAGAATGCCCTCGCTCTTCTCATCGAGGTGAAGGAGCGCGATGATTTCGCGCAGGAGATCGTCCTTGGATTCGCTGCCGAGGTCCAGATCGACGGCTTCTCTATCGAAGAAATCGCGCAAGCGCATTTGTGTGGGTCCTTTCCCGGGTACGGGCGCCATATGTGTACGCCACGCCAGAAGATACAAGGAGTTGCGGTGGAGTGTCAAAAGGGCTGCGGCCGATTGAACGGCGGCATGAGGCGGGTTAGCTTCCGGCAATGAATGGACGGATCGAAGCGATGATGGAAGCGGGCTGTTGCCCGCTGTATCTGGCGCCGCAGGCGGGAGTGAGCGAGAGCCCGTTCCGTCGGCTGTGCCGTCGATTCGGCGCGGATGTGGTTGTGAGTGAGTTCGTGAGTGCGGAAGGTCTGCGGCGCGGTGGAGAGAAGACGCACGCGTACCTTCGATTCCACGATGACGAACGTCCGATCGGTGTTCAGATATTCGGTTCGGACCCGAACGCGATGGCGGAAGCTGCGGCGTTGGTCGAGGCGGCGTACCGGCCGGATTTCCTGGATATCAATTTCGGATGCCCGGTGAAGAAGGTCGTGAAACGGAACGGCGGTTCGGGCTGTCTGCGCGACCTCGACCTGGTCGGATCGATCATCCGCGCTGTTGTCGCTGCGATCTCGATTCCGACGACCGTGAAGATCCGGAGCGGCTGGAACGACGAAACGCGCAATCCGGTCGAGATCGGTCTGCGCTGCCAGGATGCGGGCGCGCGGATCCTGACACTTCATGCGCGCAGCCGTACACAGATGTATTCGGGCAGGGCCGACTGGGACGAGATCGCCGCGGTGGTGGATGCGCTGGAGATACCGGTGATCGGCAACGGCGATGTCGCGACGGGCGAGGACGCACGCCGGATGCGGGACTACACGGGCTGCGCGGGGGTGATGATCGCGCGCGGATCGCACGGCTCGCCGTGGATATTCGCACAGGCTAGGGCTGAGCTGGACGGGCTGCCGGCGGTGCCGGATCCGGACGTCGATGAGCGCTTCGCGATCGTGCTCGAACATGCGCGCAACGCGATTGCGTTCGAGGCCGACGAGCGTGTGGCTATGCGCGAGTTCCGCAAGCACCTGGGCTGGTACACGAAGGGCCTGCCCGGTGGCAAGCGGCTGCGCGAGGAGCTGTTCGGCGTGAGCCGGCTCGAAGAGGCGGAAAGAATCCTGTCAGTGTATCGCGCGCGGCTGTGCTCGGACGCGGCGGCATGACAGACGAGCGCGTTCTCGAGCTGCTCGGCCGTGTGGCGTCGGGCGAGACGTCAGCGGCCGAAGCGCTCGACCGCCTTGCGTGGTTGCCGGTCGAACGCGTCGGCGACGGTGACACGCCGACGGCGTGGGCGCGCCTCGACCATCACCGCGCCGTGCGTCAGGGCATCCCCGAGGCCATCTACTGCCCGGGCAAGACGGCCGGACAGATCGTCGAGATCTGCCGCCGCTTCGCCGACCGCGGGGCCGGGTTCCTTGCGACCCGGGCGGAGCCGGCGGTGCGGGCCGCGGTAGCGGCGGCGTTCCCCGACGTGATCGTGAACGAGGCAGCGCGTGCCGTATGGCTGCCAGCCGTCGATATCGAAGAACGCAGGGCGAGCGCCGACGCGGCGATGACGCTGGTGGTCGCGGCGGGGACGGCTGATGTGCCCGTGGCCGAGGAAGCGGTCGTTTCACTCGATGTGCTGGGCCGGCCGGTCGAGCGATTGTACGATGTCGGCGTGGCGGGCCTCCACCGCGTCCTCGAATCCGAGGCCGACCTTCGCCGTGCCGCCGTCATCATTGCTGTGGCCGGCATGGACGGCGCGCTGCCATCGGTCATCGGAGGTCTGGTCGCGTCGCCTGTGATCGCCGTGCCGACCAGCTCGGGCTACGGCACGTCGTTCGGCGGCGTCGCCGCGATGCTGACGATGCTGAACAGCTGCGCTTCAGGCGTCACGGTGGTGAATATCGACAATGGGTATGGCGCTGCGTGTGCGGCCGCCCGGATCCTGCAGACCCTGTCCAGGGTAGGCCATGAGGACCGTGCACGGAGCGCGGTCGTGATGGCTGCCGGATCGAAGTAGGTCCGGTCGTCGGGGCCGATCTGGTTTCGACGTGTTCAGTGAAGTCGGTGCAGCGTGCCGAGGTCCCGTTACCTCGTTAAGCAACGGGAACAAACACAAGTGCCAATCACAATCTGGCGCTGGCTGCGTAACTAAACCTTACGCGCCCGTCCTCTTCTGAACCCGGCCCGAGGTCTGGTTGAGGGCGTCGATGAATCGGGCTGGCGCCCGGACTCCGCCCTGCGGTCCGGGAGCGAGATCAAGCGGGGCTGGTCCGTGACGAGGCTGTTCGCTGGCCGCTGATCGGACGAGACCGTGTGAACAGCGAACTACGCACGTAGACGCAACGAGGGATCTGTTCGCGGACGCGGGTTCGACTCCCGCCGGCTCCACTGTCGCAAAGAACTCGAACCGCCGTCCGGGGCCTCGGCTCCGGGCGGCGGTTCGAGTAGAGCGATGCAATCGATGGAGGTGTGCGCCAGGTAGAAGGGCCGGCCCACGTCGCCCTTCTCCGGCACCAAGCGGATCGGCCCGAGCACGTCGCGCAGGAGCAGGGCCGACCGCTCGGTCCGTC
>DATKCF010000221.1:0-57482 GCA_035513345.1 Longimicrobiales bacterium
CGCGCGGGGCGCCGGGCGCGGCGCGGAGCGCGGGGCGAGGCGCGGGGCGAGGCGCGGGGCGAGGGGCGAGGCGCCGGGCGAGGCGCCGGGCGAGGGGCGAGGGGGTGCACGGGAACCGTCGCGGTTGTGCTGCGGCGCGGCAAACCCGCCACGCGCATGGACATTGACCCCCGGAGCGGCGCAGCGCGCGGCCAGCAGGCGGCGCGGTAAACCCGCCACGCGCACGGCCTCCGCGACGGGCTTTGTCCCTTTCACCGCGCGTGGCGCGGTGAAAGGGACACGCGTATGACTCCGATGGCGAGCATTGTCCCTATGACCGCGTCTGGCGCGGTTAAAGGGACACGCGTTATGGCTCCGAGGCGACCATGGAACTGTTACCACGCCAGCCGTACCCTCGCCGGTGCTGCTACTTCCATAGCAGGGCAACAGGCGCCGGAAAGCCCCGACGATCGCCCAAAACGAGGCCCCCGGGTCCAGCCCCGTCCGCACCACGACGTCAGGCCTCCTTGACGACGAACGCCGTGAGAGATGCCCAGACGAGGCCCCCGGGTCCAGGCCTCGTCCGCACCCCGACATCAGGCCTGCTTGACGACGAACACCGTGAAGACGATCCCCGAAAAAAAGACCCCCGGTCGGCCATGCCGCGTCCGCACACCGCCATGGCCGACCGGAACGCTCCCGACCGCGTCTCAGCGCCCTCCGCGCGCTCTGCGGTGAAAAACCCCGTCCGTTGAGCCGATGCGCGCTCGCCCCCTCCACCTCACGGTCTCGTCAGCACTGGCTACCCTCGACCTCACGGTCTCGTCCAGCGCTCACCACCCTCCACCTCCCATCAGTGAAGCGTGCCGCGAACCGGCGGCCTCTGGCGCGCGCTCGCGCTGCGCTCGAACGCGAAGAGGAAGTTGGTGAAGCCCTCGTCATAGTCGGATAGACCATTCTGACCGGTGACCCGCATGCGGACATCGTAGACGGCGCGCATCGCATCAGCGAACGGGCCCATGGCACCGGGATCGGGGCGGAGTCGGAGAAAGGTGTCCTGGAGTTCGGGTCGCAGTTCAAGGCGTTCGATCTCACGCTCGAACGCGGTGCGGTTTTCGCCGGTCATGACGTGGAGGTGGCGGTAGAGGCGTTCGCAGAGCGCCCCCTGGACGAGGGCGTCGTCGCCTGAGGCGGTCATGGCGAGGTATGCGAGCACCTGTGCATCGAGTTCTCGCCAGTAGCCCTTGCGGTGGCAGAATTCGTGAGCGAGCACGTGCGGCTGGAAGACACCGGTATCGTGGAAGATGGAGATGTCGCCCGAGAGGATGTCGGCGGCGCCGAGCGCGAACGGAAAGATGAACTTCGCGAGGGAGAACTCTCGAACCTCGATACTGGTGAGGACGCGCTGGTCGGTGATGCCGGCCATGTAGTCAGTGAGATGGCGATCGACGACGGGTGCGAGTTCGCGAAGTCGGGGCACATCGGGCGTGTATCCGTCGTTCACGCGCTCGGCGAGGAGCGCTGCTTCGAGGCGGCGTTCCTCGACGGGCATTGCGGGTGGTCGGCGTGGATCCGCGCCGAACTCGCGGTGGAAGTCGATCCTGCGCACGCCGAGCCGTTCGACCCAGTCCTGGAACGCGCTTCCTGCGTAGACCGTGAGCGCGGCGGTCTGAAGCGCGAGACCCGGCAGCGACGCGCCGAGAACGAGCCGCGACAGAAGTGGTGCACCGAGCGCGAGATCCGTGAGTGGAATGGGCGAATACGTCGCCTCGTTCGGAATCCTGATGGTTTCCACCGCGCTCCTCCGGCGGGTAGCGCTGCCGTGCCGGTCACGATCGTCGTACTGGCGACGGGCAGCGCGTTGGTTGTCCTGGTAGCTCGTCACACTGGTGTTTCAGGGAATACCTTCGCCGACGGTTTGCGATCCGTCCGGGCCCGGCGTCGGTCGTTCGGCGGTCTTCACCCGGTGCGCAACAGGTGGGCGAAGAGCCGTGTGTGGCCGGCGATGATCCGGCGCTCGGCCGCGCGATCGGGCTCGAGCGACCACTCGCCGCGTTCGAACGTCCCGCCAAGCAGGATGCCATCGCTGCGCGGGAACATGTACAATCCGCGCGTGAGCAGCAGGTAGTCGACGTCGTATTGCGGCTGGAGCACCGCCATCTGGCCCTTGACCGGGACGAGGTCGACATCACCGAACAGGTCACGCGAACCGAGGCCCGTACAGTTCATGATCACGGGCTCGGTCAAGGTGAGCAGGTCAGGCAGGTCATGGAACTCGCGGACGACGATGCTCCCGCCCATCACGCGGAAATCGTAAATGAGCGCCGGCAGGAAGATGTTCGGCTCGACGAACATGGTCATGACACTCGCCGCGCTGGCCGCCTCGAAGGGATGGTCGTGCGGTGCGATCGCGCGGGCGCCCGGAAATACGTCCGGCAGGTCCGTCACCATCGGCGGCAGCGCGTCGCCGGTATCCGACAGGTAGAGATTGTCGATCCAGCGCACGCCGTAGCGCGGTCCCACGTAGTTCTGGAACTCGCGGTACGCCAGTCGGGCCGCGTTCCGGAACCGGTCCCGGAACGCAGGCGACACGGCGGCATCATCGTATACGGAGAATGGCGACCATTGCGCGCCGGCAACGTTCGATGTCGTCGCGGGCGGCAACGCTTTCGCGTAGATGGTGACTTCGGCGCCCTGCCGCTGGAGCAGGATCGCGGTAGTCAGGCCGATGACGCCGCAGCCGATGACAGCAAAGCGTCTCGCCCCGGTCGCCAGCGCTTCCTCTGTGGCCAGGTGCGCGCAGCCCCACGAAAGCGTGATGCCACCACCGCCATGGCCGTAGTCGTGGACAATGACGCGGCCATCGACGCTGTCCGCGTGCAACACGAAACCGGCTGGTCGGAACGGCCTGAGTCCGACGACAGTGCGGGTCACGCGATCGGCGGAAACGTGAATGGGCGCGAAGTAGCGGTGCCGCGAGGCGGCTGCCGGCCGTGCAGTCGTGCCTCCGGACACGCCACATGCGGCGACCACAGGCGACATGGCGCCAGCCGCGAGCGTCTGAAGGAGCGTGCGACGATCGATGGACCGCCCGTTGCCGTCTCGCGTCTGTCTCACGCAGACGGTGCGCCAGCTTCCGTGGTGGCGGTATCAGAGGTTGTCGGCCGGCTGCGAACGGCCTCGAGGTCCTTGTGCCGCTGACGGATGATCTCGATAACGGTGTCGATTTCCTCGCAGATCGGCTCGATGCCGTTGAACCGCGTGTTGTCGTTGCGAGCCTCGTACACCTTGCGTCCGATATCGCGAAACAGGCTTTCTCGCCGACCCTCGAGCGAGCGGATGTCGAGCCTGATCCTGGCGACCTGGCCGATGTCCGTCGCCTCCTCGCGGGCCCTGTTCAGCAGCCGCCGCACTCCGCTCCACATGCTCATGGTACCTCCGGGTCCAGTGGGTCGCGGCCACGGGCCTGGAGCCCGCGTCCGACCATCCCTACGGCCGGGATACCCGTCAGGTTACCACGAGTCCCGTGGTCATGGGTTGATCCAGTAGCTGAGCTTGATGAGGACCACGTTCGTGACCGGCGTCGGGAACGAGTCATCGCCGTTGAACAGGCGGTCGACATCGCGACCGAGCGCAAACGCCTGATCGGACGGACCCTGGAGATAGGCGGTCCTAGCCTGGTTCCACACGATGAAAAGCGTGGATCCGGGCCGGTATTCCCAGCGCAGAACCGCGTTGCCGCGCATCTGACGGAAGTTGAAGTCCGGGTCGGTGAACGAGACTTCGCGGGCGCCATCGGCGTCGGCGTCGGCACTGTACCGGCCCGTGTGCGAATCGAACGCGATTGCCTGGCCGGCAAGCTCCGGGAACCGCGCGTCGAACGTGGAGGCGTGCGCGTCGCCCAGCGTACGGAACGCCGAGTACTCGCCGCCGCTTATGAACGGCTGTGCGTACAACTCGAACGAGAGCGTCGGACTGATCGTGTAGTTGAGGCGGGCGGTCAGGGCTACCGTGTTCTGATCGAGCCGTCCGACGATGTAGCGTGGATCGCCTTCGGCGGTAGTCGGCTGACCCACGTACTGCCACGTGTTCGTGGCGCGCCCGAATCGCGGACCCACCGACAGGTTGATCTGTGGCGATGGCCTGAACGACGCCGTCGTCGAAATGCTGCCGTTCCAGGTTCCGTTGGCATCCTCGACGCCACCGTTGAGGCTGATGCTGCCGGTGACGGATTTCCTGCTGTCCGTGTTGAGCCACAGGCTGTAGAACCAGCCGCCATCGCGACGGACCGACGGGCCGCCGCGGAGCGCGCCATGCGTAGTCGACGCGAGCCGGCGCGCGGCCCAGTGGCCGCCGCTCCAGAAGCTGGTCAGCTCGTAGTTGCTGAATGTGCCGATCTGCGTCCACATCCTTTCGCCGCCGAACGTCCAGCCGATCGATGGATTGAGGCCGATGCTGAAGCTGCGGAACCTGCCTTTCGGCTCGAACTGGTGATAGCGCAGGTTCGCGAACGAGAGGATATGGTCCGCCTCCCCCTGGAAGCCGAGGTCGTTGACCTCGAAGCCGGGCGTTCGCAGGTGGCCACCGAATCCGCCCCGCCAATGGCCGTCGCCGCCGAGCGTACCGACCCAGAAGTTCGCGATCGCGCCGCTGAGCGAGGTGCGGGTCGGGTCGAACTCGAGATGGTCCGCGTCGGGCCGCTGGTAGTAGTGCCCGGGCGCGCGCTGGACGGCGGCGATCGCGTTCTCGCTGCCGCGAATGTGGCTACCCGCAACGTAGCCGCTGGCTTCCCACCTGTCGTTCAGGAACCGGTGTCTGCCATTGACTCCGAGCGACCACGCCGAGGATCGCAGAAACTCGAAACGCGCATCCGACAGGTCGCGCTTGACGGAAGTGCCGAGAATGCCCAGCGTGCTACGGCCACCATCGAGGTCGCGCGAAAGCGAGAGCACTGCGTAGTTCGTCCGCGGTTCGACCGGCTCCGACCACTCCGGCTCACCCGGAATGGCCAGCCTGGCTTCTTCTTCGGCAGTGATGGCGTTGAGGAAACCGATCGTCCACCCACTCGCTGTACGGCCGGAGAGTTTGGCTGCACCAAGGATCGTGGTCGCGTCGGGTGCGTCGGCGAATCCGCCCGCCGGTCGTGCGGAGCGCTGCGGTGCGCGGCCGATGCGACGCGAGTAGAACAGGCTCTCGCCCGATCCGTCGTCGGTGCCGATGCCGAACCGGAAGATGTTCGAGCCTTCGGTGAAGAACGGCCGCTTCTCGGGGAAGAAGCTCTCGAAAGCGGACAGGTTCACGACGGATGGATCGGCTTCGACCTGGCCGAAGTCCGGGTTCACCGTGGCGGAGAGCGTGAGGTTCGAGCCAATGCCGAGGCGAACGTCGGCGCCGATCGAGGCCGCGCCATCCCGCGACCGGTAGAACGGATTGCCCGGATCGTCGGGCGCGGCGGTGACGCGGCCGAGCGTGTAGGGCACGACTTCGACTCGGCGCGGCGCCCGTACTGCGGAGAGGTCGTGCAGCTCGCCGGCCTGCGAGACCAGGCCGCCGACGCTTGGCAGCACAGGCGACCACCATGACCACTCGCCATGGCGAGCGATCTCGCGGCCGAAGTTGATGCCCCAGACAAGCGCCCGGTCTTCCGTACGCGCGAACCGCAGCTGCGACAACGGGATCCTGAACTCGGCCGACCAGCCATCGGGCGTCAGGCTGGCTGACGCGTCCCAGACGGCATCCCAGTTGACGTCCTCGCCGGAGTCGTTGTAGTGCAGCACATCCTTCTTTGCGCCGCGCGGTGTGATCGAGAACCGGAACGCCGTGCGCCGGTCGTGATAACTGTCGATCAGCACGTGCGCCCAGTCCGTGAACGAGCCCGAAGCATCGCGGCGAGTCAGCTGCGCGGCCACGGAGTCGGGATCATCGAACATGCGCATCGCAATGTAGACCGCGTCGTCGTCGATCAGAACGCGCGCTTCCGTCTGGCCGGTCGGTGCCGCACCCGGCGACGGCCTGAACTGCACGAACCCCGTGACGGGCAAGGCGCCGGCCCAGGCGGCATCGTCGAGGCGCCCGTCAATGCGTGGCGGTGCATCGGTGATTCGCAGCGCGCGGATCGTCCGGGTTACGGACGACGCGTGCCCGTTGGCGGCCGCCCGATCCGCTCCGTCCGTCCCGCCCTGAGCAACCACAGCGCCCGGCATTGACAACCCTGTCGCCACCGTGGCGATCGTGACGAACAGCCCGCCGTGTCCGTTGCGCATCATCCTCGCTCCCTCATTCTGTGTGCCGTCCTCGTGACATTGGATGGCAGCCGGCCCGATTCGGTTGTAGTAGGGTCCGGCGACACTGCCGCTGACCTTCGTACGCGCGCAGCCCCTACTCGGAGCCGCAACCGGTACGGGTGATCTCCAGACCGTGACGGTCGACAGGATCCGGGGATGGATCGGGACACGGTGACCGGATGTCCGTTCCAGCGCTTGCTCTTCGCAGTCCTCTGCAGGAAAGGCCAACATGCACCGACCGACGGGAGAACTGGAATGCGGATGGCGATCTTCGAGCGGCTGGGCGGCTTCGCCAGAGTCCGGCTTCTCGTGTCGGACTTCTACGACAGGGTCCTGGAGAGCGAGTCACTCGCCCCCTACTTCGACGGAATCGACATGCGGCGGCTCATCGATCATCAGACGAAGTTCATCTCGTCCGTGACGGGCGGTCCCGCATCCTTCACGGACGCACACCTCGAACGTTCGCACCGACACCTGCAGATCCGGCCGGAACACTTCGACGAAATGAGCCAGGTTCTGGTTGAGACACTCGAGGACGCGAACGTCGACGCGGATATCGTGACCCGCATCGCGGCGCAGGTCGCGGCTGTTCGAGAGCGCATCGTCGATGCGGCCATGGCACGGAGAACCGCATGAGCGTTGCACCAGCGCTCGTCGCGGACTCCGGCAATCGCGCAGCCGGCGGCGGCCGACCGGCTTCGGCGCAGGACGTGTGGGCCACGATGGAATCGCTCTCGTCGGCGGTGGCGGTCGCGGATCCGGAATCGCTCACGCTGGAGTACACGAATGCGCGCTTCCGCGATTGGTTCGCGGGAGATTCGCCGGATCTTGCGCTTCGCGTGCCGGGCTTCGATGCGCCGAAGGTCCGGGACCGGCTGGCCCGAGGCCGGTCTTCGCGCTGGGAAACCGCTGTCTCCGCCGGCGGGAGGTCCGTCGCCGTGCAGGTCGAGATCCGTGCCCAGTCGATTGCCGGCTCCGACCGCGCGCTGATCGAAGCGCAGAGCATCGCGAAGCAGAAGGAGGCCGAGTACATGCTCGACTCGTACTCGCGGCTCGTCGAGCGCAAGACCCGCGAACTCGAACAGGAGAAAGAGCGCGCCGAACGGCTGCTGCTCAACATCATGCCTCGCCGGGTCTACGAGGAACTGCGAGAATTCGGGACGACGACGCCGCAGGCGTTCGACGAAGTCTCCGTCCTGCTCCTCGACTTCGCCGGGTTCACGGAGATGGCGATCGCACGCGAACCGACTGCACTGATCGCCGAACTCAATGACGTGTTCACTTCGTTCGACCGCATTGTCGAGCACCATCGGTGCGAACGCATCAAGACGATCGGCGACGCCTACATGGCGGTGGCCGGCGTGCCCGACGCGGACCCCGAACACGCGATTCACATGGCCCGCGTCGCCCTGCGCATCCGGCGGTTCCTCGAACGACGCAACGCAAACTCACCAACCAAATGGCACCCGCGCATCGGCATCGGGTGCGGCCCCGCGATCGGCTCGATAGTCGGCGTCCAGAAATACGTCTACGACATCTTCGGGCCGGCGGTGAACCTCGCTTCCCGACTCGAGAATCTCGCCGATCCGATGCAGATCCTGGTCTGCCCCACGACCGCAGACCGGATCCGCGACGAGTTCATTGTTGCGGATGCCGGTGTCGCCGATCTGAGGGGCTTCGGCGATGTCCGTCTGTTCGATCTCGTGGAAGAGGCCCGGAAAGGCCGCTGATTGCACTCGGGGGGCACCGTGGGCGGGCTCCGGGGATCCGATGGCGCCCCGGAGCCCGTCACGGAAACTGTTTCGAAATCGGTTCTGGCGGGCCGCCTCAGCCGCGCGGCTGGCTCGATGGAGGTACCATGCCCTTGAGCCGCAGGTACGTGACCAGGTTGCCGTAGTGCTCGTTGCCGTGTGACGTCACCTGCACCAGGTAGAACAGCTTCATGCGCGGGTTCCGGCCCTCGGTCATTTGCATGACCTGTTCGTCGTTGAGCTGGAAGGCCAGGTCGCAGTGCGCGAACGAGTCCTTCACGGCCTGGACCAGGCCCGCCTTGTCCGTGATCGTCTCGATGTCCTTGCCGGCGTTCGGGTTGTCGACACCCAGCACCGCCGAGCAGTAGCTGTAGTTGCTGTTCGCGACGTGACCGAGCAGCTGGCCGAAGCTCCGGACCTCGGGCGTGGGCTTGAACGCGAGCTCGGTCTGCGGGAGCATTTCGCCCGACCGGATCACGTTGTTCTTCACGCCTTCGTACACGGTGCGAACAGCCGCTACCATGTGATCGCCGGCGTGCTCACCGTGCGCCATATCGTGCTGCTGTGCAGCGGCCGGCGAGGCTATCACGAGCGCGACCGCGGGCACGTACCAGAGCTTCATTCCCCCTCCATGCTTGACAGGATCCGTTTGGCAGAGCGTAACACTGGATTTTACGCCGGGAGGCGCCCCAGGATCCCGCCGGTGCTTGGCACGGCCGGCCTCGACGGCCTAGATTCGGCCGGAATCGACAGGCCGGCGATCCATGATTCCTGCGGCGTTCGTCGTCGCGCGTCGGTACTACCTCGTACATTGAGCATGAGCAGCACGCTTCCCCGCGCCCTGAACGATGCTTCCGCCGACGTGGCGATTCCGAAGCTCGTTGACGCACATGGCGGCCGGATCTACGGACTCGGCCTCCGCCTGTGCGGCAACGAGCAGGACGCCGAGGACCTCGTGCAGGAGACGTTCCTCCGGGCCTGGCGGCACTGGCACCAGTTCGAGGGGCGGTCGGATCCGGCGACCTGGCTCTATTCGATTGCCGCGCGGGCGTGCCGGCGGATGCACCGTCTGCGAGTGGGCGAGCCGGCGCGCGTGGAATCGCTGTCGGAGCTGCTGCCCGCCGGCGAGGCGACGGTGCCGGATGTGGGTGCGGGTGCGGCCGATCAGCTTGACGAACAGATCCGCCGCGAGGCGGAGGAGACCGTCGACCGGGCGATCGGGGGGCTGCCGCCGATGTTTCGCCAGCCGCTCGTGCTCAAGGAGATCGCCGACTTCTCGCTCGCCGAGATCGCCGGCATCCTCGGCATCAAGGAAGCCACCGCAAAGACGCGTGTGCATCGCGGCCGGCTCATGCTTCGCAAGGCGCTGGCGGCACGATTGCCACAACGCGCAGCGCCGCCGCCGGATCACTCGCGCCGGGTCTGCCTCGACCTCCTGAGGCTGAAGCAGGAGGCGCTCGACCGGGGCGCCCCGTTCCCCTTGCCGGGTGACGTGCTGTGCGAACGGTGCCGAGCCACGTTCGCGACGCTCGATCTCGGGCACGGCCTCTGCATCGGCCTCGGCCAGGGCCGATTGCCTGAAGCCCTGCGGACCGTAATCATGCAACGGCTCGGAGATGCGGCGTAGCAGGAACCCGGCTGGCGGCACGCGCGTTCGGGAGGTGCAGGACCGGATCGCGTCTCGAGTCGGGCGCATGGCTGGATCATGGTGAACGAACTCCGACAGGACTGATAGTGATCGAACTCATGTCCGGGACCTGGCCGTGGTATGTGGCTGGCCCGATCATCGGAATCTTTGTCCCGCTGTTGCTGCTGGTCGGTAACCGGATGCTGGGCATCTCATCCAATTTCCGGCACATTTGCGCGATCGTCGCACCCGGCAGGAACGCGTTTCTGACCTACGACTGGAAACGGTCCGGCCTGTGGAACCTGGTCTTCGTGGCCGGCATCTTCATAGGCGGGCTGCTGGCCGGGACGATCTTCGCGAACCCGGAAACAGTCATCGGGATCTCCGAGGCGACCAGGGCCGATCTCGCGCAGCTCGGGATCACGAACTTCGACGGCCTCGTTCCGCGCGAGCTGTTCAACTGGCGCGCGATCCTCTCGCCTGCGGGACTGCTCGTTCTGGGCGTCGGCGGTTTCCTCGTGGGGTTCGGTTCACGCTGGGCCGGTGGCTGTACGTCCGGCCACGCGATCACGGGCCTGGCCGATCTGCAACTCGCATCGCTCATCGCGGTCGTCGGCTTCTTCGCGGGCGGTCTGTTCATGACGTTCGTCGTGCTTCCGGTGATCCTGTAATGCCGCCCGTGCAGGCCGTTCCGCCCCAGACGCCGCTGACTGACGAGCAACCGATCTTCGAGAAGTCGGCCGACTCGGTGGGCGCGATTGGTGAGAACATTGCCGGCCTCGCGATCTACCTGCTTCTCGGCATCGCGTTCGGCCTGGTCCTGACGAAGTCCGAGGCGGTCTCCTGGTTCCGGATCCAGGAGATGTTCCGGTTCCAGAGCTTTCACATGTACGGCATCATCGGCTGCGCTTTCGCGATCGCCGCGGTGTCCTTGCAGGTGCTGAAACGATCGCGGGTGCGGACGATGCGTGGCGAGCCGCTCCGCGTTCCGCCGAAGGAGCGCACGGCCGGCATGCGGCGCTACTGGATGGGCGGCATCGTGTTCGGCCTGGGCTGGGCCCTGCTCGGCGCGTGTCCGGGCCCCATGTTCGCACTGCTTGGAAGCGGCCTGCCCATCATGCTGGTCCCGATCGTCAGCGCAGTCGCGGGCACGCGCGCATACGCCTGGCTGCGGCCGCGACTGCCGCACTAGACAGAACTCAACGAGACAGAACTTACGAACGCCAAGAGAGCAGGAGACGGAGACCATGCTGTTTCGCCAGATCGTCGATCCTCGCCTGGCGCAGTACGCGTACCTGATCGGATGCCAGCGGACGAAGGAAGCGCTGCTGATCGACCCGGAGCGCGATATCGAGCGCTACGTCGACATTGCCGCCGCCGATGGCATGACGATTACCGCGGTGGCGGAGACGCACATCCACGCCGACTTCCTGTCGGGCTGCCGCGAGTTCGCGCACCGCATGGGCGTCAGGGTCTACCTGCCGGGTGAGGCACCGCCGGACTGGCGGTACGGCTGGACGGCCCCGTACGACGTCACGTTCCTCGAGGACGGCGACACGTTCGCGATCGGACAAATCGAGATCCGCGCCATCCACTCGCCCGGCCACACACCGGAGCACATCAGCTTCCTCGTGACGGATCGTGGCGCCGGCGCCGGTCCGATGGGGCTGGCCACGGGCGATTTCGTGTTCGTCGGTGACCTCGGCCGGCCCGATCTCCTCGAGACGGCGGCCGGCGTCACCGGCGCGATGGAACCTGCGGCCAGAGCGTTGTACCGTTCCGCGGTCGATTTCCTCGATCTGCCCGATTACCTGCAGGTCTGGCCCGGCCATGGCGCTGGCAGCGCGTGCGGCAAGGCCCTCGGCGCCGTTCCCGAAACGACCGTCGGCTACGAGCGCCGGTACAGTCCCGCGTTCGCGGCGGTCGGCGAGGGTGAGTCCGAGTTCGTCGACTTCATCCTTTCAGGGCAACCCGAGCCGCCACCGTATTTCGCGCGCATGAAGCAGCTGAACAGGGACGGCCCGCCGATCCTCGGCGGCATTCCGGTGCCGGACCGGATCGCAATCGAGGACATGGCAGAGCACGCTGCGGGTGACGACGCGACCGTCCTCGATCTGCGCATCGAGCGCCCGGCTTTCATGGGCGGCCACCTGAGCGGCTCGATTCACGCACCGCTGAACAAGTCGTTCCCGACGATCGTCGGATCGTACGCCGACCCCGGGAAGCCGGTGTACCTGATTGTTGCGGAGGACGGCGTGCGCGACGCTGTCCTCTCCATGATCCGTATCGGCTACGACCGCATCGAAGGCTGGGCCTCGCCGGACGCCCTCGGCGCGTGGGCTGCCGAGGGCGGCGCGATGTCCGTCACCGAGATCATCGACAACGAGGAGATGGAACGCCGCCGGGTTGCCGATGCCGTTCACATCCTCGATGTCCGGGCCGCCTCCGAGTTCGCCACCGGCCACGTTCCGCACGCGATCAACATCGCGCACACGCGGCTCGGTCTGCGCGTGGACGAGTTGCCATCGGACCGTCCGGTCGCAGTCCATTGCGAGGGCGGCGGACGCGCCGCATCGGCCGTATCGCTCATCGAGAAGGCTGGCCGGAACGCAGTCCTGGTCGATGATGATTTCGCGAAGTGGATCGCCGCACACAGGAACGAAGTGGAGACGGGCGTTCCCGTCTGAGCGGCCGGCCGATCACACAGGAACGAGGGAACGGATGAAGGGCATCAAGGGCAAGCGCGTCGTCGTTACGGGTGCCAGTGCGGGCATCGGCGAGGCGTGCGCGAGGCGGCTCGCGGCCGAAGGCGCAGACCTCATCCTGTGGGCGCGCCGCATGGAGGCACTCGACAGGCTGGCGGACGCGCTCGAAGCCGAGCATGGCACCACCATGCACGTCGCCGCCGTCGATGTGCGAGACCGCGCTGCCGTCAATGCCGCCGCGCGGGCGGCGATCGATGCGGGCGCTGTCCCGCACGTCCTCGTCAACAATGCCGGCCTCGCACGCGGCTTCACGCCGCTGCAGGACGGCGATCCCGCCGACTGGGACGAGATGATCGACACCAACATCAAGGGACTGCTCAATGTGACCCACGCGTTCCTGCCGGCAATGATCGACGCCGGCCGCGGCCACATCATCAACATCGGCAGCACGGCCGCACACATGGCCTATCCCAGGGGCAACGTGTATGCGGCCACGAAGTTCGCCGTCAATGCGCTCACCCAGGGAATGAGTCTGGATCTGGTCGATACGCCTATCCGCGTTTCGAGCGTCGACCCCGGCTTCGTCGAAACGGAGTTCTCGATCGTCCGTTTCCGTGGTGATGAAGAACGTGCGAAGGAGGTGTACGACGGGTTCCAGCCATTGTCGGGCGCAGATGTCGCCGAAGCCGTGTGCTGGGTGATGTCGCAGCCCGGGCATGTCACTGTCGCCGATCTGGTGATCACGCCGACGGCGCAGCGCAACGTTTACGTCGTTAACCGGAACGGCTGAGCGAGTGTTCCCGCGAACACCCGGCGGCGCGAGCCATGACGAATGACTCTCAGGATGAACGAATGATGCAACTCGCACACCCGAGCCTGCGACGACGCCGGTTCCCGTATCGACTGGCCCTGCTGATCACGTGCGCGGCAACTGCCGCGTGCGCGAGTGGCGCGCCCCCGCAGACCGCTGGACTCGCGACCGATGTCACTTCGGCGCAGACGCCCGGCGTCGGCCCGGCCAGCGGCCACCTCATCGTGGCCGGCGGCGGACGTCTGGGTCCCGAGATCATGGACCGTTTCATCAAACTCGCGGGCGGCGCCGAAGCCAACATCGTCATCGTACCGACAGCCGGCGAGTCCGATGAGTTTCCGGACGACTGGGCCGGCTACGAAGTGTTCCGGCGCGCGGGCGTCCGAAGCGTGACGGTAATTCACACGCGCGATGCGCGGCGCGCCAATTCGGAAGCGTTCGCGTTGCCGCTCCGACAGGCGACGGGCGTCTGGATCCCGGGCGGGCGACAGTGGCGGCTTGTCGATGCGTATCTCGGCACACGCACGCTGCGTGAGATGTTCGCGGTCCTCGACCGCGGCGGTGTGATCGGCGGCAGCTCGGCCGGCGCCTCCATCCAGGCCTCATACATGGTCCGTGGCGCCGTCGAGGGTAACACGATCATGATGGCGCCCGGCTACGAGCAGGGCTTCGGATTCCTGCGCGGCGCCGCGATCGACCAGCACCTGCTCGCGCGCGGTCGAGAGAACGACATGCTCGAAGTCACCGAGCGGCATCCGGACCTGCTCGGTATCGGACTCGACGAGGGCACCGCCATCCTCGTGACCGGAGATCGCGCCGAAGTCATCGGCCGCAGCCTCGTCGCCTTCTACAACACGCACGATTCGGATGGCGACGCGTATTACTTCCTCGCGGCTGGCGACGTGTTCGACCTCGCCGCCAGACGTGTGGTCAGTGGTGACCGTCAGCCACCCAACGGGCGCGAACTGCTCGAGCCGGCCATCCGCTGACGCAGCGATCAGCCGCCGGCCGGACTCGCCGCGCAAACCGGTGAGCCGGCCGCCGCGCCTTCCAGCATCGCCACGATCTCGTCGAGCGTAACGCGGCCGGCGTCATCCGCGTACCACTCCATCTTCCGCTCCGTCAGCTCACGCACCGGCATCGTTCCCTGCCGTTCCGAGTACCACTGCTGGAGCGCAACTGGCCGCTCGATGAAGCAACCCGCTTCGTTCCAGTTCGCGTCCAGCAGCAGTACGGTGGGTGTAGCGGCGCGGTCGTCCGGCGTGCGATGCGATTCCATCAGCCCACGGCCGACAGTCGAATCGATGATGCGCAGATCGAGAGACGGCACCAGCTCCGCCAGCTTCGCCACCCAGGGAATCGAGTTCGCCGAATCGCTGCACGCGTCGATCGCGACGACCAGGATGCGCCACGTGCCCGGCACCACCAGCGCACGCTCGAGCAGATCCGACGGCACCGCCGCAACATCGGCGTTGCTCATCCACAGCGCGCGCCGCGCCGACGTCGCATCGAGAAACACATTCCAGGCGACACCACCCTCCCACAGCTCGCGCAGCGTGGCTGCCATCTTCGCCGATGCGGGGTTCTCCGAGTTGTCGAACACAACCGAACGTGCGAGCGGCTCGGCCGGACCCGGCGATGGCGATCCACAAACGGCCGCCGTGCCCGTCACCGCCGCAAGAGCGAACCAGTCAATCATGCATCACGCTCCGGAATCGAGATGTCCTGAATTTCGGTGAGCGAGGCAGTACGGGCAACGCTCGCGTTTCGACTCACGCGATCCGGCTCGCCTTTCGACACCGCGATCCGACGCGCGATCCGACGTGACGCCTGGCCCACTGGCCGTTGCAGGGGCGACCGCCTATTCTCCGCCCCAATGGCCACCATCCTCGCCGCCGTCATCCCCGCTCCCGGTAGACCCGTCGAACTCCGGGAGTATCCGGAGCCCGGACTCGAACCGGATTCCGCCCTGCTCGATGTCGTCCTGAGCGAGGTCTGCGGTACCGATGTGCACCTGCGCGCCGGTCGGCTGGCCGGCGTGCCGTACCCGCTGATTCCGGGCCACGTGACCGTCGGCCGGATCGGCCGCATCCGCGGCTCGCTCCGTGACGTGAACGGTATCGCCTTCGACGAGGGCGATCTCATCACGTTCCTCGATGTGCACCGAACCTGTAACGCCTGCTGGCATTGCCTGGTTGCAAGGGCCTCCACGCGCTGCCCGAATCGTCGCGTCTACGGCATCACCTACGGCGCCGATGACGTCCTCGCAGGCGGCTGGGCCCGGAAACTCTACCTCAGACCCGGCACCCGCTGCATTCGCCTCGATGGTATCGATGCCGGCGCGTTCATGGCGGGCGGCTGCTCGCTGCCCACCGCGCTGCACGCTGTTGAACGCGCCGACATCGCGCTCGGCGATACCGTGCTCGTGCTCGGCAGCGGCCCGGTCGGCCTTTCCTCCATCATCCTCTCGCTGATGCGCGGCGCAACGCAGGTCCTCTGTATCGGCGCCCCCGCCAACCGCCTCGAAGCCGCCACCACGGTCGGCGCTGCCGCCGTCCTCAACATCCTGGACGCCTCACCTGATGATCGCCTCGAATGGGTGCTCGAACACACCGCCCGACGTGGCGCGGACGTCACCATCGAGGCTACCGGCCAGCCCGAGGCCGTGGCTCAGGCCATGCGCTTCACCCGCGATGCCGGCCGCGTCGTCGTCGTCGGCCAGTACACCGACCATGGCGAAACTTCGTTCAACCCGCACCTCGACCTCAACCGCAAGCACCTCGATGTTCGTGGCTGCTGGGGCTCCGACTACTCGCACTTCCACCGCGCCGTCCAGATCCTTGAACGGCCCGAACGTGCCGCACCGTGGCGAGCCCTCGAACTCGAGCGCTTCGGGCTCGGTCAGGCCAATGATGCCCTCGACCGCGTCGCCGGCGGCGCCATCATCAAGGCTCTCATCGATCCCTCTATCGACGCCTGACCCCGGATCGGCCCGTCCAGCGAACCTGCGTCGCGCGCTCGCATCCCCAGCGAGTGGTCCTGTAGCGTGTTGTCCTGATCGTGTTGTCCTGGGTTCGCCGACTATATGATCGAACTGGCGGCAAGGCAGGGCTTCGCCACGCTGGACCTGATCGACAGCATGAAACCCTTCGCTCAGACCGGACTTCTTTACTATCGCGACGATCATCACTGGAACGAGCGCGGCAACGAAGTTGCCGCTCGGCTGATCGGTACCGCGCTCGCCGGGTTGCCCGCCCGCAGCCAGTGACGCCGGCTCAGAAGATCGTGTAGATGAAGGGCGCGAGGGCCGATCCCTGCGCAAACACGAGCAGCGCGCCGAGCAGGAACATGAGCATGATGATGGGCAGGAGCCACCACTTCTTGCGCACGCGCATGAAGGCCCAGAGTTCCATGAAGAGGTTTCGCATGGTCGTCAGAACTGGCGAACGAGGTCGCTTTTGCGTGTTTCCGGTGGCCGTTCGACCCATGCGCTGGTGCCCTTGCGAACGAGCGGGCGGTGTCCGAGCATGCGGGCGATCGTGCCGGCCGGAGTGAGTACACCGAAATATAGGATGCCCATGATGATGGGTGTGGTCACGCGGGAGATGGCCAGGGCCAGGCCCATCCACGCGCGCTGCACGGGCCCGAGCCGGGCCGGCACGAGCAGGCCGGCGGCAAGGAGCAGTGCACCGATACCTGCCAGAACGAGCGCGGTCGTGCCGACGCCTCGCCACCGCAGCAGTGCGGCGAGCGCGAGGAACGCGAGGCCAACCGTGAACGCGAACTTGCGGCCTTCCGCCGGCGTCAATCGAGCTGGAACTCGAGACGCCAGTCCGTGGTCTCCTGCCATTCTCCCTGAGACTCCTTGCCGAGCAGAAACGGGCCCAGCACGAGATAGTCCATCTTGGTCCGCATGAAACAGCGGTAGGCATCTTCCGGCGTACAGACGATCGGCTCGCCGCGCACGTTGAACGAGGTGTTGACGATGACGCCGCACCCTGTCTTCTGCTCGAACGCACGGATGAGGTCGTAGTAGTTCGGGTTGGTTTCCCGGTGCACGGTCTGGACGCGGGCCGAGTAGTCGACGTGTGTTACGGCCGGGATGTCGGACCGCGGAACGTTGAGCAGATCGATGCCCCAGAGCGCGCGCTGGTCGTCGGCCATCGGGATCTGCCGTTCCTCTTTCACGGGAGCTACGAGCAGCATGTATGGCGAGTCGACGTCCATCTCGAACCAGTCACTCACCCGCTCGCGGAGCACGCTCGGCGCGAACGGCCGGAAGCTCTCGCGGAACTTGATTTTCAGGTTCAGCTGCGCCTGCATGCGCGGCGAACGCGGATCGCCCAGGATGCTGCGGGCGCCGAGCGCTCGCGGTCCGAACTCCATGCGGCCGTCGAACCAGCCGACGACGTTCTCGTTCGCCAGCAGATTGGCGACCGTCTCGGTCAGTTCATCGCGATCGAGCCGCTCATACGGTGCGTTCTGCCGCTTCAGAAACGACTCGATCTCGTCAGGCTCGAACGCCGGACCGAGGTAAGCGCCCTTCATTGCATCACGGCCAGGTTCGACGACACGCGGCTTCCCGCAGTGGCGGTGCCAGATCAGGGATGCGACGCCCAGTGCGCCGCCCGCATCGCCGGCGGCCGGCTGGATCCAGATGTTGCGGAACGGCCCCTCGCGCAGGATCCGGCCATTGCCAACGCAGTTCAGCGCGACGCCACCGGCCATGCACAGGTTGTCCAGACCGGTTTCACGGTGCAGCGTTCGCACCGTGCGAAGCATGATCTCTTCGCACACTTCCTGTACGGACCGGGCCAGGTCCATCTCCCGCTGAGTCAGCCTTGATTCGGGCTCCCGTGGAGGACCGCCGAACACCTCGTCGAATGCGGCGCTCGTCATCGTGAGCCCGCCGAGATAGTTGAAGTACTTCTGGTTGAGCGTGAACGAGCCGTCGTCACGCAGATCGACGAGTTCGCGGTAGATCAGGTCGACGTACTTCGGCTCGCCGTACGGTGCGAGTCCCATGACCTTGTACTCGCCCGAGTTGACCTTGAAGCCGGTGTAGTACGTGAAGGCGGAATACAGCAAGCCGACCGAATCGGGCCAGTGCAGCTCCTTGATGATCTCGAGGTCCCCGCCACGGCCCACACCCATCGACGCAGTCGCCCATTCGCCGACACCATCGATCGTGAGGATCGCGGCTTCATCGAACGGTGATGGAAAGAACGCGCTGGCCGCGTGCGATTCGTGATGCTCGGCGTACAGTAGCGGACCCTTCCAGTCGAGCGCATCACGAATGTGCTTGTCCTGGTAGAGCTTCTCCTTGATCCAGAGCGGACCCGCCTTGAGAAACGAGCGGAACCCGCGTGGCGCCAGACCCAGGTACGTTTCGAGGATCCGTTCGAACTTGAGAAGGGGCTTGTCGTAGAAGCCGACGAAATCGATGTCTTCGAGTTTGATCCCCGCCTGGCGCAGGCAGTATTCGACGGCGTTCGTCGGAAACGAGGCGTCGCCCTTCTTCCGTGTGAAACGCTCTTCCTGCGCCGCTGCCACGATCTCGCCGTCACGCACGAGGCATGCGGCACTGTCGTGGTAGAACGCGGATATCCCGAGAATCCATGTTGGTCCGGAGGGACCGGTTGGCCCGTTCCCGTTGTGCATGCCCGACACCCGATCGATCTCTCGCTCAGTCACTGTCGATCCCACGCCGACGAATGGACGGGAGAGCCGGATCGCTGTCGATGGCCCGGCAAGAGCCTCTTTGCGCTGTTTCCGGTGCTCCGATTTCATGGCTCCGCCGTGCAACACTCATGCCCGGCCCGATCCGGCCTCCAACCGCCGGTCGAGCGGGCGGTCCCGCTCTCGCGGAATGCGAGGATGTGGCGCAGCCGCCACTGCATTGCCCCGGACCGTGGCCCGGTGGCAACACCCGCGCGCCTCATGCGACATGGCCGAGCCGACAGCCGCGGCGATGGTGCCGCGTGGCGCCCTCGCCGCCCGGGGGACAGCCGGCCCGGAACCGTGCCCGGTGGAAAGCTGCCCGGCGTTCCTGTACCTTGGCGGGTCGCCACGTTCGATTGCCCGCGCTGTCAGGCGATACCGCGGCTGGAACCGACCGCGGACCGTGCAGAGCCGGGAGGCGCCTGTCATGCCGATGAGATCAACGTCGATCCGTACTGCGCCCGGTGACTGCGACCGGCCACGTGCAGCACGAGCGGCCGGTGCGCCCCGTGCCGGGCTTCCGGGCAGGTGAGCGCGGAGCCGAGCCCCGCCGACGCGACACGGGCCACGTTCACGTCCAGCATTGCGGCCGTGCTGGCAATGGTCGGCGTGGCGGTCGGTCTGGGCAACTTCTGGCGGTTTCCCTACCTGGTCGGCCAGTTCGGCGGCGCCGCTTTCGTCCTCTTCTACCTGCTCGTCGTGGTGGTCATCGGCGTGCCCGGCCTCATGGCCGAGTGGACGCTCGGCCGGCACACTCGACGGGGAACCGTCGGCGCGTTCGAGCGCGCCGGCATGCCGTTCGGCCGCGCGATCGGCTGGTTCCTGTTCGTGATCATGCTTGCGTCGAGCGCATACTACACCAACGCGGTAGGCTGGGTGCTCGCGCACGCCGTCGCGAGCCTGCTCAGCGCAATCGGTCTGCCGGCGTTCAACGCCGCCAGCGTCCTGCCGCCAGCGCAGGGATTCGCCACCACGTCGTTCCTGCTGCAGATTGCCTGCACGCTGACAGTGCTCGGCTGCGCATCGGTCGTTCTGTCCCGTGGATTGCGCGGAGGCATCGAAGCCATGAGCCGCCTCGTCATACCGGCGCTCTCGGTCATCCTCGTCATCCTGATCGTGCGTGGTCTGACTCTGCCGGGCGCCGCGGCCGGCGTGCACTGGTACCTGTTCAAGTTCGACCTGTCCGGACTCACGGGATCGGTCATGGTCGCGGCCCTCGGACAGGTCGTTTTCTCGATCGGACTCGGCGGCGTGTTCATGGTCGTCTACGGCTCCTACCTGTCCGATTCCGAGAAGCTCGCGCGCAGTGCCTTCTTCACCGCCGGCGCCGATACGCTTGCCGGGCTCCTCGCCGGTCTCGCCATCTTCCCGGCCGTGTTCGCCCTCGGTCTCGAACCCGGCAGCGGCCCCGGCCTCATCTTCGATACGCTGCCACGCGTATTCGCGGCCATACCGGCAGGCGCCATCTTCGCCACCATGTTCTTCGCCGGCCTGTTCGCCGTGGCGTTGCTGTCCGACATTGCCGCCTTCGAGGTCGTCATTGTCGGCGTCACGGACAATACCCGACTTACGCGGCGGCGGGCGATCGCGACCGTATTGCCGATCGTCTTCATACTGTCTCTGCCACCCATGATCAACATGCGCATCTTCGTGCCATGGGACCTCACGTTCGGGTCCGGCATGCAGACGCTGGGCGCATTGCTGAGCGTGCTGGCCGTGGGCTGGTCGATCCAGCGATCCGTCGCACTCGAGCAGCTCGCGCGACACGGTACGCCCGCACCCCGCCTGCTCTATCTCTGGCTCCGCTTCGTCGTACCCGGCTGCATTCTGCTGGTCGGCGTGTGGTGGCTTCTGACCGACGTGCTTCACGTGGCGGGCGGCGTGTGAACGGACCAGGGCAGACGGGATCGACGCCAGAGCGGGAACCCGCATCGTCGCCTATATTGCGGACGACCAGACCACCCGCGGCCCGATGAGCCCGGGTGACGAGCCACTCTGGCGCACCGCCCATTGGCGACGCCCGTCCCTTCCACACAACCACCCTGCCGGAGGCCGTCCATGTCCTCTCGCCGCGATTTCATCGGCCGGCTCTTCGCCGGCGGCGTCATGGTCAATCCCGCGTTCAGCAACGACTGGAGCCGTGTGGTCGAGAGTGCGACACGGTTCGTCGATGATCGATCCGCCCGGGAAGTCGCGCAGGACGAGGACTTCTGGGAGGAGATCCAGCGCGCGTTCACCGTCGACCGCACGATCATCAACCTGAACAACGGCGGCGTGAGCCCGTCACCGCGTGTGGTGCAGGAAGCGATGGCGAGGTATCTGGCGATCTCGAACGAGGCGCCGGCCTGGTCGATGTGGCAGCTCGTCGAGCCGCAGATCGAGAGCGTTCGTCACCAGCTGGCGAGGAACTTCGGCTGCGATCCCGAGGAAATGGCGATCACCCGCAACGCATCCGAGGCACTCGAGATCGTGCAGCTCGGCATGCATCTCGAACCCGGCGACGAAGTGCTGACCACGAATCAGGACTACGGCCGCATGCTGACGACGTGGGAGCAGCGCGCTCGCCGCGAGGGCATCACGCTGAAGAAGATCTCTTTTCCCGTGCCGGCTCCATCCATGCAGGACCTCGTCGACCGCTTCGAGCGGGCCATCGGACCGCGCACGAAGGTCATCCATTGTTGCCACATCACCAACCTGACGGGGCAGATCT
Source organism: Longimicrobiales bacterium (assembly GCA_035513345.1). GTDB lineage: Bacteria > Gemmatimonadota > Gemmatimonadetes > Longimicrobiales > RSA9 > DATKCF01. Next base: position 21,589 of record DATKCF010000221.1, read on the forward strand.
TCCCGATCCGCGACATCGTCCGCATGGCCCGCGAGCGCAACATCGAAGTCATCGTGGACGGCGCCCACGCGTACGCGCACTTTCCTTTCCGTCGCGACGACCTCGAATGCGATTACTATGGAACCAGCCTGCACAAGTGGCTGCTCGCTCCCCATGGCACCGGGTTCCTATACGTGCGCCGCGAGAAGATCGCCGACATCTGGCCGCTCATGGCAGCACCTCCGAGCATGGACGCCAACATCCGGAAGTTCGAGGAGATTGGAACGCATCCCGCGGCCAATCACAACGCGATCGCCGAAGCGCTCGCGTTTCACGAGGGCATCGGCGCCGAACGCAAGGCCGAGCGGCTACGTTACCTGAGGGACCGGTGGATGCGACGCCTGGAAGGCCAGCCGCGGATCCGGCTGCACACATCGTTCGACCCCGAGATGTCCTGCGGCCTTGCCAACATGGAGATTGAAGGCCTCGAACCGGCCGCCGTCGCCAACCACCTCTGGACGACTCGACGCATCTTCATCACGCCCATCGTACACGACGAGTATCGCGGACTGCGCATCACACCGAACGTGTACACGCGCATCCAGGAAGTCGACATCTTCGCGGAGGCAGTCGAACAGATACTGCGGAACGGCCTGGCGAACTGAAGCACGCCAGAGTGGCTCGTCACCGACGAACCACCAGTCCAGCGCTCAGTACGCGATTCCGTAGGCTTCCCTCCGTGGATCGGACGCGACCGTGATCGTGCCGGAGCCGGGCTCGATACGAATCATCTGGGCGCCGCCGAATGTCGCGGTCCAGCCGTGCACGACACGGACGTCGTGTCCGCGGCGAAGCAGTGCGGCGCGGACCTCGGCGGGGATGCGGTCCTCGAGATCGACGCGCGTATCGGCGTAGCTGCGGTAGCGGGGCGCCTCGACGGCCTGCTGCGGGGTCATGCCGAAGAGGAGCAGGTTGTTCACGATGGCAAGGAGGCTCTGCGTCTGCGAGTCTCCGCCGGGCGTACCGAGGGTGAACGCGAGCGAGCCGTCAGCCCCGAGCGCCATGGCCGGAGTGAGCGTGTGGTACGGCCGCTTGCCGGGCGCGACCACGTTGGGGTGACCCTCCTCCAGAGTGAACAGCGCCCCGCGATTCTGGAGCACGACGCCCGTGGTCGGTTCGAGGAGTCCGGATCCGAATCCGGCGAACAGGCTCTGGATCCAGCTGACGGCGTTGCCCTGGCCGTCGACGGCGGTGAGGTAGACCGTGTCGCCCGAACCATCGGCATTGCCGGCCCCGGTTACGACTGCTGTGGGCGGTCCAATGCCGGCTTCGACATTGGTTGCGGCAACGGCCGGGTCGACGAGCGATGCCCGACCGCGGAGATATTCGTCGGCCATCAGCCGGTCGAGCGGGATGTCGGTGAACTCGGGATCGACGGCCCATACGTCGCGGTCGGCGAACGCGAGCTTCTTCACTTCGATGAGCGTGTGCAGGTAGTCCGCCGAGTTCTGGCCCATCGCGGCGAGATCGAAGTGTTCGGCGATCCGCATCTGCGTGAGCTGGGCCATGCCCTGCGTGTTGGGCGGCAGCGCCAGGAACACATGGCCGAGATAGCTTGCCGAGATCGGCTCGACCCACGTGGTGGTGTGCCCGGCGAAATCAGCCGGCCTGAGGTACCCGCCTTCCGCTTCGATGAACGAAGCCAGAGTCTGCGCAACGTCGCCCTCGTAGAAGCCGGCCTTGCCTTGTGCGGCGATGCGTTCGAGCGTGGCCGCGAGTTCGGGATTGCGCAGCAGGCTACCGACGGGCGGCGCGCTGCCGCCGGGCAGATAGAGGCCGCGGCCGGCCTCGTTGAGGGAGCCGCCCTGGTCCTCGAAGTCGGCGGCCAGACGAGTCGACACCGGGAACCCGTCGCGCGCGTAGCGGATCGCGGGAGCGAGCGCATCCGCCAGCGAGATCGTGCCGAACCGGTCCAGGACGTCGGCCCAGGCCGCCACCGTGCCCGGTACACTGACGCTTCCCGCGCCCGACTGCGGGATGCTCGCCTGGCCATTGTCGGAGTCGAAGAACCCGGGCGTGGCCAACTCGCCGGTCCGGCCGCTGCCGTTCATGCCGGTGACTTCGCCGGTCCGGCCATCGTAGAAGATGGCGAACGCGTCACCGCCGACGCCGTTCATGTGAGGCCGTACGACAGCCAGTACGGCCGCCATCGTGATCGCGGCGTCGACGGCGTTGCCGCCGTTCCGCAACACGTCGTATCCGGCCGCACTCGCGAGCGGGTGATCGGAGGAAACGGCGCCGACCGTGCCGCGCACATCCGGCCGGTTCGACGACGGGAACTCGACAGGCCCGACATCGCTCACGCCGTCCTGCCCTGTCGTGACATCCGGTGATGGCGCCACGGTACAGGCGGCGACCAACGCGAGTATCGGTGCGAAGAGTACCGACGGGACGATTCGATGGGACACAGGTTCCTCCGGCTGACGAGCGACACGTTTCCCGGACATCATGGGACCGCCGCGCCGCGGAGCGCGGCCGGCCGCAGTTCGGCGTCCGCTGCCCTGCCGAGCCGGACGACGAGTTCGATCAGCGCGTCGACGTCGGCCGGTCCGGTCCGGAAATTGACGACACAGGCCCGCAGCGCGTAGCGCCCGCTGATCACGGCGTTCGAGACGAATGCTTCTCCGCCGTTCTGCATGCGCTCGAGGATCGTGCGATTCAATCCGTCGGCGTAGTCAGCCGCGCCCTCCGCTTCAGCGTCGAGGTCTGCTGGCATGTAGCGGAATGTTGCGATGCTGAGGCCGATCGTGAAAGCCTCGAGTTCGGGATGGGACCGGGCGCCTTCGTGTATCGCGTTGGCCATGGCGATGTCGTCGCGGATCATGTCGACGTAGCCCTGGCGCCCGACCTGGCGCATGCCCAGCCAGACCTTGAGTGCCCGGAACCCGCGCGAGTTCTGCGGGCCATATTCGTGGTAGTAGATCGGCGCATTGTCCGCCGCTTCCAACTCGTCGGGATAATAGGGCGGGTGGTAGCTGAACGTGTCGCGCAACGCCGTCGCGTCGCGGACGAGCGTGCAGCCGGCTTCGAGCGGCGCGTACAACCACTTGTGCGGGTCGATCGCGATCGAGTCGGCGCGCTCGAGTGCGCGCAGGTCGGGCGACGCTTCCGGAAGCACTGCTGCCGGCGCGCCATACGCACCGTCCACGTGGAACCACAATCCGTGTTCGGCCGCGATGTCGGCGATTTGCCCGAGCGGGTCGATGGCCCCCGTGCTGACGGAGCCCGCCGTCCCCACGACGATGAGCGGCAGGTCACCGGCCGCCATGTCCGATTCGATGCGATGTCTCAGCGCCGTTACGTCCATGCGACCGGCCGCATCAGTCTCGATCCATCGGATCGCGTTCGTCCCGAGGCCCGACAGATCGGCCGCCTTCTGCACCCATGTATGTGTCTCTCGGGATGCGTACACCCTGCCCTGCCTGCCACCCTCGACGAGACCATCCTCACGCAGGTTCCACGGCGAGCGAACTCGCCGGCCAACCCAGAACCCGACGAAATTCGCGACATTGCCGCCGCTTACCAGCAGGCCACCCGCGTCGGACGGATACCCTGTCATTTGCGCGATCCAGCGGACCGTTCGTCGTTCGATCTCGCTGGCCACAGGCGAAAGAATCCAGCCGCCCAGATTCGGATTGACCGCCGATGCCAGCATGTCCGCCAGTGCACCGATTGGAGCCGCCGATGACGTGATGAAGCCGAAGAACCGGGGGTGCCCGTTGAACAACGAGTTCGCCATGAGCAGCCGCGTCGCTTCTGCGACCAGATCGCCCGGATCTTCGCCCGTTTCCGGCAATGCGCCCGGACCGAGCATGGCCTGCAGCCCGGCGGGCGTTCGAACGCCCGTCACCGGACCCGCCGGCATCGCCTCCAGAAAGTCACCGATCTCGTCCACCAGCCGGTGGCCGGCGGCCCTGAACTCCGCACCGCTCATCTCGAGCGGCGCGTCGCGCTCCTCCCTCGAACTACCCTTCATGCTCGTCCGCTCCCGTTCGATGCCGGTCGCCGGGCCGCCCTGTGCGGCACAGGACAATCCGTTGGCTGCGCCGGACCTTTCACGAAAGCCCTTCCGGCACAGCGCCGTTTGCCACATAATGGAATACGGTGGTATTCCGCCACTCGCTGTCAACCTCGGCGAATGGAGACCCAATCGGCAAGCGTGACGATTCGTCCGCATGGCGCGAGATGGAATCGGGGTTCGAATCAGAAAGTGATTTCGGGGCCGCCGCAGTAGACGCACTCACCCTTGCGACTCACGGTGAGAACGCCGTTGGTGTCGTCCTGACCTGGAATGCTCAAGCGCAGGCGCAGTATGGCCATTCGCGTTGGGAGATCGTTGGCCACCACTCGTCCGTCCTCGTGCCGCGCGACCTCGTTGCGGAGGCGGACGCGCTGCGCGAGCGGGTGGTTGCCGGCGAGACAGTCGGTCCGTACGAGACGCAGCGCCTCCATCGCGATGGTCATGCGATCACTGTCAATCTCGTCGTGTCACCCGTTCGAAACCGCGATGGCAAGGTTGCCGGGACGCTCACGGTCACGCACCCGCGGCCTGCCGCCACGGAGGACTGGCTCGAGCGACTCGTCGCGAAGTCCGACGATGTCTTCTACAGGATCAAGCTTCAGCCGGATATCGTGTGTGAGTTCGTCAGCCCGGCCATTGAAAGGCTGACAGGCCACACGCCATCGACGTTCTACGGCGATCCGGAAGCGCTCATGCGCCTGATGCACCCGGAGGACCGGACGGCTGTGCTGGAGCGTCTGGCTTCGGGTGAGACGGGGCCGCTCGAGCACCGTCAGATGCGCTGGCTGCATCGGGATGGCAACGTGATCTGGGTCGGCATCATCAACGTTTTCATGCACGACCACGAGGGTCGGCCGACCCGTGTCGTCGGCGTCGCGCGTGACGTCACGACGCAGGAGCAGGACGAGCAATCGTTGCGGGAGGCGAACAAGCGGCTCGAGCTTGCGCTCGAGGCAACACGTCAGGGCATGTTCGAAGTGGACCTTTCGGGCCAGATGATCATCCACTCCGTGAACCTGGCAGAGGTTTTCGGAGATGGCTTTCCGGACGGCAGCCAACCGATCGACCGCTGGCTGTCACGCGTGCTGCCCGATGATGCCCACCGGCTCCGCATCCTCTGGCAGGATGTGAGCATGGGCCGGCGCGATTCGTTCGAGCACGAGTACAGGATCGGTACTCGCCGGGGCGTGATCCGCTGGTTCCGGACGTCGGGCCGGGTAGTGGCCAGGGACGACGGCGGCAGTCCGGCACGGTTCCTGGGGCTCCACACGGATGTGACGCAGTTGCGCGAAGTGCAACAGGCGCAATTCGCGGTCGAGCAGCGTCACTGGTCGCTGTTCGAGAACCTTGCACAGGGCGTCATCTACTACGACTCGCTCATGCGGCCGACGGAAGTCAATCCTGCTGCCGCCCGTATACTCGGCCTGCCGATAGCGGATCTGCGGGACCGCTCCCTGTCGGACCACCGCTGGCGCTTCCGGAGCGAGGATGGAACGGCGATGCCGAGTTCGGAGTTTCCGGCAACCGTCGCGTTGAAGACGGGCCGTTCGGTGGACGACGTGATCCTGCGGTACGCGCGGGGCCCGCGCGAGGCGAGGATCCTGGTGCATGCAAGGCCGCTGTTCGCGCCGGCCGACGACCAGCCGACGGGCGTCCTGGTCGCGTTCACCGATGTCACGGCCCTATGGGAGGCGAAGACTGCCCTGGGCCAGACCGAGGAGCGGTACCGCCTGATCGTCGAGAACACGCCCGACGTGATCGCTCGCCACGACCGGGACGGCCGCTACGAGTACATTACACCGAACTGCGAGCGGTTCTTCGGCGTCGGCGCGGACGCGATCATCGGGAGGCTGCCGGGTGACATCGGCCTGCCGGTCGAGACGGCGGCCACGATGACAGGCGCGATCGCAGCGGTCTTCGCGACCGGCGAACCGAGCGATGACGAGTTCGAACTGGCGGACCACGAGGGCACGCCGCACCACTTCCAGTGGCGAGCGTTCCCCGAATTCGATAGCGGCCACACGGTCAAGGCGGTGGTTGCCATACTGCAGGATGTGACGGGCCGCCGCCGCCTCGAGGAACAGTTCCTGCAATCGCAGAAGATGGAAGCGGTCGGCCGGTTGGCCGGCGGCGTGGCGCACGACTTCAACAATCTGCTGACGGGCATCCAGGCATACGTCTCGTTTCTGCTGTCGGCCCTTCCGGAAGGTGATGTGCGGCGGGCGGATGCAGAGCAGATCGAGCAGGCCGCGAATCGGGCGGCCGCTCTGACTCGCCAGTTGCTGGCCTTCAGCCGGCGACAGGTGATGCAGCCTCGTGTCCTGGACCTCGCTGACGTCGTTTCGATAGTCGAAGTGATGCTGCGCCGGATCGTGGGCGAGGACATCATTCTCACGACTCGCGTAACCGGGGCGCACGGTTCGGTCCGCGCCGACCCGGGCCAGATGGAGCAGGTCATCGTGAATCTGGTCGTGAACGCGCGCGACACCATGCCTGCTGGCGGCAGCATCGAGATCGCCGTGAGCAGCGAGGTGCTGCAGGACGACACGCCGCCGTCTCACTCCGCGGCGGATTACCAGCCGCCGCCCGGAGAGTACGTGACGCTCAGCGTGACGGACACCGGACCGGGTATTCCCGAGGAATTGCGCGCACGCATTTTCGAGCCGTTCTTCACAACGAAGGAGCAGGGGCCCGGCACGGGTCTCGGGCTCAGCACGGTGTACGGTATCGTGAAGCAGAGCGGTGGCCACATCGTGCTCGACTCGGAGGTCGGGCGGGGCTCGACATTCACGGTCTACCTGCCGCGCACCGCCGAGGTCACGCCTGTGGCGGCGGCGGTGCAGCGCCCCGAAGCGAAGCGCGGTGACGAGACCATCCTGCTGGTCGAAGACGACGAGATGGTCCGAACGCTCGCGGTGCGTACGCTGCGCTCCGCCGGCTTCAACGTCATCGAGGCGAAGAACGGCGAGGACGCGCTCGAGCAGGTGCGCGAACACGGCGAGGACATCGACCTCGTGCTCACGGATGTCATCATGCCGGGCATGAATGGACGGCAGCTCATCGAGACGATAGCACGAACGAATCCCGGCGTGCCCTACCTGTTCATGTCGGGGTACACCGACGACGTCATCTCACAGCAGGGAATTGCGCTCCAGGACGCACAGTTCCTGGAGAAGCCGTTCACGCCGGCGATTCTGACTCGCCGGATCCGGGAGGTCCTCGACCAGCACGATCCGGCCGGCTGACGGCGGCGGGTCAGTCTGCGGGCCGGACGATGACGAACAGCACGTCGTTGACGTTGGTCCCGGTCGGGCCGGTACGGATCAGCGCATTGACGGATTCGAGCGCTGTTCCCGAATCGTGGTTTTCGAGGTCGCGTAACGGATCGCGGCCGGCCTCGCGGATCGCTTGCCACGTGTCCTGGTCGACAATCGCGCCGGCTGCGTCGGTCGGGCCATCGCGGCCGTCGGTTCCGGCGGCGAGCAGCGTGATACGCGCACCGGTGGCCCCATCGAGAACGCGGGCCGCGGCGAGTGCGAGTTCCTGGCAGCGGCCGCCGCGGCCGGTGGACTCGTCGAGCGTAACGGTCGTTTCACCACCAGCGACGAAACACGTCGGTTCCGATCCCCGTTCAATCTCGCCGACCATCCGCCTGCCGATGAGGTGGCCAAGGTGCGCCGCATCACCGCTGAGCGGGGTCCGCTTGTGGCGCACGATCAGGCCCGCTGCCTCCGCGGCCGCGGCCGCCGCCGCGACCGCCGTCGCGTTGCTCCCGATCACGTGCTCGGTCACTGTACGAAACGCGGGCGCTCCCGGCTTGGGCGTCTCCGGCAGCATGCCACGTTCCGTACGATCGATGATGTCGGTGACCGCAGCTGGAAGTCGTTCGAGCATGCCCGCCGCTGCGAGTCGGGCGCGCAGCTTCTGCGCCGTCGTCCTGTCCGGCGAACAGGGGCCGGACCCGACAATCGTCGTATCGTCACCCACGACATCCGACAGGATGAAGACGCGGACGTCGACGTGCGCCAGAGCGACCGCCAGCCGGCCGCCGCCCCAGCGGCTGATGCGCTTGCGAACGCGGTTCATGTCGTGGATGTCGAGGCCGGAACGAAGCATGGTCTCGTAGGTCAGGCGCAGATCCGCGTCGGTGATACCGCGCACGGGTGAGCCGAGCAGGCTCGTGGTGCCACCTGACAGCAGGACCCAGACGTCATCCGATGGCGGGATCACGCGCACCGTCTCCTCGAGCACTTCGGCGGCGTGCAACGAACGAGGACCGGGCAGCGGGTGGTCGCCGACCACCGTGGTGAGCGAGGAATGCGGTGGTGTCGCCTGCTCCGATGAAACGATCACGCCGCCGGCCGGTTCCTGACCGTGTTCGTCGAGCCACGCCACGGCGCCGGCCGCGAGCGAGTAGGCGGCCTTGCCGAGCGAGATGATCCAGGTCCGGCCGGCACCTTCTGATGCGGCGTCCCTGTCGAGTGCTGCACTCAGTGCACGGGCCGGTTCGACCGCGCTCACGGCCGTACGATACAGGTCGAGCAGGAACTCACGGTCCGGCGGCATTCCGTTCGGTCTCCGGTGCTGATCGGTCGGCACGGCCGCAGGCGCAATGAATGGGCGCTTGCGGGCGACGGCGTGCGGACGCCGCCTCGGTTCAGTATGGCAGAGCCAGTGCCTCGCAGAGATACTTCACGAGTGGCGAGCCGGCGCTGCAGACGGCTGCGAATTCGCCGATGAAGCCGGGCTCCAGCACGGCCTTCTTCGTCAACGTCGTCGTCGCAATGAAATCCTTGCGCATGAGGTCGTCGATCAGCGGGTGATCCGCGTCGATGCCTCGCGGCGGGCGAACGAGCGAGTCGCCTGCCAGCTCGAGCCGGTCGCGGAACCGCTTGCCACCGACCGCCTTCTTCCAGCCGGCCGGATTCTCGATGATGTGCGTGCGGATGCTCTTCGTGGCGGGACCATCCGGATGCCAGATGCCCAGGCCAACGAAACTGGTGCCCGGTTCGATGTGCAGATAGAAGCCGGGCGCGTGTGCCGTCTTTGCCGCTTCGTGCCTGAACTGTATGCCGAGATGCGTTTTGTACGGTGACTTGTCTGTCGAGAACCGGGTGTCACGATGGATCCGGAAGATCGAGCCGCCAACAGGCCGCGGGTCCGCACGGAAACGGCCGCTCATCCTGCCGAGCATCGACGCGAAATCGGTTACGAACCGGACTGCCGGCTCCTGCACATGCTGGCGGTACCGGTCCTTGTTCGCCTGGAACCAGTCGCGGCTGTTGTTCGCTTTCAGGTCGCTCAGAAACGAGAACGTTTCCCTGGAAAAGTGTGCCTGTGCCATTCGACTATTGTGGCCTCATCGCTGACTGCGAGTGTGGTCCCCTGCGCCAATCGTAACGCGGACACAATAGCAGGCGACACGGCGGGCGGCGAGGGTCGGGGACGGGCCCGCCGCCGGCGGCCTTGCATCGCGGCCGCGGGCCGGACAAGCTCCGCCGCGAACGAACGGCACGGTTCCTGACACGGATCGAATGAGCGCCAGACCGAAAGTGATCGTGACTCGCCGCCTGCCAGCGCCGGTCGAGCGAGCGCTCGAGGAGCGATTCGACGTGCGGCTGAACGAGCGCGATGTCGCCTTCGATGACCACCGCATGCGCACAGCCATGCGCGAGGCCCACGCACTCGTGCCCACGGTCGGCGACCGACTCGCCACGGGCATTTTCACGGTCGAACCGGTCCGCGTCCGCATCATCGCCAACTACGGCGTCGGCACGGACCACATCGACCTGGCCGCGGCCGCGACCCACGGCATCACCGTCACCAATACGCCCGACGTGCTGACGGACTGCACGGCGGACCTGACGATCGCCCTGATGCTCGCCGTCCTGCGGCGGATGGGCGAGGCGGAGCGCGAGCTGCGCGGGGGCAAGTGGACCGGCTGGACACCGACTCACATGCTCGGCGCACGGGTGACCGGAAGGACACTCGGCATCATCGGGTTCGGCCGCATCGGCCAGGCCGTCGCCCGACGCGCGCACCACGGCTTCGGTATGCGCATCCTGTTCGCGACACGGACACCGCCCTCGCCCGACATCACGGAAGATGTCGGTGCACGACAGCGCGATCTCGATGATCTGCTGCGCGAGGCCACCATCATTTCGATTCATGCGCCCGCCACAGCCGACACGCGGCATCTGATCGGCGAACGTGAACTCGGCCTGATGCGACGCGATGCCTTCCTGATCAACACGGCGCGGGGCGGGATCGTCGACGAGGCCGCGCTCGTGGCGGCGCTCGGCGAACGCCGCATCGCGGGCGCGGGGCTCGATGTCTTCGACGGCGAACCGGCTGTGCGCCGCGAACTGCTGGACGCGCCGAACGTCGTGCTCCTGCCGCACATCGGCAGTGCAACGCTCGAGACACGAACGGCCATGGGAATGCGTGTGGTGGAAAACCTGCGCGCGTTCTTCGATGGCAGGAAGCCGCCGGACGCCCTCAGCGCGCGCGGCTGAGAAGACGCTCGACCGCCTTTTTGCGACCACGGCTGAGCGGAACGACCGTACCGTCGTGCAGCAGAATCTCGTGGCGATTGCGCCAATCCGGGCGCAGCGCAGACACGCGTGACACATTCACGATCGCCGAGCGGTGCACGCGCAGGAACCTCGCGGGATCGAGCTGGTCCTCGAGCGCGGTCAGTGCCTCACGCACCAGGTGCGTCTTCGGGCCGACGTGGAGGCGAGCGTAGTAGTCGGCCGCCTCGATCCAGTCGACGTCCTCGACCGGCTGGAAGAAGACGCGACCGCCGCCGCGTACGATGATGCGTGTGATCCAGCGCGATCTGCGAGCCGGCTGCCGGATCCCGGACTCCGTCGCCAGCGCGTTGATGGCGCCGTCACGGGAACCGCGACCGCCAGATTCCCGGCGCGATTCCCAGGCGCTGAGGAGCGACTCCAGGCGGTCTGCAAGGCCGTGTTCGCGCGCACGAGCCAGATGCTGCTTCGCGCGGCCGAGCACGTTGGCGAACCGTTCGTCATCGAACGGCTTCAACAAATAGTCGAGCGCCTCGACCTCGAATGCGCGCACCGCGAACTGGTCGTATGCGGTGACGAATACGACTGCCGGTACCGTGTCCGGACCGATGGCCGCCAGCACGTCGAACCCGTTCATCTCGGGCATCTGGATGTCGAGGAACAACAGGTCCGGCTCGTGCTCGAGGATCGCGTCGATCGCCGCACTCCCTGTCCCTGCCTCGCCGACCACGATGATGTCCTCATCCTCGCCGAGCAACTTGCGGATGCCGGCCCGGGCGACCGGCTCATCGTCTACGATCAGGGCCCGGATCTCAGGCACGCCCGGTTCCGTTCCGCCGCACAGGCAGGCTCAGCCGGATCTCCGTGCCGCCACCCCGCGCGGCGAGGATGGTCAACGTCGCATCGTCGCCGTATGTGTACGCCATCCTCGAACGCGTGTTCGCCAGGCCGATGCCCTCGCACTCGTCTTCGTCGAACGGGTCCGGCAGACCCGGACCGTCATCAGACAGCCGGATCTCGAGCTGGTCGCCGGCGGCACGTGCTTCCAGTGCGATCGTCGTGGGAGCAGCGCGGGCCGCGACTGCGTGGCGGACCGCATTCTCGGCGAGTGGCTGCAACAGCAGACTCGGGACCATCGCGTCCTTGACGGCGTCATCGACTTCGATGCTGACGCACATGCGGTCGCGGAACCGCAACTGTTCGATCTCGAGGTAGCGGCTGACGAAATCGATCTCGGCGCGCAGCGGCACCATGCTCTCGCCGTCGCCGTCCAGTACGTAGCGCAACAGGTCGCTCAGTCGGGCGACCATCCGTACGGCCGTCGACGCGTCGCCCTGACGTACGAGCATCGATACCGAGTTCAGTGCGTTGAACAGAAAATGCGGCTGGAGCTGAACCCGCAACGCGTTGAGACGGGCTTCGACGAGTTGGGCTTCAAGCCGGCTGGCCGCCAGTTCGCGCTCTCGCAGTCGCCGATGATAGTCCAGCGCGATGCCCACCGCAGCCAGCGCAGCGTAGAAGAGCAGACCGAAGAAGCCCCAGACAACGAGGAATGCCACGATGTTGTCCGGCAGCGATTCCTGGAGACCGGGCACGTCGAACAGCGGTGCCAGCAGGATCGGCAGGCAACCGGTCGCAACGCCCATGGCGAAGCCCGCGCCCGCGTGGATCGCGATGTTGCGCTGGCGGAGCCGGTGGTCGATCGGAAGGCACCGGATCAGTGCCAGAATCCCCGGCGTCGCAACAGCCCACATCATCCAGCCGACGCCCTCGGTCAGGAACGCCTGCAGGAACGTGAGGTCCCGCTCGACCATCACGACCTTGGTGGTGAGCAGCGCGGGTAGCGACCAGAAGAAGAACGGGATCAGCCAGACAGCGAGCCTGCCGCGAGGCGAACCCTCCTCCGCGGCCCGTCCTTCAGCGCCGTCCATCCGACCCCCGTTCACGTCTGCCCTGACCCCTGCCGTTTCCGTCGTGGCTGCCCATTTCGCTCGTCGCCGACCGCACGCCCGCCCGTTCCCGGGCGCAAGGAAGACTGCCGGAATGAATACGTCCCGTGCACAGAAGGCGTTCACAAAGATCGCCGGGCCGCGGACCGGGTTGAACGATGACGCAGCGGCTGGCGGTCAGGGCGCAGCGGACACGTAGCCGGACGCAGCGGCCGGCGGCGGTGACTGGTCTGTCTGCTCTGTGCCGGCCTGCCCGCGGCGGGTGGTGACCTCGATGTTCTGTTCTGCACTTGCCGTCCACTGCACTGCGGATGCGGGTGGCCGCTCGCCAGCGCTGTCCGCTGCGGCGGGCTGGCCCCGGCGACCCCTTCCCGCGGTATTGAAGATGACAGTCTTCACCGCCGACGATCGAGGAGCAATGGTGCTGCAGGCATACACGAGACGAGCGGAAGCCAGGCCGGGCAGCGCCGCCACGTTCCTGTTCCGGACCTGCGAGTTCGTGTGCCGGCCGGATGCCGCCGATGCATGTGAAGCCGCCGTCCGGGCAATGATCGGACACGCGGATCGTGAGGAGCGCGGAACGCGGTTCGTCGCGTCATTCCGTGACGCGGACAACCGCTTCCACTACCTGGTCACGGCTGTGTTCGAGGACGAGCAGGCGAAGCGGGCCCACGATGCTTCGCCTGCCAGCGAGCGGTTCCGCAGCGTCGTCCGCGATGCGGCCGCGGATGGAATCCGGATACGATCCTGGGAAGCGAGCGCCGGCGTCTGAGCGCCAGCGCCGGGCGGAAGCGAGCGCTCGGACTTCCCCGCTCCGCCCGGCCCGCGCCGACTACTTCAGTACGAACGTGATCTTCATCGTGACGCGGAACTCCGTGATGTTCTCGCCGTCACAGACGACCTTCTGTTCCTTGATCCATGCGCCCTGGATCCTGTCGAGCGTCTTGCTCGCGCGCTTGATTCCATCGCTGATCGCGTCCTCGAAGCTCGTGGTCGACGAAGAGGTGATCTCGGTTACCTTGGCTACGGACATTCGCTGCCTCCCTGCAATCTGATCGAGTGATGGGTGCGTGCTCCGTTTGAGCCCGCCTCGCTGTCACGCAATGCAGGATGCGCACCAACGGCTGATGCTGCAATCGGGAATAATCCGCAGGATCGGTCCGTCAAACGCGAGCCGCCCCGCTCGCCGATGGAGTCGCCGGCCGGACGCGTGCGCGATAGGCGCGCGGCGCTTACCTTGGCCGCGCGCCGGGTTCCTGGCCGGTCCGACTCCACCAACGCTGCCGAGCGCAGCCCGTGCAGGCGACGATGACGGGATCCGATGAATATCCGCGTTACGCATCGCACTTCGTGCCTCGCACCCTTGCCGGCCGGCTGACCGTGGCCGCCTTCGTCGCGCTGATGGCGCTGGCCCAGCCGCCGATTGTGTTCGCGCTGGCCAACCGCATCGAGCCGTGGCTGCTCGGCATGCCGTTCCTCTTCACATACCTGCTTCTCGTGTATGCCGCGTTGATCGCCGTGCTGGTCGCGGCCGCCCTCCGGAATCGGTGATGGAGCCCTGGATCGTCGCGACCGGCCTGATCGCGGCGTACATCGTGTTCACGATCGTCGTCGGCATCTGGTCCAACCGTCGGATGACGGTCGATATCGAGGACTTCTTCCTGTACGGCCGGCGCGCCGGTTTCGTGGTTCTGTACCTGACCGTGGTCGGCACATACCACTCGGCGTTCGCGTTCCTCGGATCGGGCGGCTTCTACTACACCCACGGCATCGGTTTCTGGGAAGCGGGCACGTGGACCATTCTGACGGGTGCGACAACGTGGGTGCTCGGCACCCGGATCTGGGCGCTCGGCAAGAAGTTCGGCTACGTGACGCCCGCCGACATGCTGGCCGACTTCTACCAGAGCGAAGCCGTGCGTGTCGTCACGGCAGTCGTGTCCGTCGTCTTCACGATTTTGTACATCCAGGTCCAGGCGCAGGGGCTCGGCTACATCATCAACGTCGCCACCGGCGGTCGCGTCTCCTTCGAGCTGGGAACCGCGATCCTGCTCGTCGTGGCCGCCGCCTACCTGATGGCCGGCGGCCTGCGCGCCGTCTACTGGACCGACGTGCTCCAGAGCGTGTGGATGTACGTCGCGCTCTGGGTCGGCGGACTCGTGCTCGCCCACGAACTGTTCGGCGGGCCGCTCAATCTGTTCCGTGAGGTCGCGGCGCAACGGCCGGACCTCCTCTCGCTGCCCGGACCGAACGGGTTCTTCCGGCCGGGAATGTGGTTCGGAATGTCCGTCGTGCTCTCCTTCGGCATCGTGTTCCAGCCCCACATCATGATCCGCTACTACACGGCCATCTCGGGCCGTACGCTCAAATGGCTGGGGGCGACAACGCCGATCTACCTCGTCTCGATCTACATCCCCGCCGCGCTGGTCGGACTCGGCGGCGCCCTCGCCATGCCCGATCTGGCCGTGCCCGACCGGATCTTTCCCGAAATGCTGTTTCGTTACGCGCCGGCATGGATCACGGGCATCGTGCTGGCCGGCGCGACCGCCGCGGCCATGTCCACGCTCGACTCGATCCTCCACTCGAACATGACCGTACTCACCCGGGACATCTATCAGCGGTACATCGCGCGTGACGCCAGTCACGCGCACTACATCAGGGTGGGTCGCTTCATCGTGCTCGGCCTTCTCGGCATCGGCTATGTACTGTCTGTCACGACGTCCGGTTTCCTCGTGATGCTCGTCGCATTGTCCGGTGCGGGCGCGCTCCAGCTCATGCCGGCCGTTCTCGGCGTCTGTTTCCCGACCCGCGCGCTCCTCACGAAAGCCGGCGTCCTCTCCGGCATCGGCGTTGGCCTGGCCTCCCTCTACGTCACGCTCTATCTGTTGCCCCACCCGCTCGGCCTGCACGCCGGCGTCTGGTCGATCCTGGCCAATGCCGTGGTCACGCTCGTCGTCTCACGCATCACGCCGCCGCCCTCCGCCGCAACCGTTCGTCGCATACACGGAGAGGTGGAGCGGTACGTCTACAGCGGAGACGGTTGATGCTCGAACGGCTCGCCGGCTGGTGCCGACCGCTTCACCGGCCGGCTCCGGAACGCCGTCAGGAAGGTGTACCGCGTGAAACGAGCGCCGTCCCGTCTAGAACCATCGCGACCGCCGAGGCCGGACACGCCGACCGGAACTCGACAGACCCCGCGACACCTGCCGGTGCCAACGACCGGTCCGCCACCCGGAAGCCGTACCGCGGAAACCAGCCTGCCGCCGTTGTCGTCAGCAGCCAGACGGAAGAAACGCCCGCCGCGCAGGCCCGATCCAGCATGTCCTCGACGAGCAGCCCGCCAACACCCCGGCCGTTCAGACCCTCCGAAACCGCCACCGACCGCAGCAGCGCATCATCTTCGTACAGCTCCATGCCCGCCACGCCCACGACTGCTCCATCCCACTCCGCCACTCTGAAGTGATCGAGCCATTCCTCGACGCCGTCGGCCGGCAGATCACTCGCATCGAGCAGCGACAGGACCGTCGGCAGGTCCGACGGAGCAGCAGAGCGTACCACGGTCCGCACCCTGTCCGCCGCGCTGTCGCCCATCATGGGGTTACGCCGGCAGGATGAAGTCGAGCCTGGTCGTGGCGGTCGGTCGGACCGAGATGCGAGTGGCGTGCTCGCCGTGCGTTTGCGACGAGATGCGGACGGTGTATGCGCCTGGCTCGAGGCCGTTGACGCGGTAGTCACCGCCGTCAGAGGTCGACGCTGCGGCGGCGTCCTGTCGCTCGACGACTCCCGCGCTGAGCAGCACGCTGACCTGTGCGAGCGGTGTGCCGTCCTGGGAGACGACGCGGCCTTCGATTCGTCCGGTGCGGGCCATGGGCGTGTCTTTTGGTGGAACACATTGGCGGCGTCGAGCAGGCGGCATCCGTGCCGTCGCGCCGCCGTCGCCCGGGGGATCGGGCGTTGGACGGATGCAATGATAGGTTGGCCAGGCGCGGCCGGCAAGCGGCCTGAGGAGGCGATGGAAACGACGGGGTTTCACGCGGGGGCCGCGGAGGGAGCCGAGGACGCGGCAGGCGGCACGTATCGATTCACGACCGCGTGATTCCGTCGCTCAGATGCAGTGAATTGAAGTTCAACAGCAGCCCGACTCGGAGGTCCAGCAGGCGCAGACAGGTCCGGAGCTGCCGAGCGTATACAGGCGCCAGCTCTGACACCGACTTCACTTCCACATTTCGGCGCCTTCCACAATCACGTCCGCGCGGAACGCTTCGTCGAGGGCCAACCGCGTCCTCCGTTCCCCCTGCGTCCCCAGCGCGATACAAGTCCGTCCGTCATTTGCGCATCACACGACCGTCCTGCACACTTCCCGGCATCAAACGCAACGAGGCGAGCACGCCAACACCCGGGAGATCACGCATGGCCAACCGCACGGCCCGCTTCATCACGAATCACGGAGAGTTCGCCGCCGAGTTGTTCGAGGACAAGGCGCCGGTCACGACGAAGAACTTCATCGACCTTGCCAAGAAGCAGTACTACGACGGCATCATCTTCCATCGCATTATCGACAACTTCATGATTCAGGGGGGCGACCCGACCGGCACGGGCAGTGGCGGTCCGGGACACACGATCAAGGACGAGTTCCACTCCGACCTGAAGCACACTGGCGAGGGTATCCTGTCGATGGCGAATGCGGGTCCGAACACGGGCGCCTCGCAGTTCTTCATCACGCTCGCGGCAACGCCATGGCTTGATGGCAAGCACGCTGTCTTCGGAGCTGTGACGGAGGGTCTGGCCGTCGTGCAACAGATCGGCAAGGTCAGGACCGGCTCGGGGGACCGACCGATCGAACCGGTGGTAATCGAGAAACTGACGATCGAGTCGGCCTGACGCTTCGCGTTTCATGAAACACCGTGGAACGGGCGAGTCGGGTCCAGTTGGAACGCCCGACCGCCCGTTTTCGCTCTGTCGAGGCGGTATCCTGCGGGGAACGATTCGTGTATCGAGTGGTGTCGACCCGACGTCGGACGACGTCCGGCACCCGACTGTCTGAGAACTGGACGCATCCGTGTCGTTACAACGCGCGCTCGTTCTGCTGATCGCTTTCGTGCTTCTGGTGGCGCTGCTGCCGGCCGGCCTTCTGCTGGAGCGGCGGCTGGCGGGCGCAATCGAGGCACAGACACGACGGGACCTGGCGCTTGCGCCGGAGCTGTTGTCGGAGAGCCGGGCGCAGGCGGCGGACGCGATGATGATGCACGCGAAGGAGATCGCACAGACCGCCGGGCTGGCGGATGCACTGGTGGACGGTGACGAGAGCGGCGCGGCGCGCATTGTCGAGTCGGCGCGCGGCGGGTACGGCGAGGAGGCCGTGCTTGTTGCGCCGGACGGTCGAGTGCTGGCGGGCGTGGCCGTGCCGGGCTCCCTCATCGAGCGTGCAATGCGCGGTGAGATGCCCGTCGAGATCGTGCCTGCGGGGGACGCGCTGCGGACGGTTGCGCTGGCGCCGATCATGTCCGACTCCGTCGTGGCCGGCGTGGCGGGCGTGACCACGCTGGTTGGCGAAGCGGAGGCGCGCGTGATTGCCGGCTTCACGCGTGCCGAAGTGGTGATCCTGGTCGACGGCCTGATCGCGGCCACCACGGCGGACACGGCGGACGCGCTGGCGGTCGCTGCGGCAGTGAGTCAATGGAGTGCAGGCGACACGACGGTCCATACGATCGGCGCGGATGGCCGTCTGCTCATTCGGCTGGCGCCTCTGGGCGACTACGCGACGGCAGTTCTCGTTCGCGATCTCTCGCGTGACCGTGCCGTTGTCGGCGAACTGCGTCGCATCGCGCTTGCCAGTATCGGCGTTGCCGCTGTGCTGGCGCTCATCGTCGGTGCGTTCTTCGCGATGCGGCTGGCGAAGCCGGTGGTCTCGCTTGCATGGGCGGCGGACCGGCTGGCGGCGGGCGATTTCCACGCACCACTCGATCGGCACCGGATCCGCGAGCTGGCTCGACTGGCTGACGCGTTTGATGCGATGCGCCGGGCACTGGCATCTCGAATCGACGAGCTGGCCGGCGCGAACCGCGAGCTGGCGGACCGGCAGGAGCGGCTGTCCGCGCTGCAGGCGGAGCTGATTCAGCGTGACCGGCTGGCATCCGCTGGCCATCTCGTGGCACAGCTCGCGCACGAGATCCGCAACCCGGTCGCGAACGTGCGCAACTGTCTCGAGGTGATTCGTCGGCGGACGAGCGGTGATGCGGATGTCACCGAGTTCGCCGACATGGCAATCGACGAGTTGCTGCGGATGCACGAACTGGCCGAACAGATGCTCGACCTGCATCGCCCGCGCGATCAGACGACGCAGCGGTCGGATCCGTCCGCCATCGCCAGCGAGGTCGTGTCACTCGTGGGTGTGGGTGCGCCGAACACGCTTCGCATCGAACTCGACGCCTCGCCGAACGGCGACGCGCGCATCGCGCCCGATGCGCTGAAGCAGGTGTTGCTGAACGTCGTGCAGAACGCGCGTGAGGCCGTGCGCGACGCCGGCACGATCGCGGTCCGCGTCATCGCTGGCAATGGCGACATCGAGATCCGCGTCACCGACTCGGGGCCGGGCATCCCGACGGACGTTCTGCCACACGTTTTCGATCCCTTCTTCACTACCAAGGGCGGTGTTCACGGCGTGGGGCTCGGCCTGTTCGTTGCCGAAGGCATTGTGCGCGGTGTCGGCGGTCGTATGACGGCGGGCAACGAGAACGGCGGCGCGCGCTTCACGATCACGCTTCCAGCCGCGGAGCCTGTCGGATGAGCAGGCCGCGGATCCTGCTTGTGGACGACGATCGGACGTTCCGCCTGTCGACTTCCGAACTCCTGCGCCAGGACGGATACGAAGTTCAGTCCGTGGCCAGCGGTGCGGAGGCCGTCGACGCGCTGAAGGCAAGCCGTTTCGACATCATGCTGCTCGACCTGCGCATGCCCGGCATCGATGGGACCGGGCTCGTGACCGCGCTGCGCGAATGGGGTGACGGCATACCCGTGCTGATGATCAGTGGCTTCGGCACGGTTGACGCCGCGGTCCACGCATTGCACGCCGGCGCGGATGATTTCCTGACGAAGCCGGTCGAGCCTGCGGTACTCAGTGACCGCGTCGCGCGGCTGCTGGAACGGCGGCCGGCCACGGATCTCGAACAGAACAGCATGCCGGGTGGTCTGGTCGGACGGTCGCCCGCAATGAAGATGGTGTTCGAGGCGATCCGGCTCGTGGCACCGACCGATGCCACGGTTCTCATCCTGGGCGAAACGGGAACGGGCAAGGAGCTCGTCGCACGGTCGCTGCACGAGCTGTCAGCCCGAGCCGATGGCCCATTCATCGCCGTGAACTGCGCGGCACTTCCCGAGAGCTTGCTCGAGTCCGAGCTGTTCGGACACCTGCGCGGCTCGTTCACGGGTGCGCACCGCGACAAGACGGGACTGTTCGAAGCGGCCAATGGTGGCACGATTTTCCTCGACGAGATCGGTGACGTCAGCGCGGCCATGCAGCACAGATTGTTGCGTGTGTTACAGGAACGCGAGCTGATGCCGGTCGGTGCCGTGAAGTCGGTAGCCGTCAATGTGCGCGTGATCGCGGCAACCAATCGCGATCTGCGCGCTGACGTCGCAGCCGGCCGGTTCCGCGACGACCTGTTCTACCGGCTCAACGTGTTCCGCATCGAGCTTCCTGCATTGCGCACGCGCCGCTCCGATGTTCCGCTCCTCGTCGAGCACGCCCTCGAACGACTGGCACCGCGCGCCGCCTCGCGACCCACGTGTTCGCCTTTCGCGATGCGCATGTTGCAAACCTACGACTGGCCGGGCAACGTCCGAGAACTGTTCGCCGTCCTCGAGAGCGCGTGGATCCGGAGCGGATCCGCCCGCATCGAGGCGCAACACCTGCCCGCCGAGGTCCGCGAGTCGATCGGTACCGCCGCCGCCTCGCGCCTCGAATCACGCTACCGCGCCGACTCGCCGGCCGCGGATGAACGCGATGCGATCATCGCCGCGCTTGAGCAGGCCGACGGCGTGCGGTCACGCGCCGCCGAGCTGCTCGGCATGGGCCGGACCACGCTCTGGCGGAAGATGAAGCAGTTCGGTCTGGACGGGAACGGATCGGGCGCGGGCAACAAACCGGGCTGAACCCGGAGCGAACACCCGGGCCGCAGCGTTCAACCTGCGCCGAGCATGGGCTGGCCGGCCGCAATACGGGATTCCGCCGCCCCGGCGCTCAGCCTCGCCAGTGAAGCGAGCTGCCCGGCCTCAACCGACCGACGCTCACCGTGCGTGAACAGACGCATCACCCTGGCAGTGGCGTACAGCTCGGTCGAAATGCGGGGCAGCCCGATCAGGCCTGCCTGCCCACCCGGACCGAGGCGAGTGACCCGCCCGTCTCGCCGGACCACGAGCAGATCGAGGCCGAACATCTCGAGCTTCTCGGGATAGTCCAGGTACGCGTGGCCAGCCGGCAGCTCCAGTTCGGATGCAATGGAATCCTCCACGCGGCGCTTCAAAGGGGAGTCCGTTTCGAGCCATTCGCCGACAGGCTCGGCCAGGTCCGCCGCAACGACTTCGCCAGCCCGCTTGGGCAGGCGTCTTTTCCACAGATCCTCGACCCAGCCCGCAACTCGCCTCGCCGACTCGCCGTCACCGGCGCTCCGCGCGCGTTCGCCGATCCGGAACAGAATCCGCTCGTCAGTGTCGCCGACAAGTTCGTCCGAACGCAGCAGGTCCGCGTCCAGCGAATCACCCACGATCCGCTTGTAGAGCACGGTCGCCGCGCGGACCGCGTGGTGCCAGTAGACGTTGCGGAACATCTGGTATTTCGCGAACAGCAGCGACTCGAGCGCGGCCACGCCCTTCTCGTGCACGCCGACCTCGGACCGACCCGTCTCCGGATCCTCCGCCACCGTCAACGCGTGCAGCAGGCGATCCACGTCCACCTCACCGAAGGGAACGCCACAGAACCGCGCATCGCGCTTGAGGTACTCGATCTTGTCGAGGTCGAGGCTGCCGCTGACCAGTCCGCGCAGGGGACTGTCGGAGGTTCCACGGATCAGCGCCTCTATGCGCAATGCTGCATCGGGCGCGACCGCAACGAGCGCGGTCGCCACCTCCGGATCGGCAAGGAACCGGCCGACCAGCGCCTCGTGATAGCCCGGGATCCGGTCCTCGGGCAGCTCCTCGAGCGCATGCGAGTAGGGGTAGTGGCCGATGTCGTGCAGCAGGCCGGCCAATGGGATCAGGCGACGCTCCTGATCGTCGATCCCGTCGAGCGCTCCCCGCTCGTCCATCAGCGAGAGTGCGCGCCGCGTCAGATGATAGACGCCGAGCGCGTGGTCGAAGCGGGTGTGCGTCGCGCCCGGATACACCAGGTGCGCGTGGCCGAGCTGCTTGATGTGTCGAAGCCGCTGGAACGGCGGAGCGTCCACGATCCGGATCGACACGGGGTCGACCCGGATCGTGTCCCATAGCGGGTCGCGTACCAGGATGTCACTCATCACGTCAATGCACTGCGTCCCTTCACATGCCCAGTCGTACGCGCACGTTGCCGGCGATGATGCGCTCGAGTGCGCCGCGGCTCGAACAGGTTACCGCGCCCGAGCTCGTGCCGTCCCGCGCCCGTGCCGAGGCGACAACGCGCGTGGCCACCCTGGCGCCAGCCGAGTCCGGCTGCACCGTGCCCGTAACATCGATCGAGACCTGCCAGAGCCTCACGCGCGGACCGGCCATCGTATAGCCGCAGTCGATGAAGTCCGAGAGCGGTTTGCCCACGATCCGTTCGGGACCGCGGAACGTTCCGCTCTCGAGCGTTCGGCGCGCGTTGTCGACCGATGCGAGCGGCACCGTCGCGTCGGCCCACGCCTGGGGCAGGACACGCCACACATCGGCGACCGGCGCCGCGACCACATCCTCGATGGCGTACGAGTCGCTCGAGAGCCGGACCACCGCGCCGGTACTGCTCGTCGTGACGCCTGGCACCGGGCCCGGCGACGTCTCGATGGCCGGTCGCCCGGACCCACACGCACCGCCCACCATCACGATTGCGACGGCTGCCGTAACGACTCTCATTGTGTCCTCCTGCTGCCAGGGCGGCCGTGGCCGGCCCCCGGGCGGAATCGACCGGGGTCTCTTCAGGTCGGCCGTGGCCCGGTCGGCCTGTCTCGCGTCGAATGGTTCAGGCCGACTTCGGCCCGGCTGCGCGGACCGCATCCGACACTCCGCCTTCGTACTTCCCGAAGTTCTCGCGGAACATGCCAGCCAGTTTCGCCGCCTGTTTGTCGTAGCCGGCGCCGTCCGGCCACGTCCCGCGAGGATCCAGAACGGAATCCGGCACGCCGGGCACGTGCTGCGGTATCTCGAGTCCGAACACGGGGTCCGGTCGGGTTTCGACATCGGCGAGGTCGCCGCCGAGCATGGCATCGATCATGCCCCGCGTGTGTGCCAGGTCCATCCGATGGCCGGTGCCATACGGCCCGCCCGTCCAGCCCGTGTTCACCAGCCAGCACTGCGTCTGGTGTCGCTCGAGCTTCTCGCCAAGCAGCTTCGCGTACACCGCTGGCGGCAGCGGCAGGAACGGCGAACCGAAACACGCGCTGAACGCTGCCTTGGGCTCTGTCACGCCTCGCTCCGTGCCCGCGACCTTCGCGGTGTAGCCCGACAGGAAATGGTACATCGCCTGGTCACGTGACAGCTTCGCGATTGGCGGCATCACGCCGAACGCGTCCGCCGTCAGGAACACGACGTGCGCGGGGTGTCCGCCGGCGCCACCCGGCGCCGCGCCATCGATGAACGATATCGGATACGACGACCGTGTGTTCTCCGTGATCGAGTCGTCGTTGAAGTCGACGTGCCGCGACCCGCCGTCGACAACCACGTTTTCGAGGATCGCGCCGAACTGGCGGCTCGCCGCCCAGATCAGCGGCTCGCCCTTGCCTGACAGGCGGATCACCTTGGCGTAATTGCCACCCTCGAAGTTGAATACGCCGCGGTCCGACCAGCCATGTTCATCGTCGCCGATCAGATGGCGGTTCGGGTCAGCAGACAGTGTCGTCTTGCCCGTACCCGACAGCCCGAAGAACAGCGCCACATCGCCGGTGTGACTCATGTTCGCCGAACAGTGCATGCTCAGCACGCCCTGCCTCGGCAGAACGTAGTTCAGCACCGTGAAAATCGACTTCTTGATCTCGCCGGCGTAGCGCGTGCCCACAATCAGGACCGTCCGCTGCTCGAAGTTGAGCATGATGCCGGTCGCCGAGCGCGTGCCGTGACGGTCCGGCGTCGCCTGAAACTCGGGCGCATGGATGATCAGCCAGTCCGGAGCGAATATCTGGTGCTCGTGATGGGTCGGCTCGATGAACATGTTGTGTACGAACAGCGAGTGCCACGCGTTGGGTGAGATCGCGCGCACTCCGATCCGGTATGCGGGGTCCGCACCGGCCCACACGTCGCGGACGAAGAGCTCCTGCTCCTCCAGATGCTCGATCGCCTCCCGGCGCAACGTGTCGAAGTGTGAGGTGTCGCATGGTACGTTCACGCTACCCCACCATACTTCGGACTCCGAACCTGTCTCGCGGACGACGAACTTGTCATTCGGCGAACGGCCCGTGTGCGGCGTCGTGATCGCCGCAAATGCGCCGTCCGACGTCAGAACACCCTCGCCCCGGCGGATCGCCGCCTCGATCAATCGCGCTGCCGCCGCGTTCCAGTGAACAGCACCGCGAGGCCCGATTCCGTGCCTGGCCAGGTCCTGGACCACCATGGATGTCGCCACCGTTCTCGTCGTCCGGAATCGCGGCGCCACACGCGGCGGCGCCCCATGTTCGCTTGTCGTAACCGGTGAGGGTATGGCGTTTCGCGCAGCGGTGTCAAGCGACCCCGGCTTTGCGTCCGCCAGCACGGCGCGACTACTTTCCGTTTGAACACGCGCAGGAACGGCCGCATTGGCCGGCCCTCATTCGCCCTGCTGCGCAAGGCTTCATGCAACTGCCCGCGCTCTGCTTGCCGTGCACGCCCCCGTCGAACGGTGCCAGGCGGTGCACGTGAGCGATATCGTCGGCATGGTGCGATGGCCTTGCGCGGGGTCCGTGCAACCGAAAGTCCGTGAGGAGCTTGCGTCCATCGTCAGCGGATCCGGTCCCGATTTCGCGGTGTATCCCGTGCGTGTGCCGGTTCATCCTCGTCGCAATCCTTCTGATCGCTGCTCCGGCGGCGGCTCAGACTGTGCCAGCCGGCGTGTGCCCGGGTGGCCGCATTTCGTTCGTATTCGTCGACAACAACGCGATCTTCGACACGGCGGACCCGGACCTGGACGACCGGTTCCGATGGGCGTACGAGGCCGCCAACAAGCTGCACATCCGGACCCGCCAGTGGGTCATCCGGCGTGAGTTGCTGTTCGCGCCGGGCGACTGTTACGATCCGTTCGTGCTGGCCGAGACCGAACGCGTGCTTCGCGGATACCCGTTTCTGGCGGAGGTGGACGTCTATGGCGTGCGGCAGACGGATGGCACGTACCGTGTCGTCGTCGACACGCGTGATGACTGGAGCACGCGCATCGACGTACGGCTTCGCTTCGATGACGGCGTGCGGTTCGAGGGCGCTCGCCTGAGCGAGTTGAACTTCCTGGGCATGGGCCAGACGGTCGGCGTGTTCTGGTACGAGCGCGATGTCGCCCGCGACTATGGCCTTTCCTACTGGGCACCACAGCTCGGCCGAACGCGCTGGGATGTCAGCGCGGCCCTTGGCAGGACGCGAGCCGGCACGCTGTTCCGCCAGGAGATCGGCTATCCGTTCGTCGGTGAGATCGGGCACTGGGCCGGCCGCGAGGCATACGTCCGCGACGAGCAGTTCTTCGACTACG
This sequence comes from Longimicrobiales bacterium, assembly GCA_035513345.1. Lineage (GTDB taxonomy): Bacteria > Gemmatimonadota > Gemmatimonadetes > Longimicrobiales > RSA9 > DATKCF01. The sequence goes on from DATKCF010000221.1 coordinate 46,996, forward strand.
TCCTGCTCGATGATCGCGATTCCGCTTCGCCACACGTTCTGGTGGCGACACGCGACAAGCGGTTCGACCTGTCCGTGCTCCGCCGCTTTGGCGATCGCGGCCGCGCACTGCTCGCCGGCCTGGGCGTATCCAGCCGCCAGCTCGAGTACCCGGGCAGTATCGACATCGCGCCCGGCGGCAACTTCGAGGAACGCGTATTGGCCGACACGATTACAGCCGCACCGGTCCTCGCGCAGACCACCGTGCGTGATGCGCTTCGCGTGCATGTCCTGCTCGGCGCACGGAACGTCCGCTGGATCGAGCGGCGCGGGCTGGACGGCATGCACGGCGAAGAGGACATCCGGCTCGGCTTCGAGGTCGGCGCCGATATCGGCCGGTCGATCCCTGCGTATGGTGATGACGACATCGCGCTCGCCGGCCTCTTCTACGGCGCCGTCGAAGTCGGTGGATCCCTGCTGGTGGCTCGCGGCCGAGTCGACGGAACGCGAGACCTCGGCTTTTCGCGGGGCGACTCGAGATGGGGCGACGTCTTCGCCGACGTCGAACTCTTCGCCTACCTGCGAGGCTCGGCCGATTCGCCCGGAACACTGCTCCTGCGCGCCGATGCCGCCGGCGGCTGGCGGACCAGGACACCGTTTCAGCTCACGCTCGGCGGTGAACGCGGCGTGCGTGGTTTCGACCGCCAGCGGTTCCCCGCCGGTCGCAGACTCGTGCTCACCCTCGAGCACAGGCACTACCTCGGCTGGCCTTTCGGCGGACTGTTCGACACCGGCGTTTCCGTCTTCGCCGACGGTGGCCGGACGTGGCGGGGTGACGCGCCCTTCGGCGTCAATTCCGGCTGGCGAGTGTCCGCCGGCACCGGCCTTCGTTTCGCGTTCCCGGCGGGCAGCCGCGCGACCTACCGCATCGATGTTGCCTGGCCAGTCGATCCCCGGACCACGCTCGGTGACTTCCGCCTGCTATTCTCGATCGGCGAGTTGATCGGCCTGGGCAGCGGCGGCAACGACGTGCAGCTCGGCCGATCCCGGCCCGACGGCGTCGCCGCCGACCTGTTCCGCTTCAACGCAGGTCCCCGGTCCTGAGCCGGCCGGCGAGGTTCGCAGCCCGCTGGATCGTGCCGGCCGTGGCTCCGCCGATACGTGACGGCGCCGTTCTGGTCGACGGTGATGGCCGTATCGTCGCGGTCGGTCCGGACGACACTGTGCCCACACCCGATGGCGCGGAACAGATGGACCTCGGCGAGGCCGCGATTCTGCCCGGCCTCGTAAACGCGCACGCGCACCTCGACCTCGCCTTCCTGCGTGGCGGCCTCGAGGACCTCGCGTTCCCCGACTGGATCGCCGCTCTGGTGAGCATTCGCCGCCAGGCCGGGCTTCATGGCGATGACTTCATCGCCGCCGCCCGCCTCAGTTGCGTCGAGATGCTCGCGGCCGGCGTCACGACCGTGGGTGCGACCGAGGACTCCGACGGCGCATTCACGGCGCTACGCGAGAGTGGCATGCGCGGCATTGTCTATCGCGAAGTGTTCGGCCCCGATCCCTCCCTCGCCGAAGCGTCGATGGCCGGGCTGCGGCAATCGATCGACGCGATGCGCCCGAGTGAAACAGAACTCGTGCGCGCTGGTATCTCTCCGCACTCCCCGATCTCCGTGTCCGATGCGCTGTTCGCCGCAGCCGCCGAGTACGCACTTGCGCAGCGGCTGCCCGTCGCGGTCCACACGGCCGAGAGCGCGGCCGAACGTGATCTCGTTGTGCGCGGCGAGGGCGTGTTTGCCCGTCGCCTGGCGGCGCGCGGCATCGCGACTCCCGTTCGCGGCCGCTCGACAGTGCAAATGCTCGAGCGCACACGCGTTCTCGACTGCGCACCGCTGCTCATCCATTGCGTGACTGTGGATGCCGACGACGTGAGGTGCATCGCGGATTCCCGCGCGGCCGTCGTTCACTGTCCTGTCGCGAACGCCCGCCTCGGTCACGGCGTGGCACCCGTGACCGCAATGCGCGAAGCCGGCATCACCGTCGCGCTCGGCAGTGATTCCGTTGCCAGCAACAACCGTGTCGACATCCTCGAGGAAGCGCGCGCGGCACAGCTCTTTCAGCGGGCGACGACGGGGTCGCCGAGCGTCCTGCCCGCAGCCGACGTCCTGCGCATGGCCACGCTCGACGGGGCACGCTCTCTCGGCCTCGACCACGTCACGGGCGACCTTCGTGCGGGCCTCGATGCCGACCTGTGCGCGGTCCGGTTGGGCGGTGCGCACACCGGCCCGGTCCACGACCCGGTCGCCGCGGTCGTACACTCCGCGCGCGCCTCCGATGTCGCACTCACGATCGTGCGCGGACGCATCCTCCATCGAAACGGGACCTGCCTTACGATCGACGCGGCTGCGGCGATGCGTGCCGTCCAGGCCGTCGCCGACAGGATCCGTCCGATCATCGATGCGCGACACGTGATTCTGGAGGAGCCTCGAGGCGAATGAAACCACCAGCCCGACTCGAAGGCGCGAACGAACGCATGGATGCTCAGGGCATCGAGCCGGCTCTGTTGCGTCGTACTCTCATCGATCTCGAGATCGTCAATCGCAGGCTGGGCGGCGTTCGTGCCGTCATCGACGCGGTGGCGCCGCTCCTGCGTGCCGGCCAGTCGCTCACACTGCTCGACGTCGGGTGCGGCGGCGCGGATCTGCCGCGTGCGATCACACAGTATGTCGAGAAGCGACGTCTCGACCACCATGTCGTCGCTGTCGATCGTAACGTCGCCACGATCGACATCGCGAACGCGTGGTCCAGCGAGCACGACATCGAGTTCGTCGCCGCTGACGGGCTGCAGCTGCCGTTCCCCGATCGTACATTCGACATCGTGATCTCGTCGATGACACTGCACCATTTCGACGGACAGTCGCGTATCGCTGCGCTTCGCGAGATGGCACGCGTCGCCCGCCGGCGAGTCGTCATCAACGACCTGGAACGGTGCTGGACGAACTACTGGGGCGCACGCATCCTGGCCGCCACCATCTGGCGACGCTCGCTCGCTCGCCACGATGGGCCCATGTCCGTGCTGCGCGGGTTCACAGGCCCCGAACTCGCTCGTGACTTCGTGAGCGCGGGACTGACCAGTGTCGACGTGCGGCGCACGTTCTTCTTCAGGCTCGTCGCGTCGGGCGGGCCTCCCCGCTCTCGTCCGGCCGCGGAAACAACGTGAAAGCGGACGTCACCGTCGTCGGTGCCGGCCCTGCGGGCTCGACCGTGGCCACGCTCCTCGCTCGCGGCGGATTCCATGTCGCACTGCTGGACCGGCGCACGTTCCCGAGGCCGAAGCCCTGTGGGGATTGCCTGAGCCCGAACGCCACTCGCCTTCTCGATCGGCTCGGCATGCTCGACGCGGTCCTTGCCGCGAAGCCTGCACGCCTCGCTGGCTGGCGAATCATCTCGCCGGGTGGCCACAGCTTCGAAACGCGCTTCGACGAGATCAGCGGCGACCCGTCGATCGGCAGTGCTCTCGCCATCAGCCGCAGCCGCCTCGACGCCGTTCTGCTCGATGGTGCGCGCGACGCGGGCGCAGACGTACGGACGGGCATCCGGATCACCGGCCTGCTGCCCGGCGGAACCGGTGTCGTCGGCACGAGAGCAGATGGAGGGACCGTCGAGCTGCGGTCGCGCCTGACCATTGGCGCTGACGGCCTGCGATCCGTCATCGCACGCCGAGCGGGTTTCATTCGGCGCCCCGCCAGGCTGCGCAAGGTCAGTCTGACTGCGCATCTCGCCGGATTCGCACCGGCCGACCGCTTCGGCGAGATGCACGTCGCGGACGGATTGTGTGCCGGCATTGCGCCGGTCACCGTCGGCTCCAGTGTCGCCTGCAATGTGACGGTCGTGGCGGACGCCACCCGGTACGGACGCGCCGTGGCCGCGGACGCACGAGCATTCTTCCTGTCCGCACTGGCCCGTTTCCCGGCGCTCGACCGAAGGATCCTCGATCTGGCAGAGATCGGGGCTGGCGACCTGCTGGCCAGCGGTCCGTTCGACGTTCCGGTCCGCCGTGTGATCGCACCCGGACTCGCTCTGGTCGGCGATGCCGCCGGCTACTACGATCCGTTCACCGGACAGGGTATCAACCATGCCATCGAGGGTGCGTTCCTGCTCGCAGGCGAAGCGTCGGATGCGTTGAGGCACGACGCCCGACGCCAGCCCGTCCTGCAGTCGTACCCGCGCAAGCTCACGGCCGCGGTTCGCGGGCAACGTGCCGTCCAGGGTATGATAGAGTTCGTCCTGTCGAGGGCCGGCCTCGCGGACCGCATGATCGCACGGCTCGCCGGCCGACCGGTCGCCGCACGCGCCTTGATCGCCGTCACCGGTGACATCGCGCCGGCGTTGTCCGTCCTTTCGCCCGCGGTGCTTCTCGCGCTGGCGGGTCCAGCAGTACGGGAGGGTTCTGCGTGACCATCGTCGACGAGCATCTGGTGAACGCTTCACCCCACGCGTGCTTCCGCGTCGCCGCCGATGTCGAGCAATGGCCTCGCTGGCTCCCGCACTATCGCCGCGTCCGGTTCCACGACAGGAAGGACTTCGGTACCGGCCGCGTCGAGATGGCAGCCTGGCGTGACTTCGCCGGTCCCGCGCGCTACCCGACCTGGTGGGTCTCCGACATGCGCGTCGATCAGACCGAGCCCGCGATTTTCTTCCGGCACGTCGACGGCATCACGCGCGGCATGGATGTGAAGTGGGCGTTCGTACCGCGCGATGACCGGACGCTCATTCGCATCACGCACGCATGGGACGGTCCGCCGTGGCCGCTGGTTGGCAGCTTCGCGTGGAAGGCCGTGATCGCGCCTCACTTCGTCAGCGTCATTGCCAGACGAACCCTTGCAGGCATCGCCCGCGAGATCGAACGCCGCGGAGCTGGATCCGATCAGCCCGCTAAACCTCGCCGGCCGGGGACCACTCGATGAGTGCCCGCGCCGCGAACGGTCGGGACCCGATCGGAGCCGGCCATCACCGTGTCGCCATCACCGGTCTCGGCCCCATCACCGCCGTCGGGACCGGCGTCGAGCCGTTCTGGGATGGCCTGCGCAGAGAACGCTCGCCCGTACGTCAGGTCACACGATTCGACCCGACCGCCTGGCGATCGCGGATCGCCGCTCAAGTCGATGACTTCGATCCGACCGACTACCTCGAAGCCCGTGCCGCCCGTCGCCTCGACCGGTACGGCCAGTTCTCGATCGCCAGCGCTCGCCTCGCTCTCGACGACGCCGGCTTCGGGTCTGCCACACTCGACAAGGACCGCGTCGCCGTCCAGATGGGCTCCGCGCTCGGCGGCATTGCCTACGCCGAGGAACAGACGGGCAACCTGAATCGCGGAGGGCTCCGCGCCGTCGACCCGCGCGTCGCCCTCACCACATTCGCCGGTGCGGCTTCCTGTTCGATCGCCATCGAGTTCGGTTTCACCGGCCCCAACTCGACCAACGCCATGTCCTGCGCTTCGGGCACCATCGCCATCGGCGATGCATGGCGCTTGATCCGCGATGGCCAGGTCGACGTAGCGCTCGCGGGCGGTGTCGAAGCGCCGCTCGCTCCACTCTGCTTCGGCGCCTTTGCTCTGATTCGCGCCATGAGCACCCGCAACACCGACCCCGAGCGCGCATGCCGTCCGTTCGACAGGGACCGCGACGGCTTCATCATGGGCGAAGGTGCATGCACACTCGTACTCGAGCGCCTCGACCTCGCCGTCGCACGCGGCGCCCGCATCTATGCCGAGCTCGCTGGCTACGGCACCACCAACGACGCTTTCCACATGACCGCACCCCGCCCTGATGGCAGCCAGTCCGGCCGCGCCATGCGTCTCGCCCTCGAAGCGGCCGGCATCGAGCCCGACCGCGTCGACTTCATCAGTCCGCACGGCAGCTCGACGCCTCTCAACGACTCCACAGAGAGCATCGCCATCAAGAACCTGTTTGGAGAACGGGCTGTCGAGGTGCCGGTCAGCGGCACCAAGCCGTACCACGCCCATGCGCTCGGCGCGTCCGGCGCCATGGAGGCCGCCGTCTGCTGCCTCGCCCTGTCCCGGGGCTGGATCCCGCCGACCCTCAATTTCGAGAACGGCGACGACGCCTGCGATCTCGACTACGTCGCAGGCGGCGGCCGCCATTTCCGGCCCTCCGTCTGTCTGTCGAACTCCTTCGGATTCGGCGGCATCAACGCATCATTAGTATTGATCGCACCGTGATAAAGTGTATATTTGACAACACATTTCGGTACTTGGCGTGGGGCGCGCGGCCGGGCTTGTCGCCTGTTCGTGGGAGGCGCCGCTTCACCGAGCATGGGTTGCTTCTTGCATTGGTGCCTCCCCGCCAACCGACGGTGCCGCCGTCGCGCTCGAAAATACAACCGGAGGACTTCGATGAAACAACTTCAACGTATGGGTTCGTTGGCTCTGCTCCTGCTCGCCGTTTGGACCGTACCCGTAACCGCTCAGAGCTATCTGTTCGATCTGGGCGTCAATGTGGGTGGCTCGCTCCATACGTCCTTGATCGGAGCGGATGAAGGCTTCAGCGGTGGCAGCGCCAAGTTCGGCACCGGCTGGCTGATCGGCTCACAGCTCACGATCTGGCCATCATCGCGCATCGGCCTGCGTGCCAACTTCAACTATGCGGATCGGCCCCTCGCGGCGGATGCCGACATCGCATCGCACATCAATCTGTGGAGCGGCTCGGGTGACCTCGTTTTCCGTCTGCGGGAACCGAACCCGTCGTGGCAGGGCTCCGAGACGCTGCCCTACATCGCGGCCGGAATCGGCCGCAAGTGGATCAATCCGGCCCACGACGATTACCTGTGCTACGACCAGCCGCGCTCGGAGGTCTGGGAGTGCGAGCCCTTCGCGAAGGACCCGAACGCGAATAACACGTTCGCGCTCGGTGAGTGGAAGGAATCGCTGATGCTGCTGCTCGGCGTTGGCGCCGACTTCCGTCTGTCGCCCCGCCTGCTGGCGCGCGTCGAGGTCAACGACCGCATCTACAAGCCGCAGGTCCAGGCGGTTTCCGGTTTCTTTGGCGGCAACCTCTACAACGTGCCGGACGGCGAAGAGAACCTGTCCAAAATGATTCACGAGTTTGGCGCGCAGGTCGGTCTCAGCCTCGCGTTCGGGATGCGCGGTGAAACCGTGATGGCGGCACCGCCGCCCCCGCCGCCGCCTGCGCAGCAGCAGCAGCCGCAGGCGCCACCGCCGACACCGCCGGCACCGCCGCCGCCCCCGCGTGTCGACGACATCTCCGTATGCGTCATCGACATCACCGCTGACGGCGGTATGCGGATGCAGACCGCGCAGTTCCGTCACGCAAGCAGTGACACGGTCGTGACGCAGGCCGGCACCACCAGGCCGCTGCGCCAGACTCTGGGCACCGTCATGACCGCGGCGAACGCCGACTGGTATGTGCGCGGAACGCCCTTCGTCATGACAATGGGCCAGTATCGTGAGGAGTTCGTCACCTTCGGCCAGCCGTCCACTCCGGCCTGCAACAGCCTCGTCTATGTGGGCAACGTGAATGGCTATCCGGTGTTCGTGAATCCGAACGACGTCTCCGCCTTCCGCCAGCCGCTTCAGACCGCGGTCACAGCCGCGAATGGCGACCTGTCCGCCGCTCTCGCGGGCAACAACCAGCTGCGCACGCAGTTTGACGCCGTGCGCAACATCTACATCCCGCTCGACGTTGTCGGTCCGCGCATGCAGCAGCTCCAGCGGCAGGAGCAGGTGCGCAAGGGTCTTCAGCAGTAACGCCCGAAACTTCAAGGGCGTGAAACAGGCCCGGCCCCCGATCACCGGGGGCCGGGCTTCTTCACGCCCGGATCATTCACCGGCCGGGACGAACCCCACCGCGGGCCCGCGAACTGCAGCGGGCTCTCCCCTGCCGGCCCGCGCCACGGTACCTTCCCGCCATGCCCGCTTTCGCCGTGACCGCTCTGCTATCCGGCCGCATCATCGCGGCCGGCCTCGCTTGCGGCCTGAATCTCTACGCGACCGTCGCCCTCATCGGCCTGGCCTCGCGCTTCGGCTGGATCGAACTGCCCCCCGGTCTCCTCGGTCTCGGTCAGTGGATTCTCATCGGCGCAGCCGGTGCCCTCTTCGTCATCGAGTTCGTGGCCGCCGCCATTCCCGTCGTCGACGCCTTCTGGGAGGCAGCCCATACCGTAATCCGGCCCATGGCCGCCGGCGCACTCGCGTTTACCGCCCTCGAGGGGACGCCCCCGTCCCTGCGAATCGCCGCCGGAGTCCTCGCCGCGACCGCCGCCCTGGCGGCTCACTCCGCGAAGGTCGGCCTGCGACTCATCATCACCCGCCGCAGATCGAGACGCCTCCTGATCAGCGCGGGCGAAGACCTGGCCGCGGTCATCCTCGCGGTGGCCGCCCTGGCTTACCCTCGCTTCGCACTGGCCGCCGTGGCCGCCGTCACCCTCTTCCTGGCCGCCGTCGGGCCACGCTTCTGGCGTGCCTCTGCATTCGCCGTCCGAGCCACCCTCGCCGTCCTGCGTGGCTTCTTCGGCTCCCGCCGATGGCTCGACACCGGCGAACTGCCGCTCGCCATCCGACAGCGCATCCCCGCGCCGGAACTCGGTCTCCCGGACCCCAGGGCCGCGCGGGCCGCTCTCGATTCGACTGCCTCCGGACCCTGGCGAAACGGGTGGCTCGTCCTTGATGGCCGGTCCGCAAGCTTCTTCTATCGTCGCGCTTTTCGCACCCTCGAGGTCCGCCTGCACCGACCCGATGATCCCGCCATCAGCCACGGCCCGCTCGCCGATGTCATCGCATGGATCGATGCGGACCAGCCCTTCACCCTTCACGTGCTCAAGGACGGGCCGTCCGCCGAAATCGCCGCGGGCGCACTCCAGCTCACCGTCCGTTGACCCCCGCCGGCACGTCCGCGGTCCGCCGAAATCGCCGCCCCCCGGCAACGGTCCGCTCATCCGCCGGCCGCCGCCGACTCGTTTGTATCCAGTTCCGGAAACCGCCCGAGAACCCGTGTAAGTCCTTCTGTGGCGTTCACTTGAACGCCGTGTCATTCGCGCCCGGGCATCAAGGCACTACCATCGGGCGACCCGTTCGTTTATATTGCCGCTGCCTATGATCGGACTCTCTTCATGGGATCCAGCCTTGATGCTAATCGGAACAGATGCGATGTCGCACAGGGCACACTGAGGACCAGGCATGCGGGGGTCGACCCAGACGTTCGACCGCCGCTTTTTCATTTACCCGAACCCCGACGGATTCACCCATGTTCGTGAATTCCCGCGCTTTGGACTCGTTCGACCAGTACCTCTTCGATGTGGAAAAGTACCCTCTGATCGAGGAGCCGACCGAGGAACGCGAACTCGCCAGGCGGGCCCGCACCGGCGACAAGGAGGCGGCCGAACGGCTTGTGACGGCGAACCTCCGGTTCGTGATCTCGTACGTGAAGAAGTACCAGGGTCGCGGCCTCGGCCTTGCCGAACTGGTTTGCATCGGCAACGAGGGGCTGCTGAAGGCGGTCAAGAAGTTCGATCCGGACAAGGGAGTGAAGTTCATCTCCTACGCGGTGTGGTGGATCCGCCAGACCGTCCTCCAGGCCCTGGCCGAGCAGACCCGATCCGTCCGGATCCCGCTCAACCAGAACTCGAACCTGGTCAAGCTGTCCCGCACGGAGACCGCGCTCACGCAGCTCCTCGGCCGGTCCCCGACGGACCAGGAGATCGCCGAGCACATGGAGGAGCCCATCGAGACGGTCCGCGCGCTGCGTCGCGTGGCCGCGTCCGAGCTGTCCCTCGATGCCCCGATCGACCGCGGCGATCGCGACAGCGCCTCCTTCGGCGAGCGGTTCGCCGGCGCCGAGAGCGACGACATCGAGGAGGGCGTCGAGTCACAGGCCCGGCGCGAGTTCCTCGACCGCATGTTCGAGAAGTACCTGACCGAACGGGAACGCAAGATCCTCTACCTCTACTACGGCCTCGATGACGGTGAGGAGCGCACGCTCGAGGAGATCGGGTCGCTGCTCGGCGTCACCCGCGAGAGGATCCGGCAGATCCGCAACCGCGCCTTCGAGAAGCTGCGCGAGAGCGCCGATGGCGACGCGCTGTCCACGTTCTGGGCCGCCGAGTAGCGTCGGTCCCTGTAAGGCTGGACATTCGAGGCTCCCCGACGATTTTCGTCGGGGAGCCTCTCGTTCTTTAAGCTCATATCTCCCCCATCGGCGGACCGTGGGCCTCCCTCGACGTGGGGGACCTGCCGGCCATACCATCCCGCCGGCGCAGGAGCGAGCGACCGCAGGGCGCGCCGCGAGGCGGGAGGTGATCATCGCGACTGGTACCCGGTCCCTTCGGAGGGCGGTCCCGAAAACCTCGGGCAAAACGAGAGGCCCCGTCCGGTCGAGCGGACGGGGCCTCGCGAACTTGCGGGTCGGCTGCGGCGTGCTAGTTCGAGATCCAGAACCCCGAGAGGGAGTCGCCGTGCGGGCTCTCGCGCAGCTTCTC
>DATKCF010000222.1:0-26565 GCA_035513345.1 Longimicrobiales bacterium
ATCGTCAAGGAGAACTACGACACGTACGACCTGCCCACCACAGCCGGCGCGCGCGCGCTGCGCAGTTCGATTCCACCCGACGACGCGTTCATGGTGCGGAGGCTGCGCGAAGCAGGTGCGATCGTCATCGCGAAGTCGAACATGGCCGAATGGGCGTTCAGCCCGCTCGAGACGATCGGGTCCGCTCTGCCCGGATATACATTCAATCCGTACGCGCTCAACCGTGTTCCCGCCGGCTCGAGCGGCGGCACGGCGGCCGCCGTCGCGGCAAGTCTCGGCGTTGTCGGCCTGGGCACGGACACGGGCAACTCGATCCGCGGCCCCGCTTCACACACCGCGCTCGTCGGCATCCGGCCGACCATCGGCCTCACGAGCCGCGACGGCATCATCCCGCTGTATCTCGAACGCGATGTCGGTGGACCGCTGACACGGACTGTCGAGGACGCGGCGCGTGTTCTCGACGTCGTGGCCGGTGTCGACCCGGCGGATCCGGCGACGGCAGACGCAGCGGCCCGCATCCCGGACACATACACGGCCGCTCTCGACCCGGCAGCACTTCGTGGCGCACGTCTGGGTGTAGTTCGCAACCTGGCGAACCGGCCGGGCGCCGAGCCCGAAATGGTTCAGCGCTTCGATGAAGCGATCGTGGAGCTGCGCCGCCTCGGCGCGACAGTCATCGATTCCGTCGACATGTGGGTGTTCGACGATTCGATGCGCGTCAACACGTGCTCCGGGTTCAGGAGCGATCTCGAGGACTACCTGGCGTCGCTCGGTGAGGACGCGCCGCACCGCACGCTTGCTTCGATCATCGAGTCGCGCGACTTCCATCCGTCCGTCGAAGCCAGACTGCAACGCGCAATCACGGATACGACCGAACGTGATCCGGAACGGTGTCGCCTTGCCGCCCAGCGGAAGCAGCGGTTCCAGGAAGGGCTTCGCTCCATCATGCGTGAGTACCAGCTGGATGCGTTCATCCATCCGACCTGGGCCAATCCACCTCGCCTGGTCGGCGATCTCGCGACCCCGGCAGGCGACAACAACCAGAACCTCGCGCCGCCATCCGGTTTCCCCGCCATCACCGTACCCATGGGCTGGGTCCGCGATGCAACGCTGCCGGCCGGACTCCAGTTTCTCGGCGATGCGTGGAGCGAGGCACGACTGATCGGCTTCGCCTATGCGTGGGAGCAGGCGACACGGCACCGCCGGCCTCCCGCCGCGACACCGCCGCTCGACCGCTGACCACGGCGCGATCGGTGCGTGGCTGAGCTATTCCGGGCGCAGCGCGCGCACCGGATCGACGCGGCTCGCTCGCCACGCGGGAATGAACGAGGCGCACGCCGCGACGAACATGAACAGCAGCGTGATGGCTGCGAACGTCAGCGGATCCGTCGGCGTCACGCCAACGAGCAGGCTGGCCATCACACGCGTCAGCACGACGGCACCGCCCACGCCGATCACGATGCCGATCGCGCTCAGGCCCAGGCCCTGACTCACGACGAACCGCAGTATCGTGGATGCCTGTGCACCGAACGCCATGCGCACACCGATCTCCGCGGTTCGCTGGCGGACCGTGTACGCCAGCACGCCGTAGAGTCCGATCGCTGCCATCGCCAGCGCGATGCCGGCGAACACGCCCATCAGTGTGAGCGCGAAGCGGGTTGCGGCCATCGCGTCGTCCACGTACGAGACCAACGGCCGGACGTTCGCGACAGGCAGGAGCGGATCGATTGCGGCGACCGCCGCCCGGATCGCGTCGATCAGCCGAGCCGGGTCGCCCGCGCCCGTGCGAATGGCCCAGGTCACGCCTAAGCTGCCGCCAAATCGGTCCGTGAAGTAGATTGTCTCTCTTCCGTCCGCGGCAAGCGATTCGTGCCGCTGATGGCGCACGACGCCGATCACTTCGACCCACGCCGGTTCCGGTGTCGATACGCGGACGAGGAGGCGCTCACCGACAGCAGAACGATCTGGAAACGCGATCTCCGCCAGGCGCTCGTCGATCACGATCACCGCCGCGCTGTCACGCTGCTCGGCCCACGTGAATGGACGGCCGGCCACGACCGCCGTGCGCAACGCCTCGAAGTAGCCCGGCAACACGAAGAAGTAGTTCGCCTGCCGGAACGCCTGCGGGTCCGCTATTGCTTCGGGCGGGCCCCAGCGGCCGTTCACCAGCTGGCCGTTCAGCGGCAGGGGATCTCCGGCCGTCACGGATTCCACGCCCGGCAGCGCCGCCAGCCGCTCGTGCAGCTGGTCCGTGAACGCCGCTCGCTGGTCGGCGCCCGGATACCGGCCGAATGGAAGCGGAACGTCGAACGTCAGGACGCCCTCGGCCTCGTATCCCGGATCCACCTGCTGGAGCGCGATGAACGTGCGAACCATCAGTCCCGCGCCGATCAGCAGAATCAGTGACAATGCGACTTCGGCGACGATCACACCGTTCCGCATGAGCCTGTTGCCGCGCAGACCGGGTGAGCGACCTCCCTCGCGCAACACGTCCACGATCGCCGGGCGGGACGCGCGAAGCGCCGGTACGAGACCGAACAATGCGGCCGCGATCAACACGGACGCGCCGGTCCACAGCAGCACGAGCGGATCCATCGAGATCGGAGCCGTTCGCGGCAAGGCGTTCGGCTGGAGCAGTCCCAGAACATGGATGCCGGCAGCGGCGAGCCCTGTGCCGACCAGTCCACCGGCCACACTCAGCGCACCAGCCGCCACCGGCTTCCACCGACCGCGGCACGAACGGCAAGCTCCCGCTCGCGGCTCGATGAGCGCACGAGCATCAGATTGGCCACGTTCGCGCACGCGATCAGGAGAACGAAGATGACCGCGCCCAGCAGCGCAAGGATGATCGGCCGCACTCCCGCAACAATGTCCTCGTGCATGCGAACCACCCCAAGACCGTAGCCCGATGTCTCCTTCACCGCGAAGCGCTCCCGCAGAGTGGCCGCGATCCGGTCCACATCCGCTTGCGCCTGCGGCAGCGTCACGCCCGGTCGCGTCCGGCCGATCATGCGCAGGAATACATTGTTCCTGTTCGCCGTCTCGTAGTCGATGCGGGCAGCAACCCACACATCGACGTCGCTCGCCAGTGTCGCCAGCGCCGGCATGTGCACCCGGAACCCGGGCGGCATGACGCCCACAACCTCCGTCGGTGAACCGCCCAGATCGATGATTCTGCCCAGCACACCCGGTTCGCCGCCGAACCGGTTCTGCCAGAAGTCGTGATCCAGAATCGCGATCCGGTTCAGAAACCCGGCATCGCCCGGCTGAGTATCCGGCTGTGCCGGAACGCCGTCCTCTTCATTGAAGTCGCGGCCGCGCAACGGCGCGATGCCCAGAACGGAAAACGTGTTCGGCGTCACTGTGCCCACCGTCACCTGCACCGCCTCGCCATCGCCCGCGAGCGGCTGCGGGAACGTCACCACACCCGCAACGGCCTCCAGCGTCGTCGACATCTCACGAATATCGACCAGGTCCGGCGGTGAGTGCGGAAAGTACGTGACATTCCGCTGCGTCATCTCCCCCCACACAAGCACCAGCCGGTCCGGATCCTCATACGGCAGCGGCTGCAACAGCACGGCCCGCACAACGCTGAAGATCGCCGTGTTCGCACCGATGCCAAGCCCCATCGTCAGCACGGCCGCAACCGTGAATGCCGGGCTCCGGACCAGCCCGCGGAACGCATACCGGACTTCTCGCAACAAATCACTCATCGTCTCTCCCACTGAAATGCGCGTGGGCTTGTCCACCCGCACCCGCGCCGATGGTCGTATCCGCTCGGCAAGACCGTTGCGGACAACGTCCGCCCACGCGGCCAGACAGAACGCCAGCACGCGAGGCACGCCACCCTCCGCCATGATCTGGCGCGTCCGCTTCTCGAAGATCCGCTCCAGCTCCTCCCCATACCGCACGCGGATCCTCGACGGATAGCACCACAGCAAGACCCGGTGCACCGACACGGCCGCCTCGAGCAGCGTACCACGGCCCGTACCCACGACCGCTACGCCGCTCCCGTCCGGCCCAGCAACTTCCGGCTCCTCGCCGTTCGGACCCGTTCCGCAAGCCTCGCCGCTTCCGCCACCGCGACCCGCCGGCCCAGAACCGTCATCGCGTAGTACCTGCGCCGCGCGTCGTCGTCCTCCGGGTCCGGTGCCTCGTCCAGCTCCTCCAGCAGACCCTGCTCGACCAGACGGAAGATCGCGCGGTACAGCGTGCCCGCATGCGGCGCCATCGCACCACCGCTTCTGTCTTCGATGTCACGCAGGATCGCATAACCGTGCCCCGAGCCGCCCGCCACGCTCAGCAGCACCTCGAACGCGATCGGCGTCAGTGGCAGAAACGTCTCCGGTTCCGGCTCGCCGGTCGGTCGGCCCACGCGTTCTCGTCCGCTCATGGTCTCACACTCGTCGCTAGTAACGGCTGCCACTGCCAGAACGCCGCAATGTGCGAATCACATATATGCAATATGCACATATCGCGCAAGACCGCAATCGGTACCGACGACGACGGGGCAGCGACCTCAACGCCAGACGGCGGCGTTGGCGGCAATGAAATCGGTGAAAGTGCGGGCGGGCCGGCCGAGGATGTCCGGTACGTCGGAGTGGACTTGTTCGCGTTCGCCGCGTTCGATGGCGGCGAACAGTCCAATGCCGACATCAGCGGCTGCGTCGGTGATGTGGGCCGCGCGGAGGACTTCACGCATGCGCTGGTTCGTGGCGGGTGAGTAGCGGACGGGCTTTGCGGCGGCCTCCGCGATGCGGCGAGCTACATCGGCGAATCCGAACGAATCGGGGCCGGTGAGAGTGACGGTGTCGGCATCGAGGGAACGGGTGGTGAGTGCGAGAACGGCGACTTCGGCGACATCCGTGGCATCGACGAAACTGACGCGGCCATCGCCGGCGCCGACCTCGATTATGCCGTGATCCCGAATGGAATCGTGAATGAATCCGCTGGAAAGGTTCTGCATGTAGAGGTTGGGGCGAAGCACGGGGCCGGCGATGTCGAGTTCTCGGAGGTGGCGTTCGAGACGGATCAGAGCGAGGCCTGGCTCACGATCGATGGCCATGGCGGAGAGGAGCACGACCTTGTGTGTACCGGAGGCGACTGCCCAGTCCAGAAATGGTGCAAGGGTGTCGAAGGCGTGCGGATCGAACGGTGGCGGCATGAGGAACAGGCGATCGACCCACTGGACAGCGTTGTCCCATGTCTCGGTGGCCTGATAGTCCATCTCGACGACTTCGACGGCGCCTCCGAAGAGGGATTCAGCCCGGGTGGGGAACCGGGTTGCGGCGCGGACGGTTTCGCCTTTCGCGTGGAGCATGCGGACGATCTCGCTGCCCAGCTTGCCCGTTGCGCCGGTGACGAGGATGCGTTCAGGCATGTGGCGGAGCGTTCAAGAATGGTTTTGCCCGGGTCGGGTGAGGGCTCGGCTCGTGACACGCAAGAGAGCGAGGTCGGGCGTGACTGTCAACGCGGGCCGGCGAGTCGCGGTCACTCGCCGGGGGCGGGGTGGATGCGCAGGGTCCGTTCCGATACGCCGGTTGCGCCGATCGCAGTCACCTCGATGTCATGCGGGCCGGGCTCGGTCGGCGTGAAAACGGGGCGGCGGTTCTGGAGCATGAGCCGTCCGGTGTCGGATCGGAATCGGAACCAGATGGGTCCGCCCGCTCTGTCGGATGCGGTCACGTCGATGGGAATGGGACGTTGGCGACGAGCTTCGGCGGCAGGTATGGACAGCGTGTCGATCTCGGGCCCGTCGCCGCGCCGTTCGACATCGGCATCGAGGATGCGGTCGAGGCGTGCGGCGTTCTCGGCTACCGGCGCCGGGGAACGCTCGATGCTGCGCACGAACGCGACGAGGTTGCCGCGCGCGAAGAGGATACCGGCGGAGCCGGCCGCAAAAGCCACTTCGCCGGGCGATGCAATCCGCTGGAGATTCGGGCCCTGGAACTCACCGAGCAGGCGGAGCAGGTGCCGGCGTGCCGCAGTTTCGTCGTCGCATTCATAGACATTGACGGCAAGCAGTGCTCCATTGCCCTCGGCCGGTCTCCAGACGGACAGAGTGGCGGGCGGCTCGCCCGGGAGATCGACCTGCTGGATGCGGTGCGGACTCCACCCGGGCAACTCGCTGCCCGACAAGCGGAACCCCCAGGCGAGCAGGCTGGTGTCGCGCGGTGTGCTCCATGACGTGAACTCGTACTGCTCGCGCAGACGATCAAGCTGGACCTGCATGAAGTTCCTCCGCTCTCAGAAGATGATCCGGCGCTGCCGGGTCGATGGTTGCGCATCGCACGCCGGACTGCCCACCGGCGTTGCGAGACGGTCGCGATAGTCGCCATCGCCTGCGTTGCCGAAGCGCATGTCACAGGGAAGCAGCGGCGTATGCGGCACGCTCGTCGGATCCGCGTCGGCGTCGACCTCGAGACACGCGTCGAATACCCGGTCGTTCACGTCGCACGCACCCGTCCAGGCCACCTCGTGGTAGC
The DNA here is from genome assembly GCA_035513345.1 of Longimicrobiales bacterium. Lineage (GTDB taxonomy): Bacteria > Gemmatimonadota > Gemmatimonadetes > Longimicrobiales > RSA9 > DATKCF01. The sequence continues at coordinate 6,486 of DATKCF010000222.1, forward strand.
TGAATCCGCTCCAGCCACACGCCGGTTGCCACGTCCCGGACCCGATCGCCAGCAGAGGATTGAGTCCGAACCCGTACCCCATGCGCGATTGCCAGAGGTCGCAGCCCAGTGCGTTCGCGAACGTTGCCACGAACGTCGCGCAATCCGTGCAGTTGACGTAATAGCCGTTGCCGGGACCGCCACGCAGCCGTTCGACGAACGCCGTGCAGTTGAACCCGCCCAGCGCATAGTGCGTTCCGCCTCCGCCAGGACAGTCGTAGGTCACCATCACCGGGCCCAGCGCGAACACACCACGCGTCACGCCGCACGCCGCTTCGGTCTCATCGTGTGCGCCCCAAGCCCAGTCGCACGCGTGATCCAGAACCTCCGTCCATGGCAGTTGTGTGTTCGTCGGCGTGTACGGCGTCTGCTGCCACGGATCGGCCGGAGTATCGACCAGCACGTACACACGATGGCGCGTCAGATCGAAGTCGACCCACGCATCGGCCGGCGACGTCCGGTACTGCCAGCGCCACGCCACCGTGTGCACTCCCACGGGCATCCAGTCGAGCCGCGTGTAGCGGAGGTCGAACGACTCGAACGCCGACTCGCCCGACACGCCGAACGCCACCGTCCGCGCCGCCGCCTCGCCGAGCACGCCGCCGAACAGCGAACGGAACAGCGACCGAAGCACCCGCCTCACGAAACTCACGCAGCCACCCGCACCCGGCCGGTCGATCGTCGCATCCAGCGCACGGATCTCTACAGGCTGCGGCAACGCGCCGCGCCGACGGAACTTCGCCTGAATCGTCACGACATGACCGCGCACCTGCCGAACCGCGTATGCCGCCGGCGAATCTTCCGGATTCACCGACACACCGCGCTCCCACTCCGGCACGTTCACGAATTCCGTCGCGTTCCGGCGCAGGTTCAAGGCTTCGTGCGTCGCGCCCGTCGGATCATGGTTGAACTTGATGGCCAGTAGCTGAACGCCCAATCACACCTCCATGCACATCGACCGGACTCCGCCGCGTGCCGCTCCACTGGAATCTCAATGGGTATGCGCAAAAGCGCAGGGAAGTGGGCCATCCGGTCGCGGCCGCGGTCGATGCGACCGGAGTGCCGCGCCAGGAGAGGTGACTATCCAGCCGCGCGTCCACTCAGGCGCAGGCTCACCGGGATGCCGCCGTTGCGGGTTTCGAACCGTGCCTGGGCGGACGTGCCCGGAACGAGTGCCGCCAGGTTCCAGCCATGGAAGTCGCCGGCAAGGCGGCCATCCAGTTCGTGCAGGATGCGTCGTGCGTCCGCGCGGTTGCCGACGCGTTCGCCGTAGGGCGGGTTCGTGATGATCCAGCCCGCGTTGGCCGGCGAGCCGATCGACGAAAGCGGTCGCGTCGCGAAATCGATGTCGGCGCTGACGCCGGCCCGCTCAGCGTTCGCGGTCGCGGCGCGTATCGCACCGGCATTGCGGTCCGACGCGAGGACAGGAGCGGGACATCGGGCGCGGATCCGGGTCGTCGCCTGATCCACGATGTCGTGCCATCCACGGCTGTCGGTTGACGGCCATTCCAGGAACCGGAACGCGCGCGGCGTCCGGTCCGCGCGTGCCAGGCCGGGCGCGATGCCGCGAGCGACCAGTGCGGCTTCGATCGCGATCGTACCGGAACCGCAGAGCGGATCGATGAGCGGCAGGTCCGGCGTCCAGCCACTCGCGCGCAGCATGGCGGCCGCAATCGTCTCGCGCAACGGCGCCCTGGCCAGCGCTTCGCGGTACCCTCGGCGATGCAGAAGCTCACCGGATGAATCCGCGCTGATGGTACAGATATCACGGAACATGCGGACGACGAAGAGCGGGCCGGCCGCGTTGTCGCCTTCCTCATCATCGCCGGCGCCGGTCACGCCTCGGCGGCCCGTACGGTCCTCGACCGCATCGAGAACTCGTTCGGCTACGGCGCCCTCGTGGTAGAGCGCGGACTTGCGGCATGTGACGCGAAGCCGGATCGTCTCATTGGAGGCGACAAAGCGGTCCCATTCGACGCGTCGCGCGCCGCGCTCGAGTTCGTGGAACGTGCGGGCGCGGAACTCGAGTGCGCGGACCAGGACACGCGACGCGGTGCGCAGCTCGAGGTTGGCTCGCGCGACGTCATCGATGGGACCTGTCCATGAAGCGCCGCCTCGTTCGGCGGTCGCACGCATGCCGAGCGTTTCGAGTTCACCCGTGACGACGGGCTCGAGACCGGGCGCGGCAACAGCGAAGATCGGGAGCATATCCACGGGCGCAAGGTAGCCATCCGAGGGCCGTCGCGAGAGTCCCGACGACCGTCGCGCGACGCCGTTGTGCGGGCCGCGGCAACGGTCGAGCGTGCGATGGAGTCAAAGGACTGCCGATCCTGACCGTGCCTCGATCCCCCAGCGGAGGACCACGATGTCACATGCACTGATCCGAAGCAGCATCGCAGCAGTCGTATTTGGCCTGACCGCCTGCGCCGGAGGCACCGATGCCGGCGAGGATGGCGGAGCGGGGCTCGATGGTCCGGACCGCGTGCTGGAGTGGGAGCGGGAGGTGCTGTACGAAGTCGGCGGCGCCGAGGCCGAGGGATGGTCCGCGTTCGGCAACATCGTGGATGTCGGCTTCGACGAGGAGGGCAGGCTGTACGTGCTCGACAACCAGGCCTCGCAGGTGCACGTGCTGTCGCCGGACGGCTCGTTGATCAGATCGGTCGGCACGCCCGGCGAGGGCCCCGGTGAGCTGGGCCAGACGACGGGCATGACGGTCTTCGCCGACGGCACGGTTTCAGTCTTCGACATTGGCAAGTTCAGCCTGGTCGTCTACGGGCCCGATGGCGAGTGGATCCGCGACCTGCGCATCGATCCATCCGAGACCGGGTTATTGTCGACGCCGATGCTGCCATTGCCGTACCACAACGTCCTCGCGAGCGTAGGTGGCCGGATGAGGATGGGCCCGCCGGCCGCGGGTAGTGAACCGCCGAAGCCGGGTCGTGCCATCGTGACGGTCCCGCTCGACGACGCGGAATCGGTGGGACCGCAGGTCGTGATGCGCGGGTGGGAGGCGCCGCCGCCGGGCGGAGCCGGCGAGCAAACGACGATGCGCGGTCAGGGCGGCGGCGCCATCAGTCTGCGGATGAGCCGCATGCGCGCATTCACGCCCGCATTGCGGCTCGGTGTGTTGCACGACGGGCGGATTCTGAAGGTCGACACCACTACGTACCGGATCCAGATTCACGGCTCCGATGGCACCGCGCAGAGTCAGTTGAGCCGGCCGATCCCGCCGATCCCGGTTACGTCCCCGATCGAGGAGAAGGAGCGGGCCCGTCGTCTGGCCGCCTTGGAATCGGGCGGCGGCCCGACCGTGATGACGTTCGGCGGCGGTGGCGGCGCGGCACAAATGCCGGACATGAGCGAGATGATGAGAAACCAGATCGCGGACATGATCTTCTATCCGGAGATCCAGGTCATCGAGCGGATCGCGGCCGACTGGCAGGACCGCATCTGGGTGCAGCGCGCGTCCGCTGATCCCGGTGAACCCGGTCCGACCGACGTCATCACCGCCGATGGCAGCTATGTCGGAACGCTTGCGCCTGATGGACTCAGGACCCCGCGCGCATTCGGTCCCGACGGTCTGGCGGTCTGGATCGAGACCGACGATCTCGACGTGCAGCGCGTTGTGGTGGCGCGCGTACCGTCGTCGCGGGATTGACAGGAGGCGGGGCAGTGAGGCGACACGGTTGCCTGCCTGTCCCGCGAAGCGTGGCGGGTCCCGCTCTGCACTATTCGGTTCGCAGCGCAGCGATCGGATCTACGGTCGCGGCGCGACGAGCCGGTATCCATGACGCCATGAATCCCACCGCGGCAAGCACGAGCGGCACGGCGATGAACGTCACCGCGTCCGTCGCGCGAATGCCGTAGAGGAACCCCGCCAGCAGCCACGACACGCCAGCGGCAAGGGCCAGTCCGACGCCGACGCCGACGAGGATCAGGTGCATTCCGCCGACGGTCATCAGCCGTATGATGTCGCCGCGTGAGGCACAGAGGGCCGCGCGGATGCCGACTTCACGCGTTCGCCTTGCAACCGCATAGCTGACCATGCCATACAGCCCGATGCTTGCGAGCAGCAGCGCGAGCGCTCCAAAGACACTGAGCAGTGCCGCCGCCATGCGCGGCGGGTAAAGCAGCAGCGCAAGGTGCTCCTCCATGGTCTTTGATTCGAGTATGACGAGGTCGGAATCGAGGTCGAGCGCGGCGAGTCGCGTTGTCGCCACCAGCTCCGGTGCGGGCAGCGTGCCACGAATGAGGAACATCATCGACGGCACGAACTCGTGGTTCGTGTTCATGTACAGGTACGGCCGCGGTGCTTCGCCGAGCGTGCGCACTTTCGTGTCGCGAGCCACGCCGACAACGCGCACAGGACGCTCCCGGCCGGAGCCGAGGTACAGCACTTCGCCGATTGCATCACGGTCGGGCCAGAACCGGCGGGCCATGGCTTCGCTGATGATTGCGACGGCGTCGCCGGACGCGTTGGCCGGCGCGAAGTTGCGCCCGCTCACGATCGGAATGTCCATCAGCTCGAAGTACGCGGCATCGGCCTGTGTGTAGTCGACATCGATCGATTCAGTGCCGGGCGGCGGCTCGATGCCGTCGACATTGACGCCGTGTGTCTGGACCGCCGCGCCGAGCGGCAGCTTGCCGGCGACGGACACGCCGGTCACGCCAGGCGTCGCGAGCAGACGCTCGCGCAGTTCACGTTGCACCACCTCGCCACGCTCATTGTCGTACCCGCTCAGTTCGAGGTTCGGCCAGAGAATTGCGGCGGGTCCCGTATCGAAGCCCGGATCGATGTGCTGCGCCTTGTCGAGGCTGCGCACGAACAGGCCGGCGGCAACCAGCAGGACCACGGAAACCGCGACCTGGCCGGCGACGAGAATGCCGCGCACGGAAACCCGGCTCCGGCCGCCGGTCACCGATCCCGCTTCCTCGCGCAGCACCGCGGCCATGTCGGGTCGCGTTGCGGCGAGGCCGGGTACGAGGCCGAACGCGATTCCCGCGAGGACGCTCACGCCGAGCGTGAACAACAGGACCGACCCATCCATGCGGATGTCGAGGTTGATCGGTATCGGCAGCGGCGGCTGGAACCCGATCAGCAGATCGGTCGCCCAGCGAGCGACCAGAACGCCGCCAATGCCGCCGAGAAATCCGAGCAGCACGCTTTCCACCAGCATCTGACGGATGAGCCGGCCGCGACCGGCGCCAAGCGCGCGCCGCACGGCGATCTCTCGCCGGCGGTCTGTCGCCCGCGCGAGCAGGAAGCTGGCCAGATTGGCGCACGCGATGAGCAGGACCAGCGAAACGACGGCCAGGAGCAGGGCCGCGACCGGCACGAGCGCGCGGTCGACCATCGGATGGATCGAGACGTCGCGACTCGGTACGAGCGACAGGACGCGGCCGCGGTTCGTCTCGGGATACTCGGCGGCGAGCCTCGCGCCGATCACGCCGAGCGCGGTTGCGGCCGCATCGGCGCTCACGCCCTGCGCCAGCCTTGCCTTCAGGAACAAGCTTCGGCTGCCTCGCTCGTCGAGCCGCCGGACCGGACCGACCATCACCACGTCCGCCATCATCATCGGCACGAACAGGTCCGCGGCCAGACCGGGATACATCCCGCCGAAGGACGCCGGCAGCACGCCGATCACTGTGTACGGTCGCCGGTTGAGCTGAATCGTCCGGCCCAGGATCGACGGGTCGGCGCCGTGTGCGCGCTGCCAGAACCCGTGGCCGAGCACAACGACCGGATGCGTGCCGGGCGTGATGGATTCCTCGGCCACGAACGTGCGGCCGAGCGTGGCCCGCACGCCGAACGTTTCGAAGTAGTTGCTCGTCACGAGTTCGCCCATCACGGGCGAGGCGCCCTGCGCCTGCTCGGCCTGCGCGATGAACAGCTGGTAGCCGACGACCTCATCGAAGATGCCGACTTCGTTGCGCAGGTCCAGATAGTCCGGATACGACGTGGTGGCGTAGGCCATGCCGCCCTGGTCGCTCGTGTAGACCTCGACCATGCGATCGGACTGGTTGACCGCCGGGCCGGACCACAGGATCGCGTTCACGACCGTGAAGATTGCCGTGTTCGCTCCGATGCCGAGCGCCAGGGACAGGGCCGCGACGAGAGTAAAGAGGGGGCTGGCGCCCAGCCGGCGAACGGCGTAGCGCAGATCCTGCCTGAGCAGATCCATTTGAACCCGGTCCGAAATCGTGAATGCGGCCGTTGGAGATGCGTGGCCTCTACGGCTCACGGTCAGGCCGGGTTTCGGACTCAGACTCCGATTTCGGCGCGCAGTGCCGCGATCACGTCCAGAACGGCCGTTGCCTCCGGCCGGATTCCGGCGGCAAGCGTGCACGCCTCATCGATGTTGCCAGCGCGCGCGGCCAGCTCGATTCGGCCGAGCATCTCTGCCAGCGGTTTCGCGGACACGGCACCCGCCGCGGACTTGAAGGCGTGCGCCGCTGTCGCGATCGCCGCAGCGTCGCCCTCCCGACTCGCATCCTCGATGGCCGCGACCCGGGCCGGCGCGTCTCCGGCGAACGTCTCGAACAGAGCACCCAGCGCGTGATGGATGCCGGCCTCTCTGAGCTGCGCGCTGAACGCCGCAATGTCGATGGGCACCGGCGAGGCTTCATTCGTGTCGTCCGAGCCGGTCGGAGCGCCCCAACCCTCGATCATGGCGAACAGCTGGTGCGGACGGAACGGCTTCGACAGGTAGCCGTCCATCCCCGCGTCGAGACAGCGGCGCTTCTCTTCATTGAGGGCGTGCGCGGTGAGCGCGACGATGCGCAGGCCGGCGCGGTCGGGCATCGCACGGATCTCGTGTGTAGCGGCCAGGCCATCGAGCACCGGCATCTGTATGTCCATGAGTACCAGGTCGTACACGGTGCCGGCTACGGCCTCGATCGCGTCGCGGCCGTTGGTCGCGATGTCCACCTCGTGCCCCCGCCTGCGCAGCATCGTGACCGCAACCTCGCGATTGACCGGATTGTCCTCGACGAGGAGGATCCGGATCCTGCGACGCGTTTCCTCGATCGAGTGACGGGTGATCAGCCGCGAACCGCGATGCGCCGGCCCGCTCAACACGGCGACGAGAGCTTCGAGCAGTTCCGAACGCGTGAACGGCTTGGTCAGGTACCCGTCGATGCCGACCTTGCGGCACCGCTGGCCATCGCCGGGACGGCCGCCGGATGTGAGCATGAGGAGCTGGACCGCGTCGAACGCGCGTTCACCCCGTACCTCGATCCCGAAGTCGAAGCCATCACGCCCGGGCATCTGACTGTCGATCAGGACGACGTCGACCTGGCGGCCCATGTCGAGTGCGCGCCGCATCATGCGCATGCCCGATGCCGCGGATTGCGCGACCGCGACGTGCATACCCGCTGCACGCAGCATGTCGCGGAATATGCGACGATTGGTCGGGTTGTCATCCACGACGAGCACTCGTCGGCCGGCCAGGTCCATGTCCGGGCTCATGCGCGGCTCGACTGTCCGGTCGCCTTCACCCGCCGCGATGGTGGCGACGAACTCGCTGCCGTGTCCGGGCGCGCTCGTGACCGTGAGGTCGCCACCCAGCGCTCGGGTCAGGCGTCGCGCGATGGCAAGGCCGAGCCCCGTACCGCCGAACCGACGAGTGGTGGTCATATCGACCTGGCTGAACTCCTCGAATATCGTCTCGAGCTTGTCTTCGTCGATACCGATGCCCGTGTCGCGTACACTGAATGAGAGCGTCAGGCGAGTACCGTCCGTCGCCACACGGCCGACCGTGACCACGATGCCGCCTTCCTCGGTGAACTTGAGCGCGTTGCCGATCAGGTTGTTGAGCACCTGCCGTACGCGCGCGGGGTCGCTCACTACCACACGCGGCACGGCCGGGTCGATACTGTACCTCAGTTCGATGCCCTTCTCGCCGGTGCGCCCGGCAAGGAGACGGACCGCCGAGTCGACCAGGCCGTGCAGGTCGAACGCCTCTTCATCGATGGTTACGCGGCCGGCCTCGATCCTCGAGAAATCCAGGATGTCGTTGATAACGACCAGCAGCGACTCGGCGGAAGTCCGGATCAGTTCGATCGAGCGACGCTCCTCGACGCCGAGGTCGGAGTCTAGCAGCAGATCGGTGATGCCGATGATCCCGTTCATCGGTGTGCGGATCTCATGACTCACGTTCGCGACGAATCCGCTGCGTGCGGCGGCCGTGTACTCCGCTTCCTGCCGTGCGCGTGCCAGCTCCGCGTGGACCAGCGCACGCGCGGTGACGTCGCGTGCCGTGCCCTGCGCGCCGACCACGCGCGATTCCGCATCGCGCAAGGGCCGGCCGGAGAACGACAGATGGACCCGGCTGCCGTCGGCCCGGACGTGGACCGCCTCGCTGTCGAACATCAGTTCACCGTCGAGCAGACGACGGAACCGTCCAACACTCGCCTCGCGGTACTCCGGTGCACACAACTCGGCAATCGGCCGGCCGATCAGCCACTCGGGCGGCACGCCGTAGACGTCCCGGCACGCTCCGTTGACAAACGTCCACCGTCCGTCGGTATCCGCCTGCCACACCAGGTCGGACATCGACTCGACCAGAAGGCGGTACTGCGCTTCGTGTTCGCGGAGGTCGCTCTCCGCGCGCTTCCTGTCCGTGATGTCATCGTAGATCATGAAGCCCGCGCCCGTCGCAGCACCTGATGCAAGTGCGCCGGCAATGCGGACGTCTATCGGCCGGCCATCACGATGATGGCGCCGCGTCTCGACGTTGACCGTGCCCGTGCGGGCGAGGTCCGCGTCGATCGCCCGGGATTCCTCGCGCAGTGCGGGCGGAACGATCAGCTCGTCGACCGTGCGGCCGCGCGCTTCGTCCGCGCTGTAGCCGAACAGCGATTCGAACGCGGGGTTCACGGCCAGAACGCGGGCGCTATCGTCAACCGCAACGATCGCGACCGGCGCACTGCGGAAGAGCGCGTCCAGGAATGCCTTCTCCCGCGCCTCCTGCCCTTCGCTGTTGCGGCCTTCGGAACGGTCGAGAAACGGCCGCTCCACTCCCGATCCTGTCGCGGCTCGTGTCTGGTCGTCGTTCATTCGCCTGTCCGATGAGTCGGGTGCGCCGGCGACACGAACGCCGGGCGGTCGGACAAGTGTCCGTCACCCGGGCGCCGGTTTCTGCGTATGTTGGAGGAGCCCGTCGCACTTCCGCCGACAGGCTCACAGGTCCGCATGAGAGTTTCGACGCGTCGGCACGCGGACTTTGACAACGGCGCGTCCGGAGCAACGGCAATGCCGTTACATATCGGTTCGAAACCGTGTCCGCGGTGCGGTTCGCGGGACACGATCCGGATCGCGCTCGGCCGGCCCCGGCCCGATCTGCCCGGCCGCGAGCCCCGTCCGAAAAGCCTGCTCGGCCGCCTTGGCGGTGGCGGCGTCGACAACCCGGATCGGGTCTGCCGGAAGTGTGGCCACCAGTGGCGGTCCAGGTGAGGCCGGGATGGCGGCCGGGATAAACGTTTCTGGGGCTGGTTTCTGGGGCTTGTGTCTGGGGTTCGCGCCAAAGGGGGATATCGGCGCCGGTCGAGCTCAGCCGCCGTGGACCCGTCGTCGGGTCGTGCGTTACCTCGCGCCCGAGTCTCCGCCCGCCGCGAACCCCACAAACGAGCCCCAGAAACGAGCCCCAGAAACCAGCCCCAGAAACGAGTTCCAGAAACGAGTTCCAGAAACGAGCCCCAGAATCGTCCCGGCCCGATCCGCAGCTTGCACCGGACGCTTGTCTTCGCTCTGATTGGTGGGTACACCAGACCCTGGAATCGATCAGGAACGGCGAAAATGGGCAGTCGCGGGACGCTTGCGATTCTTACGGGCGGCGGCGATGTGCCGGGTCTGAACCCGGCGATCCGGGCAATCACGATCCGGGCATCGCGCGAAGGGTTCCGGGTCATCGGGATCCGGCGAGGCTGGGCGGGTCTCGTCGAATTCGATCCACGCACCACAGCGGACAACAGCGGGTGCGTGGTCGAGTTGACCACCGCCATCGTGAACCGTGCGGGCCGCACCGGCGGCACCTTCCTGCACACGTCCCGTACCCGGCCGAGCGCACTGCCGCGCGCCGATCTGCCGGAACGCCTGCGCGATTCGTACAGCGCCGACATCAACGATGTGACGCCTGACGTGCTGCGCAATCTCGAGTTCCTCGGAATCGACACGCTCATTCCCATTGGTGGCGATGACACACTGTCGTACGCCGAGCGGCTGCATCGCGAAGGCGTCAATGTCGTCGCCATACCGAAGACGATGGACAACGACGTGCCCGGTACCGACTACTGCATCGGCTTCAGCACGTGCGTTACGCGCATCATCGAGCTGACACACCGGCTGAGGACCTCTGCGGGCTCACACGAACGCATTCTCTGCATCGAGGTGTTCGGCCGCTACGCCGGCTTTACCGCTCTGCTGCCGACCATGGCCGGGGCGGCCGATCGCTGTCTGATCCCCGAGCACCCGTTCGAGATGGAGCGGCTCACCGAACTGCTGATCGCCGACCGCGAACGCAATCCGAGCAAGTACTCGGTGGTCCTCGTGTCCGAGGGCGCGACCTTCGCCCACGCGCGCAACATGTCTTTCGAGGGCGAGGACGTCGACCAGTACGGCCATCGCAAGCTGGGTGGAATGGGCGACAAGGTGGCCGACGCACTGAAGAACCTGTCCTCGAAGTACAACAACGGGCACAGGGTCAACGTCGTGAACCAGCGGCTCGGCTATCTGGTTCGCAGTGGTGACCCGGACGCGCTCGACTCGATCGTGCCGATGGCGTTCGGCAACATGGCACTCGATCTCGTGATGAGTCAGAGGTTCGGCCGACTCGTATCCGTCCGTCAGGGTCACTACGACTCGGCGCCACTCGAAGCGCTGTCGGGCGAGAAGAAAGTCGTATCGGTCAGCAAGTACTACAATGCGGAACGGCTGCGCCCACGCTACGACACGTTCGTCGGCAAGCCGCTGTTCATCATGACGAGCGACGCCTGAGCCGGAGGTCGAACGTGCATGCTGCGCGCTCAACGTAGTCGCGCCCACGATCCGAACCCTCAGCCGAGCGCCTTCTCGAGAAGCGTTTTTGCGACCTCGGGATTGGCGCGTCCGCCGGTCGCGCGCATGACCTGGCCAATGAAGAAACCCATGAGGCCGGTGCGGCCGCCGCGGTAGTCGGCGACTTTGTCCGCGTTGGCGTCGATCACCTGGCGCACGAACGGTTCCAGCTCCGCCTCGCCGCTGACCTGGCGCAGGCCGAGCCGGTCGACGATCGAGGCCGGATCGCCGCCTTCCTTCGCCAGTACCGCCAGCACATCCCTCGCCGCGCTGCTCGACAGCGTGCCATTTTCGGCAAGCGACACGAGCGCGGCCAGCTCCCGTCCGTCGAACGGCAGATCGTCCGCCGAACGTTCGCCGGCTTCACGTGGCAGTTCGTGGATGATCCAGTTGGCCAGTGGCCTGGCGCCGCCCGCTGTGCCGGTCCACGCCGCCACGGCCGCATCGAACAGGCGGATCGCGGCAGGATCACGGGCCAGGATGTCGGCATCCTCGGCTGGCAGATCGTGTCGCGCGACCAGAACGCGATAGGCAGTCTCGACGGCGGGCGACCGATCGCGTTCCGCGGCGGGTGTGGCCGCCGGCTGCGACTTCGACGTGTGCTCGCGTTGCGGCCGGCCGGTCGAGCCCGCGCCCGGGTCCGCGATCCTCTTCCACGTATCACGCAGAGTGACGATGCGGTTGAAGACGAGTGCGCCGGGTTTCGAATCGACGGTGTCGGTCATGAAGTAGCCGAGTCGCTCGAACTGGTAGCGGGTGCCAGGCGAGTCGTCGGCCACGGCGGGTTCGAGCAGCGCATCGGCCGCGACCACGAGGGATTCCGGGTTCACGTCGCGCACTACGTCACCCTCCTCGCCGGCGCCCGGCTCCGGCACCGCAAACAGGCGATCGTAGAGTCGGACCTCGCAGCGCACGCCGTGCGCCGCCGAGACCCAGTGGATCGTGCCCTTGATGGAGCGGCCATCGGGCGTCGAGCCGCCGCGCGTTTCGGGATCGTACGTGCAGCGCAATTCGATGATGTCGCCGGCACCATCGCGGACGACTTCGTTGCAACGGATCACCCACGCGTGACGGAGCCGGACTTCGCGGCCGGGTGCCAGCCTGTGGAACGCGCGCGGCGGATCCTCCATGAAGTCGTCGCGTTCGATCACGATCTCGCGGCCGAACGGCAGCGGACGCGTTCCCTCCTTCGGCACGTCGTGCGGCCAGAACGGCGCGTCGAACATCTCGGTGCGATCCTCGGGCCAGTTCGTGATGACGACGCGCAGCGGATTCACCACACACATGACGCGGCGAGCGCGTGTGTTCAGGTCGTCGCGGATCGCGTACTCGAGCTTGGCGTAATCGACACGGCTGTTGGTGCGCGCAACGCCCACCATGTCGACCAGCGCACGGATCGCCTCCGGCGTGACACCTCGCCGGCGCAGTCCCGCGAGCGTCGGCATGCGCGGATCATCCCAACCGTCTACAATGCCGTTCTGCACGAGGTGCAGCAGCTTGCGCTTGCTCGTGATGACGTAGTCCAGCTCGAGCCTCGCGAACTCGGTCTGCCACGGCCGGCATTCCACGTCACAGTTCTCGACCACCCAGTCGTACAATTCGCGATTGTTTTCGAACTCGAGCGTGCAGAGCGAGTGCGTCACGCATTCGAATGCGTCCTCGAGCGGGTGCGCCCAGTCGTACAGCGGATAGATGCACCATGCATCGCCCTGCCTGTAGTGCGCCGCATGACGGATCCGGTATAGAATCGGATCCCGCATCAGCATGTTCGGTGATGCAAGGTCGATTCTGGCACGCAGTACGTGCTCACCGTCGCCGAATTCACCCGCACGCATGCAGCGCAACAGGTCCAGGTTCTGCTCGGCCGTCCGGTCCCTGTACGGCGTGGGCCGTCCGGGCTGCGTGACCGTTCCACGATACTCGCGGATCGTGTCTTCCGGGCTGCTGTCGACATAAGCCAGGCCTTTCCGTACCAGACCTTCCGCCTGCTCGTAGAACCGCTCGAAGTAGTCGGACGCGTAGTACAGGTGTTCGCCCCAGTCGAACCCGAGCCACCGGATGTCGCGCAACATGCTTTCGACGTATTCCGGCTTCTCCGTCTCCGGATTGGTGTCGTCGAACCGGAGGTTGCAGCGTGCACCGGCGAACTCCTGCGCGAGGCCGAAGTTCAGGCAGATCGACTTGGCGTGTCCGATGTGCAGATAGCCGTTCGGCTCGGGAGGGAAGCGCGTGACCACCCGGCCGCCGAACTTGCCAGACGCGATGTCCGCGGCGATCATCGCGCGAATGAAATCGCTGCGCCGGGCGTCTCGTCCGTCGTCGCCTGTATTGATGCTTTCGGGTCCGGATCTCATGATTGAAGTTTATCGAGGTCGTCCAGTAACCGGGACACGGAAACTAGCACCGCGTCCGCCGGCGCACCATCTTGCAACGAACCCGAACTGCAAAGGGAGGCACACGCGAATGAGCCGCTACGCGATTCCGCTCGCGCTGATCCTGGCCGCTCCGCCGGCCCACGCGCAAACGCCGTACTTCCCGGCGGCCGGCGATCAGTGGGAACGCCGTGAGCCCGCGCAGGTGGGCATGGACCCGGTCCGGCTTCAGGCGGCCATCGACTGGGCCATTGCAGCCGAGACGAACGCGCCGCGTGATCTCGAGGTGAACCACTACCGCGGCTTCGGGCGTGAGCCGTTCGGCGAGGCCATCGGTCCGTTCAAGGAACGCGGGCCGCAGACCGGCGTGATCATCAGGAACGGGTACATTGTCGCCGAATGGGGCGACACCCATCGCGTCGACATGACGTTCAGCGTAACCAAGAGCTTCCTCTCCACCGTCGTCGGGCTGGCCTGGGACCGCGGCCTGATCCCGGACGTCAATGCACCCGTCCAGGCCTCAATGGCGCCCGTGCTGCCCGCCGAGCCCGTCTTCCACGACGCAGAACGCAGCATCGGCCCGTTCGGCGCACCACGTCCCATTGAGCCGTTCGACACCGAACACAATCGCCAGATCAGCTGGGACGACCTGCTCCGCCAGGTCAGCGACTTCGAGGGCACGCTCTGGGGCAAGCCCGAGTGGGCGGACCGCCCCTCGCAGAATCCGGAGGAGTGGATGACGCGCGATCGCGCCACGCCCGGCTCCGCGTACGAGTACAATGACACCCGCGTAAATGCGCTCGCGCTCGCCGCACTCAACGTGTGGCGCAGACCGTTGCCCGACGTGCTCCGCGAGTACGTCATGGACCCGATCGGCGCCTCGCCCACATGGCGCTGGTACGGCTACGACAACTCGTGGGTCATCATCGACGGCCAGCGAATCCAGTCCGTCAGCGGTGGCGGCCATTGGGGCGGTGGCATGTTCATCAGCGCGCGCGATCAGGCCCGCTTCGGACTCTTCACCCTGCGAAACGGCAACTGGGCCGGCAAGCAGCTGCTTTCCTCCGAGTGGCTCGCCATGGCCAGAACGCCCACGCCCGCCCAGCCCGGCTACGGCTTCATGAACTTCTTCGTCAACACCGGTCAGGAGATGTACGCCGCCGCGCCCGAGTCGGCATGGTCGCACCGCGGCGCCGGCGTCAACATCGTCTACTGCGATCCCGTCAACGACATCGTCATCGTTGCCCGCTGGATCCGCGGCAACGAGGCCGGTCTCGTCGAACGTGTGCTCGCGGCGATCAACTGAGGGACGCAAACCGGGGAGCAGGCGCTGGCAGATGGCGCTGTCGGGGCGCGGCAGCGGACACTGCGACAGGATCGCATCGTGCCACAACCCCTGTGGACCTTCGATGGTGTTGGGACCGCGTGGAACGTCCCGGCGGCGTCAGCCGCCCGCAAACGTGAAGCTGACCTCAGCGGTACCACCCGCCGGGACCGTCACGCTCTGCTCCTGAACGCCGAGCGTCTCGTGCCACGCTTCGAGCACGTAGGTGCCCGGTGGCAGAGCGTCGATCGAAAACGATCCGTCATCGCCCGATACGGCGAAGTACGCATGGTCGAAGACCGCGATCGCGCCCTCCATCCAGCCGTGGATGTCACACGTCACGTTTATGCCGACCTCCGCGGCCCCGAACGTCCGGCGCGACTCGATGCCCTTCATCGGCTGCCCGATGTTGAACTCGCGGTTGTTCGTCGCACGGACGTGCACGTTGTGCAACGTCGCATCGCTGTTCCGTATGATCACCGGCTGGTCCACGCGGACGGCAAGAACTCGCGGCGTATACTCACAGTCCAGCTGGTCCAGAACCACCGGCTCCGCGGACGCCGCTCCACCGCCGCCCGCCGCCGAACCTTCACGGACGTACACGACCACGTTCGCCAGCCGGCCCTGCGCGTCCGCAACGACCGCGCGATCGAGGACCGTCCGCCCCGCCGTCGCTTCGCTGCAATACCGGTCGCCCGACATGTCGATCCGCTGCGCCGCGGGCGGCGAGGTCACTGTCACCCCGCCCGTAACGCCGACCACGCCTCGTATCGATCCCGTCGGCGCAGCCTTGCTCGTGCCGGCCCACAGCACTGCCATTGCCGCCACGCCGGCAAGAGCCGTCATCATTCCCGCGGCACTACCACGCTTCGCACGTCTCATCGTCATGCTACCACCCATCGAAGAGTCCACCATCGAACCAGTCCCACAGAATGTAGACAATCACAGTCGTGTGCCGGGCGCTGTCCGTCGGTACCCGGACACCCGCGTTGAGCAGCACGTGCTGTCGCGTGTTGAGCGATACCTGTACCTGCGGTACGACGTCCCACGCGGTTGACGCACCGTCCTCGAATGCGCGCGCGACCAGTACCTCGACCATCGGCGTCCACACCCGGCCGAACCCGAGTTCACCTTGCGCGAACGTCCAGCCGACAACGGCGCTCCAGATGCCTTCCGTCTCCGCTCCCGTGTCCTTGTTCGCCGGGATCTCGACAGCGCCAAACAACTGGATGAAACCGTCACCGCCCACGATCTGGCCGAACGCCGCGAACGGCTCGAATACCGTCGTCCCACGTCCCAGACCCGCCGACTCACGCCCCGTCGGCAACACGATCTCGCCCCCCAACGAGAAGATCGAACCCCTCTCGTAACTGTGCCACATCGCTCGCTTCAAGCCCAGCGATATGTCGCCGAACCCGCCGCTCCAACCGTCCGTGCCCGTCTCCGCAACCCCGAACGGTACGGCGATCTCGATCTGGTTGCGCGGGCCGAATCGCTTCTCGTACACGATCTCGTTCACCACCGAGCCCGGCCCCTCCGCCGCCACCGTCACCGTCGTCACCGCCTCGTCCTCCGGATACGCCTTCTCCGTCACCAGCGCGCGCGGCAGGTTCAGCTCACCACGCGGCCACGCGTCGTTTCCGCAGAACGTCCGGATGTAATCCATGATCGCCTGCAACTGCTCCACACTGAACGCTTCGCCGAACGCTGGCATCGTCGCGTCGAACGCGCGCACCGGACCGCCCGCGTGCGCTACCGCGATCCAGTCCGCATCCGGTTCCCGCGACGCAAAGGTGCAGTCCGTGAAGTCCGGCACCGGAATCGTGAACGCCACGCTCGTGCCGCTCTCCACGCCAGCACCATCGCTGCCGTGACAGCTCGAGCAGCCCGCCTCGTACAGTTCCCGCGCCGTCATCTGCGCCCCTGCCTCGCCCACATCCACCACGATGCCCGCGCAAACAGCCCACAGTATCCCGATCGCCGTCCGTATCAGCATCCGCCCTGTCCGCGCTCCTGGTGGCTTGTCACCGAAGTCTGTCGCCATTCGAACCACCAGTCCTGGTTGAGCCGGCAAGATCGCGTCGCGCTGTGAAGCACGCAACTTATTCTGCCACAACTACTTGAGACTCATTCTCAGATGGCTCCGCCGTGGCCAATCAAGAACCTGTCGGACGCTGCGGGCGAGCGCGGCGCGAACCATACGGAGCACGCAGCGGCTGCGGATCGGGTCAGCGACGCTTCGTGCGACGTGTCGCCTGCGCTTCGAGCGGGTTCTCCGGCCAGTAGTGCTTCGGGTAGCGGCCGCGCAGTGTCTTGCGGACATCGAAGTAGCCGTTTCGCCAGAAGCTGGCCAGGTCGCGAGTGACCTGGACGGTGCGCATGGCAGGCGAGAGCAGATTCATGGTGACGGGGACGGATCCACCGGCGAGGCGGGGCGTTTCGAGCAGGCCGAAGACTTCCTGAAGGCGGACGGGCAGGGCAGGCGAGGCGGGATCGGAGTAATCGAGGCGGATGCGGGATCCGCTCGGCACTTCGAAGTGTGTGGGCGCCAGTTCGTCGAAGCGAGCGCGTTGGCGGTGATCGAGGCGGGCCAGCAGCAGTTGTCCGGGATCGATGCCGTCGAGTCCCATGGCGCCCGCAGCGCCGAGGAACGGGCCGAGCCATTCCTCGAGGGAGTGGAGCAGGGCGTCGGCAGAGACATCGGGCCATCCGTCGACGGCGCTGTGGAGGAACCGCATGCGGTCGAGGACGGACCTGGCGGAGTCGGACCATGGCAGGGCTTCGATGCCATCGGCGCGGATGCCGGCAATGATCGCGTCGACCACACGTTCACGCGGTGCGTCATGGACGGGGGCCTGGCTGAGGATGATCGCGCCGAGGACGGTGCGGCGGGTGGCGCGGACGGAGCGTGTTGAAGGCGACCACTCGACGTCGACCTTCGTCTCGATATGGCTGGCGAAGTGTCGATCCAGATCGGTGCGCGAAATTGGCGCTGCCAGAAAGACGACGCTGTCGCGCCCTCGCCCGCCAAGGGATGCGGCCACGATGAAGTCCTCGCCCGCCAGCGGGTGCTCGGCCGGGATCGCGGCGCCCGCGCCGTTACGCAGGAGGAACCGGCCGCGGCTGTCGGCTCGGCGTTGCGCGATGCGGTCGGGCCATGCGAAGGCGAGGAGCAGACCGGCGTCGGCGGCATCGAGGGAGTCGGCGCCGGCATCATGCGGGCCGAGGCGTCGCCTCCAGTCCCGCGCGGCGGCAGCGACGCGCGAGAGTGCGCCGCGGTCGATGTGTGAGCGGCCGTGCAGTTCGGGCACTGCGCGCACGCCGTCGCGGACGGCGTGGCGGAGCAGCGTGAGCCTGAGCCGGAGGTCGGGGTCGGCGGGCCCGTCGTCGGAGCGGACGGGGTCGCGTTCATCGACGAGGGCGGCGATGTTGCAGGCCAGGGCTGTGCGTCCGAGCTCGCTCGCCTTCGCGACCATGTGTGCGAGTCGCGGGTGTGCCGGCATGCCGGCGAGCACGCGGCCGTGGTCGTTGATGCGGCCATGTGCATCGAGCGCGCCGAGTCCGGCCAGCAGTTCGCGAGCCTGTCTGAACGCCGCATCGGGCGGCGAGTCGAGCCACCGTAGCGATGCGGGATCGGTGACGCCCCAGGCGGCGAGTTCGAGAGCGAGCGGCGCGAGGTCGGCTTCGAGGATTTCCGGCGTGCGTCTGGCCACCAGCCCCGAGTCCTCGCCTTCGGACCAGAGCCGGTAGCAGATGCCGGGCGCTGTCCGGCCCGCGCGGCCGCGTCGCTGGTCGGCGGAATCGCGTGACACGCGAAGTGTCTCGAGTCGCGTCATCCCGGTGCGCGCCGAGAATCGCGGGACACGCATCAGGCCGGAATCGATGACGATGCGGACGCCCTCGATGGTGAGGCTGGTCTCGGCGATGGCTGTGGCGAGCACGACCTTTCGCTTGCCTGGCGGCGACGGCTCGATCGCGCGCCGCTGGTCGTCGATGGACAGGTTGCCGAAGAGCGGCAGCACATCGGCGGCGACATCATCGAGCCTCCTGGCCGTGCCGTGGATCTCGCCGGCGCCTGGCAGGAAAACGAGCACATCACCTTCGTGAGCGGAGAGCGCGTTCCGGACCGCGCGAGCGGTCGCGTCCTCGATGCGTGTGGTGAGGTCGCGTGTGACGTGGATCGTCTCGACCGCGTGCAGCCGGCCATGGCTGCGGACGACAGGCGAGTCGCCGAGAAGCCCAGCCACCCCGCCACCGTCGAGCGTGGCGGACATGACGACGATGCGCAGGTCAGGGCGCAGCACGCCGCGAGCTTCGAGGCAGAGCGCCAGCCCGAGATCGGCGTGAAGGCTGCGCTCGTGGAACTCGTCGAACACGACGGCGCCGATCCCGGCGAGCGACGGATCGTTCTGGAGCAGCCGAGTGAGCACGCCTTCGGTCACCACTTCGATACGCGTATCCCGCGAGACCCGCGTGTCCATTCGCATGCGGTAGCCCACGGTCCGGCCGACGCTTTCGCCGAGCGACGAGGCCATGAAGACGGCCGCCGCGCGTGCAGCCAGCCGGCGGGGCTCGAGCAGGACCAGTCTGCGACCGGCCATCCAGTCCTCACCCGCGACCGCGAGCGGCACGCGTGTGGTCTTGCCCGCGCCAGGCGGTGCCTCGAGAACGAGGCTCGTCCCCTCGCGGAGCGCGCTCCGGATGTCGGGCAGCAGATCATCGATGGGCAGCTTCACGCAGGGATGCATGGGGCGTTCGGGACCGGATTGCAACGCGGGCAGGGGGTCGAGGGCTCTCAAGGTGAGGATCGGAGTATGCACTGTGGTGTCGCGCGGGCCGAAACCGGCCGTACTCGCCGATCGTAGTGTTTTCGTGACCCTGAATCTCCCTGAGGGGGAGCCCATGCCGCTCGACTCGGACCGGCCGGACGCCGCGCAGGGCAGTGGCGATCCGCAGCCTGACCCCGTAGACACGCAATCCACCGAGGACTCGCGGGCGGAATCGGCGGACGCTCCATCGGCCGCTTCGACCGATGGCGCTGCCGAGGCTGCTTCGACCGATGGCGCTGCCGGCGCCGCTTCGACCGATGGCGCTACCGACGGCGGTGCTGATCGGCCTCGCCGGTCTTGGCGCGACCGCGCGCGCGGCGCGGGCCACCGGATGGCCGCGTTGCGCCGCTCGAAGGTCGCGTGGGCCGTCGCCGCTGTCCTGCTCGTGCTGCTCATCAGCTGGGAGCGGTGTGGTGTAAGGGGCTGTCCGAGCGTGTCCCGCCTCGCATCCTACCTGCCGGGC
>DATKCF010000223.1:0-18399 GCA_035513345.1 Longimicrobiales bacterium
CCTCGACCGAAGGTCCCCCGAATGGGTAGTGGCACGACGCAGAAGCGACTCGCGGGCTGCGATACTAAGTTGCAGAATACGGGCCCCGCCGGGGTGGGACATTCCTGTCAAGTTATTGTAATCACATAACTTGTAACGTGAGGGTTGCTCGGAACGGATTTCGCACATGAACCGGTGGGGAGAAGTGTCGGCCGTCGCCCCGATCGGTCGGTGCGAGGTCTCCCCTGCGCTGCGGGAGCCTTGACCGATGACAGACCAAACGATGGCGGCCGGTCGGCCGCCCAAGCTGCTGCTCGTCGAAGATGACGCCGTAACGCGTGAGTTGCTGGCGATGCGTCTGGGTGCGCGAGGCTGTGAAGTCATAGCCGTGGATGCGGCGGAGGAGGGCATCATCGAGTGCGGTGACACGGCATTCGACGGAGTGGTTGCGGACGTTCATCTCCCGGGAATGTCGGGGCTGGACCTTGCCAGCTACCTGCTGATGCAGGATCCGGACTTGCCGGTGATTCTTATCACGGGCGACCCGGATGGGGGATTGGCTCGCGACGCCCTGTCGCGTGGTCCGATCAGCTATCTGGTCAAGCCGATCCAGCCGTTCGAGCTGGAATCGGCGGTTCAGCAGGCGCTCAGCCGCCGAGGCTGGAAGCTCGAAGCGGGCGGCAGGCTGGTGCTAGATCAAGCGGAACCGGCGGGTCTCGAGGTTCCGCAGGAATGGTTGGACTATGTGGAAGCGGAGTCGTTCGCGGGACCTGGCCATGGCGACCGTGTCGCGCGAATCGCGCTGATCCTGCTCGAGGATACAACTTCGGACGATAGCGAACTGGTGAGCGAAGCTGTCGCGCTGGCGGCGAGGACGCATGAAGTTGGCGGGCTCGGTTCGGCGGAACCGGATCCGTCGACGGTGGCGGCGCAGAGCGCCGAACTGATGGCGGAAGCCGCGTTCCCACGGGCTGCCGTACGTGCCGTCCGGCACATGCACGAGCACTGGGACGGAATGGGCGGGCCGGACCGGCTGAGCGGGTCGAACATCCCGGTGGGCGCGCGTGTTCTGGCCGTGGCGGATTCGCTCGACCACTACGCATCGGCCTGGGTGCAGGGTGGATTGAACTGCGACAACGCGGTGGATCGCGCGATTCACCTGGTGACGGTACAGCAGGGAAGCGTGTTCGGACCGGACGTGGTTGCGGCACTGCACCGGCGCATCGAGGACGTCAGGCGAGTGATCGTTGCCTGGCACGAGTCGGCGACGCAGGAAACGGTCACAACAGCCGCGTTCTCATCTTGCGTGTCCGGCGCACCGTTCATGGTAGCCTGACCCGACCTGACTCGAGGCGGCCGTACTGCTGCGCCATTCGCCACGCGTTTCCCTGACGCGAGGCGGGCCCGGCTGGACGGCCGCCTCATTCGCGTGACAGCGGCACTCTGACGGAGAGTTCGATGCGGCCGGCGACCGGCTCGACTTCGACATTCGCGGGCACCCACGGGATATCGCGTGGTGTGTCCGAGTTCGCGAGATCGAGCAGGAAGAGGGCGACGCCGGCGGCGACGCCGATCTGACTGAACAGCAGAGCCCTGTGTGCGCGGCCATCGAGGCGTCGCACCTGCTGGTAGAGGTCCTCGAATTCGGTGTCCGCGTACTCGCCGCGTTCCGTCCTCGCCGCGCACCGGAACTGCTGGTGCTGGCACAGCCGCTCGAGTTCGCGGAACCGGTCATCCGCTTCGTTGTTCTGCAGGAACCCGTAAACGCCTGCGCCGCCCGCAGCGACAAGGACGGACCACTTTGCAACGCGCAGCGGGCGCAGTCCGGACGGGAGGCTCGCGGAATCCTGCGTCGCGATTCCCGGACTCTGAAGGAACCGCACAGTAGGTTCGACGATCGCGTGGTGAATGTGAATCGCGTTCGTCGGCTGCACACGCACGTGCTGCGCCTGCGCGAGCGCGGGTGTGCCGAGCAGAAGCAACGCACTGACGAGTCGGCAGGCCTGCATCATCCTTCGATTCGTACGATGTCACCGCGCATTAGCGGGACCCAGAGAACACCATCGGCCGCGGCGACGGGCGCGATGATCGAGTCATCGAAATCGAGCGAGCCGACGACGTCGCCTTCAGTGTTCAGTACGTACAGCCGGCCATCGAGTCTTCCGACGACGAGCTGGTTGCCGACCGCCGTGAGCGACGCGGATGCCGCACCGCCGAGGTCCGCGATCCGGACGATCGCGCCTTCGCGGCTGACGCGCCAGACATTGGCGGCGCGGTCGAGCAGGAATGCGCTGTTTCCGATTCGCACGGGTGTGGCGTCGATCGGTTCGCTCACGGCTGTAGACCATGCGACATCGGCAACCGGCGCGAGGCGGATCGCAGTGACGCGTCGTGATGCGAGCGGGAAGAGGAGCAGGTCATCCCACACGAGGCCGGCGGCGGACGGCGCGCGGTCGAGGGCGAGGCGGTGCCCGATCGAGCCATTCGCGGGATCCAGGGCGTACAACGTGTCGCGCGCGGTTGCCACGAAGATGTGTCCGGCAGCGATCACGGGCGGCACGGCTGGCGGTGCGCCCAGCGTTGTCTGCCACCGTTCCTCGCCGTCGTGTGTGTTCAGTGCGATGACGACACCGGCTTCGGTCACGACGACGATGGCCGAATCGATGAGCAGCGGCTCGAGCCTCACCTCGCCGACCCGCTTCGACCAGCGGCCTCGTCCGCGGCTGATGTCGATCGCGTGCACCCGGTCGTCGCGGTCGCCCGTCGCGACGTAGACCATGTCATCGCGGCGCAGTGCCGATCCCGCGATCGGACCGCCGAAGCGGCGGCTCCAGTACCGCGCGCCGGTCTCCGCGTTGATTGCGGCTACGGCACGGCCGGCCGTCGTGGCGATGAGGACGGGACCGTGAACTTGAAGCGGTGCGGCCAGCCCCGGATCGATGCGCTGCCGCCACACGATCGACAGATCAGTGCCGATCCTGCCATCGTCGTACGCCGAACGCGCCGGATCGCCCAGCGCAGTACTCCATTCGCCCGCAGGAACCGTGGGCGCGACACGCGCCGGCTGGCACGCGGCGATGACCATCAGGGCAGCCAGTATGACGAAATTGACACTCCCATACGGCCCGTCTAACTTCGTCCGCCCTTTGTTCGGCGCCCGGTCATGCGCCGGGCAGTTCCCCGACGTTTGCGGATCGATGCCAGTCCAGAGCGAAGTCCGAGCGCTGCACAGCCACGACGGCGAAACGGTGATCGTGCGCGGGTGGGTCCAGGCGACACGCGCACACGGCAAGGTTGCATTCGTCGTGTTGCGTGACGGGTCCGGCGTCGTGCAGTGCGTCATCGTCAGGTCACAGGTAGCGCCGGAACTGTGGGACGCCGTTGGCGCGCTCACACTCGAATCGAGCGTCGTCGTTACCGGTCCGGTCCGCAAGGACGATCGCGCGCCCGGCGGCCACGAGATAACGATCGAAGCGCTCGACGTCATCGGTGCGAGCGACGAGTATCCGATCCAGCCGAAGGAGCACGGCGTCGACTTCCTCCTCGACCACCGCCACCTCTGGCTGCGGTCGAGTCAGCAGCACGCCATCATGCGCGTGCGCAATGAAGTCGAACAGGCGATTGCCGATTTCTTCTACTCCCGCGATTTCGTCCGTATCGACACGCCGATCCTGACCGGCTCGATCGGCGAAGGTGGCGCCGGCCTCTTCGAGGTCGACTACTTCGATGAGCGCGCGTATCTCGCGCAGACCGGACAGCTCTACGTCGAAGCCGCGGCCGCCGCGCTCGGCAAGGTCTATTGCTTCGGTCCGACGTTTCGCGCGGAGAAGTCGAAGACGAGGCGTCATCTCACCGAGTTCTGGATGCTCGAGCCGGAGATGGCGTGGTATGATTCCGACGCGAGCATGGATCTCCAGGAAGAACTGGTCTGCTACCTCGTCGAACGCGCGCTCGAACGATGCGCCGTCGAACTCGACACGCTCGAACGCGATCGCGCTCCGCTCGCGTCCGTCCAGCGACCGTTCCCCAGGCTCGATTACTCCAGCGCCATAACGATGCTCGAGGAGGCCGGCCACGAAACACGCTGGGGTGCTGACCTCGGTGCGCCCGACGAGACGCTCATCGCATCGAAGTTCGACCGGCCCGTGTTCGTGTGCAACTACCCGAAGGTCGCCAAGGCGTTCTACATGAAGGAGAATCCGGCCGATACCAGAACCGTACTGTGCGATGACCTGCTCGCGCCCGAAGGCTACGGCGAGATCATCGGCGGCAGCCAGCGCGAGGACGACCACGACAAGCTGCTCGAACGCATCCGTGAAGAGAATCTGCCTCTCGATTCCTACCGTTGGTACCTCGAACTGCGGAAGTACGGCACGTTTCCCCACTCCGGCTTCGGGCTCGGCCTCGAACGAACGCTCGCCTGGATCTGCGGGCGACAGCACATCCGCGAAATGATCCCGTTCCCGCGGATGCTGAATCGCCTTTATCCCTGACCTGTCCGTTCCCGGCGCTTCACCTCGTCCCAGAGAGCATCGAGCTGCTCCAGATCCGTGTCGCCCAGCGGCATCGCTCGTTCAGCCGCAAGGTGTTCGAGCGCACGGAACCTGCGCGCGAACTTGTCGTTCGCCCGCCGCAGCGCCAGCATGGCGTGCGCGTCGAGAAGCCGGGCCGCGTTGACCACGCTGAACAGCAGATCGCCGATCTCCTCCTCGAGGCCATCGGCGACCTGCGCCGTGTCACCGGCGGACACCTCGATGAGCGCCTCGATCTCCACAAGCTCCTCACGGACCTTCTCGATCGCGCCGGCCGGCTCGCGCCAGTCGAAGCCGACCGCACTGACGCGGTCCTGGATTCGTTGCGCGAGCGACAACGGGTCCAGCGCAATCGGGACGCCATCGAGCAGCGATGCATCCGGCGCGCGTTCGCGAGCCTTCAGCTCTTCCCACGGCTCCTTCTCGCCCAGGCCGTACAGGTGCGGGTGGCGCCGCCGCATCTTGGACTCCAGCCGCACCACGACATCCTCGGCCGTGAACGCGCCTCGTTCCTCGGCCAGGATGACCTGGAACGCGACGTTTAGCAGGAGGTCGCCGAGTTCGCCGGCCAGCGCGTCGTCGTCCCGTGCCGTGACCGCGTCAGCCACTTCGTGCGATTCCTCGATCAGGTACGGCAGCAGCGAGTCGGGCGTCTGCTTCGCGTCCCACTCGCAATGGGCGCGCAGGAACCGGATCAGGTGCAGCGCGCGATCGAGTGAGGGGGCGTCGGCGCCCGCGTGTTCACTCACCGGGCGCACCGCCAGCGGGCGTGATCGGTGCTCCCGGCCCGGTGTCGTTTGAAAGCCGGATCGGGCGCGAGTTCTGCAGCCAAGAGATCTACGGGTTGATCGGGCGTGTTGGGGCGCCTATTCTTACACGCTTTGCCGGCTATGTCAAACACAACTACCTCGCGGGCCTGGGTCGAGGTTCGTTCATCGGCGCTCCAGGCCAACTATCACGCGGTTCGCCGCGCCGCCGGTTCGCACACCGCCATTATGCCGATGGTGAAGGCGGACGGCTACGGGCTGGGCGCTCGCCATGTCATCCGCGCCCTCGAGCCGCTTGGCCCGTGGGGCTATGGCGTGGCGACGGCCGAAGAGGGCGTGGCACTTCGCGGCTTCGGGGTGCGGCGCCCGATTCTCGTTTGCGGGCCCATGCCGCCGGGTGCGGAGCGGATTGCTGCGGGAGCGCAGTTGACGGCAACGGTGTCTGACGAAGCGGCGGCCGATCGGTGGGCGGCGGCCGCTGGAAGCGACGGCCCGCTCGATTTCCACGTCGAGATCGACACGGGCATGGGCCGGTCGGGATTCGACTGGCGAGAGGTCGGCGAGCGGGCGCACCGGCTGTGCGAGTTGTGCGGGCCATCGCTGCGGTGGACGGGCGTCTACACGCACTTCCACAGCGCCGATGTGGCGGACGCGTCGCCGTCGACGACGCAGTGGCGTCGGTTCCGGGACGCCCTGTCGCAGTTGCCGGTCTCCTCCGAGCAGCTGATGGTCCACGCCTCGAACAGCGCGGCGGTGCTGCGCTGGCCGGAATACGCGGCGGATGCGGTCCGGCCGGGCATCTTCCTGTTCGGCGGCCGGTCGGTTGATCAGGGCGTTCAGGGCGTTGAGCGGCCCGAGCCGGTAATCGCGGTTCGGTCGCGACTGGTCCGGATCCGCGATGCGTCGCCGGGATCGACGGCAGGGTACGGCGCGACCTGGGTGGCTCGCGGATGGGAGCGGTGGGGTACGCTGTCGATCGGGTACGGTGATGGGCTGCCGCGGGGCCTGGGCAATACGGGGCATGCACTCATCCGCGGGCGGCGGGTACCGATCATCGGCCGGATCTCGATGGACATGACGGTTGTAGACATGAGCGCAGTGCCCGATGTGGCGGTCGGCGATGAAGTGACGCTGATCGGCCGCGCGGGCGAGAACGAAATCGCACTGGACGATGTCGCCGGACAGGCCGGCACGATCAGCTACCAGGTGCTCACGGGTATGACCGCGCGGATGCCGCGCGTGGAGTGTTGAATGGCGAGAGATGAACGTGAACTCGAGGAACTGGCGAGGAAGACGAGGGATCGGGCGTACGCGCCATACTCGGAGTTTCGCGTGGGTTGCTCGCTCGAAGCGGCGGACGGCACGCTGTTTCACGGTTGCAATGTCGAGAACGCATCATACGGCCTCACGATGTGCGCGGAGCGTGTCGCGGTCGGCAACGCCGTGACGGCGGGCCATCGCGCGTTTCGGCGGCTGGTACTGGTGACGGACTCACCCGAACCCGTGACGCCGTGCGGCGGGTGCCGGCAGGTGCTGTCGGAGTTCGCGCCGCTCATCGAGATCGTGTCGTTCGCCGCGGGCGGAGAGCGCTCACGGTGGACTCTTGATGAGCTGTTGCCATCGCCGTTCACGCGGGTCAGTCGGATCCGGGCGGGAGCGGTGTCGTGAGGCAAAGCCACGAGACAGGCGGGCCGCGTCCCGCGGTGCTGAGGACCTGGCTCTACGCGCTGCTGCTTGCACCGCTTGCGTTCGCGCTGCATGCCTGCGGCGAGGAAACGCCGACGGATGTCGGTGGGTCGCTGCTGCCGGCCGACGCGCTTCGCACGATCGAAGTGATCCTCGAGCCGGCCGCGTTCTACGACATTGACACAACGTTCACGGGTTTCGCCGAGACGCGCAGCGCCGGTTTCCAGATTGTAGCCCACGAGTTCGGCGGCGTGTTCGAATCGAACACGCTGGCGCGTTTCACAGTGCCGACACGGGTCTCCACGCTCGACTCGACGGGTGCGAGCGTGACGGACACGATGCCGGCGCTGCTAGGCGGGCGAGTCGTCATTGCGGTCGACACGTCGACAAGCGACGTCACGCTTCCGGTAACCATCGGCCTGTACCGGATCGAGGAGGAATGGGATCCGGTGTCGGCCGATTGGAACAACCGGATCGACACGGCCGGCGTCACGCTGGCGTGGTCCCAGCCGGGCGGGCGGGGCGGCACGTTCGTCGATTCCGTCGTGTGGTCGATGGCGAACGTGGATACGGCCGGGAACCCGGTCGATTCGCTGGTAATCGACGTCGATTCGCAGACCATCGCGCTGTGGTCCGACGCGACGATGCGCGCGCGCGGCGGGTTGATTGCAATGGAGACGTCGGGCGCGCGAGTGCGCATCGCGGATATCCTGCTGCGTGTGGACGTGCGACCTTCCGTCAAGCCGGATACGCTTCTCACAGTGACGGTCCGGCCGGATACGCCGAGGTTCATCCACGACCCGCAGGTGCAGCGCCAGGCAAACGAATTCCTGGTCGGCGGCATCCCCGAATGGCGTACGTACCTGCGCTGGCGGTCCGGACTCGACACGGTGTCGCTGCCGTGTCCGCAGATCAGTGCCGGCTGCGTGATTCGTCTTGCGGACGCGAACATCAACTATGCAGCGCTCATCCTGACACTGACGGAACCGCCGCCCGGGTTCCTGCCGCAGGACACGTCGCGCATCATCACGGCACCGGTTCTGGCATCCACGCTGACGCCGCTCGAGCGGTCGCCGCTGGCGCCCGACGTGGGCGTGGGCATCGAGTCTCTGGCTGCGGACCGGTTCAGGAATCCGGTCGGCGATGAGACTGAAGTGCCCGTGACGTCGTTCCTTCGACGGCTTCTGGCCGACACGACGTTCGATGGCGCGCCGGTCTCGCCGTGGATGGCGCTCCTTCCGATCCTGTCAGGAATCGACATTGGCGTTGCCGCATTCGAGCCGGCGCCCCGGCTCCGTCTGATTCTGACCGTGGCCAGGGAGCTGCAACTCCGATGAAACCGCTACGCCTGCTCGTTCCTGTCGTACTCGCGGTTGCGGTCGCCTCGCCCCTGTCGGCGCAGTCGCTGTTCGCTACGCGCGGCCTCGGTCTTCCGATGGCCCCGCTCGATGCACGGGCCAGAGCGCTCGGCGGCATCGGTGTCGGCCTGATCGGTTTTGACATGTCCCACGGCAACCCCGCGTCAATCGCGGGACTGGGCCGGCGAGGCATCGTCGCCTCCATGCAGCCGGGGAGTGCGTCGCCTTCGATTGACGGTCAGACAGGCGACATCTCGGCGGCCAGGTTTCCGTTGATCCGGCTGGCGCTGCCGGTCGGTGGCCGGTTCGTCGCGAGCCTCGGATACGCATCGGTCCTCGAGCAGTCCTGGTCCATTTCGGCGTCGGGAACGGAGATCATCGGGAGTGACACGATCGGTACACGCGACGTGATCGGCGCGGTCGGCGGTGTTTCCCGCCTCGGCCTCGGCCTGGCCTGGCGAATCTCGCCCAACGTCTCCGTCGGCGTCACGGGCGGCCTGTACACCGGCAACCTCGAGCGCCGCATCACGCGAACGTTCAGTGATTCGACGATCGGGCTCCAGCCATTCGACACCCGGTTGCAGTGGGACTACGCTGGAACGTGGGGCGCGGCCGGTGTCCGTTTCGACCTGCCGGGCGTCGCCCGCGTCGGCGCGAGCCTGTCGATGAGCAGCGATCTCGAGGTCAACGGCATCAGCGAAGGCGCGCGCGATGACCGCGCCGCCATGCCAATGGTCTTTACCGCGGGCGCAAGCGGCGTGCTCTCGTCCGTACTGACCATGGCGGCCGGTGCGGAATGGAGCGGCGGCGCGGCCGGCCGTTCACTCCAGGCCGAGGATGCCATCTCGTTCCGACGTGACACCTGGCGAGTGGGCGGTGGTCTCGAGTACATCGGCTGGGCTGGCGACACGCGCACCTATCCGGTCCGGCTCGGCGTCAATTGGGCGCAACTGCCGTTCCATGACGAGGATGAGACACCGGCTTCGGAGTGGGCGGCCGCCCTCGGCTTCGGCCTCACGGTTACCGGCGATGCGGCGAGCCCGCTTGCCGTGCTCGACATGGCGGTCGAGCGCGGCCGGCGCTTCGGCCTCGAGAGTGCCGCCGTTCCCGGCGGTCTGACCGAGTCGTTCTGGCGCTGGACCTTCTCGCTGTCCCTGTTCGGCATCTGATCGTGTCGCCCACGGAGTCGCGTTCGACCATGGCAGTGCCCCGCCCGATTCGCCATCCTGATGGCACGCCGATGCGGGCATACGTCGAGACCTACGGCTGCCAGATGAATATCAGTGACGGCGAGCTGATGCAGGGCATACTCGCCGCGGGCGGCTGGGAACTGACCGACTCGCCCGAACAGGCCGATGTTGTGCTCGTCAACACGTGTGCCATCCGCGATCACGCCGAGCGCCGTGTGCTCGGTCGTGTCGGCGAGTTGAACCGGCTCAAGCAGGACCGGCCCGGCATGGTCATCGGCGTGACCGGCTGCATGGCCCAGCGCATGGGCAAGACGCTGCTCGAGCAGGCGCCATACGTCGACCTCGTGATGGGGCCGGATGGCTACCGCGGCTTGGCCGGGACACTGGCATCGCTCAGGCCGGCCGCGACGACCGCCGCCGCAAAGGGCGATCCCGCGGAACCCGACCGACTGCCGGACGCAGCCGTCGGTCCGGTTCGCCGCGACGAACCGCGCGGTCGCGGCCCGATCGCGGGATTGGCGATGTCGCATACCCCGTCCGGACGGCGAGGCCCATCATTGCCGGTCATGGGTGTGGCCACGCAGGAGGGAGCGTCCACCGGACTCAAGTTTTTTGAACCGGGCCGCGCCGCCGTCCTGGAGTTGACGGCCGCCGAGAACTACGAGGGGCTCGAGGTCCGCCGGTCCTCGCGGATCAGCGCATGGGTGCCCGTCCAGCGAGGCTGCAACTATCGCTGCACGTATTGCATCGTGCCGTACGTGCGCGGTGACGAAAAGAACCGCGACCCGATGCGGGTCCTGGCCGAAGTCCGCGACGTTGCCGCCTCGGGCATCACGGAAGTCACGCTGCTCGGCCAGACAGTCAATTCGTGGAGCCATGGGGACTGGACGTTCCCGGAGCTGCTGCGACAGGTCGCCCGCGTCGATGGGATCAGGCGCGTCCGGTACACGTCACCGCACCCCAACGACCTCACGCCCGAGCTGATCGACGTGATGGCGGCCGAACCGGCCGTCTGCCGTCAGCTGCACCTGCCAGTGCAGTCCGGACACGATCGGACGCTCAAGCGGATGGTGCGCCGTTATACGGTCGAGTCGTACCTCCGCAAAGTGGAGCGCCTGCGCAGGGCGATCCCGGACCTGGCGCTCTCGACCGACGTGATCGTCGCGTTTCCCGGCGAAACCGACGACGAATACGAGGCCACGCTCGACCTCATGCGCGAGGTGCGCTACGACGACGCATTCCTGTACCGCTATTCGCCGCGCGACGGCACGCCCGCCACGCGGCTGCCGGCGGACCAGTTCATCGCCGACCATGTCGCGCGCGCCAGGCTCGAGCGTCTCATCGAGGTTCAGCGTGCAATCCAGGCCGAGATCAACGCGGCCGAGATCGGCCGTGTCGAGGAGGTTCTCGTCGAGCGCAACGCGAAGTCCCATGGCGACATGCTCGGCCGGACCGAACGGTACAAGGTCGTCGCGTTTCCGGGTGACGCTTCCCTCGTCAACACGTACATCACCGTTCGCCTCACGGCCACGACCGGCGCCACGTTCCGCGGAGTCCGCACTGAAAGTCCGGCGGCGGTGTCCGTGGCCTGACACGGGACCGGTATCAGCGGACTGCCGGCCAGCCGGTGGATCGATTCCCGAACGGGCCGCGGCCGATGGACGCCGCGGCCCGTTTGAGTTGTCTGCACATGGTCCGGTCGCGGCGCGCCATTGTCGTTGGCGCTGCCGGCCCGACGGTACTTGATGGCCATGACGCCGCTGATCGAACTCACGGCGCTGTTTGTAGCCGGCGATCTGGTCGGGTTGCGCGCTGCCGCCGGGTGGATTCCGCCTGCTGCGCTCCTGGCCGCGTGCGCGCTGCTCGCGCCTGTTCTCGCTGGCCGGTCACTGTCCCGGCGGGCGGTGAGGCTGTCGTTCGTGCTGATGGGTTGTGCGGCGGGTGGGTCAGCGGCGCGCTCGGCGGCGACGGACTGTCGGACCGGGATCCCCGATGGCACTGTGCTCGACGGGACCGGTCTGCTGGAAGCGGGCGCCGCCCCGGGCGGCCGTGCGGTACTGGTCCTCGAGGACGTCCGGATCGGGGGGCGTCGATCGGACTGCACTCGCAGCGTCCGCATCCGCCTGCCGGACCTCATGGACGAAGCATTGGCCGGCGGGCACGCGCGGTTCGCCGGTACGTGGTGGCGCGCGGAGCCGGCGGCCGGGTGGCCTCGCCCGCCGGACCGGTCGGGCACGCTGTCGGTCCGGACGATCGAGCGGTCGCGCGCCGACCACGCACACGTCATGAGCGGGATCCGGGACGCAGCGTTCAGTCGGGTCCGGACTCGATTCCCGAACGAGACGCCCCTGGCCGAGTCGCTGCTGCTGGCCCGGCGTGAGTCGCTGGATGTGGCGGTCCGGGACGACTTTGCAGCGGCCGGCCTGGCGCATCTGCTCGCGATATCGGGTGCTCACGTCGGCATCCTCGCGGCCATGGTCGTCCTGCTGGCCGGCGTCCTCCGCATGCGACCGCGGGCGTCCGCGATGGCCGCGACCGTGATTGCCGTTGCGTACGTCGTCCTGCTGGGCGCTCCCGCCGCGGCCGCCCGGGCCGCGCTCCAGAGCATCGCGCTTCTGGCCTCTCGCCTGGCGCAGCGACCAGCCGACCGCCTCACGCTCCTGGCCGGCGCCGCGCTCGTCCTCACGGCAGGCGACCCGGCCGCACCCCTGGGTGCCGGGTTCCAGCTGTCCTTCGCCGGCGTCTACGGGCTGCTGGTGTTCGGTCCGCCGATCGCGCGTGCGCTGCCGGAGTCGTGGCCCCGGCCTCTTGCGTCCGCACTCGTGCCCACGCTGGCCGCCACCGCCGCGACGGCGCCAATTGCCGCGTGGCATTTCGGCCTCGTGTCCCTTATCGGCCCGCTCTCGAACCTCGTCGCGGCGCCACTGCTCGCCCTGGCCATCCCTGCCATGGCGCTTTCGCTTGCCGTCGGGCTCGTCGCCGATCCGATAGCCGCGTTCGTTGCAGGTGGCGCCGAAACGTTGCTGATGATGCTCCGCGGTGTCGCGGCAGCAGCCGCCAGCATGCCCGCCAGCCACGCCTGGGTCTCCAGTGACGCCGTCACCGCCGCCGTAGTGGCGGCCGCGGCGTTCCTGCTGTGCGGACCGTCCCTGCGTCAACGGTTCCGGCCCGACCCCTCCCGTCTCGACCGGCCCGACCGCCGGGCCCGGCAGGTGGCGCGAGCCGGTGTCGCCGCCGCAATCCTCGTCGGATGGCCCGTCCTGCGACCCGCCGGCAGCCTCGAGATCCACGCCATCGATGTCGGCCAGGGCGATGCCATTGCGATCCGGACACCCGGCGGCCACTGGATCGTCATCGACACGGGCCCGGCCTCGCCGACCTTCGATGCGGGGCGCCAGCGTGTGGCGCCGTACCTCAGGTCGCAGGGCGTGCGGCGCATCGATCTGCTGGTCCTGACGCATCCCGACATGGACCACATCGGCGGTGCGCGCGCTCTCTTCGAGAGCTTCGATGTCACGACCGTAATGGATCCTGCGGTCGCGACCGGCAAGGACCTGTACTTCGAGACAC
Source organism: Longimicrobiales bacterium (assembly GCA_035513345.1). Lineage (GTDB taxonomy): Bacteria > Gemmatimonadota > Gemmatimonadetes > Longimicrobiales > RSA9 > DATKCF01. The sequence continues at coordinate 13,083 of DATKCF010000223.1, forward strand.
TTGGCGCGGCGAGGAATGCGGGCCGAGCGTGGGTGGCGGCGGAATCCGGCCGGGAACTGGACGCGGGCGGTGTCGTCATCCGTGTACTGGCACCGGATTCCGCGTTGCTTGACGGTCTGCACGAAGCGAACGACCTTTCGGTGGTCCTGCGGCTGGAGTATGGTGGGTTCTCGGGCCTGTTTCTGGGCGACGCGCACGAGGCGATCGAGAACCGGCTGGTCGCGCGGCACGGCGTGGCGCTGGCATCGAACCTCCTGAAGGTCGGTCATCACGGCAGTCGCACATCGACGGGTGATTCGCTGCTCGTGGCCGTGCGACCCGACCTGGCGTTGATTTCTGTCGGTCGTCGTAACCGGTACGGGCACCCTGATCCTCAGGTCATTGCCAGGCTGCGCCGGTATGGCGTCAGCGTCGCCCGTACAGACGAGAGCGGATCGCTCGTGCTGCGAGTCCGGCCGGACGGTTCCATGCGACTCTTCGCAACGCGGTGAGTGGGTCGATGATCGAACGCCTCCTGGGTGAGTCCGTCGACGTGGCCGGCCTTCCGCCGGGCGTGGCGATCCGTCGCGGCGCATGGGTTCCGACGATCGCCCGGCTGTTTCTGGGCACCGGGTCGCGTGCGTCCGCAGTGACACTCGGCAGCACGATTGTCGTGCACCCGGGCACGCGGCTGACGCCTCGCCTGTTGCGGCACGAGCTCGCGCATGTGAGGCAGTGGCGCCACAAACCGGTCACGTTTCCGCTGTCGTACGCATGGCACCATTTTCGCCACGGCTACCACAACAACCCGTACGAGATCGAGGCTCGCGCAGCCGAGCCGGGACCGGACCGGAGGTCGACATGAACACCCGATCAGTGGTCACGATCGAGCGGCACATCGTAGCTATGGAGCGACAGCACCCCGGGGCGACCGGCGCGCTCACGGGGCTGCTCTACGAGATCGCGCTCGCGGCGAAGATGATCTCGCGCGAAGTGAACATGGCAGGCCTGTTTGACGTGCTGGGCAAGACGGGTCAGACGAACGTGCACGGCGAAGAGGTCAAGAAGCTGGACGAGTGGGCGAACGATGTGATCTTCCGAGCGCTCGACCACGGCGGCTATCTCTGCTGCATGGCATCGGAGGAAGTCGACGACGTCATTCCGATACCGGATCAGTTCGCGACCGGCAACTACGCGCTCCTGTACGATCCCCTCGATGGCTCGTCGAACATCGATGCGAACGTGTCGATCGGTACGATCTTCGCCATCCATCGCAAGATATCGAGCGGACCGCGCGGCGGCCTCGAAGACTGCCTCCAGCCCGGCCGTGTCCAGGTCTGTGCGGGCTACGTCGTCTACGGTTCATCGACAATGCTGGTCTACACGACTGGCAACGGCGTTCATGGGTTCACGCTCGACTCTGGCATCGGCGAGTTCCTGCTCAGCTATCCTGACATGCGGTTTCCGGAGCCGCCGCAGCGGATCTACAGCTGCAACGAGGGCAACTACGGTCGCTGGTCCGAGGGCCAGAGGCGCCTGGTCGATCACTTCAAGGGCATTGATGGCGAAGGCGGCAAGCCGTTCTCGAGCCGCTACATAGGCTCCATGGTAGCGGACTTCCACCGCACGCTGCTGTATGGCGGTCTGTTCATGTATCCGGGCGACCGCCACAATCCGAACGGCAAGCTCCGACTGCTCTATGAAGCGGCGCCGCTCGCAATGATCGCGGAACATGCGGGTGGCCGCGCATCCGATGGCACCGGCGACATCCTCGACATCCAGCCGCACGAGCTGCACCAGCGGATCCCGCTCTACATTGGCAGCAGGGAGTTTGTCGACATGGCCGAGCAGTACCTCGCGGCGGACCGTGAGACGGTCGGCGCCGACGCCGACTGATCGGTTCGGCCGCCGATCAGAAGTTGTACCGCAGACCCAGCTGGATCTGCCGCTGCGAGAGCGGTCTCAGCGTCGTGAACGGTGTCAGCTCGCCCGTGTCCGGATTGCGCCGCGGACCGGTGTAATCGTACTGCAACGGACCGCTTGCGGTGCCGCCCTGGCGCCCGCGCATGCGCAGCAGTTCGAAGCCGCGGTCGATGTTGCTGACACGATCGACCTGCGCGGCGAACACGTTGATGACATCCGCGACGATCTGGATACTACCGCCGCCGAGTCCGCCCGGCGTGGACAGAGCGACACGCAGGTTGGCCATCCCGCTCCACGGGTTGCGGCACGAGTTGCGTTCCATGATCTGTCCGCGCTGCTCCGACAGGCAGTCCTGCGATTCGATGAACTCGTTGAACGCGGCTGCGTCATCAGCATTCCGGAACACCAGCTCGCTCGCGCTGGATGGAACGTAGATCAGGTCGTTGTCACGCGTCACGGCCGCACTGCGATAGCCATCACCATTGACGTCTTCGCGCACGACGTAGGAGAAGGGCTGGCCGGACTGACCGAAGTACTGCGGTGTGACTTCGAGACCGAAGCCGTTGCCGAAGTCCCACCTGCCTGTTGCTGACACCACGATCTTGTGCGGGCGCTCGAAGGACGATGACGTCAGCGCGGGATCGTTCGGGTCGCCGCCGATCGCGTTGCGGCCGTAGTTCGATGTCGCCTGGCTCGAGAAGAGACCCTGCGTGTCCTCGACCTTCGACCATGTGTACGAGCCGCGGAAACGCAGCCAGTCGCTGTACCGGCCCTGCATCCCGAAACTGAGCAGGAGCGCCGTGTTGTCGCTCCGGTTGGTGACTCGGACGACGTAGGGCAGGGCGGGATCGACACGCACGGGATCGAAGCCGGTGGCCGTCGGAACGCCGAAGATCGGGCGGCCGCCCTGGCTCGCGTCGGTGCCTTGCTGGCCGGCCAGGTTGGCCTCCTCGAAGAACACCTGCTCGATCGCCTTCGTGTACAGGACCTCGCCCGTGACCGAGAAGCCGCTGCCGAGATCGTGGTCGATGCCGCCGGCCACCTTCAGGTCGACCGGGAACCTGAAATCGGGATCAACCAGGTTGATGAACGAAACGCTGCCCTGACCCGTCGAGCCGTCCTGGCACGCACGCGGCGAGGAGCCGGGATAGTTCGACGAACTCAGCGTCGGAACATTGCCTGCGGCGCAGGTCAGGAACGTCGACTCGAGGCCGGTGTTGCCGTACGCATTCGACATCCAGACGTACGGCGCGCGGCCGGCAAAGAGCCCGATACCGCCGCGAAGCTGTGTCTCCCGCTCGGCCAGCGAGTTCCAGTTGAAGCCGAAACGGGGCTGCCAGACCATGTTGCCGGACGGGATGTCGGAAGTCAGCTGGCCGAAGGCCGATGCGGAGACCGCCGGATTGTTCAGCGGATCGTCGAGCATGATCGGCAGGTCGAGCCGCAGCCCGAACATCAGGTTGAGCCTGTTGCTGATCGCCCACTCGTCCTGCGCGTAGGCGCCGAGCGACAGCACGCTGAACTCCGTGGCGGGACTCGACAGGTTCGAGCCGACCGTCCGGATCTGGTAGAGCGACGGCTGGTTCGCGCCGAGTGCGCCGACGCTGTCGAAGGAGTAGATCCCGATCGAGCCCTCGAAGAACGTGTTGCTGAAGCCGAACAGTTCGTTGTGCGTCCCGAACGTCAGCGTGTGGTCGCCGAACCGGCCCGTGAGGTTGTTCGTGAGCTGGATGACATCCTGATTCAGGCTGTTCGCCTGCGAGAACCGCTCGGCGCCCGCCACGATCTCGCTCGTGACGGTGGCACCGTCGATCTCGCTCTGCACACCGACCTGGATCTGTGGAAACTCGACCGCGGGCGCTCGTTCGTCACGCACGAACTCGACGTTGACCAGCAATTCATTGTTCCAGCGCGTGCCCAGCCGTGAGAACAACTGGAACACCGACGAGTTCGTCGTGCTCGTGAACGGCGCGAGATTCGACGTCAGCGCGAAGCTGAACGCCGTGCGGAACGCGCTCAGGTCGCGCCTCGCCCGCGAGTAGTTGTGCCTCAGCACCATCCGGTGCTTCTCATTGAGCGACCAGTCCAGCCGGCCGAACAGGTTCGTGCGCGGATTGTCCAGCGAGACGGCGTCCGTCGTGCCGACGTCGAAGCCCATCCCCTCGAGCAGGCCGATCACACGGGCGGCCGAATCCGGGTGGATGTTCGCTTCGCGCGCGCCCGCACTCAGTGAGCCGCCCGGCGCGAACGCGGGACCCGGGTTCGGTGAGTCCTGGATCTCGATCTCACCGTTCACGAAGAAGTGAAGCTGGTCCAGGATCAGCGGGCCGCCAACCGAGAAGCCGAACTGCGTGTCGCTGAAGTCCGTGTTCGCTCGCCCGTCGAGTTCGCTCAGAAACGCCTGGTTCGTGTGGAACCCGAACAGCGAGCCCGAGAACTGGTTCGTTCCGGACTTCGTCACCGCGTTGATCAGGCCGCCCGTGAAGCCGGACTGCCGGACATCGAACGGCGCGGTCAGGATCTGGAACTCCTGGATCGCCTCCAGCGAAATCGCCTTCGCGCCGCCCTGCCCGCCGGGCAGCCCGCTGTCGGCAAGCCCGAACACATCGTTGTTTACCGCGCCGTCGATCTGGATGTTGTTGAACCGGTTGTTCTGGCCCGCGATCGACACCGCGCCCGCGTCGGCCGGCGTAATGTAAGGTGACAGATTCGCGAAATCGACGAAGCTCCGGCTGATCGTCGGCAGCGTTTCGATCTCGTCACGCGCGATCGTCGTCGCCGCTCCCGTACGGTTCCGGCCGAACACTGCATCGCGCTCGACGCTCACCGATATCCCCTCCAGCTCGACCGCAGTCTGCTCGAGCTCGAAGTCGATCCGCTCCGTCTGGCTCAGCGTAAGCCGCACGTTCGCGCGCTGGTTCGCCCTGTAGCCGAGCAGCTCCGCACGCACGACGTACGGTCCGCCCGGCGCGAGGTGCGCCACGAGGTAACGACCCGCCACATCAGTCAGCGTTCCGGCCACAACGCCCGTCCGCATGTCCGTAACCGAAACCTGCGCGGCCACGAGCGGCTGACCGGCCTGCGTCGTCACCGTTCCACTCACCGCCGACGTCGTCACGCCCTGTGCCCGGGACGGTGATGCGTCAATCAGAGTCAGTATTGCTGCCACGAGCGCGATACCGGCTCGCCACCACCGCTCACGATTCATTGCAGGAATCCTCTGGTTCAGTTACACGGGGGGTGTGGGTCGGAATCCGGCTCGACGACGGACCGCGTGCGCCCGCACGGGACAACTAATCCAAGGATGATCGACATCCCCGCGGCACGCAATGGCGTTCGGGACGAACTGACGGAGTCGTGCCGCATGCGTTACGCAACGGTCGCGAAAACTTCGAGGACGGACCTGTTTCACGCA
>DATKCF010000224.1:0-18566 GCA_035513345.1 Longimicrobiales bacterium
GCGAATGCGCTGAGACCGGGCTCGCCCGGGGAGTAGTCGGAAGCGAGCGCGAAGTAGCGCGTGTCTCCCGTCCGATCGCCGGCATTGAGGTCCGCGGCGAACTTCCCGTCGGGTACCATGGCCTGGAGTCCGGGCAGACCGCCGAACGCTCCGACGGCCAGCTGCTTGGCGACCGCAATGACGCCGGCAATGATGTCACTTACACCGACGTCGGGGACGAAGTTGGCCAGGTTGGTGAACGTGTCGATGAGGTCGCCGATGTGTTTGCTGTCGGCCAGGACGGTGCCGGCATTGGGAGTGCCGACGAAGATGACCTTTCCGACTTTGAGTCTGCGCGATCCGAGGCTGAACTCGCTCTGCTTTTCAGTGAGCACACGGCTTACGAGCCCGCCGCGGGAGTGGCAGATGATGTCGAGGTCGAGGGATGTGTCGGGCGGCAGCTGCTCGAGGAACCAGCTCACGTTCTTCTTCGGATCGTGAGACAATGTGAAGTGATCGACGGCAAAGACGCGGCCATCGTACAGGCCATGGAGCGATTCGACGAACTGCCTGGGCATCCCGCCGAAGGCGCTGTGCGCACGACTGAACGTGCCATGCACGAGCATGAGCGCACGGCCACTGCCGAGGCGGTTCCATTCTTCGCCCGCAACGACGTGCGCATCAGCGGTCGCAAAGTCGTCCGGTGAGAACGACCGGACGCGATAGGGCCTGTTCCTGCCTTCCCATGAGGCGACGAACGTATTCGTGACGGCGCCGATGACCGGGTCGATCAGCGGAAAGACGAGTTCCTTCAGGAACTTCCGCCCGACGGCACCCACCAGGCCGCGCTGTCCGCTGTCCATGCGAGCGGCGCTCGTGCGGCCGGGCAGCGAGTATTGCCGTCGTGCCCCGGGCGAAGCGCCGCCGCGTGTTCCGGCACCGCTGTCCGGAGGCTGCGAGAAATGCCACGAGATGACGCCCAGCTCGTCCGTCGTCATGACCATCTGCCCGTAGCCGGGCTCCGGTTCCCGCAAGGACAGTTCGAGTGTCGGCGGGCCTCCGGAGCGGGTGCCCGACGCGACCTCACTGGCGTTGCCGACTTCGATCGTCTGGCGCACGTCGATGCCGGCATCACCGAGGGCTTCACCGAATGTGCCGCTCTGCAGCTCCGCTGCAACGGCGCGATCACTGCCCCACGGGTGCACCTCGACTTCGCCGGCCAGGCCGACGGCCCCGACGGTGACACCGCCGATAGCGACGGGAGGGCCACCCGGCGTCAGCGACTGAACGTTCCTGCGCCGCAGCACGAATGACTTCGTCACTGTCGTCCAGTCTTCCTCGGGCTTGACCGGGTTGCGGATGATCTCGCGCGTCGCCGGCCCTGCCATTGCCGAGTTCCAGAGAGCCATGAGCGGCGACATGGCGGCCCGGAACCCACTCTGAGCGAGCGGATGGAAGTCGACGGGACTGCTGGTCACAATGAGCTTGATGGTTTCGACGCCTTCCACGGCGCCGCCTTCCGCGGTGAACGGGAAGCCGTCGGGGAATCCGACCGAGAAGTTGTCGCGTTCGTCCGTGCCGAACTCGAAGAAGCCGGTCGGTCGCAGCTTCTCGCCGGCGCCTTCCGCCGGATACATGGGTTCGACAGTCCCACGAAGCCCAAAATCGAGAAGAGTCACGAACCCGGGTTTGTCGTTCTCGTCCTGCAGGCTGCGAACGCGGAACGCGATGCGATCGCCTTCATTGTAGACGATCTGGCCGCCTGCCGCGTCTGCTTCCGCGACGACCCATTCACCGGCCGGTGTCAGCCGAAGCAGCTCGAGCGCGAACTTGCCACGCATGGCGCTGTCAGGATCCGGGTTCTCGAGGAGCAGTGCCTGGCGGTACTTCGCCATCATCTCGAGATTGAAAACGACGTCGTCGATCTGGTCCAGCTTCTTGAGCGGTGCGGCCAGTTGACCGTCCGCATTGACGACCGCGAATACGGGTTCCGCGATCTGGCCCAGCTGCGGGACCGGCCCGGATTCGGCTTCGGCCATCGTCCTCGGTGAAAGCGCATAGATGCGGGCCGCTGCCGCGGTCGCCGTGTCGACGGGCCGCACGAGCCGGGACTGGTCGATGCGCGCGCGCAGTTCCGCCAGTTCCGCTGCATGCGTCGCGTTCTCCGCGACCTGGACGCCGAAGCTGAACGATGTGTACGCGTGCTCGGTCTCGAACGCCCGGCAGTCGGCGACGATCGAGCCATCGGTCGATTCCGACAGTATCCGGGCCCGGCTCGTGACGGCCCCGACCTTCGTGATCTCGATGTCGCCGAGCTTGTTGCCGGACTCCGTGTTCTTCGTGCCCTGCGGATGTATCTCGTACTTCGAGCCGACGGTCGCGCCGAGGGCGGCGCCGGCTGCCAGCTCGACCGACTGTCCGTCGCGGCTTGCAACGCGGACGAAACGCATCGGGACCAGGTCGCGAACACCGAATATCTCGCGATCCGACGTGCCTTCCATCTGCGGATGCTGCTTGTTGTTGTTCGCGTTCACCTTCGCCGCGGCACGCTCGAACACGTCGCGGTACGTCGTGCCGGATGTCGCCTGCCGCAGTTCGCCGGTCAGGAAGTAGGTGAGTGCGCCATGCACGAGCTCGCCGCCACCCTCGGGTGGCCGGTACTCGTACGACACCTCCTCATCGCGGCACCCTGCGACAAGGACGTACTTGCCGGTCAACGGCAACCAGCCGCTGGGACCGGACTCGCGCATGCTCTGCCGCATCGCTTCCGGTATGGGCGAGGGCGGCAGTTCGGATACGGGCCGCATGTCCGGCGGCATCGTGCGGGCCAGGTCACCGAAATCATCACGCGATATCGTGCCCGAGTGGCAGCAGTCGAAGATCAGAGTGATGTACGGCGTCTTCTCTGCCAGCCTCGCCAGCCGCAGGTGGATCTCGTCATCCGAGATGTCCTTGTTGTCACCGCGCCAGCCGGGACTGTCGATCGGCATGATCGTGCTGTCGTAGCCGCTCGGCTCATCGCCTTCGCGATCCGTTATCAGCGAGCCATGACCCGCATAGTGAATGACGACAATGTCGTTCTGCCCGGTTTCCCCGACGAATCGGTCGAACGTCGCGAGCAGATTCTCACGCGTCGCTGCCTCGTTCTCGATCGTGGTGATGTCACCAGGCTCGAAACCGAAATTGTCCTCGAGAATCGACTTCATCAGCCGGACATCGTTCACGCACCCCTTGAGCTTCGAAATGTGCTCGTGCTGATAGTCGTCGATGCCGATCAGCAGAGCGCGCCTGGCGCCGGGTTCCGGTGCGGCTATCATCGTGCGGGTTCACTCGTTGTTGGAGGTCGACAGCGATGTGCGCGGGACGGAAGCCCGGCGTCACCCGCAATCACGCCGGATGTCCGCCGGGCTTCGCCCGCCATGGAATGTTCGCCTACCTGCCGCTCTCCGACGGCGGCGGCGGCGTGATGTCGCCCCGTCCTTCCTCCGGCGGTGGTGGCGGCGTGATGTCGCCTCTTCCTTCCTCGGGCGGCGGTGGCGGCGTGACGTCGCCTCGGCCTTCCTCCGGCGGTGGTGGCGCCGTGATGTCGCCTCGGCCTTCCTCCGGCGGCGGTGGCGGCGTGATGTCGCCACGGGATTCATCGTGATTGCTCGGTTCGGTCATCATCCACCTTCCGTAGTGGGGATCGTGTCATTGTGCGGGGGCAAGTTCCGTCCTTCATCGCATCAGTGCATCCAGCCGGGTCCTGAACTTCGAGACCATGTGAGGGTTGCCGATCCGGATCGCGGCTTCCAGTCGGAGGCGCAGGCTCTCGCTCATGAAGAGAACATGAATGAGGGGCGCTTGCGAGTCGAACACATTGGCGACGTCGATGGCGCGCTTGAAATCGCCGTTCTCGAACAGCAGTCTGGCCAGGACCAGCCGTTCGACGGCCAGGGGTCTGAACTCGTCCCAGATCACTGCGACGGCCGGCAGGACCGCGGGGACCAGCTCCTCGAGCAGGCGCAAGGCGCCGGCAGCGTCGCCTCGTCCGGCTGTTGCGTGCGCGCGCAGGGACTGCGCCATGAGCGCATGATCGCCGGTTGCACCGGCCGCGACCCGGCGAGCCAGCTCAACGGCGATGGCATCGGTCTCATCTGCATTGCCGGCCATGGCCTCGAGGACACCGACTTCCCACAGCCGGATCGTCGATGTCCATTGCGAGTAGGGTCCGGACCGCTGGCGGGTGTCCTGGATCACGTCGTTGGCGCGATCGGCGAATGCGTCATTGACTGTCGCATCGAGCATGAACAGGGTCGAGCCGGAGCCCCATCGTGTGATGGACGAGTCGATGACGGCCATTGCTTCACCGGTCCGGCCGCTCGCTACGAGGAGGCTCTGCAACCCGAGCACGGCGGCCCATCGGCGGCCGGCGGCGGCGGCATCGGTCAGCGATGTGTCGACAGCCAGCAGCGCGCGATAGCCGGCCATGGCGCACGCGGGCAGGGCGGCCGCGGCGCTCAGGGACTTGGCGGCGTCGATCACCTCGAACGGCTTGCGTGCGGCCAGCCCGTTCCAGTCGACGGCGTCGGTTCCGTCGCGGGCACACGTGTTCATGATATCGAGCTTCACGGCCAGAACGCTGTCTGGTCGTGCGGCAAGGAACTGCGCGAGCAGAGGTTGGACAATGTCGGTGTCCCCTCGCCGGATCCGGATCTCGATCGTATGGTGCAGGATGTGGCTCGCCGTCGGATCGAGGCGTCTGGCCTGCTCGAATGCGAAGAGGGCGATCGAGTCCGGGTCGCCCGCTTTGGGGAGCAGGTGCGTGTAGGCTTCGCCGAGCTGACCCCATGCCTCGGCCATGTCCGGGTAGTCGGCAATGGTCCGCTCGAACGCGGCGATGGCGGCATCTGCGTCTCCCTTCAGGTACGCGGCGTAGCCGCGGGCGAAGTCCGCGTACCGCGGCGGCAGGGGCAGATTCGACGCCGTCTCGATCATTGCGGCCGCTTCGCCCGTGCGATGATCCCAGCCTGCGACAACCGCGCCGCGAATTGCGGCGAGCGCGAACGTGGAATCCTGCGCGAACGCGTCCCGGTAGTGACCCAGCGCTTCCTCCAGCTGGATCCGCCGGAACGCGGCTTCGCCGCGCAGGAAGCTGGCGATCGCGCCCGGCTCGCGATCGAGCCATTCCGCCGAGATGTCCGGAGCGCCACCGATCATCGCAGCCAACAGCTCGTTCGCGGCGCGGAGGCCACCCCGCCATGCATCATCGAGCGCGACCATCTGTGTGCCCGATGTCAGGACCGGCTCGCCCGTGGCGGTTTCGTGGAGCGTCAGCGCCACGCCGACTCGGTCGCCGCCAACCGGTGTGATCGAGCCGGTCACGAAGTTCGCGGCGCGCGCGTCGCGGGCCACCCGGCGCGCTTCATCATTGCTGATCACCGTGACGCCGTCGCCGGTGGCCGGGTCGACGTGCAGGATCGAGCGAAGACCGCCGGCACCCTCGAGCGCACTCTGAACGAGCGTCGCCACGTCCGATCCGGCCGACGCCGGAACGCTTCCGGACACGCGTAGCGGCAGGATCAGCACACGATCCGGATCCAGGGCGCCACTCGATCCACCGCCGCCCCACACGGTGGAAACAGCGATGACTGCGGCAGTAACGACCGCAGCGGCCAGCGCGAGCGCGAGCCATTTGCTTTGCGCGGACCGGCCGGACCCGACCACAGCGACCTGCATCGTGATGGCCTGCCGCAGCGCGTCACGGAACGCGGCCGCGCTGGCATACCGGTCGGCCGGGATCTTGGCCATCGCCTTGGAGATGACGCGTTCGACGGCCTCGGGGACGGCGTCGCGTACGACTCGCAGGCTGGGCGCGGTGTCCGCCGTGTGGCGAGCGAGGACGACACGCGCCGAGCCGGTGAACGGGGGTGAACCCGCGAGCGTCTCATAGAGGACGCAAGCCAGTGCATAGATGTCGGATCGCCCGTCAACGGGCTGGCCGAGGCTCTGCTCCGGACTCATGTACGAAGCGGTGCCAATGGTGAGGCCGGTTTCGGTGAGCTGGACATCGGTGGCGGCATCGATGGCGCGCGCAATGCCGAAATCGGCGAGCATCGCGTGGCCGTGGGCGATCATGATGTTGGACGGCTTTACGTCGCGATGCACGAAGCCGCGCTCGTGGGCATAGGCCAGAGCGTCGGCCACTTCGGCCGCGATCGAGACGGCTTCGTCAACCGGCAGAGGACCCGACTTGCGCAGTCGGTTCTCGAGCGTCTCGCCCTCGACGTAGGGCATCACGAAATACGGGTTGCCTTCGGACTCGCCCGAGTCGAAGACCGGCAGGATGTTCGGGTGCTGGAGCTGCGCGGTGATGCGGATCTCGCGGACGAAGCGCTCGCCGCCAAGACGCGACGCGAGCTCCGGCCGGACCACCTTGATCGCGACCTTCGTGTCGTGGCGTCGCTGGTCGTACGCCAGATACACCTTCGCCATCCCGCCCTGGCCGATCTCGCGATCGACACGGTAGCGGTCGGCGACGATGCCGCTCAGACGGCCTGACGGTTCCGTCACCCGTCCAGTCCGTCAGCGAGCATTGTCCGCATTCCGGTCGGAATCGCCTGTGTGCGCGCCGTGGCGCGACGCGCCGACGATCCGGTATGTCGACGAACTCTCATTCCTTGCCCCGGGGAGATGGAGACTCGGTCAGGACAAGATGGTCTTCCTTCCCGGGCCCAGCAATGTCACGGAGCATGCATCGGCGATTCAAACGTCGCGCGGCTTCCGGACCTTCAGCCAGATTTCACCCGCCCCATGGCCGGACAGGAAGCCGTAGACGGGGGTCTGCCTGCGCGCGGTCGCCGTTGCGACCTTGTCGCGAAGGTCGACGTACAGGCGCATTGAATCGACCTCTTCGCCGCCTGCCGCGGCCGCCTCCAGCGCGGCGTTCAGCCGGAGCAGCAGGTGCGCCGTGAATATCGAGTGGTCTTCGAAACCGCCGGGCGCACCGCCATCGAGGACGGGTTGCTCGGCGGACCCGGCCGAGATCGCGATGCGCGCGTCATCGCTTTCGCCTCGCCGGGTGACTCCCCCCGCGAACGCGGCGAAGCCCGAGAAGCACGAGTCGAAGATGCAGAGCACGTCTTCGCACGCCAGCTGGTCGGGCCAGGTCACGACCTCCTCCATCGGAAGCAGGTCGCCAATGTGGTCCGCTCGTGCGTCCACGGGCACGAGGAATCCGCGCTCCTCATCATCCGCCATGCGCTCGGTGTGGCCATGGCCGGCGAAGAACAGCACCAGCAGGTCGTCCTTCTCGACTTCGGCGGCTACCGTGTCGAGCACGATTTCGCGGATGCGGTCACGAGTCGCCTCCGCGTTGATCAGGCTGCGGACGGTGAAGCCGAATCCGGTTTCGAGCACCTTCCCGAGGCCGGTCGCGTCGTTGACCGCGTTGAGCAGCGGGTTCCACTGCGTGTACTCGTCGATGCCGATCACCACGCAGAACAGGCGTCTGTACTCGAACGTGGTCGGGACGTCCGGCGCCTCGCGCCGGATGCCCTTGATGTCACGGGTCCTGCCGACGGCCACGGCCGTTGCCGGCCGGGTCGCGTCACCCGGTTCCGTGGCGACCCCGCCGAGAGCCGCCAGAGTCACACGCTCCGGGCCCCGCTCCCGTGGTTCGAGCAGGAAGTCCGGCGGACCCGACGCATCGTCCGCGCCGCCCTGGTAGACGATCGGCCGCTGGCAACGCTCCTCCGCCAACCGTGTCGCCGCGTCCAGTACCATCTCGCGGACGGCCTCCTCGTCCGCCGCTCTGACGCTCCCATCGGTCAAGGCGAGAGGTTGGCGGCGCCCCAGATGATCACGTGCGTGAACGACCACGATCGTCGTGCGCTCGTGGCTCAGCACGGCTTCGACGAGGCTCGCGCCGACCGCGGATATGCGAAGCGCCGTGAACTCCTCGCGCGGCAGCGGCAGGCGTGCGTTCACTCGCCCTCCCCGCCGCAGCACTTCCTCGGCAAGGAGCAGCGCCGGCAGCGTGTCAGGGCAGCACACGGCGAAGCCGACGTCGTGCTCCTCGATCCGGGCTCGAAGTTCCGCCCGGAGCGCCTGCGCGGACACCGCGCTCGCATCGCCATTCTGTGTGACGATCGTCGCGACTCGAGGCAGGTAGAAGATCGATTCGAGCCGGGCGCGTATCTGGCCGAGCCGCTTCGCGTCGGCCTTCATGCCATCGACGATGTCGATAACGCGACGGTAGAGCGCGCCGATCGCCTGGACATCATCCGGCTCCGCGGCAACTGCGCGCTCGAGCGCGTCGAAGCCGGTGTCGTCGTCACCGAGCAGCAGGTTCGCCTGGCCGAGCACGCCCCAGTCGCGGCCGTCGAAATCGGTCTGACCCGCCATGGCATCCCTGACCTCGCTGGCCATGAGACTCGCCTGGTCGGCGTCCCCGGACGCGAGCGCGTACCTGGCCGTCTCCATGCCGTCGCGGGGATCCCGCGTTCGTCCATACAACGCGGACGACAACTCGAACGCTTTCCGGACCCCGGCGACACGGCGGCGGCCACCTTCGATCCACTTCTTCCAGTTCAGTTCGGCGAGCAGCCCGACCGTGCCGCTGTCGGCGTGGCCGGCAGAACGCAGCGACTCGAGTTTCGCGATGGCGTCGTCGATGCGCCCGGCGGCCGCGAGAGACATTGCCGCGAGTCGTGATGACTCGAGACCGGCGGGCACGTGCTCGAGGATCTCGATGGCGTCCTCGGCAAGTCCGCCTTCCAGCAGCTGGCGCGCGGCGAGCAGGTCGGGTGCGTGACCGGGTATCCCGGACTCGCGCCAGCGCTTGATCGCGAAACGGGTCCGCTTCGGCTTGCCCCTTGCCGACCGCACCACGTCGATCACCGCTTCGGTCGTGTCCGTCAGGACATCGATCACAGAAATCCCGTCCGGCGATGCGGACTCACCGGCGAGCATCTTCAGCAGAGCGCGGAACGGCAGGCCGCGATCCGGCCCGTGCCCGCAGAAGTCGATCGATACGAACCGCTTCAACGCATCCGGCAGTGGCGAATCGTCGACCCGGACGATCACGGGATCGAGACCGCCTTCGACCAGCGGGCCCGCGCGATCCGCATCCGCAGCCGCGTTCCACGCGCGACTGTGCAGCAGGAACACCTGTCCGGCGCCCTCACCCGCCGCCCCCGGTACCGGACTGCTTTCACGCTGGCGGAGCCGGACCTCGAAGCCGAACCCCTCGAGGCGGGCGGCCAGCTTCCGGGCGAACGCGTCGTCCGCGGTTCGGTAGACCAGTGTCGCGTGGTGCGCACCCCGCTCGCTCGCGTCCAGCTCGGGAGCGATTGACCACCCCTTCGGCTCAGCCGGTTCCGACGGCGTCGACCGCCGGTCCTGTCCGCCCTCGGGTTCGTCGTCGCGCAGCATCTCGATGATCCTGCTCACTGGCGCGGCCTTCACGAGATCGGCGAAGCTGCGGGTCAGCGTGTCGGAATGCGTCATGTGGCCGCGCAGGTGTCCGACCACCCGACCATCGACGAGGACCGGCGAACCCGCAAGTCCGTTAGCGGGATCCTGGAACAGTCGGGCGAGGCCCGGACCCGTGAGCGTCATGATCGGGAACCCGAATCGATCGCGCGCCGACGTCTGCAATATCGCGCCGCCGAACTCGACGCCGGGCGACGCCGTTCCACCGGGGAACCCGTACCCTCGCCACCAGCTCGGTGCACTCACATCGGTCGCGAGCTCGAGCGGTCTGACATCGCGGATCAGCTCCGCCGGCCGCAGGATCGCGATGCCGATGTGCGCATCGACGGCGTGGACCGTCGCGCTCACGATCCTGTCGTTCAGTCGGATTGTCACCAGATCGCCACGCTGCCGGTTCAATACGACATGCGAGCACGTGACCAGCCGGTCCAGCCGGACCAGGTACGCCGTGCCCCTCACGCCGTCGACCTCGATCGGCCCGCACGCGGCGTGCAGATCCGGCAGGCCCGGTACCGGCGTTGGTCCGGTCGGTCCCGTCGGTTCGGGGTCCGGCTGCCGTCGCCGCCAGAGGATCCAGCCGATCAGGATCAGGATCAGCAGCCAGGGCAGCACGAAGATCAGCCATCGGACAAGCCGGTTCCCGACCACGACGAACACCGTATCGGTGACGAACACCGTATCGGGGATGATGACTTCCTGAATGACCATCAGCGCCACCGTGGTGTCTCGGTTGTTCGCGGCCGTGCTCGCATTGCCCACCTCGGACACGGTCCCGGTCGCAAACGCTGTCGCGAACGCTTCGATGACCGCGGAATCCGGCGCTGGCGGCATGAGGACGACGAGCGTGTCGACGATCGCACGCCCCGGCGCGAGCGAGTCCAGGGGCGGCAGGATCAGGCTGTCCCCGACCGTCATGGCGCCGCGATTCGCGTAGAGGAAGGCGACATCGCCCGGCCACGTCGCCTCGACGCGCACGTCCGACGCCGTCACGTCGGCCGTGTTCGTGGTAGTGATCGTGTAATGAACCGTATGGCGACGGACCTCCAGCGGGGCGATGTCGACGACGAGCCCGGCCGGATCCCGCCGGACCGGGTCCACCTCCCTGTCGTCTGGCGGGACGGGCGGCGGCAGGGGCGGCGGTACGATCGGCGGTACGACCGCCGGGACCAGCGGTACCTCGACGAACGCGGTGTTGTTGTCCGGGTCGCTTTCCGGCGTGCTCGTGCGCGTGGCCGCATCGACGCGCACCGCCAGCTCGTTGGCCCGGGAAACGACGCCCAGCAGCACTTCGAGCGAGTCGCCCGCCGCGACCGTCGCGGCCACTGGCCACGTCACCTCAGTCACCGGACCGCGCGTCACGTCCGGGCCGCCGGTCGTGTTCGCGCTGTCCCAGGTCGCTCCCGCGGGTACGCTGGCACGGATCAGCACCTGTCGGGCCGCTCCCGGACCGAGATTGGTCGTCACGATCCGGTACCGGACCGGATCGCCGGGCCGGCGAATCGTCGTGTCGTCGCTTTCGACCCGGATCACGAGGTCACTGAGGAGGCAGTCCGTGCCATGGCCCGCAGTCATGCGCGCCGAGTCCGTACTGGCCACGAAACCGAGATTGAAACGGTCGGCCGAACAGACCAGATCCACCGTCGCGGCATGACTTGCGGCCGGCGAGATGCGCGGGATCCTCCAGCCGATGTCGTCGCTCCGGACCGCTGCGCCCGCGACACCGACGACCTGGTCGGTACTGCCGGACACGAGGACGTCGTTCAGGGCCGTGGCGCCGGGATTGTCCGTAAAGATCGTGTAGCGCACGGTGTCGCCCATCGAGGCCACGGCCGGCCCATCGATGCGCAGCCCTATGCACACCGTCGAATCGCACGGCACCAGCGTCACCTTGCGGTCATCATTGTTCGTGAGGTCGGTCTCCGGCGTGACCGTCTCGGATCGCGTCTCGGCGACGAGCATCGCGGGTCGGCCGGTTGGCGGGAGCGTCACGCCCCACGACGCGGCGATGTTCGGTTCGAGCCGGCCAGAGATCACGAAGGTCGTGTCCCTGCGGACCGCCGCCTCATCGCTATCCTGCGAGCCGTCCGGAAGGCCCGGAAACCAGACCCGGGACACGACGTCGATGGCCGGTGCGTTGCCGATGTTGCGGGTCCAGAACTCGTACCGGATCGAGTCGCGCGAGCCGACCTTGTGGGGACCGGTGATCCAGACGAACAGGTCGGGTGCGCACGCACTGGACGCGGCGTCGACGCAGGGGTCGGGTTCCCGGCGAGGCAGGATCCGGACGACCGTGCTTGCGTGATTGTTCGTCGAGTCCATCTCATTGGGTCGAACGCCGACCGCCGCACCCAGAATGATCGAGTCCGGCGTCGTCCCGACCACCGAATCGGCCAGAACCAGCATCCAGTGCGAGCGATCCGCTCCCGGTTCCAGCCCGCCGGCGGGCGGCATTGCCCATAGGCGCGGGTCGGCAAACCTGAGATCCGTTTCGGGCGTCGACACGAACCTCGCCGCGCGAGGCAGGCGTGCCGTCACGGCTACCGAGTCGGCCGGGCCGGCCGGCGCCGGTGCGTTCCTCGTCACGATCTCGACTACGAAGCCTTCTCCGGACAGCACCCGCGTGGGCGCGATGATGACGACATCGAGATCGGGGCGAGGATCGGCTGACGGCGGGTCGTATGGCCCGCGACCGGACGGTGGCGGGCAGCGGCACTCGCCGTCGTCCTGGCGGCCGCCCGGAACGTCACGGCCGGACCACAGCCCCTCGTCGAACCGGAACGCAAGCTGTACATAGGCGCCGTGATCCGTGTACTGCTCCGATGTGACCACCTCATCGCGGAACCCGAACACGTTGTAACCGGCCGCCAGCCGCAGGTCGGCCGGCAGTCGCACGCCGATCTCGCCGCCAAACCCGAAGCGGGCGGTGGCACGACCCTCCATGAAGAGCGACCGCCCGATCAAGCCCACATCCAGGCGGGAACCCAGGTCCACCGTGCCTCGCCCGCCGGCGAGATGCGCGCTGCCCGCGGTTCGCACGCCCGCGTGGCGCTCGGACGTGAACCGGCTGGTCCACTGCCCGCGCAACGTCGTGCCCGCGATCGGCTGGAAATCGAGGTGACCGGCCAGGATGTGTGTAGCGGTGTACGATCGACCGGCAACCGGCTCCGCGCCGGAGGACCGGTCGTACCTGTGCTCGTACCGCGCAAGGCCGTTCCACTGGTTCGCGTCGACCTGCCGGTACGCGATACCCAGCCGACTGCGCGACCACGCCCGGTCGCCATCCAGCCGGGTGCTGAAGACCGCGTTGCCGAGCAGGCTGAACGCGGGACTCAGCCGGCGGGCGTAGCCGGCCGAGCCAAAGAGGTTGTCGGCGCCATCCCTGGCCTGGTACTCGGTCCGGACACTGCCCTTCCATGTGGGGCTGCCCGTGTACTCGGCCCCGCCGGTGACGGCCGTCGCGTCCGTCGAGCCGGACCCGATCGGCGTGAGCCGTTCCAGCGATGCACTCAGCCGGAGACCTTCGGACACCCGCCATGCGTTCCGCAGGCCGATTGCCGCCTGCGCCTCGCGGCCGTCGATCGCGTCACGCACCCTGTACTCCGAGAACATCGCCTGGCCGGCCCGGTTCTCGGTGGCCACGCCGAACACGGTCGCGTTGCGCTCGAGATCGCGATCGAGATGCCAGGGTCCGGTGAGCGAGTTGATGAACTCGTGCCGGGCATAGAGCCGGACGCCGGACAGCACGCGGAGATCCGCACCGACCGCAGCTCGCCGCCGATCCGCTTCCTGGACGTCCTGCTCGAACTCGATGAACGCGCTGCCGCGTCGATCGGCCGAATCGCCGGCAAGACTCGCCTGCAGCCGGATCCCGACCGCCTTCGTGTCGTCCTGGACCGGTGAGGCGGCCGCATCCACGGACGTCGACGCCCACCGGAATCCGAACTGGCCGCTCAGCCATGCCGAGAGTGCCTGCCGGATTCCGATTCGCGCGCCCCGCCGCCGCGTTTCCGTGCCCACGTCTTCGCTCGCGAGCAATTCGGTGAACGCGGTCGTACCGGCCGCCAGTCTGGCCAGGCCCAGCAGGCCCAGCTCTTCGCGGCCACGCATGTAGCCGGAAGACGGATTGCGGAAGGCGGAGTCCGTGGTGACCAGGAACCCGCGCAGGCGGACGCGGTCCGACTCGTGACGCAGCTCGAAGCGCGCGGCATCGCCGTCGGCCAGGCTGCCGCCCCCGGTTCTCGCGTACTCGCCGGTCAGCCACGTCGAGGCCGGCAACGCGATAGTTCCATGCACGCTCCCGAGGTCCAGCGGCGAAACCGGATTCTCGTCGCGGACAATGCTGCCGCCGATCTCGATGCCGGAAACCGGCTGGAGCCGAGCGTTCGCGCCCCATACCCAGAACCGGTCCGTGTCGCCTTCGACCTCGTACGTGACCCGGATCTCGACCGGGTTGAGGTCCTCGTCGAACGCGGGGACGGGCCGGCGGAACAGGATCCGGCCGGCCAGCGGCTCGATCGAGTAGTCCGTGAAGCGCTCCAGCACTTCCGTCCGGAGCACCACGGCCGGCTGGTCCCGGTCCCGCGTGATCAGCTCGACGCGCTCGCTGTTCTCCATGCCGTCGAGCCGGCTCAGGCCGTAAGGCCCGCTCACGCCTTCGGCCCGGATCACATCGACCACCTGGACGCTTCGATCGCGGCTCGCGAAGGCGTCGACGGCGAACCGATCCGACTCCCAATGTTGCAGTGCGCCATTCATCGTGCGCGCGTATTCGCCGAGCGAGCGCGTACCCGCGAGCGCGACCGGCGCGCGGCCGGTGTTGAAGTCACCCCACGTCAGGTACGAGTCACCGGTCCCGATGCGCGCGTAGACCCGACCGCGGGAGCGCGCGCCGAACCCGCTGACGGAACCGTCGCCCCGGATCGGATAGAAGTCGTCAGGCGTGATGTCGCGGAACAGGCCCGCCCGTTCGTCCTCCTCGGAGTCCAGCCGGACGAGCACGTCGAACCGGTCCGCGGCACGACCCCGATACAGCAGCGCGGCGCGGGTACCGCCGTGGACGCGGCCGTCGTCGTCGTCGAACGAAACGCTGAGCAGCGCGTCCTCGAACGCGTCCCGGCCGATGCCGACCAGCTCGGAATCGGGGGTCGAGCGGAAGTCGAGTCTCGCCTCCACGAGGCCGATCGCCAGCTGGCCGGGCGTGCTGGCGGAGTCGGCCATGTCAGGCGACACGGCCGCGGCCATCCGCCGGCCGGACCCGCCGGCATCGGTCGCATCCGCGACCGCCCGCGGGAATCCCGCCAGATCCGAGAGCGGCCCGCGGTCCGGAAACAGGCGCCCGCTCCATGCGTCCGGCATCACGGGCGAGTAGCGCGTCCAGGGTATGCCGGTCGCCAGACCGGTCGGGCCGCCCGGCGAGCGCAGGCCCGCGGCTGACAAGGCCGGATCGGCGACGGCCGAATCGAGGAACGCCCGCTGGCGTTCGATGTGTTCGGCCAGGCCCGGGCCGGCCCACCCGACCGCGAAGTCGGCGCGGTGCAACTCGCCCCTCTTCAGGTCGACGAGGACGGTCCCGCCGTCATCCGCATGCCGGTTCGTCAGGCTGATCAGGCCAGTTCCGGGCGGCAGCGTCGACCGGTCGACCTTGACCACCCATGTGCGCGGGCTCAGCGCCGCGAACAGGTAGCGGCCTTCCGCATCCGTCAGCGCCGATGTGCCATCCTGGAGCACCACAAGGACGCCCGGAATGCCGCGCTCATCCCGCTGGGCCAGGTCGGAAGGCAGGCAAAGGCAGTCCCCTTGCCCGCCGGCCCGGACCGCGCCGGACGAATCCGCGAACACGGTCCCGACGATCATCCCCTCGTCCGTGAACGCACCCTGCCTTACCCGCACGGCCGCGACCGCCTCGTTTGACGTGCCACCGCGGTAGAACGCGCGGGCACGATTGAGCGCCTGTCCCGGCCGCGAGCCCGGCCCCGCGCGCGCGATGTACGTCACGATCACAGTGTCGGGCGGCACGAGTGTGCCCAGCTGGAACGCCAGCGTGCCGGACGAGCCGCGCGCGGGGTCCGCGATGGCGAGCCCGTCGACCCGCGCGCTGCCGTCCTCGAATGTGAACGCGGGTGGCAGCACGTCGATTACGCGGACCTCCTCGAGCGGCACCGACCCGGTCGCGACCAACGTCAACCGGTACTCGACGCCGCCACCGATCACGACGTCCTGCCGGTCGGCAACCTTCTCGAGATCGATCGCGTCCTTCGCCGGCACCGTCGAACAGGCCTCGGCCCGGTTGTCCGCAAGTTCCACCTCACCCGCCGTCGCGACCCGGACCGCGTTGCACACCTCGCCCACCGTCGAATCGGCCAGCCTCACGGCGATACCGAGCGTCGTCGACTCGCCAGCCTGCAGGATCGCCGCGTAGCTCGCGGTCACGACTCCGCCGCTTTCGGTGACCACCCAGCCCAAGCCATTGGCCGCTTCGAATGTCACGCCCGCGGGCAGTGAGTCGACCAGCTCGATCGGGCCGGTCGTCGGACCCTCGCCGTGGTTCGTGATGGTTATCCGATAGCGGACAATCGGACCCCCCAGTACGCCATCGACAACCTCCTTCGTGACGGCCAGGTCCGGGCCCAGACCCCCCACCCGCGTGAGCCCGACCGTCACTTCGTCGCGGTTGTTCGTGGGGTCCGGATCGGCGGGTCTGGCGGCCGCCGCCCGACCGACATTCGTGTAGTTCTCGGGAACGTACGTCGCGGGAATCGTGACGGTGATCGTGTGCGTGATCGTGTCGCCGACCGTCAGGCGAGGGATCCGCGGCCAGACCAGGACATCGCCGGACAGCACCGGCCCGCCTGTGGCGGACACAAAGCCGTGGTCCCGCGGCAGCGAGTCCGTAACCGCCACGTCGAGCGCCGTCAGCGGACCGTCGTTCCAGACCTTCAGCCTGAATTCGACCGTGTCGCCGCGCGCGACGAGGAGAACGTCGGCTTGCTTGTCGATCACGACATCGGCGTCGGCGCAGCCAGCCGAATCGACGATCGTCGTGATTGCGGCCTGGTTGTTCGACGGATCAGGGTCCACGACAGCATCCGACGAGACCGACGCGAAATTCGTGATTCGAGCGCACGCCGGCGCCTCGAAGAGGATTTCGAACAGCGCCGTGTCGCCCGGCGACAGAGACAGTGCTGGCCACGTCAGCACGCCGCCCGTCCACGTCGCGCCACCGCTCGCGCCAACGAACGTGCCGGCCGCCGGCAGCGTATCGGACACGACCACGTCGACGGCCGTCGCCGGACCGTCATTCCAGACGAGCAGCGAATAGGCCAGCGTGTCTCCCGGAATCGCGCTTGCCGGTCCCGTCATCCGGATGCCGACGTCCGCCGCCGGCTCGCAGGCCGTCCCCGTCACCACGGTCGACGCGACGGCGGTGTTATCGGCGGGATTCGCGTCCGCGCTGGCCGACTCGATCGACGCGGTGTTGTGCAGTGTCGCCGGACACGGCGCCGTGACGCTCACCGTGTATGTGTGCGGCCTGTCGTCGCTCAGCGCCGGGCGGACCGGCCACGTCACGACGCCGCCCGCCTCGACACCGCCATCGGACGCATCCACGAACGTGACGCCCGGCGGAAGTATGTCCCTGACCACGACCTGTTGCGCGTTCGTCCTCGACGCGTTCCAGAACGTGATCTCGTAGACGATCACATCCTGCGTGAACGCGCTGACCGGGCCCGACTTCAGGATCCTCAGGTCGGGCAGCGCCTGGCCGGCAGACCCGCCGGCGCCCCCCGCCTGCGCCCCGGCCACGGCCGGTCCGAACAGCATGGCCGACACCGGAACCGCGAACAGACACACGAATGCCGCTACCGCCCGCGGGCGGCGCCGGCTGCGTCGTGCCCATTGTGTCCGTACTGCACGCACGTGTTCCTCGCCGGTGTCCGGGGATGACCCGACTGGAGAGATCCCGCTTCCCTGTGAGCAGTCCGCGACGGAAAGGGAGCATCCATTATTCGCTGGCCACCGCAGTCCCGGCAAGGAACCAGCACCCGAACGCGCGTGAACCACGACGAACGTATCGAGGGCGACGACTCGGAGGCCGGCGACCGGCGGACCCGCGCCGTTGCGCCGGGTTCGCCCGTCCTCCACTATGACGGCCGATCTGACGAGCGAGTTCTCGCTCGCGCGTGGCGGCTCACTGCTGGATTGGCAGATGCTCGCAAAGGATGGAGCCGACCTCCCGCCCGCCCTCCAGACCCAGGGACCGCGTTCGTAGTGCATCCGCCGCGACGACACCAGAGCCTTGCCGCGACTTCGGCTGCGGTCCTCGCCTTCGCTGGCTGTGGTACCAAGCCGGGGGACGCCCCGGCCATAGTCCTTCTTCCCGCTGCGACGACCCACGACAATGGTCGGCCTGCGGGCACACTGCGCGACGGCGTGCTTGACCTGCGCCTCGTGGCCCAACCCGCGGCGTGGCACCCGGAGGCCGAGGACGGGCCGGCGTTGGCGGTCGACGCGTTCGCCGAGGAGGGCGGACCGCCGTTGGTCCCGGGCCCACTGATCCGCGGAGTGTCGGGTACCCTGGTCCATGCGACGGTTCGGAACGCCGTTGCGGACACGCTGCTGGTGGTCGGCCTTTCCGCGCGGGGTGGTGACGCGCCTGACACCCTCCGCGTCGCGCCAGGCGAGGTGCGCGAGGTGCGCTTCGCCCTCGGGTCGCCCGGAACGTACCTGTACCGCGCCCTCACTCCGTACGGAGACCGACGGCTCGGGGGAGGCAGGAGTGGCCAGCTCGTCGGCGCGATCGTGGTCGATTCCGCCGACGCAGCAACTTCGGTCGCCGGCCCCACGGGTGCAGACCGCGTCTTCGTGCTCAGCGCATGGAACGCACACCCGGATTCGATCATTGGCCGCTTCGTCATGGCCATCAACGGCAAGTCGTGGCCGCACACGGAGCGCCTGGCCCACGCCATCGGCGATTCCGCACGGTGGCGGCTCGTGAACGGCACCGGCAGCGAGCACCCGATGCACCTGCACGGTTTCCATTTCCGGGTCGATTCCCGCGGCGACGGGTGGACCGACTCGATCCTGCCCGGCCCGGAACGGCCGATGGTCGTGACCGA
>DATKCF010000225.1:0-16366 GCA_035513345.1 Longimicrobiales bacterium
AAGACGCCCGCAAGGAGCGCGGTGCGACCGTCGGTCAGGCGACGCACGGTCTGGTACGCGACTGCCGGAACCACCGCCGCCATGAACAGGCTCGACAGTCGGGCCACCACCGTCAAGGCCGCCAGCTGCCCGATCGGATCCGTCAGGCCGTATGGAAACTCCGTCGAGAAACTCGTCAGGCCACCGCTCACCTTGAGCCAGGCCAGGTACGGCGCCATGAAGACGGTCTGGATCAGGTACGGCAGGAGTGGATAGCGTGGATCGAGCGTCGCACCGCCGTGGAACACGACGTGCCAGACCTGTGCGAGCGGTCCGATCGGCGCCAGTTCGTCGCTGCCCCACGGCAGCATGCGCAGCTCGCTCGTGGCGTACGGCACCCCCCATACAATGGCCGGCGCGTACACGACGAGGGCCACCAGAACGAGCGCGAACGCGGTCCTGTCGATGGACAGTGTCCGCTCAGCATCGTCGGGCGCCGACCGTCGCTGCGTCAGATGCTGAGTATCCACCAGCCGGCGGCCACCACGATCAGGATCGAAATCGCGAGGCCGATCAGTGGCAGGACCGGCACGCCCGTCGCGCCGATCCCCTCGACGTCCTCCGCCGACGGCGTGCGTTTCACCCGGCCTTCACGGACATCGAATATCCATGCCAGCGACAGCGAGACGGGAAAACCGCCGAGCAGCAGAACGACGAGCACCCGGGCCATGTTGGTCGCACCATTGAATGCGTTGAGGATCCCCTCCATGATGCCGAACACGACAACGGTGACGCCGATGTGGGCGGCCGCCACGGTGTACACCTTGCGGCGCTTGAGTTCGTTCAGGAACACGCCGATCGCGGTCTGGTCCTCTGCGGGCAGGGCCGCCGCGCCCTCGCCGGACAGAGCGCGCACGACATCAGCCGCACGCGGGCGGTGTTCCGGATTCCTGGCCAGGCACCGTTCGAGGACCGCGGCCAGCTGCGGATCGACATCCGGCCGGAGTTCGTTGAGGGGCCGTGCGCGACCGTGCAGCTTCTGTGCGACCTCGTTCGCGCGACCGCCCGCGAACGGGCCTTCGCCCGTCAGCAGCACGTAGCCGAGCACGCCCAGGCTGTAGATGTCGGCCTGCACGGTCAGCGTTTCGCCCGTAAGCTGCTCCGGGCTCATGTATCGCAGGTCGCCGACACGATGGCCCATCGTCGTGAGCTGCGTCGTCGTTTCGCCACCGGTCTCGAGCAGCGCCGCGATGCCGAAGTCCGTCAGTACGATCCGATCGGTCGTGTCTTCGCGGATCACGTTCGCGGGTCGGACATCACGATGGATGATACCGTTCGCGTGGGCCTGGCCGAGCGCCCTCGCAACGCCGAGTATCGCTTGCCGCACTTCATTCACGGTGAGCTGCCCGCCCGCTTTCATCGCGTCCGCCAAGTTCCGGCCGTCGATGTACTCCATCACGATGAACGGCACGCTCCCATCGAGCCGGCCCACGCGGTAGATGTCGGTGAGGTTGCTGTGGTTCAGGCGGGCTGCGGCCTGGGCCTCGCGTTCGAACCGGCGTCGCGCCGTGTCGTCCGATGCGACTTCGGGCCGGAGCACCTTGACCGCGACAAGCCGCTTGAGCGCCGGCTCGCGCGCCTGGTAGACACTGGCGACCGAGCCGTGGCCCACGACCCGGACCACCTCGAGGTCGGGCGCCAGCGCTTCGCGAAGCCGTCGTTCCAGCGCATCACTCATCGATGCAGAGCCCCGCCGGTTGGAGTCTTGCGAACCGGTCTCGCAGCCGTATCACTCGTCGCCCGGCCGTCCTTCGAGCAGTGCTACGCATTCCTCCGTGCGTGCGCCGTTCGCGTCACACACGGCAAACGAAGCCGGGCCGTACAGCGTCACGCCCGCGTAGTCACCCGCCTTGTTCACAATGTAGAAGTTGATGCCGAAGTTGGGCAGGCCGCGATCGTTCATCAGCCTCGGCTCCACCGTGTTGTGCTGGATACGACGCAGTCCTTCGAGACCCGCATCGACGGGCGACATTCCGCGACGCAGGTTCTCGACGATCAGGAACGACGTCAGGTTGTACAGATTCGCTTCACCGCGGCCGGTCGATCCGGCGGCGCCGAAATCGTTGTCGACGTAGAGTCCGGCGCCCAGAATCGGCGAATCGCCGACGCGGCCCGGTATCTTCCACGCCAGCCCGCTCGTCGTCGTCACGCCGCACACATCGCCGCTCGCGCTGACGCCGTTGCAATTTATGGTACCCCAGAAATGCTCGGGATCGATCAGTCCTTCACGGACCATCTCGAGACCGACTCGCCGGCCTTCCTCCATGCGCCGGATCGGGTCGAGGTAGCGGCTGGGATCGGTCCTGCGTTTCCACTCGAGCCAGCGTTCGCGTGACAGATCCGTGTTGAGATCGTCCTCGATCGTGAAGCCCATATTGCGCGCGAACTCCTGCGCACCCTCTGCCACGAGCAGGTGGTGGTCCGTCATCTCGGCCACGGCCTTCGCGACCAGCGAAGGCGTACGCACGCCCTCGAGTGCCGCCACACCGCCGGCCCAGCGCCGCGGTCCGTGCATGCAGCACGAATCGAGCTGCACGACGCCGTCGCCGTTAGGCAGGCCGCCATAGCCGACGCTCGTATCTGCGGGATCCAGCTCGACGATGTTGACGCCGGCGACCACCGCGTCGAGCACGTCCTCGCCGGCCGCGATACGCTCGAACGCGAGCTGGACGCACGTCTTGCCGGACGCGTCGCGCGACCTGTTCCCGTTGGCCGACGCGACTACGATCGGCCGTGTCCGGCGCACGATCACGGCTGGTGCGCCCAGCACCCTGGCGGGCCAGGCCAGGCCGGCGGCGGCTACGGCGCCGGCCTTCACGAATTCGCGGCGATCGATGTGCCCGGGCATGCTCATCCTCCGTCGATTCGGTTGCGTCGACTTTTCGTGCGTGCGGCGCGTCACGCAGCGACCGGCGAGGGCGGCGGCCGTGGTGGGCGCGAGGCCCCTGACATTCGCGTCGCGGGCGGTGCGGCGCAACAGGCCGCAGAAGGAAATCCCGGCCGTCCCGGGCTCAGGCGGCCAGCGGCTCGGCGCGAACCAGGCCGTGGAGCGCGCGCCGGACGTGCACCGGCACCATGGCCCGGCGCCAGTCCGGATCCACCGTAATGTTCGTCAGAGGATGACACTGCTGGTGGGCCCGTTCGGCCACGGCATCGATCACGTCATCGGTGAGCCGATGGCCCATTGCAATGTGGTCGAGCCCCGAAATGGCGCGTGGTCGCGAACCGAGTGCGGAAACCACTACCTTCATGGATCCGATCTCCCCACTGGCATCGATGTGTGCCGCAATCGCTACGTTCAACAGCGGAAAGTCGATCGCGTTGCGCTGCCGCAGCTTCTCGAACCCGGTCCGCAGTCCGGCGGAGGAACGTGGAATGCGGACGCGGGCAAGGATCTCGTCGGGTCGCCTTACGGTGTTCCAGATGCCGTCGGCAACGAACATGTCCTCGACCGACACGGTCCGTTCGCCATCCGCGGACACGAGATCGACCGAAGCGTTCAGCGTCATGAGCACGGGCGGCGAGTCCGCCGAATGCGCGGCGACGCACTTGCGGCCGACCTTCGTCACGTGGCAAATGTCGCCATCCTTCTTCAGGCAGAAGCCGAGCGCCTGGCGCCAGAAGAACGTCTGGTTGTAGTACGTGCAGCGCGTGTCGAGGCAGATGTTGCCGCCGATCGTGCCCATGTTGCGCAGCTGCGGTCCGGCAACGAGGCCGGCGGCCCGCGCAAGGCTGGGCGCGTGACGTCGAACACGCGCGTCCGCTGCTACAGTCGACAGCGTTTCGCCCGCGCCGATCACGAGTTCACCATCACGGACGTCGATGCCGCGCAGCTCGGGCGCGCCCGTCAGCGAAACGACGTGGCCGGGCGTGAACAGCCGGTGCTTCATGTTCGGCATGAGGTCCGTGCCGCCCGCGATGGGCATGACATTGCCCTGGTGCTCGCGCAACAGTGCCGCGGCCTCGTCCAGCGAACCGGGCCTGTGATAGCGGAACTCGTGAAGTCTCAGCATCGGACCATCGTTCGCCCGCGAGTGTCGTACAGGGATCCGGCCGCGTCGCCTACGGTACCCATACGGTCCGCTGGCGAGCGTCCGTCCTCGGCCTCGGGTCCGGCAGTTCCTCCGGCTCGCCCGCGTTGATCAGCGCAACAATCCGTTCGTCATCCGCCACGCCGACCGCCGCACGCGCGGCCGGGTCGTCCATGATCGCGCCCGTCTTCACGTGCGTGCCCAGCCCGATCCCCGCGGCAGCCAGCAGAATGTTCTGCACCGCCATCATCGCGGCGGCGTAGTCTTCCTCGCGGATCTCGGGGTTGTCATCCTGACGGATCGCGACGGCAATGACGGCGGGTAGCGCGGCATTCGAGTCGGCGACCTTGCGAATGACTGCCGCCGCCGCTTCCGGATCGTCGACCTTCCTTGCCTTTCGACCGCCCAGAACCTCGCCGAACCGCCGCCGCGATGCAGGTCCCAGAACGTAGAACCGCCACGGCTCCGTCATCCGGTGATTCGGCGCGAGCACCGCCGTATCGAGCAGGCGTTCGATCTGATCGCGCGTCACCGGTCGGTCCGTGAACCGCTTGATCGAACGCCTCGCCGTGATTGCCTCCGTCACTTCCATCCGTCGTTCCGGCTGTGAGAGTGGGATGGAAATGATTGCCGGGACGCACCCGGCGCAAGGATCGCCCCTACGATCGAGGCCTCTAGTCCAAAGTCTCGTGGCTCGTCGCCGAGCCACTCTAATCGGCCTTGAGCGACACGATGGGATCGACGCGGGTGGCCCGTATCGCGGGCACGAGGCTGGCCACCAGCCCTGTGAGCGCGATGGCCACTGTCACACTGACAAACGGGAGCGGGCTGAACGGCGACACACCATAGAGGAAAAACGACAGCAACCGCGTCACGCTCAGGGCCACGGCGAGGCCGATGCCGATGCCGAGGCCGGTGATCAGCGCACCCTTGCGGATCACCAGGTTCCTGACGGCCGCGCGCTGGGCGCCGAGCGCCATCCGGATTCCCATCTCCATCGTTCGCTGCGACACGGAGTACGCCATGACGCCATAGACGCCGACCGCGGCGAGGACGAACGCGATGATCGCGAGCGCGCCGAGCACCTTGGCCATCGCGAGGTTACCGGCCATCGCGTCGGCCGTGATCGCGGCCATCGTGGAAACGCTGTAGATTGGTTGTTCGGGGTCGATTCCGCGCACGACCTCGCGGATCGATTCGGCCACGCGGTCGACCGGCAGACTGGTGTGCACGGCCAGGTTCAGCGTTCGGGGTGTGCGCTGCTGCGCGGCGAAATAGACGATGCGGACCGGGTCATCTTCGAAGCCGTTATCGCGCGTGTCCTCGACGAGTCCGACGATCTCGTGGTCGACGCCGGCAAACGTGATGCGTTCGCCGACCGGATCGCGGTCCGGCCAGTGCAGTTCGGCCATCCGCTGACTGATCAGCACGATGGGCGGCGCATCGCGGGAATCGGCGTTGGTGAAGTCGCGACCGGCGAGCACTTCGATGCCCACCGCATCCAGGAAGCCGGGCGTGATCGACCGGACATCCACGACCGGCTCGCGGCCCGGATCCGGCGGTGGCTCGGTCGGTATCGTGTAGTACCGGCCGGAGCCACCCCGCATCGGCAGTGCATCCGCGGCGCCGGCAGCGTCGATTCCCGGCAGGGCCGCGACGCGATCGAGCAGATCGTTCGTGAACGTGTTCACACGCTCGGAATCCGCGTATCGCGACTCGGGCAATGTGAGCGCCATTGTCACGACATCGTCGATGCGGAAGCCCGGCTCGTTGCTGCGGATCTGGACGAACGCCTGCACGAGGAGCGCGGATGATACGAGGAGGACCATCGCGAGACTGATCTCGGCAACGACCAGAACAGTGCGCATCCTGCCACCTCGCGTCGACGTGTTGCCACGACCGCCGTCCGTGAGCAGGCTCCGCAGATCGATTCGCGCGCTGCGCAACGCGGGCGCCAGGCCGAAGATGAAACCGGAGGCCAGCGTCATCGCCGCTGCGTACGCCATGACCCGGCCACTTAGCACGATGCCGTCGACGCCGACGAAGCCGGGCGGGAACAGGCTGCGCACGCCCCGTATGCCGATGACGGCAAGGGCGACGCCGAGTGCGCCGCCGACCAGCGCGAGAAGCAGGCTCTCCGTGAACAGCTGGCGCGCGATCGTGCCTCGCCTTGCGCCCAGCGCCCCGCGCAGCGCGATCTCTCGTTCACGGCCAGCCGCTCGCGCCAGCAGCAGGTTGGCCACGTTGGCGCACGCGATCAGCAGCACGAAGAGCACCGCAGTACCCGAGATCAGGCTGCCCTGCCGGAATCCCTCGTCGAACCACTCCTCCTGGAGCGTGGTCATCGTGACGCCGACGTTGGCGTTCGTCGCGGGGTACTCGCGTGCAAGGCTCGACTGTATTGCGCTCAGATCCGCGCGTGCCGCCTCGATGTCGTAGCCATCACGGATGCGGCCCAGCACCCTCAGCGACCTGCTGTTGCGCAACTCCTCGCCCGAGAAACGCATCGGCAACCAGATGTCCGGATCACGTTCGAACCGGACGCGGGGCGGCATGATGCCCACTATCTCGTATGGCTGGCCGTCGAGGTTCAGGATCCGGCCGATCACGGCCGGGTCACCGCCGAACGCGCGCTGCCAGATGGCGTCACCCAGGATGGCCACGCCGGGCCCGCCCGCGCGCTCTTCGTCCGCCGTGAAGCCTCTCCCGTGCACGGGTCGCTTGCGCAGAACCTCGAAGAAGTTGGGCGTGACCTCCATCGCCTGGAGTCGCTCGGGCCGCTCGGTGCCGGACATGTTGACGCCAGCATAGCGCCAACTCGCCAGATCGAGGGTTCGGCTGCGGTCGCGCCAGTCGAGATAGTCCGGCACCGCTGACGACGCGCTGGTCCAGCCGCGTTCGGTGTCCGTACTCCAGACCGCCACGAGATTGTCCGCTTCGTCGAAGTCGAGCGGCCGGAACATGAACACGTCAATGGCGCTGAACAGGCTCGCGTTCGCGCCGATGCCCAGACCCAGCGAGAGCACGGCCGCCGTGGCCACGAGCGGGCTCCGGAGCAACGACCGGGTGGCGAACCGGATGTCTGCCGCGAATCGATCCATACCGACCGGCCGATGAGGTGGAGGATTGACACATCACTACGCGACGATCGACTCGACCGTTTCAGGAACCCAACGAAGTACCCGCGGGAATGCCTTCGCGCAACCTCCCGGGCCGAATGCGTGACCAACATACAAGGCCCGGCATTGGCCGTTCTGCCAGCCCGCCATCAAACCACGACCGAACGCGAGGCTCGAGTGATCGCAACGCTGATCGGAGCAGCCTTGCTCCAGGGCGCAGTTTTCGAATCGCCGCACCGGAACCTTACATCAGGCGACCCGGCGCCGGACACGGTCCTCTTCGCGCCCGCGGGCTCCATGCAGGATCGATGGGCCTGGGCAGAGCGGACCGTGCGCGGCCGGTACGACACGTTCTGGGTTGGCTGGACGGTTCCGGGCGATCCGACCGGAGTGCAGTGGTACTACATCGATCGAGGCGTACCCGTACGGGTCGGCACCTCCGTCGTCACGGGAACGTTCCAGATGAGCGGCTCCGTCGGTGGGCTGAGGTTCGAAGGCGAACCGATGACGTCCGTGGTCGGACAGCGCGATCTGCACGAGACCACGATCCTGCTGCGATACGAAATGGCCGGCGCCACAGCCACGCTGACTCGGCTGCACGTCGGCAGCTTCGCGTTTCCCGTCCATTTCGATGGCGGCGCGCTCATGTGGCTCGGTGCCGGCGATGATGCGGGAAGCATTGATCTCGTCCGGGGTGCGTACGCGGACACGGATGAGGATTGGGCGAAGCGGGACCTGGTGTCCACCGTCGCCACGCACCGGACCGCCGCCGTAACCTCGCCGGTTCTGCGCGACTGGCTGGCGGATTCCTCTGCACCTGCAGCCGCCCGCCGGACCGCGGCCGACGGTCTGGCCGGCATCGGGGACCCCGATGCCGTGACGGCGCTGCGCTCCGCCGCCCGCAACGACACCAGCGCTTCAGTCCGGTCGGCCGCCGCTCGCGCACTGGCCCGCTCGGCCGATGCGGGTACGGCCATTGTCGAGCTGACCCGCATCGCTCGCGAAGACCCGGACCGCGGCGTGCGCCGCTCCGCTGTCACGGCGATCGGCTCGATCCCGGACCAGTCGGCGTTTGACGCGCTCGTCGCGATCATCGAGGCACCGCCTGACACCGCTGGCTCGGCCACTCGCCGGACCGCTCTCACGACCGTCGTCGCCCAGTCACGGCAGCCGTCTTCACCCGCGTCACAGTCCGTGCTCGACCTGCTCGACCGCGTGGCCCGCACGGACACCGACGCCGCCGTCCGACGCCAGGCCATCAGTTCGCTGGCCTCGCTGCGTGATCCCCGGGTCACACCCCTGCTCGCTCGCCTTGCCGCTACGCACGCAGATGCCGCCACTCGCCGCGCCGCCACGATCGCGCTGTCGAACGCCGAGCCGCGCGACGTTGCGCTGGCCACACTTCGCACTCTGGCATGGGAGCACGAGAGCGTCGACACACAGCGCGCCGCCGTGACTGCGCTCACACGCATGCAAGGCGACGATGTGCGGACGCTCCTCGCCGAACTGGCCGAGAATCACCCGCGGGCCGATGTCCGGCGCTCTTCGCTGCGAGCCGTGCTGGACATGGATACGCGGGCGGCGGGAGGAGCCTGACCCAGCGTGCGATCCGGAATCGGCGCTCGACTGGCGCGCTCCCACTCGTCCACATGTCGTCCACTCGGATGGTGCCGTTTCGGGAGCTGACCTCAGTGTACGACAGGTGGGATTCAGAGCGCGGCCACCACGCGTCGACTCGGTCGCTCGTGCGACCGGTCCCAGCGCTTGCGGGCGGCGGGATCGCCGAGCGCTCGCCACACGGCGGGCGGCGAGAACGGCAGCGCGTCCATGCGGACGCCCACCGCGTCGAAGATGGCGTTCGCGATCGCGGGGATGGACGGGTGCAACGGCCCTTCGCCCGCTTCCTTCGCGCCGTACGGCCCTTCCGGATCGAAGCTCTCGATGATGAGCGACTCGAGGTCCGGCGTATCGAGTGAAGTAGGAATGCGATAGTCGAGCAGAGAAGGCGCGTGGTGGAGTCCGGCACGGCCTTCGTCGTCGGTCCTGAACGTCTGCGCCTCCATCAGCGCTTCGCCGAAGCCCATGTACGCGGAGCCTTCCATCTGACCCTCGACGAGCAACGGGTTGAGTGCACGGCCACAGTCGTGCGCGACCCATATCTTGTCGACTCTGACGAAGCCGGTCTCGGGATCGACCTCGACTTCCGCAACGTGCGCCGTGAACGAGTACGCGGGTGAGGCGCCGATCGTGCCACCGCGGTACTCGCCGTGCACATCCTTCGGCGTGTTGTAGGACCCGACTGCCGACAGCGGTCCGGTCTTCGTCTCGGCCAGGTTGAACGCATCGGTAATCGTCATACGGCGGTCCGGATCCTCGATGTCGAACGCCCATCCGCCCGCCAGGCGGACCTGACGCTGGTCGACGGACCACTCGTCGGCCACGGCGGCCCTGACGCGTCCATTCAGTTCGCGGGCCGCGCGCACGCAGGCATTGCCGACCATGAACGTTTCGCGTGACGAGTAGGCACCCAGATCGACGGGCACGAGGTCCGTATCCGCGGACCGCACTTTCACGTAGTCGAGCGGCACACCGAGTTCTTCGGCCGCGATGTATGCCACGACGCTGTCGGAACCCTGGCCGATCTCCGACGCACCGGACAGGACGCTCACGCGACCGGACCGCTCGACCATGATCTGCACCGCGGCCTGCGGCATCTCGTTCGGGTAGATGGGATAGTTCGTGCCCGAGATGTAGCACGAGCCGGCCACGCCGATGCCGCGCCCGTACGGCATGGACCGCCACTTCGACTTCCATTCCGCGGCGCGCTCGACCGCATCGAGGCACTGCATGAAGCCGTTCGAGGTGATGCGCAACTCGTTGACCGTGCGTGTGGCCGCGCCGATGAAGTTGCGGCGGCGCAACTCGATCGGGTCCAGCCTCAGTTCTTCGGACAGCCGGTCGAGCTGAACCTCGAACGCGAAGCGCGGCTGAACGGAGCCGTGCCCGCGCTTCGGCCCGCATGGCGGCTTGTTCGTGTAGACGCGCGTCGAATCGAAGCGATACGTCTCGAACGTGTACGGCGCCGTCAACAGCTGGCCCGAGTAGTACGTCGTCACGAGACCGAACGACGCGTAGGCGCCGCCGTCGATCAGGATCTTCCCGTCCACACCGCGGATCCGGCCTTCGCGGTTCGCTCCCAGCCGGTAACGCATCTTCATCGGATGCCGGCCGCGGTGCGAATAGAACACTTCCTCGCGTGTGTAGAGGATCTTCACCGGACGGCCCGTCTTCATGGACAGCTTCGCCACGCAGAACTCGAGGTCGAACGGCTCCGACTTGCCGCCGAAAGCACCGCCGACCGCGGGTTGTACGACTCGGACACGGGCGACGTCGAGATCGAGGACGCGGGCAAGTTCGCGCTGCAGGTAGTGAGGCACCTGAGTCGAGGACCACACCGTCAGTCGACCCGCGGGGTCGCTCCACCCGATCGCGCAGTGCGGCTCGATCGCCGCGTGCGTCGTGCCCTCGAAGTAGTACTCGCCTTCCACAACCACATCGCTCGATCCGATTGCGCCATCCACATCGCCGAACTCGAGCTGCACCATCTTCGTGATGTTGCCGTTGCGCCCCGGTTTCGACGGCTCGTGGATCTGCGGCGCGTCGGGCAGGAGCGCCGCTTCCGGTTCCAGAATCGACGGCAGCACCTCGTACTCGACGTGAATCCGGTCCAGCGCACGGATCGCCGTGTCCTCGTCCACCGCGGCCACGGCCGCGACGCCATCGCCAATGAAGCGGACCCGATCCGTGCACAGCGCCGTCTCATCACGCGTCCACGGAATGATGCAGTACGGCTCGGACAGGTCCTGCCCCGTCACGACGGCATGGACGCCCGGCATGGATTCCGCCTCCGACGCGTCGACCGTCACGATCCGCGCGTGAGCGTGTGGCGAGCGCAGGATACGCGCGTGCAGCATGCCGGGCAGCGCGATGTCATCGGTGTAGACCGCCCGGCCCGTGACCTTCGCCGTGCCATCGACCTTGCGCAGCCGTTGCCCTATGACCGCGAACTCGCGGTCGATGATCGCCGCGATCTCCTCCGCAGGCACCGCCGTCCGCTCCTGCCGCGCACGCAACTCTTCCGGTCTCATCGGTCGCTCGCTCCGCCGCTCGGTGAGCCCGGTCCGGCGCGGAGCACCGCCGCCGCGCTTTCGACCGCGTCATAGATCTTCGTGTAGCCCGTGCAGCGGCACAGATTTCCCGACAGCGCGTCGCGGACCTCGTCACGCGTCGGGCTCGTGTTCCGTTCGAGCAGACTCTGCGCCGACATCAGGATGCCCGGCGTACAGAAACCGCACTGGGCAGCGCCATACTCCTCGAACGCGTCCTGCAACGGACTCAGCGACCCGGCACCCGACAACCCGTCTACCGTCCGCACCTCGCGGCCCTCCGCCTCGATCGCAGGCGTGATGCACGACAGCACCGGTATGCCGTCGATCAGGACCGTGCAGGCCCCGCAGTCACCCTTGTCGCAGCCCTGCTTCGAGCCCGTCAGTCCCATACCGTAGCGCAGCGCCTCGAGGAGCGTCCAGTGCTCCGGAACGCCCGTCTCGACGTTGTCGCCGTTCACGGTGAGGTGCAGGATTCTGCGCATGGGTCAGTCCGGTCGGATGTACTTGTGCGAAGCTAACATGCGACGTCGGGCACGGGCAATGCGAAGGAAACGCCGACGTCAGGCCAGAAACATGAACCGGGGCGCAGGTCTGGCGGCATCGAAGCTGAAGCCTGTGGCGGAAGTCGATGCGCTGGCGTCCGGCCTGGAAGCTGAAGCCGCGCTTGCGGGCCCGGTGGGCCGAAACTAGCCTCTGGCGGGGTTGCATCACCGGAGGAAGTCCGAAGGAGGAACGCGTTTGGAGGTCGTCGAGCGATCCATGAATGCCGGGACACCCGGCGACCCGCACGCGACGGAATGGGCGCGGTACGCGGCCTTCCTGCGCCGTCCGCCGGAGCTGACCGTGGCCTGGTCGGACCGGGATTCGCCGGCGCGCGGCTGGCTGGTGATCAACTCGAGCCGGGGCGGTGCGACCGGGGGCGGTACCCGCATGCGGACCGGCCTGCGTTCGCGTGAGGTAACCTACCTGGCCAAGGCGATGGAGCTGAAGTTCGCGCTTTCCGGCCCACCGATCGGCGGCGCCAAGGCCGGCATCGACTTCGATCCGGTCGACCCCCGCCGCCTGCCCGTTCTGGAACGGTTCTACCGCTCGATCGCGCCGTTCCTGCGTGAGCGTTACGGCACTGGTGGTGATCTGAACGTGGACGAGACGCTGGACGTCATCCCCGCGTTCCGGCGGATCGGGCTCGATCACCCGCAGGAGGGCGTGGTCCGCGGCCACTACCGTCCGGATCAGGCCGGTTATCTGGACATCCTGCACCGTCTCGAGCGCGGCGTCGTAGCGCCGATCGTCGGCGTTCATGCATTGGATGGCGTGGACTTCACGGTATCGGACGCCATCACCGGATTCGGTGTAGCCCGGGCCGTGCAGCGTTTCTTCGAACGTCAGGACCGCGACATCCATGGCGCGCGCGTTCTGCTCGAGGGGTTCGGCAACGTGGGCGCGAGTTGTGCCCTGTATCTGGCGCGGGCCGGTGCGCGCATCGTCTCGGTCCGCGACGCGCGCAGCGTGCTCCGCTCGCCGGGCGGGCTGTCGGCGCCCGAGGTCGAGGATCTGATCCGGCGCCGAACGAACAAGCTTCTGCCAGCCGACCATCCGCGCGTGAAGTCACTCGATGCGTCCGGGTTCTGGTTGGACGCGGACGTGTTCGTCAGCGCCGCGATATCGGAGTCCGTCGGGCCGGATACACTGGACCGGCTGGCCGCGCACGGCGTCGGCGTGATCGCGTGTGGTTCGAACCAGCCGTTCCGCGAGGCGAAGCTCGGCTCGACGCGCGTCGCACGACAGGCGGACAGGCGCTTCGCAATACTCGCCGACATCCTGTCGAACTGCGGCATGGCGAGGGCGTTGAGCCACCTGATGGCAACGGGGTCGGACGTCGACGCGGAGAGTACGTTCGCCGCGGTCGATGCAACGATCACCCAGACGCTCGACGAAGTGCTGGACCGTTCCGCCAACCGGCCCAGGTCACTCCTGGCGGCAACGCTCGGTCTGGCGCTGGACCGGATCGAACACTGACACGAATGAACGACGTTCGATCCGTCAACATCTACATTGGCACGAAGCGCGGGCTGTTCATTGCGCGGTCTGATGCCGCGCGCGAACGCTGGCACATGCTTCCGCCACGGCTCGCCGGGTACGAGGTCTACCACGTTTCGGTGGATCCGCGGACGGGTGTCGTGCGCGCAGCCACGAATCACAGGGTCTGGGGTTCGCACATCCAGCACAGCGACGACCGCGGCGAGACGTGGGGCGTACCGGGATCCTCGCCGCATCACGAAGACGAACGTGGCATCGACGCGGTCTGGTGCGTAACGCCGGGCGAAGCGACACGGCCGGGACGGCTTTGGGCCGGCATCGAGCCCGCGGGCCTGTTCGTGAGTGATGACGACGGCGCGCACTGGACGGCTTCCGCGCTGAACCGGCATCCGACGACGTCAACATGGCAGCCCGCCGGCGGCGCGCTCGCACTGCACTCGATCAGCATCGATCCAGCGAACGCGGACCGAATGTGGTGCGCCGTGTCGGCGGGCGGCGTGTATCGCTCGATCGACGGCGGCCGCACGTGGGACGCGATCAATGCCGGCGTGCGCGCCGACTTCCTGCCGGGACAGTCACCGCAGGCCGGTCACTGTGTCCACAAGCTGCGCGTACATCCCGCGCGGCCCGACCGGCTGTACCAGCAGAATCACTGCGGCACGTACCGGTCCGACGACGGCGGAACCAGCTGGATCGAGATCACGTCGAACCTGCCATCCGACTACGGCTACGTTCTCGCGATTGATCCATCGGATCCCGATGTCGCGTGCGTGATACCCGAGGAGTCGAGCCACATGCGAACGACGGCGGGCGGAATGCTGCGCGTGTTCCGAACCCGCGATGCCGGCGCATCGTGGCAGCCGTTGACCGATGGACTGCCTCGGACGAACGCGTACGTTTCACTGCTGCGGGAAGGCATGGACAACGACACGCTCGACCCTGTCGGCTACTACTTCGGCACATCCGGCGGACACGTATTCGCGAGCCGCGATCGCGGCGACACATGGACCATGATCGCCGAATGGCTGCCGCGCGTGATCTCGATCACGGCACATGTCGCTGAGGCCGACCCGCCCGCTTCCGGCTGACCCGCCCGCTACCGCCTGACCCCGGGCCTCGCGCCGCAAGGCAGGCCCCGCTCTCGGGACGTGCCGCTCATAGCGACGGGAGGAACGCAACACGCCGGCACGCCGGCCCACCCTGACGTCAGTCTTCGCGAACGCCGTCCGGAACGCCTTCGCCGTCCCAGCCGAAGCGGCTCCAGTCGACCCGGCCGGCCGCGTCGAATTTCACCTTCTCGCCTTCGAGCAGTGCACGTTGCAGGACGGGACCGTGGTCCGAGCACTTGATCGAGATCTCACCGTTGCGGTTCACGACTCGCCACCATGGCACGTCGGATCCGTCCTCGAGCATGCACAGCGCACGGCCCACGGCGCGCGCCGCACGCGGCTGGCCCATGATCGCCGCGATACCACCGTAGCTTGCAATTCGGCCGTGCGGAATCGCGCGCACGGCGGCATGCACGCGGCGAGTGAAAGCCGTGGGCCGTCCGGTTCGTGTTCGTGCCATCGCGGCTGCCTGCTCCGTGGAACGTTGTCGTACGCGGAAGTCGCAGTGTCATGGTGGCTCGTGGAGATCCCTGCCGTCAATCGATCCCCGGGCGT
Organism: Longimicrobiales bacterium; assembly: GCA_035513345.1. GTDB lineage: Bacteria > Gemmatimonadota > Gemmatimonadetes > Longimicrobiales > RSA9 > DATKCF01. Next base: position 15,063 of record DATKCF010000225.1, read on the forward strand.
TTCCCCCGAACCGGTCGTGACGTAGCTTCACGCGTGGACGATACTGCACGATCCGGCGTGAGCACGTCGGATGAACTCATCCTGCTGCGGCTTGGCGCGGAGATCGCGTTGAAGTCGCGCCGCACGCGTTCGGCCTTCATGCGTCAGCTCGAGTCGAACGTGGCGGACGCTCTGGCGTCATCGGGACTGCGCGGCCGCGTCCTGAGCACGTGGGGCCGGATATTCGTGCGCTCGGAGCCCGGTGCAGTGCCCGCTCTCTCGCGCGTGTTCGGCATCAGCTCGATGTCGCCTGTCGCCCGCGAGGTCGCCGCCGACCTGGACACAATCGTCGATGCCGGGCTTGACGTGTTCGCGAGCCACGTTCGCGGCCGTCGCTTCGCCGTGCGCGCGCGCCGCACCGGCAAACACGACTTCAAAAGCCGTGATGTCGAAGTCAGACTCGGCGCCGCGCTGCAGCCCGGATCCGCGGGCGTCGATCTGAGCCATCCCGATTTCGTGGCCTTCGTCGAGGTCCGTGACGAGCGCGCCTACCTCTTCTCCGGTCGCGTCGAGGGCGTCGGCGGGCTGCCGCTCGGTGTCGAAGGCCACGCGGTAGCGCTACTCTCCGGCGGCTTCGATTCCGCTGTCGCCGCGTGGCTTATCAACAAGCGCGGCGTCAGCCTCGATTACGTGTTCTGCAACCTCGGCGGCGACGCCTACGAGCGCGCCGTGCTTCAGGTCGCCAAGGTGCTGTCCGACTCGTGGAGCTACGGCGCCCGCCCCCGCATTCACATCGTCGATTTCACGGAGCCCGTCCGCGATCTGCGCGCAACCGTGCGCCCGAGCTACTGGCAGGTCGTGCTCAAGCGCCTCATGTACCGCACGGCCACGGCGATCGGCATCCAGTCGCGCGCCCAGGGCATCATCACCGGCGAATCGATCGGACAGGTGTCATCGCAGACACTCACCAATCTGAGCGCCATCGAGCCCGCCGCCGGACTGCCCGTGCACCGGCCGCTGATCGGCTTCGACAAGAGTGAAATCATCCAACGCGCCCGTGCAATCGGCACTGCGGCACTGTCCGAGCAGGTGCGCGAGTATTGCGCCATCGCACCCGGCAAGCCCGTCACTGCCGCCTCCGTCGAACGCGTCGACCGCGAGGACGCCGCGATGGACCCCGAGGTCCTCGACCGGGCAGTCGCCGCCAGACGCACCATCGATTTGCGCTCACTCTCGCCGACCGACCTCGTCGCGCCCTACCTCTTCACTACCGAGATCCCCGACGACGCCGTCGTCTTCGACTGTCGGACCGAAGCGCAGTACAA
>DATKCF010000226.1:0-16919 GCA_035513345.1 Longimicrobiales bacterium
GTCGATCGACCTCTGGGGCCTCGACCTGTCGGTCAAGGCGTTGCTCAACGACCGCTGGTCAGCCACGGCGTCCGCGTCGTTCGTCAACGACGACAGATTCGAGTACGTACTCGGCAGCGATACCACGGACGTCACGCTCAACGCGCCGAAGTTCAAGGCAGCCGGCACGCTCGGTTACCAGCACGCCGGTCCGACGGGATTCTCCGGTGAGGTCCGGCTTCGCTACACGGACGGATTCCCCGCGTTGTCGGGCGTATACCAGGGCTCACGCTGCCTTTTCGAGGGGGCCCCGCCGGTGGCCGTCGCTATCGAGGACTGTGTGGCAAGCCATGCTCTCGTGGATCTGCTCCTCAACTACGATGTGCCCATGTCGCCGGGTCTGTCGATCGACCTGAGCGTGCAGAATCTGTTCGACGAGAACTACCGCAGCTTCCCGGGCGTGCCCAACATCGGGCGGATGGCGCTGCTGCGGCTGCGGTACGCGTTCGGGCGATAGAAGCGGCCGGTCGACACTTCGCGCCGTCGTCACTTCCGGTTTGCACGGCGGGCGACGTGGGGCGGGCGACGAACGGCGGGCGACGTGGGGCGGGCGACAAACGGCGGGCGACGAACGGCGGGCGACGTGGGGCGGGCGACGAACGGCGGGTCAAGGCGGGGGCGTCGGTGGATCGCATTGCTCGCGCAGCCGCCAGGAGCAACGCCGACCAGCCGACGCGATCCGCCGAGTCGATCGTCCTGAATGTCGCCGAGGGCGCCGGACACTGCAGTCCTGGCCGTACGGTCTATCACTACGGCTGGGCCGCCGCTCCGCTGGCAAGTGCATCGCCGTACACCCATCACTATCGTCGCAAGCCCTCCGATATGATCGCGTCGTCGCGCAGGGATTCCACCGCCTCTGGGCCGGTCGATTCCCCGGACCGCGAGCGGCGCGCCCGCTGGTGGGGATTCCACCGCCTCCAGGCCGGTCGACTCCCCCGACCGCGAGCGGCGCGCCCGCTGGTGGGGATTCCACCGCCTCCAGGCCGGTCGACTCCCCGGACCGCGAGCGGCGCGCCCGCTGGTGGGGATTCCGCCGCCTCCAGGCCGGTCGATTCCCCCGACCGCGAGCGGCGCGCCCGCTGGTGGGGATTCCACCGCCCCTGGACTGGTCGATTCCCCGAGCCGCGACCGGCGGACCGGCTGGTGCGTCTGCCAACATGATCTCGGCAATGCTGACCGCCCTCATCACTCGCTCGAGACCCGACGGCAACCTCCCCCGCCTTTCCCGCCCCACGTCGCCCGCCCTTCGTCGCCCGCCTTTCGTCGCCCGCCCCTCGTCGCCCGCCGTTTGTCGCCCGCCCTTCGTCGCCCGCCGTTTGTCGCCCGCCGTTTGTCGCCCGCCCTTCGTCGCCCGCCGTTTGTCGCGGCGTCCCCCTCAGCCCGCCTTGCCCGCCTTCATCAGCTCCTGCGCGTGCGCAAGGCTGGTCGAGCTTTCGGGGTCGCCACCGAGCAGCCGCGCGACCTCACGGATGCGGTCGTGGCCGTGCAGTGCGCGCACGGATGCAACGGCCAGCTTCTTCGTATCACCCTTCTCGACGAGGACGTGATGGTCCGCGCGTGATGCGATCTGTGCGAGATGCGTGACGACGAAGACCTGGTGGCTGACGGCAACCTGGACCAGGCGGTCCGCGACACGGTGTGCGGCAATTCCGCCAACGCCGGCATCGATCTCGTCGAACACGAGTGTGGGCACGCGATCCTGTCGCGCCAGGATGCTCTTGAGCGCGAGCATGATACGCGATAGCTCGCCGCCCGACGCAACGCGTGCCAGCGGGCCCGGCTCGAAGCCGGCGTTGACCGCGACACGCAGCTCGATGGACTCGGCGCCGTTCGAGCCCGGCTCGGAGAGGGGTTCGAGGACCGTCACGAATCCGGCGGCCGGCATGCCGAGATCCGGCAGGGATTCGTTCATGGCCGCATCGAGGCGCCGCGCGGCCTGCAGCCGTTTCTCCGAAAGCTCACTGCAGAGCCGGGCGTGATCGGCGCGCGCACGCTCCAGTTCCGTCTCGACCGCTTTCCGCGCGAACGCGGCGTCGTCGAGCTTCGCCAGTTCCTCGCGGGCCTGGTGGCCGGTATCGATGACGTCCTCGACCGTCGGACCGTACCTGGCGGTAAGCCGTAGCAGCGTGTCGATGCGACGGCGCAAGCGGTCGAGCTTCGCGGGGTCGGCTTCGACGCGGCCGGCGTACTCGCCCATCTCGCGGCCGAGATCCTCGAGGGCGTAGAAGGCGTCCTGGAGGATCTTCTCGGATGCGGCGAGGGACGCATCGAAGCGAACGAGCTGACCGAGGTGTCGTCTCATGGCATCGAGTCGGCCGGCGATGGCGTCCTCGTCCGCGTACAGGCCCGCGTGCAGCGCGGCGGCGAGGCGAGACAGCTCTTCGGCGTGCTCGAGCCTGGCGGCCTCGGCATCCAGCTCGGCCTGTTCGCCGGACTTCAGCTTCGCGGCGTCGATATCGCTTACCTTCTGACGCAGCAGGTCCGCGCGTTCTGCGACGAGGCGGCTGGTGTTGTCGATCTCGTCGATCCTCGCCAAGAGGCCTCTCGCCTCGGCGTACGCCGCCCGAACCGCCATGCGCAGGTCGACGCAATCGCCGAACTCGTCGACGATCTCGCGCTGTTCGCGCGCATGCATCAGCGACTGGTGCTCGTGCTGGCCGTGCAGATCGACGAGCAGCCGCCCGATCTCGCCGACGAAAGACGCGGTGGTTGCCGATCCGTTGACCCATGCCCTCGATCGGCCGTCGGCCGGAACCTCGCGGCGCAGGATGATCAGGCCGTCCTCCACCTCGATGCCTCGCTCCTCGAGCAGCGCATTCGCCGCGCTCACGCGATCGGCATCGAACACGCCTTCCACGATGGCGCGCGCGGCGCCGGCCCGGACGGATTCTGTTGACGCCCTCTCGCCCAGCAGCAGCGAGAGCGCACCGACGATGATCGACTTGCCCGCACCCGTCTCACCCGTGAGCACGTTCAGCCCGGGCCCGGGTCGGATGGACAGCCGTTCGATGACGGCCAGGTTCTCGATGCGCAACTCGATGAGCATGCGTGGAATCTAGTGGCTCGTCACCGAACCACCTGGTGATCGCTGGCGGGCGAGGACGAACCTGCACCGTCCACGGGGTCGTCAACACGATGATTCGCGAAACCGGGCAGCACCATGGCGGTGTGAGCCGGGGCGCTCAGCCGTTCACGTCCGTCGGTTCGAGACTCCAGCTGAGTTTGCGCCGGAGCGTCGAGAAGAAGGTCTGGCCGGGGAACCGCACGAGCCTGACGGTGCGCTCGCCGCGGGCCACGACCAGGCTGTCGTCGGGACCGAGGCGTTCGCCATCACGGCCATCGACGGTGAGGATCAACTCGCGCGATCCCGCGAGCGGCCGAATGGTGACCACCGCGGTCGGCGGCAGCACGAGCGGCCGGATGACCAGCATGTGCGGGCAGATCGGTGTCGCCAGGATGCACTCGACGCTCGGGTCGACCACGGGCCCGTTCGCGGAAAGCGAATACGCCGTCGATCCGGTCGGCGTGGCCAGAATGACACCATCGGCCGTGTAGGTGGCAATCTCGTGGTCGTCGGGCCCGACGTGGACGGCCAGGCGGACCACGCGCGCGATACCGCCCTTGTGGAGTACCGCATCGTTCAGCACGAGGTGTGTCGGCCCGCTGCCGCCATCCGGTCTGATAACGCGCGCATCGAGGGTGAACCGTTCGTCGATCCAGTAGTCGCCCGCGAACAGTCTGGGCAGGAGCGCGTCCAGCTCGTTCGGTCCGATCGACGTCAGGAACCCGAGTCGGCCGAGGTTCACACCCAGCACCGGGATACCGTCGGCTGCAACCATGCGCGCACCGTGCAGCAGGGTCCCGTCACCGCCGAACGTGATGAGGAGATCGATGGCGCCCGGCTCGAACAGGGGCGCCTCCGTTCGGCCGTCATGCTCGAACGCGGCGGGCTGGACAGCGGGAATCGTGTCGCCGACGCTCTCGCGCGCGATCAGCTCGGCGCCGTGCTCGCCGGCCAGTACGCGCAGACGTTCGAGCATTTCGACGAACCGTTTGTCACTGCTCCGGCCGATTACGCCGATTCGCTGGAACCGATCCCGGCGTGACGCTTCCGCCGGCGGATCCGCCATCAGGCGGTCTCCCGCACGGCGCGCACACCGAACCGCAAAGCCAGAGCGCTGGCTCTCGCCGCAATGCCGGCGGGCGTCAGCTGGCATTCCTCGAGCTGTTCGGCGCGACCCGCGTGCTCGATGATTCGATCGGGCACGCCCAGCACCTCGACGTGCGGCGCGGCCGCGAGGGCACCTGCCTCACGGGCGATCATCGCGCCGAAGCCGTTGACCACGGTGCCTTCTTCGACTGTGATGACAGCGACGTGTCTGGCTGCCACGTCCTCGAACATGGCCCGGTCGATCGGCTTGATGAAGCGGCAGTTCACGACCGTCACGTTCAGCCCTTCGGCGTCGAGCAGCTTCGCCGCCGCCAGCGATAGCATGACCATGGTACCAGTCGCGAGGATCGCAACACCTTCGCCGCGACGCAGGATCTCCCACGTTCCGAACTCGACAGCCGGAATCTCATCGAGCGCGCGCACCGCCGCGGGCGCCGTGTCGCGCGGATACCGGACCGAGTACGGCCCCACGTCCTGCTCGACACCCAGGCGCAGAAGTGCGACGAGTTCCTCGCCGTCCTTCGGCGCCGTGACCGTCATGTTCGGCAGCGCGAGCAGGTACGCGATGTCATAGAGCCCCATGTGCGTCGGACCGTCATTGCCTACCAGGCCCGCGCGGTCCATTGCGAACACGACCGGCAGGTTCTGTATCGCGACATCGTGCACGATCGAATCGTAGGCACGTTGCAGGAACGTCGAATAGATGGCGACGACGGGTCGCACACCTTCCGTAGCGAGGCCCGCCGCGAAGGTAACGCCATGCGCTTCGGCAATGCCGACATCGAAGAAACGATCGGGAAACCTGTCAGCAAAGCCGGTCGTACCGGTACCCGTCGGCATCGCGGCCGTGATGACCGCCATGTTCTCGTGTTTCGCGCCCAGCTCGACCAGGCCCGTGCCGAACACGTTCGTGTACGCCGGCAGGCCGCCCTTCTTCTTCGCCATCTCGCCGCTGATCTTGTCGAACGGCATGGCGCCGTGCCACACGACCGGGTTCTGCTCCGCCAGCGCGTAGCCCTTGCCCTTGCGCGTGATCACGTGCACCAGCGTAGGCGTCTTCCAGTTGCGTACGCTGCGCAACGTGTGGATCACGGCGTCGAGGTCGTGGCCGTCGATCGGACCGACGTAACGGAATCCGAGCTCCTCGAAGAGCGTGCCCGGCGTGAGGAACGACTTCGCGCTTTCCTCGAGCTTCACGACCATCGACTCGACGCGTGGTGTCTTGTGGACGAGGCTCTTGAACTCCTCCCGCATGCGATGGTACAGCGGGTTCGTGACCATCGCCGTCAGGTACTTGTGCATCGCGCCGACATTGCGCGAGATCGACATCTCGTTGTCATTGAGGATGACTGTCAGCTCGCGCTCGGTGTGGCCGGCGTTGTTGAGCGCTTCGTACGCGATGCCGCTCGTCAGCGCACCATCGCCGATCACCGCGACGACCTTGAAGTCCTCACCCCTGAGGTCCCGTGCCGTCGCCATGCCCAGCGCGGCCGAGATCGATGTCGCGGCGTGCCCGGCCCCGAATGCGTCGTATTCGGACTCCCGCCGGCTCAGGAACGGGGACGGCCCATCCTTCAGCCGAATGCGCTCGAACGCGTCATTGCGGCCGGTCAGGATCTTGTGCGGGTAGCCCTGGTGCCCGACGTCCCATATGACTTTGTCGCGGGGCGTGTCGAACACGTAATGCAGTCCGATCGTCAGCTCGACAACACCGAGGCCGGGCGCGAAGTGGCCACCGACGCGGCTGATCACGTCGACGACCCGGTCGCGCACCTCCGTCGCGACCTGCGGCAACTGGTCCTGCGGCAGGCGGCGCAGGTCGCCGGGGTTGTGGATCTGCTCGAGTAGCGACACTTCGGTTCCTCCTTTGCACGCGGCGTCGGCCGGCCGACTCAGCGGTCCCGGCTCACCGCGAATGCGATCAGACCTTCCAGTATGTCATCATGGATACCCGCCCCACGCAAGGCCGAGACCGCGTCAACCGCCGCCGCGTGCCCGCGGGCGAGGGCCCCGTCCAGACCCAGAAGTCCCGGATAGGTGGCCTTGCCGTGCTCCGCATCGCGGCCGGCGCTCTTGCCCAGAACCGCGCGCTGGCCCGTCACGTCGAGGATGTCGTCGGTCACCTGGAACGCCAGTCCCAGGCCGCTGCCGCACCGGCCGAACGCTGCCACGACCGCGGCATCGGCCCTCGCCAGGCGGGCCCCGACGCGGAGCGACCCGGCAAACAGCGCGCCCGTCTTGTGCGAGTGGATCATCTCCAGGTCAGCGGAACCGACAGCAACGCGTTCCGCGGCCAGGTCGAGCACCTGCCCGCCGACCATGCCCGCCGCGCCCGCGGCACGTGCCAGGTCTACTACGACCGCCGATCGCTCCGCCGGCGTCAGGGCCAGCCGTGCCGCGCCGTCGTCGAGGACGGCACCTGCAAGCGGGATCATGGCCGCGCCGGCCAGCGTGGCCGCAGCTTCGCCGAACGCGCGGTGCGCTGTGGGTCGGCCTCGCCGGTAGTCGTCATCGTCCATGCACGGCAGATCGTCGTGCAGCAGCGAATACGTGTGGATCAGCTCGATCGCGCACGCCGCATCGTAGACGGCATCGGCCGGCTCGCCGCCGCCCGCCGCACGGTATGCGCTCACGCAAAGGACCGGGCGAAGACGCTTGCCGCCCGCTTCGACGGCATAGCGGATCGGGTCCGCGATGCGGCGGTCCAACGTCTGCAGCCGCCGGTCGAGAACGCGAGACAGCGCGACCTCGACGCGAGCACGCGTTTCGCTCAATGCGCGCAGCGCGGGCCCGGTCACGGCCTGCGCTCCGCTGTCCAGCACGCTCTGATCCGTCCCGGTCGCGGGCATCGCGAGTCAGCCGGGATCACGTACGGGTTCGGTCTCGACAGTACCGCCCGGGCCAGCGATGAGGCGTTCGATTCGCAGGTCGGCATCGTGCAGCATGCGCTCGACTTCGCGGATGTGCGACACGCCTTCCTCGAACAGTGCGAGCGCGTCGTCCAGCTCGAGACCTTCGCCCTCCAGCTTCGCGACAATGGCGTCCAGCCGTTCCATGCGCCGTTCGAGCGTGAGCGGCGGATCCGTCACCCGTTCTCCCGCGCGAAGTCCGCGTCCTCGACGCGACACGGTACGGTACCATCCGCGACGCGCAGATCGAATGCGCCGCCCGGTTCGAACGCGTCGACCGATCGCAGAATGCGGCCGCTCCGACCCAGCGGCACCGCGAAGCCTCGCCGGAGCGCGCCGAGCGGCGACAATGCGTCGAGCTTCTCGCCGTATTGCGAGAGCAGTTCCTTGCGCCGGCGACTCGTTCGACGGACCGATCGCGTGAGCGCGGTCCGTGCGTTCTCGATCCTGTCGCGACGTTTGAGTACCCAGCGGGCAAGGCCGGACCGCACCCGATCCTCGGCCGTCGACAACTCGCGCGCCATCGCGGCCCGATCCGGAACCGCGCGCTCGGCAGCGGCCGACGGCGTGGCCGCACGCAGGTCCGCGACGAGGTCCGCAATCGTCGTATCGATCTCGTGGCCAACCGCACTGATCACGGGCACGGGGCTGCTCGCGATGGCGCGTGCCACTACTTCGTCGTTGAACGCCCAGAGGTCCTCGGTCGAACCTCCACCACGGCCCACGATGATGACATCGGCGAGGCCGGACCGGGCGGCCAGTCGAATCGCGCGAGCCAGGTCGGAGGGCGCGCCCTCGCCCTGGACCCGGGCCGGCGAAAGCAGGACCCGCGTCCACGGTGCCCGCACCGAAATCACGCGCAGCATGTCCTGTAGTGCGGCGCCGACGGGAGAAGTCACGACGGCGACCGCCGCCGGATGCCGCGGAAGCGGCCGCTTCCGCTCCGGCGCCAGCAGGCCTTCGGCGTCGAGCTTCCGGTAGAGTTTCTCGAACGCGATGCGCCACAGTCCGCCCGCGCCCATGCCCTCGATCTCGCGCGCGACGAACTGATACTCGCCACGCGCTTCGTACAACGTGACGCGGCCGAGCGTGCGGACTTCCATGCCTTCCTCGGGATCGGCAGGCAGCCGTTGCGCATCGGAGCGGAACAGAACGCAGCGGATCTGCGCCGACCGGTCGCGCAGTCCGAAATAGCAGTGGCCCGATGTGTGTCTCTTCCAGCCGGTGACCTCGCCCTGCACCCAGAGCGGTGGCAGCGCCGTCTCGAGCATCTCCTTCGCCATCGCGTTGACGGCCGCAACCGTGTACGCCTCGGGTCGGGCACCACCTGCGCTCCAGGCACCAGCCGCTCCGGGCGCACGACGGGCGCCACCCGCATCACGGAACGGCCGCGGACTCATCGGCCTCCCGCGGCGTACTGACGGCGCGCCGCATCGATCGTATTGCGGAGCAGCATCGTGATGGTCATTGGCCCGACCCCGCCCGGCACGGGCGAGATCGCTTCGGCAACCTCCGACACGTCACTGTAGGCGACGTCGCCCACCAGACGGTAGCCCCTGGGCGAATCGGCGTTCTCGACGCGGTTGACGCCCACGTCGATTACGACGACGCCCGGCTTGACCATGTCGCGCGTGATGAGTTCGGCCTTGCCGACGGCCGCGATCAGGATGTCGGCCTGGCGAGTGATCGCCGCCAGGTCCTTCGAGCGCGAGTGCGCCACCGTGACCGTGGCATTGCCGCCCGGCGCGTTGCGCAGCAGCAGACTGGCCACGGGCCGGCCCACGATCGTCGACCGGCCAACAATCACGACGTGCTGGCCTTGCGGATCGTAGCCCGACCGCATCAGCATCTCGATGATGCCGGCAGGCGTGCACGGCGCGAGAACCGTGAGGTCGCCGCTGGCCAGCGCGCCAGCGTTCAGTGGATGGAACCCGTCCACGTCCTTGGCCGGATCGATGCTGCGCAGGACCTGTTGCGTGTCGATTTGCTCGGGCACGGGCAACTGCACGAGGATCCCGTGCACAGCCGGATCCGCGTTGAGCCCGGCCACGACGCCAAGCAGTTCGGACTCCGGCGTTTCGGCGGGAAGCACGATCGTCCGTGACGTGAAGCCGGCATCGTCCGCGGCCTTGCCTTTCATCCTCACGTAGACCTGGCTGGCGGCATCCTTGCCCACCAGAACGACGGACAGGCCCGGACGCTGACCGGTATCATCGAGATACGCGCGTGCGTCCGCCGCTATTTCCGACCGCATCGCCTCGCTGATGTCGCGACCGCTGATGACCTTTGCCATTGCTTCAGATTCGGGTTCGATCGGGATCGGCGCGGTCGCCATCACGGCGGGCCGGCTCGTGTCAGCGCGCGAAGTCGACGGCGCGCGTTTCCCGGATCACAACGACCTTGATCTGTCCGGGATACTGCAACTCTTCCTCCAGCCGCCGCGCGATCTCATCCGAGAGTTCCGTCATGCGAGCGTCGTTCACGTTCTCCGGATTGACCATCACGCGTATTTCGCGGCCCGCCTGGATGGCGAAGCAGCGTTCGACGCCGTCGAATCCATTCGCAATGGCTTCGAGCTTCTCGAGCCGCTTCACGTACGTTTCGAACATCTCGCGGCGTGCGCCGGGCCGCGCGCCACTGACGGCATCGGCGGCCGTGACGAGGAAGGTCTCCGAGTACCGGTGTGGCTCCTCGTCGTGGTGTGCCCTGATCGCGTTCAGGACCTGGTCCGGCTCGTTGTACTTCTGGCAGAGGTTCCAGCCCAGCTCGACATGGGTGCCTTCGTGCTCGTGCGTCAGCCCCTTGCCCACGTCGTGCAGCAGCCCCATCCGCTTCGTCATGGTGACGTCCAGCCCCATCTCCGCCGCCATGTTACCCGCGACCTGCGCGACTTCGCGCGAATGCAGCAACTGATTCTGGCCGTATGACGTCCTGAACTTCAGTCGGCCGAGAACGCGCAGGATCTCGGGGTGTACGCCGTGCACGCCCAATTCGTAACAGGTTTCCTCCGCCGACCGGACCATCATGTCGTCGACTTCCTTGCGGCACTTGTCGACGACTTCCTCGATCCGGCCCGGATGGATGCGGCCGTCAGCAACGAGCTTCTCGAGAGCGAGTCTCGCCGTTTCGCGACGCACCGGATCGAAGCCGGACAGGATGACCGCTTCGGGTGTGTCGTCGATGATCACATCAATGCCGGTAGCCTGCTCGAACGCGCGGATGTTGCGGCCCTCACGACCGATGATGCGGCCCTTCATCTCGTCGGACGGCAGGCTTACCACGGAAACGGTGCTCTCCGCCGTGTGGTCCGCGGCGATGCGCTGGATCGCGAGCGCCAGGATGTCACGAGCTTCGCGTTCGGCGTCACGCTTCGCGCTCTCGCGGATCTCGCGGATCTTGTTTGCGGCCTGCGCCCTCGCTTCCTCCTCGAGCTCGTGGATCAGCTTCTTCCTGGCCTCTTCGGACGTCATGCCGGCGAGCGCTTCGAGACGAAGCCGGACCTCGTGGTGCGCGCGCTCCGCTTCCTCGGCCTTGCGGTCGACGCCGGCCTCGCGCTGACGCAGACCGTCCTCGCGGCCCTCGATGGCCGCTTCCTTCTTGTCCAGGATGTCGACTTTGCGGTCGAGCGACGAACGCCGCTCGTCGAGGCGGCTCTCCGCCCGTTCGATTTCCTCGCGGCGCCGCGCTTCCTCGCGCTCCCAATCCTCGCGCGCCTTGAGCGCCTCTTCCTTGCCCGAAAGCTCGGCCGCCCGCCGGATGTTGGCAGCTTCCGACTCGGCGCCCGAGCGGATCCGTATTGCCACGGACTCCGCGTCCTGCCGGCCGCGCTTCAGGCGCAACTGCAAGAGGCTCCACGCAACGATGAAGCCCGCCAGGACCGAGCCGACGGCCACTGCGCCGATCAGCAACGGAGTATCCATGATCTCTCCAGCAAAGACGCACGGGGCGCCTTGGGCAGGCTACATCTCGGATTGCTGCACAGGATCGCCTCAACTCCTTCGGCGCGCAGCCACCGCGGCCGCGCGACGGGACGGCGCAAGGTAGGGACTGTCAGGAAGGTGTCGCAAGTCCGCGACCATCCAGCCGGCGGGCGACATCGTCCGACAGCCGGGCTACCCGCGTTCCGATATCCTTGCGAAGGTCCCGGGATTCGCCCCTCGCCTGGAAAAGCTGATCCGTGATCGCGAGCGCGGCCAGGACAGACGCCTTGTTGACCGGGAGCATGCCGGCAGCATCGAGAATGTCGCGGATCGTCTGATCGACATGTTCCGCACACGCCCGCGTGTACGCCTCGGTCGCGTCCGTGCGGATCGCGTACTCCTCACCCGCAATGTGGACGGTGACAACGTTCCTGCGTGCCGGGTCGTTCACGTTTCCTCCTCCGTGAATCGCATCCTGCCCAGGATCCGGCGGACCGACTCGCGGGCACGGGTCAGCCGGTCGAGAAGATCGCGGTTCTCGGCCTCCAGTTCGCGTGTCCGTTCCGCGAGCGTCACCGGATCGATCTCGCCCGCGGACACGTTGCGCAACGCCAGATCCAGTTCGCGGACCCGGTTGTCGGCGGCTGCGACGCGCGTCATGAGGTCGTCGTGTTGCTCGAGGAGCCTGCGTACCGTCCGCTCGAGCTTGTCCAGCTCGGGCAGTCCCGCCGGCTCACGCGCGTTGCTGGACATCGTGCTCACTCCCGAGTCGTTCCAGAATCCTGGTCATCCGGGCGTCGACTTCTTCCATGGTCAACGTACGGTCCGAAGCACGGAACCGCAGCCTGAAGGCGACACTGCGCTGTCCCTGAGCCAGACCCGGACCCTCGTAGACGTCGAACGGAGCCAGCGACTCGAGGAGGTCGCCGGCCGCCGCGCGAATCGTCGCGTCGATGTCGCCTGCTGTAACCGATGCCGGCACGAGCAGCGCGATGTCCCGCTCTACAGCCGGGTGAGCGGGCAGCGGCCGGGCCCGGATCTGTCGCGGCCCGACCATCTCCGCCGTCAGGGTAACTTCGGCGGCCCACACCGGCGCGGCCCACGCCGGTGCATCGATTGCCCTCTCGCTGATGCGGCCGCCGGCGCCTGCGGTCCGCGCGTCACCGGGCCGCACGCGGAGTATCGTGCCCGGCTCCATCCCGACGAGCCCGGCGGCGTCCGGCGCTTCGCCGGGTTCGACGTGCCCGCCGAGCACGGCCGCCAGCTCCTCGAGCAGGCCGCGCAGATCCCATATGTCGCACGGCGAGGATTCGCCAGCCCAGTGGTGCGGGTCGCGGGCACCCGTAAAGAGGACCGCGAGCCGCGTCGTCTCGACGGGCACGCCGCCGTCCGACGCTTCCGCAAAGGCCGTCCCGATTTCGAACAGCCGAACGTCGCGCGCGCCACGACTGAAGTTCGATTCGAGACGCTTCGTCAGACCCGGCAGCAGCGCGCGCCGCAGATGACTCTCCGTGCTGGCCAGCGGGAGCAGCAGCGGGACATCGCCGTGCTCGGCGCCGACCAGCGGCATGCCCCGCGACTCGAGGAACCCGAGCCCGACAAGCCGATCCCGCAGACGGTCCTCCAGATCCGCGAATGGATCATCCGGCACCGTGCTCGCGCGGAACGCACGCACGTCGTCGGGGAACCAGTCGTATCCCTGGCGCCGCGCGATCTCTTCGATCAGGTCGACCTCACGCGACACATCGTAGCGGCGGTGACCGGGCACGCGCACCCGCAACTCGCCTCCGCCCGCCGGTTCCGTCGCGAACCCGATCGGCTCGATCAGCGACGCGATCGCACTGCTGTCCAGAGCAACGCCCAGCACCTGTTCGACACGACTCGGCCGCACGATCAACGGTTCGATATCCGCCAGCCCCGCATCCGCCGTCACCGCCCGCTCCGCGGTGCCGCCCGCCGTCGCGACGATCAGCGCCGCGGCCCGCCGTGTTGCACGCTCCATTCCGTCCGGGTCGACACCGCGCTCGAAGCGGTACGCGGCGTCCGTGTTCATCGACAGCAGGCGACGCCCCGCGCGCACCGTCTTCGGATCGAAGTGCGCACACTCGAGCAGAACATCCTTCGTTGCTTCGGTGACCTCGGTCTCCTGACCGCCCATGAGTCCGGCCAGTGCGACCGGCTTCTCCGCATCGGCAATGACGAGTACATCACCCGTCAGCTTGCGCGTTGCACCATCCAGTGTGACAAGCGACTCGCCGGCCTTCGCCCGCCGCACCACCACGCTCGTTCCCAGCTTGTCGAGGTCGAACGCGTGCAGCGGCTGGCCCAGCTCCATCAGGACCCAGTTCGTCGCGTCAACCACGTTGTTGATCGGGCGCACGCCGACCGCGCGCAATCTCGACGACAGCCAGTCCGGCGACGGACCGACACGGACACCGCGGATGATCGCCGCCGTGTAGCGCGGGCAGCCAGCCGCGTCTTCGAGTGTGATGCGAACGCCACCCGCTTGCGTCGACACTCCGCCGGTCTCGAACGGCATGCCGGCAAGCGCGTCGCCGCCGGGGAACGCCGGCAGCACGATCGAGGACTCGCCGCCCGGCGAGAGTTCGCGCGCAACGCCGTAGTGCGACAGCAGGTCGCCTCGGTTCGGCGTCACATCGATCACGATGCGCGTGTCGTCCAGGCCGACCTGCCGGATGAAGGACTGGCCGGTCTCGAACTCGCCGTGCAACTCGAGAATGCCGTCGTGATCGCGACCGAGCCCCAGCTCGCGCGCGCTGCACAGCATCCCGTTGCTCTCCTCGCCGCGGATCTTCGTGCGCCGGATCTTCATGCCGTCGGGAAGCGTGCCACCCGCCGCAATGAAGGGGTACCACGCGTCGGCACGCACGTTGTTCGCACCGCACACGACAGCCAGCGGCTCGCCCATCCCGGCATCGACGCGGCACAGCTTCAGACGGTCCGCGTTCGGATGCTGGCGGACTTCGAGGACCCGCGCGATCACGATGTCGGACAGCGGCCCACCGAGGTCCACGAGTTCGTCCACGGGAGCGCCGTACATCGCGAGCCGGTCGGCAAGGACGGCCGGCGATTCGGACAGTGTCGGCACGAGCGAACGCAACCACGCATAACTGAGGTTCATCTCAGGCGAACTGCTCGAGGAATCGAACGTCCGCTTCGTACAGCAGCCGGATGTCCGTGATGCCGTACCGCACCATCGCGATGCGGGCCGGGCCCATGCCGAACGCGAAGCCCGTGTAGCGGTCCGCGTCGTAGCCCACGTTGCGCAGAACCTGCGGATCGACCATGCCCGCTCCCATGATCTCGATCCAGCCCGTACCCTTGCAGACCGGACACCCGACGCCACCACAGATGATGCAGGTCACGTCGACTTCCGCGCTCGGCTCGGTGAACGGAAAGAACGACGGCCGGAACCGCACTTTCGTTTCCGGACCGAACATGCCGCGCGCGAACTGCGCGAGCGTGGCCTTCAGGTCGACGAACGAAACGCCCTCGTCGACGGCAAGACCCTCGAGCTGTTCGAACGCAGGCGCGTGTGACGCATCGAACGGATCGCGACGATAGCACATGCCCGGCGCGACAATCCTGATCGGCGGCTCGTACGTCTGCATGGTCCGGATCTGGACCGGCGATGTGTGGCTGCGCAGTAGAATCGATTCACGCAGGTAGAACGTGTCGTGCATGTCCGCGGCCGGATGGTCCAGTGGCGTGTTGAGCGATACGAAGTTGTACCAGTCCGTTTCCGCTTCGGGGCCGCGCGCACGGGCGAAGCCGAGGCCCGCCAGCACGCGGCAGATCTCGTCGATCACGAGCGTCACCGGGTGCCGGCCACCCCGCCAGCGCCGCCGGCCCGGCAGTGTCAGGTCATCCGCGGCGATTGCTGCGGCCGGTCCCTCCAGCCTGTCGCGAATCGAGTCGAGCAGCTCCGTGATCCGCTGTTTCGCCCGGTTCGCCGCCTCGCCCACCGCAGGCCGCTCATCCGCCGACAGCGAACCCAGCCCGCGCATGATGGCCTTCAAACGGCCATCCTTGCGGCCCAGGAACCGGATCCGCAGCTCCTCGAGCTCCGCTTCCGTGCCGACCGAAGCCGCTTCGGACTTCGCCGCCTCTTCCAGCTGCGCAATCTGTTCGAGCAGTGTCATCTGTCCATTCGTTCGCTAAACAAAAACGGCGCAGCGCCGGACCCGAAGGTCGGCACTCCGCCGTGGACCGGCAAGCGTCCGTCGTTCCGTGCTCCCGAACGGCCGCCGCGCGGGCAGCCCGGGCGACTGCGGTACGCGGGCCGGCTCAGCCGGCCCGCGCGCATCAGCTCAGACTCGACTTCGCTTGTCGGACCAGTTCCGCAAACGCGGCCGTGTCACGGACCGCCAGGTCCGCCAGCACCTTCCGGTTCACTTCCACACCCGACCGCTTCAGACCGTTCATGAAACGCGAGTAGTTCAGGTCCGCATCCTGCTCGCGAACCGCCGCGTTGATCCGCGTGATCCACAGCCGGCGGAACTCACGCTTGCGGTTCTTCCGGTCCCGGTAGGAATACTGCCAGCCCCGCTCGACCGCGTTCTTTGCGATTCGCCAGAGCTTCGACCGCGCACCAAAGTAACCGCGCGCGGCCCGCAGGTACCGCTTTTTCTTGCGATGCCGTGGTACGGCATTTGTCGTCCGTGCCATGGTCAGCCTCCCCGCAGCAGCCGCTTGATGCGCCTCGCGTCACCAGGCGAACAGATGTCTGGCTTCCGCAGCCGGCGCTTCCGCTTCTGCGTCTTCTTCGTCAGGATGTGGCTCTTGTACGCCCGCATCCGCTTCACCTTGCCACCGGCCGTCAGCTTGAACCGCTTCGCCGCGCTCCGGTTCGTCTTCATCTTGGGCATGTCGCCTCTCTCACTTCTTCGGTGCGATCACCATTGTCATCGTCCGGCCTTCCATCGCCGGCTGGACCTCTACCTTGCCGATGTCCTCCAGCGCCTCGGCCACCCGCTTCAGCACCTCGAGCCCCAACTCGGGCAACGCCATCTGGCGACCTCGGAACATCATCGTCCCCTTCACCTTGTTCCCCTCCTCGAGGAACCGCCGCGCATGGCGAACCTTGAAATCAAAATCGTGCGGCTCGATGCCCGGCCGGAACTTCACTTCCTTGATCTGGATCTGATGCTGCTTCTTCCTCGCCTGCCTCGCCTTCCGCGCTTCCTCGTACTTGTACTTGCCGTAGTCCATGATTCGGACCACGGGAGGTCTCGCGGTCGGGGCGACTTCGACAAGATCGAGCCCCGCGTCCTCCGCTGCTGCAAGGGCATCCTCCACCGCCATGATGCCCATCTGTTCGCCATCGTCCGCGATCACCCTTACCGGGCTGATCCGGATCTGTCGATTGACGCGGGTTCTCTTCTCAGTCGATGATATGGGTCAGCCTCCAGAGCGCCTCGAGGAAACAGCAACGGGGCCTGCAATTCTGCAGGCCCCGCCGGAATAAGAAAACGATGCCCCCGACCGTGAGGTCCGGAGGCCCGAATTCTGTTCTACCCGGCGGTACCGCATGCGCGGACCGAAAGGTGAGGCGAGGAGTACCCCGCCCTCTTCACCGTATTTTCGGATTGTCAAGGTAGCGGGGAGGGGATGGGCGTGTCAACGGACGCGGGGGGCGGGGACGGCGGGAGACGAGGGGCGGGAGACGAAGGGCGGGCGACGAACGGCGGGCGACGAACGGCGGGCGACGAACGGCGGGCGACGTGGGGCGGGCGACGAACGGCGGGCGACGAACGGCGGGTCAAGGCGGGGGCGTCGGTGGATCGCATTGCTCGCGCAGCCGCCAGGAGCAACGCCGACCAGCCGACGCGATCCGCCGAGTCGATCGTCCTGAATGTC
>DATKCF010000227.1:0-6095 GCA_035513345.1 Longimicrobiales bacterium
AGCGCGGGAGGCGGGTAACATACCGCGACGGGAGTCCCGCGGCCAACGCACCGGAGTCGACGGAAAGGGCCCGGGCGAAGCAGAACGACGGGATCGGGAGAGTCTGATGCGCAACGATGACCACGACGAACCCCTCGGCGGCCTCGACGACGATGACTTCGACCTCGAGTCCATGCCGGAAACTGATGTCGATGTCTCCTGCCCGTGGTGCGGCGAGACCGTCGCCATCACCGTCGACCCGTGGGGCGGCGCCGATCAGGTCTATGCCGAGGACTGCGAGGTCTGCTGTCGCCCCTGGCGAGTCCATGTCAGCTACGACAGCGATGGCATTGCCTCCGTCCAGGTAGACCCCGAGGAATGAGGAGCCGGGCCCCTTCCGGCACCCGCGAGCGCCCCGGAAACCAGCCCCAGAAACCAGCCCCAGAAACGCCCGCTGGTGCCGTAACGGCAGCAGCGGGCTGCTATATCCGTTGACAATATATCCACTCCGAGTATAGTTTCCGACCATGCCACCAACCGATCGTGAGATTCAGGCGCTGCTGCCGTTGCCGCCCGCCGCTCTGCACATCCTGCTGGTGCTGGCGGAGTCGGACCGGCACGGGTACGGGATCATCCAGGATGTCGAGGAGCGGACGGATGGTGATCTTCGTCTGAGCGCGGGCACACTCTACCGGTCGATCCAGCGAATGCAGGACCAGTCGCTGATCGTGGAGAGCAGGCGGCGGCCGGCGGCGGCGGAGGACGATCCACGGCGGCGGTACTACAGGATCACGGCATTCGGCCAGGCGGTGGCGAGGGCGGAAGTTGGGAGGCTTGCGCGGCTGGTGAAGATCGCGCGGGCGAGCGGCGTGGCGCCGGAGCGGGCGTGATGGAGCGCGAGTCCGGCCGATGCTTCTGATTCGTCTTCTGCTCTGGCTGTATCCGTCGGGCTTCCGCGCGGAGTATTCGGACGAGCTGACATCGCTGTACCGCGAGCGGCGCGCGGCAACCTCGGGGCCTTTCGCGGTTGCGCGGCTGTGGGGCGAAGCAATCGCCGACGTGCTCCGCGTCGCTGGTCCGTTGCACGTTGATGTGCTGCGACAGGACGTGCGTTTCGCGATTCGGTCGGTGCGGCGATCGCCCGGGTTCGCACTGACGGTGGTGTGTGTGGCGGGACTCGGTGTTGGCGCGAACACGGCGGCATTCACGGTGCTGGATACGGTACTGGTCCGGCCGCTGCCGTACGCGGAGTCGGACGCGCTGGTGCGGGTATGGGAGTCACCGCCGGGATACTCGCGGGTCGAGGCGTCGCCTGCGACGTATCGTGACTGGGGCGTGCTGGCGGAATCGTTCGAGGCGATGGCGGCGTCGACACCGGTGTCGGCGAACCTTGTGGGGCGTGGCGATCCGGTCCGGCTCGAGGGCGCGGCGGTGACGTCGAGCCTGATGCCGATGCTCGGAGCCAGGCCGGTGGTCGGCCGGCTGTTCACGGAATCGGACGACGCGGAGTCGTCGCCCGCTACGTTGATCCTTGGCGAAGCGATCTGGCGCAATGACTTCGGTGCGGATCCCGGCGTCATCGGTTCGTCGGTCCTGTTGGACGGTGAGCCGCATGTGGTGATCGGCGTTCTGCCGTCGACGTTCCGTTTCCCGAATCGCGCCACCACGTTCTGGCGTCCGATGCGATTCCCGCCGTGGATGTACGAGGATCGCGACAACAACTTTCTGACAGTGACCGCCCGCCTGCGTGGTGACATCACCCTGGAGCGGGCGCGCGCCGAAATGACGCGGATCATGGCGTCGCTCGAATCGGAGTATCCGGACAGCTACGAGCGAACGGGTGCGACGGTCAACCGGCTGCGTGACGAAGTCTCGAGCCAGTCGCGGCTGCTGCTGCTCGCATTGTCCGGTGCCGCGCTCGGGGTTCTGCTCATCGCGTGCACCAACCTGGCCAATCTTCTGCTCGCCCGCGGACTGATGCGCGGTCGCGAGCTGGCGGTGCGTGCGTCGCTCGGCGCGGGCAGGCAGCGGCTGCTGCGCCAGTTGCTCACGGAGAGCATCGGACTGGCTCTCATCGGAGGCGCGCTTGGCGTTCTTGCCGCGGGCGTGTCGCTCCCGTTGCTGTCGCGCCTCGTGCCGGCATCGCTGCCCGCGGGGGACACTCTTGCTCTCGACGGCCGCGTGCTGATCTTCGCTCTCACCATCACGCTGCTCACGGGGATCGGGTTCGGCGCCGTGCCCGCATGGCGAGCGAGCCGTCGGATCAACGTCACAGAGCTGCGGGACGGCGGCCGATCTGGCGGGCTGCGTCATGCCGGAATCCGCAATGTGCTCGTCACTGTCGAAGTGGCTGCGTCCGTCGCACTGCTGATCACGTCCGGCTTGCTGATTCGCGCACTCGTTCAGTTGCAGTCGGTCGACCCCGGATTCAACGCGGAGGCCGTCGTCACGATGCGAACGTGGCTGCCTCTGCCGGAATACGAGGAGACTCGCCGGCGAGGCGAGTTCTATGAACGTGTGCTGGAAGAGGTGACAGCGCTGCCAGGCGTTCAGTCCGCCGCATACTCGAGCTTCCTGCCGATCGCCGAAGGCGGCGGCATCTGGCCGGTCGAGATCGACGGGCAGCTCGACGCTGGCGAGTTTCCGACCGCCAGCCTGCGCTTCGTCACGCCGCGCTGGTTCGAAACGCTCGAGATTCCGATCGTGCTCGGCCGCGACGTCCGCGCCAGCGACACATTCGACCAACCGTTCGTAGCGGTCGTCAGCGAATCGTTCGCGCGGCGCCACTGGCCAGACCGCGATCCGATCGGACAGACCTTCACCTTCGCGTTCTTCGAGCGCTCCGTCGTCGGCGTCGCCGGCGATGTCTCCATGCGTGGACTCGAACGAATCAGCGAACCGCAGGTCTGGCTGCCATACCTTCAGGCGCCCGATGGTGGTGTGCCCCGCTACGCACCCAAGGACCTGGCCGTTCGCACGCGCAACGATCCACTCGCCATCGTGCCCGCGATCCGGGAGATCGTCCGGCGCGCCGACCCGCGACAACCGGTCTCAGACGTTCGCCTGCTCGAAGACATCGTTGCAGGCGACACCGCGCCTCGCCGCGTCCAGCTCCGCCTCGTCGGCGCCTTCACCGCAATCGCGTTCCTGCTCGCCGCTATCGGCCTGCACGGGCTCCTCTCATTCACGGCCTCGCGACGCAGCCACGAGATCGGTGTGCGACTCGCACTCGGCGCACGTCGCTCGTCCATACTCCGCCTCGTCGCACACCAGGCCGCCGTACCCGCCGGCGCCGGCATCCTCATCGGTGGCTTCATCGGCTACGCCGCCGGCCTCGCCATGCACGGCCTGCTGGCCGGCATACCACCCGCCGATGCCCCGACCTTCGCGGCCGCCATCACGCTCGGCCTCGTCATGGCCGTCGCCGGCAGCCTGCAGCCGGCGGTCCGCGCAGCGCGCATCGATCCGGCAACGGTCATGCGTGAGGGAGGCGGCTGACAGCAGAGCGGCTGACGTGGCTGCCGGTTGCGGGTGTTGCGCCGCTTGTGATCGAGCTGACGTCGATCTTCCGGGCCCATCTGAGTGGTCCTCAGCGACCGCCCGGCCAGGGCACTCCCTGATGCTGTCCCGCGGGGACGCGGCCGATGCCCGTGTAGACGAACTTCTGCACGCGCTTCCCCTCGTAGGTCTCGGTCGTGTAGATGTTGCCTTCGGAGTCAGTGGCAATGCTGTGAACGGCGAAGAACTGGCCAGGCTGGCGGCCGCCGTCGCCGAAGCTCGTGAGGATGTCGAGTGACTGCCGGTCGAGCACGTAGATCTTCATGTTCTTGCCGTCGGCGACGTACATGAAGCGCTGTTCGGGATCGCGTGAGAATGCGATGTCCCAGATGGAGCCGTCACCGAGTGTGCGCGGCGCGATCTGCCGCTCCTTGACGAAGGTGCCGTCTTCGTTGAAGACCTGGATGCGGTTGTTGGGCCGGTCGCAGACGTAGACGAGGCCGTCGTGTGCGGGCTCGGCGCAATGGACGGGCGTGCGGAACTGCTGCGGCAGCGGCGCGTCGGGATCGTAGGGGCCGATGTTGGTGTCATCCGGGCGGTTACCGTAAGCGCCCCAGTAGCGTTTGATGCTGCCATTGTTCATGTCGATGACGGCGACTCGCCTGTTGGCGTAGCCATCGGCGAAGTACGCCTCGTTGGCCTCGCTGTCGAAGGAGATCTTGGCGACGCGTCCGAAGTGATCCATCGCGTTGCTGTTGGGCGGCTGGCCTGGGACACCGATCTCGAGGAGGAATCGGCCGTCGCGGGCGAACTTGAGCACGTGCGAGTCGCCCTGTCCGTTGCCGCCGATCCACACGTTGTCCATGTGGTCGAGCGCGATGCCGTGATTCGAGGTCGGCCAGGTGTAGCCGTCACCTTCGCCGCCCCACGAGTTCATGAGGTTGCCGGCGGGATCGAATTCGAGGACGGGCGGCGCGGCCAGGCAGCATTCGCCGGTGGGCGGATCGGTGGCGGCGCCGGCTTCGGTCCGCGCGTTCAGCGTGGGCAGGCCGCGGTGCACGATGTAGACGTGGTCACGCGAATCGATGCCGACACCGATGGCCGAGCCGAGGACCCAGTGGTCAGGCAGAGGCTTCGGCCAGAACGGGTCGACCTCGAACAGCGGGACCTCGACGGTCTGCTGGTCGGCCGCCACCTGGAGCGCGGATTGCGCGATGGCCAGTCCGCCAATAGCCGTGACGAGGGTCGCTGCAATGACGAGATTGCGCCGGTTCATCGTCGTCTCCGATCCGGGATCCCGACCCCGTGCCACGCGCGGGCCGGGCGTGTATACTGCCGTGTCGCCTTGGTCCGGTCATTCTACGTCACCGGACCGGAATCCGTCCAGTCTCACGCCCCGCGGGGCAGCCCGGGCCCGGAATGACCGTTCCCCGAACCTGTCTGCGACTCGCGTTCGCCGCCACCCTGCTCGTCGGGGTGCCGGGCGGCGCGGTGGCGCACGAGATACCGGCGGACGTGACCGTGGTGGCGTTCGTCCACCCGGACGGCCAGCGGCTTCGCATCCTGGTGCGGGTGCCGTTCGAATCGATACGCGACGTCGAGTTCCCGCTGGTCGACTTCACCTATCTGGATCTGCGCGGCGTCGAGCCGCTGCTGTCGGACGCGGTTCGCCTCTGGATCGCGGACTACATCGAGGTCCGTGAAGGCGACACGACGCTCGCGGAGCCGCGGATCGTCGCAACGCGTATCTCGCTTCCGACCGACGCGTCGTTCACGGAGTACGAGGGCGCGCTCGCGCACATGTCGGCCGACCCGCTGCCGCCGCAGCTGCTGCTGCCGTGGCAGCAGGCCATGCTCGACGTGCTCCTCGAATACGACATCGCGTCGGAGGACTCGGAGTTCGCGCTGCACCCCGCGCTGGCGCACCTCGGCGTGCGCACACAGACCGTACTCCGCTTCGTGCTGCCCGATGGACGCGAACGGGTGTTCCGCTACGAAGGCGATCCCGGCATGGTCCGGCTCGACCCGCGCTGGCACCACGCCGCGTTCCGCTTCGTGCAGCTCGGGTTTCTTCACATTCTCGCGGGGCTCGACCATCTGCTGTTCGTGTTCTGCCTGGTCATCCCGTTCCGCAAGCTGCGCGGCCTGGTCGCGATCGTCACGGCGTTCACGGTCGCGCACTCGATTACGCTCATTGCGGCCGCATTCGGCTACGCGCCCGGTGCGCTGTGGTTTCCGCCGCTGATCGAGACGCTGATCGCTGCATCGATCGTGTTCATGGCGCTCGAGAACATCGCCGGCGCAAAGCTGGAGCGACGATGGCTCATCGCGTTCGCGTTCGGTCTCGTCCACGGCTTCGGTTTCTCGTTCCTCCTGCGCGAGTCGCTCCAGTTTGCCGGGTCACACCTCATCACTTCCCTGCTCGCGTTCAATCTCGGTGTCGAACTCGGCCAGGTCGCCGTTCTGCTCGTCGCGATCCCCGTGCTCAACTGGCTGTTCTCGAAGATGAATGAACGCATCGGCACCATCGTGCTGTCCGCTCTCGTCGCGCACACCGCATGGCATTGGATGGGCGGTCGCTGGGCCGACCTGCGTCAGTTCGAGTTCACGTGGCCCAC
>DATKCF010000228.1:0-26090 GCA_035513345.1 Longimicrobiales bacterium
CTATCCCGCGCGGCCCGATTCGCGCACTCCCTGTCCGACTGCGCGCAGGTTTGGCAGGCGCATTTCCTCGTACTCGCGCGAGACGACAATCCCGGCGGCACCGGCGCGGAAGGCGCCGATGACCGCCTGCCGGATCATCTCCGGGTCCTCGGGTGGGCTGCCGGGCACGTCGAAGCCGATCCCGGCATAGATCTTTGCGCGGCCTCCGGCACTGGCGACGCTGCGCCGTGTCTCTCGTTCGACATAGTCGGCAGAGAAGCCCTGTTCACGCAGGTTGTCGACAGTCGGCTCGCGATCCGGGTCGTAGCCGAAGATGGCGTAGTAGATGTCGAGTGACTGCTCGAGCGTCAGCTCGCGTAGCACTGTGCTCTGGAACCGTTGCAGATACCAGGAATGGATGCGGCCGCCGAGCACTGCATGGTACAGGATCAGCTTGATGAAGTCGGACCAGTCGCCCATCTCGGCGTAGCTCATCTCGGCACGATACACGAGGTCCCAGCTCGAGGGCTGGTGATCGACATGCCAGCCGACATCCGCTGTGGGTGAGACAGCCTTGATCTCGTCGAACATCGCGCGGTGCACGGCCTCGCGTGAAAGGCGATACTGGTACTCCCAGGCCAGGATCTCGGGGTAGCGGATGAGATGGCGGACGAAGACCGTGAAGGTACCCTCGGGTGGTCCCGGCTCGCCATCGATCAAGCCTCGCACGTACTCGAACAGGCGCGTATAGCCCTCGCGCGCACGGCCAGCATCGATATCGGCGGCCTCGCCCCGTGCAATGCAGTGCTCGCAGAAGCAGGTCGGCGGACTGTCGTTCCAGGGCAGTATCACGTTCATGATCGGGCCCATGCGCTCCGCACCCCACTGCAAGCCGTCCAGCTCATAGCTGCGGAACATGTCGCTGGCAACGGCGGCCCAGAAGTTCCTGTAGTCGGGATGAGCCCAGCATCCGTACCGTCCGGGATTGCCGTAGACATCGATCGTTCTGATGTCGTCGAAGTTGCGGATCGAGCTGCCCGACGCCTCGAGGACGCGGGCGTAGACCTTCATGTCGCGCTGGCGGCACGGCTCGACGAGTTCGGCGAAGAGGTCACGGTCGGCGAACTCGAGAGAGGAATCGGGCGGCACGACCCGGAGTCGCGTGTCGCGGAAGTACTCGTCATGGTGACGGACCCAGACGGCGGGGACGCGACCGCGGAAGTCGCGGGGCGGCTTGCCGTGATCGGTTGCGAGATCGCGAAGCGGCTTGCCGAGCGTGGCCGTATGGAACGCGTGCGAGTACGGCATGACCACGTTGATGGCCGCAGTCTCGCGGATCAGGTCGAGACACGGCTCGATGCCCTCGTCGAGCATCGTGTGCGGACTCATCTGGATGCCGACGACGGCGTCACCGGTCCGCATCTGCCGCCCGGGCGTGCCGGTTGGCGACTCCTGCGCGAGCACGCGGCCGACGCCGACCGAGTCGAGACCGGCTTCGATGGCCGCGAGCATTGCAGCCGCATGCATCACAAACTCTCGACGCGATGGCGTCATGGCGAGCATTCCAGCGGGCCGCGGTTGCGCGGCCGGATCTGCTTGCCGTGATAGACGTCCATCGAAATGCGGTGCGTATCGAAGACGCGGCCGAGCAGCCGGAAGAGAGTCGGATCGTAGGCCGCGAGGTCGGCGGGTGAATCGACGCGGACATTGCCCGCGAAGCACTCGCCGTAGTTCGACCAGAACCACCACTGCGCGCCTTCGGCCCAGTATTCGTTGGCGTTGGTGGTGGCGTAGTGCCTGCGGCCATCGTCGTATGTGTAGAGCCCTTTCGCCATCGCACTGTCGTAGGAGGCGCGGATCTCGGCGAACAGGTCGGGATCGGCGTTACGGATGCCACCGCCCATGATGGCGTGCGAGAACTCGTGCACGAGGATGTGCTCGCCGTAGTATCGCGTGCCGGGGTAGCCGAGAACGTTCTCTTCCGCGCCGGTCGTCGGGTTGCCGCCCAGACCGCGCGCGCGGCCGGCCCAGAAGTCGATGTCCGCCTGTGTCACGGGCTCACCGGCCGGTGCGCCCGGCCGTTTCCGGTCCGCGTGTTCGGGGATGTCGGCGGTGATCTCGCTCTCGGCCATGATGCCGACGCGCCAGTTGCGATCCATCATCGCCTGACGCACATCCGGCCGTGCCGCCAGCATTGTGTTCACGATGTCGCGTGCGACGACGAGCGCGACGTCCGGCACCTTGTCCGAGCTGAGGATCGGGATGCCGAGCGCGTCCGCGTACTGCGTGTAGAACGGATGGAAGCCGAGCGAATCGGGCACGGGACCGACGGACGCCGCGATGTAGTCGGTCAGCAGCGGCGGACCCCTGTCGGGTGCGGCCTGGGCACCGGCCGCCTGCCATGCGCCGGCGAGCGACAGCGTGAGCAGTGCGTTGAGCAGTGATCTCCGCATGCTGACCTCCGTCATTGGACTCTCCATTCGATAACTCCGGTTTCGCGCCAGTCGATGTCGCTGTCGATGAACATCGCAGCGGGCGGTCCGATCTCACCGGCGCCGTATTGCACAGTCCGTGGTTCGACTTCGATGCGAACGGCCGTCGTGTCGACAGGCTCGAACCGCATGGTGCTCCAGGCGTCGAGCATGACCTCGTACGGCCGCTCGGCGGCGACAGGCACCCATTCGCCGTCCGCCAGGTACAGGACGCGCCACGAGTCGGGCAGGCGGCAGAACCGTTTGTCGTCGAACCAGTAGACACTGGTGGAAGAGATGCGTCGTTCGGCGGCGAACCGGTACTCGATCCAGGCCGGCGATCCGACCGGTGGCCGCATGCGGAAGAAGCGGTACGACTGGTCCGCCGAGTTGATCGGCTCGCGTCCATCGTGGATCGCGGCCAGGTCGTCGTTCTGGTCGTTGTAGCCGGTCCACGCCTTCTCGACGCCGCCCGAGGTTCGCACGCTCGCCACATCCGATGGCAGCGCAGGCGGCAGCCAGGCACGGCCCGGTTCGCGCGCCATCCACACTGCCATCTCGCCCATGCCGCGGTTCGCCCACGCGTAGTACGGGATTGCCACGAGCTCGTGTGGCTCTGCTGGCGCTGTCACACCGCGCGAATCTTCGGTGATGGCGAGGACGTCGCCGCGGATGACCTGAACGCCGTCGAGCAGGTCGGACCGAAACTCGCTTTCGAGCGCGGCGTCGTCGGGAACCACGATGCTCAGCGCGCGGCCATTGTTGTCCGGCCACTCTGCACTGTAGACGAGCGGCCCCCGTTCCAGGGCGACACGGCCGCGGTCATCGATCACTTCGGACCGCGCGTACACGCGGCGGACGGGCATCGGAATGTCCAACTCGACGACGTCACCGCTCCGCCAGTCACGCTCGATACGCGCGTAGCCGTTGACGATCCGGGGCGACACCGGCTGGCCGTTGACGCTCAGGGCGAACGCGGTCGCGCCGCCGTCCGCGAACGAGTAGAGGTCTCCCGGCATGACCGAGCCGCGCGTCCAGCCCGGGATCCGGACATTGAGCGCGAACGGCCGGTCCGGTGCATGTTCCACGATCAGCCTGACCGCACCGTCCCACGGATAGCGCGTCTCCTGACGCAGTGTCGCCTGTCCACCGCCGACCTCGATGTCGGCGGTGTTGTCGACGAAGAGGTTGGCGTAGACCTCGCTGTCCGCCGTGGCCCAGATGTAGTCGCCGAGGGATGCGACCAGGCGGACGACATTGGGCGGACAGCACGGCACGTTGATCCACTCGAAGCGCTCGTAGTCACCGAACGACTCGAGCGGGTTCTGATAGAAGAAGCGATCGCCGCTCAGCGAGACGCCGACCAGCAGCGCGTTGTAGAGCGTGCGCTCCATGACGTCGATGTAGCGGGCATCGCAGTTCAGCAGGAAGAGTCGGTGGTTCCAGACCACGCTGCCATAGGCGGCACACGTCTCGTTCCATGCGCTCAGGTTGGGCAGCTCGAAGGCCGTACCGAACTGCTCGTGGAAACGGATCGAGCCGATGCCGCCGGTGATGTACGACTTGTGAGTAACGACGTCCTGCCAGAGCCGATCGACTGCGCGGGTGTATGCCGCATCGCCGGTGAGCGCCGCGATGTCGGTCATCGCGATGTAGAGGAACATCGCGCGAACGCAGTGCCCCACCGCCTCCGTCTGCTCGACCACGGGTGCGTGGTCCTGGGCGTAGGTGCGATCGATCGCGTACTCGCCGGTCCGTTCGTAGTCGTCCCTGCCACGCTCGTCCGCGAAGAACTGCGCCAGACGCCAGTACCTCTCATCGCCGGTGGTCCGGAAGAGCGCGACCAGCCCGATCTTCAGTCCTTCGTGGCCGGAGATGTACGTGTCCTTGCCAGGGCCGTACACGGTGTCCATCGCGTCGGCGGCGCGAATCGCGATGTCGAGCATGCGCCTGCGCCGTGTCGCCTCGAACCAGGCACAGGCGGCTTCGAGGAAATGGCCGGACACGCGGACGGCCTGACTCGGATCCTCGATTCTGCGCTCGATGCCCTCGAGCAGTGGCTCGATCCGTGCCTCGATGCGGGCCGTGAGCTGCGCATCGGGCCGCTCGGTCAGCATGTACGCGGCCGCTTCGATCAGCTTTGATACGCTGAAGCCGCTGTCCTGCTCGAAGCGCGTGAGACAGTGATCGAGCGAGACGTTGCGGTTCGCCTCGATGCGTGGCCGCCAGAACGCGTCAGTGATGCGCACGCGGTCGTGCCGGACCGCACGCACCGGATAGTCGGCGAACGCGGGAACATCGTGGAGCGCGGCCAGTGCGCGGCCGAAGTCGAGTCCAGCCGCTGACGCCGCGCCATGCCGGGCGGCGAGTCCCGCAGCGGCGGCGGTCGTCAGGAAGGTACGGCGGTCGATCGGGTCCATTGTGACCGTCCCGAAGGGGTCAGCGGAACATGAAGATGCCGGCGCCGAAGACGCCGAGCGCGATCAGCCAGCGTCGCCACTCCGGGCCGCGCTTCTCGTCCGGGTCCGGCTGGCGCAGCCAGATTACGAGCGCGCCGCACGCCGGTCCGAACTGCCTGGGCACGTCGTGACGGATCGTGTACACCTCGACGGCCTCGACTTCGTCCGGCTGGATAGTGGCATCCACGCCGAACAGGCTTCCGCCGCTGCCGGCAATCGGCTGCTCGAGGTCCGTGAAGCGGTTCCCATTGATGAACACGGCCGGCCGGCAGCCGCGGTCGAAGATGATGTTGTTGCCGAACGGTCCGGCAGGCGTGACCCACACGCCCGGCGTCATCGCGATCAGGTCCGTGATGTGGCCGAGGTTCCGGCTCTCGATGTCCTCGCGCGTGAAGAACGCCGTATGGTTGCGGTCGCGCGCGCGCCGTTCCTCGAATCCGGCCATGAACGCGGGCCGCCGACTGGTCGTCACGACTATCGGTGCGAGCGCGATCGGCGAGGCCGACAAATCGACCGAGACACTGACGTCGGAGTCCTGCCCGACGTGCAGCGTATCCTCCATCGTGCGGTAACCGAAAGCTGCCACCGTCAGCGTGTACGTGCCGGGCATGACCTGCTCGAACCGGAACCGGCCCACTGCATCCGTGACTCGCGTTCCCGTTACGCGCGTGCCATCGGGTTCCGCACCGAGCGAAACGGTCGCGTTCTCGATCGGCGCATCCGTCTCATGGTCGACAACAGTGCCGAAAACGACGGACAGTCGGGCAGGCGGGCGAGCCGAGTCCTGGTCCACCGCACCCGCCGCATCGGCCAGCCCGGCAAGGCACGCAAACGCGGCCGGCACCACCAGCCGTCTCACGCGGGCATCACCACAACTTCCACGGAAGCTGGTCCCGGTCGAAGTAGATGAAGTACGGATAGCCTTCGCCGATGTCGTACAGCGGCCGGAACCGGAGCCGGACCGGACTGCCATCCGGCGGCACCACACGGAACACCGTCGGCCGCGGCAGCTCCGTTTCCTCGACCGGCATGCGGTAAGCCGTGGCGGCCGTCCATTCCTCGGGCTCGAGCCACGTCTCGAGGTCACTGTCATTGTCGGGCAGACGAAAGTACGGATCGTGGTACGCACCCTCGAGCGCCATCGCGACCGGCCCGCGCATCACTGCCACACGGTCGGGGTGTTGCGCGTCGACCGATTCCATGCGCATCACGAGCGGGATCCGGATCTCGACGCGGTCGCCATCATTCCACGTCCGGTCGATCCGCGCCCACGTGCCCGGCCTCGCGTCCACTGACACGGCCGAGTCGTTCACGCGAACTGTCACCTCGCGGGTCCAGCCGGGCACCCGGAAATGCAGCGGGAACGTGGCCTGAGCGCCGAGCGACAGCCGCAGATCGACTCGATCACTGTCCGGATAGCCCGTCTCGATCACGAGCCGGACGCGCCCGGACGGACCGTCCCACGCCAGCTCCGATGGAATGAACAGATTCAGATACAGACCGGACTCGTCGTGGAACCAGATCAGATCGTGAAACGCCGCGACGTTCTGGATGTATGTGCCGGAGCAGCACGTGAACGTATCCCAGTTGTAGACCTTGATGCCACCGCCAACGCGATAGTCCGCGTAGTAAAAGTTCAGGCCGCGTCCGGTCAATGGCAGCATCGCGCCGACGCCGTTGTACAGCAGCCGCTCGGCCCAGTCGCCGTACCTCGCCTCGCCGGTCGCTCGCATCAGGTGGCGCGACAGCTTGAAGCCCGCCCATGTGCCGCAGCCGATCTCCGCCGTGTCCGAGCGCGTGTCGAGCGCACGGCCGAGACTGCCGTCCGGCGCCATCATCCGCTCGTTCGGACCGTAACCGCCGGTACAGTAGCACTGTGTCGTCTGCAACCAGTCGTATGCGTTGCGCGAGATGGTCAGGAACGACGTGTCGCCTGTCACCTCGTGCGCCGCACACGCACTGCTGAACGTGTTCACGTGACTGTACGCGTGCGTGCCGTGCGCGTCCGCCGGCGACGACGTGCGCTCGAACTTCCGCCAGTATTCCGCATAGTGCCAGACTTCCGCGAACTCGCGGAACCGCGGATTGCCCGTGAGCTGGTACGCGCGATACAGGTTCTCCGACAGCGTGTACCACTCCCACGGCGTGCCGCCGTAGCCGCGATTGTGCGACGGATCGGCAATCCGGTTCTCCCGGCTCAGCGTCCGGCTTGCCGAATCGACAATCCGCTCGAGAACCGGAATCGCGTCCTCGTGACCCGCGTACCGCTGCAGATCGACCAGGCCGCACACGAGCTTGTCCCAGCCGTAGTGACCGGATCCCGCATCGCCGTCCGAGGGCAGCGTCGTCGCCCACTCCGAGAACAGGTGCACCGCCTTGTCCCGCATGGCCGCGTCACCCGTGGCCCGGTACATCTGCGACATCCCGCTCAGCCACTGGCCGAAGATGCTGCCTGTCGTCGGCCGCGCCCACCCGCCCAGCTCCCGGCCCGGCGCCGACAACCCGGCGCGCGCCCGGTATCCGTGCAGAATGTCGTCGTCCGGAACGGACCAATAGAACTCCCGCGCCGCCAGGTACCGATCGTGCCACGGACTCGGCAGCAGACGGACTCCGCCGTAGTCGAAGGTCTCGAGCGGCAACGCGCGGCGAGCGGTCACGGTTCTCGCGGAGGAGGCGATGGCGGGCGACGCCATGCCCAGTGCTCCGGCCGCAGCGGGCAGAGAGGCGATGAACTCACGTCGGTTGACGTCTCGCACTGGTGGCCTCCGTGGGCGCAAGGGACGGGGCACGTGTGCAGCGGCCTCGCGATCATCGCGAAGGCAGTGGCAGGTCCGCCGGCCGTGATTGGCGAGAGACGAGCGGCGGCGTCCTGCATATTTTATCCAATATCAAACCCCTCCGCGCAAGGGGCGCGGGTCGACCTGCGCGGCCCGATCCGCGCGGGCCGACCTACCGGTACCCGCGCGTGTGCACGCTCCGATCGACGGAAGCCGGACCGCCCAGCGCCGAGCCACGTGTAGTCTCCACGACGAGAGACGGCTCGAACGGCGTGCCGTCGACGGGCTGGAGCCAGATCGTGCGCACGACCTCGCTGGTCGCCCACGATCCGTCGGCCGGGTTCCGGAACCGGTGCGTCGTCGTGATGACGAGGCGGTTGCCATCCCAGCGCGTGGTGGAGGTCGGCGCCGGGCCATCGCGTCCGATCGAGACGGCGTTCTCGGTGGTCGAGCCGTCGAGCGCGTAGCGGTAGCGGACGAGCGGCTGAATCTCGCGGGGCACGAATACGACGCGTTCGACTTCGAGGCGGTTGGCGTCGTGCGTGATGGAGATGCGGTCGCCCCATCCGCTGCCGAGCGTCGGTACCGCTCCGGACCCGACCTGGCCGGTGGGCGGCGTCGAGCTGAGGACCGCGGTCGACCACGAGCCCGTAAAGTCGGGATCGGGCAGTGCTTCGGAGCGAGGTCCGAGGTCGGTCCTGTCTGTCCGGCGGTATGTGGCGACGGGTGCGCCCGATCCTGCTGGAGGCGGCGTGTAGGGATCGTCGATGGCGCCGGGCACGCGCGGGTGCCGGATCAGCGACGCCTCGTAGTCGGCGACGATGCCATCGATCACGCTGATGGCCCACGGGTAGTGGTCCTTGACGTCGATCTCTTCGCGCGGGTCGACGCGGAGGTCGAACAGGCGGACGAGGTTGTCGGGATCGGGCTCGAGCTCGGTGCGGAACAGGTACCAGAGCTTCCAGTCGTGCCACTTGACGGCCATGACGTGGCCTTCGCGGGCGATGAACATCACGTTGTCGCGCGCGGAGTGCGGCTGCTTTCCTTCGAGGAACGGCAGCTGGTTCACGCCATCGATGATGCGGTCGGTCGGGACGATCTCCGGAGCGCCGGCTGCGGCGGCTATGGTTGGCAGGAAGTCGACCTCGTGCACGAGTTCATTCGAGACCTGTCCGGCGGGGATGCGGCCGGGCCACCGGATGACGCAGGGTGTGCGGATCCCGCCTTCCATCGCCGAGTTGTAGAAGCCTCGCCAGGGCCCCGCGGAGCCTCGCCAGGGGCGACGCATTTCGGCGCCGTTGTCGGTGCACCATAAGACGAGCGTGTTGTCATCGATGCCGAGCCGCTCGAGCGCGTCGAGCACGAGTCCGACGTTATGGTCGACATCAGCCATCGAGTCACCGATGTCGCCAGCGCCGGTCGAGCCGGCGAAGTCGGGGTGCGGCAGGGCGGGGAAGTGCACCTGTGTCATTGTATAGAGGAAGAAGAACGGTCTGTCCTCGGCCGCGTTGCGTTCCATGAACCGGATACCGCGCTCGGCGGCTTCGCGGTCGATGGTGCGGCGGGTGTCGAGATCGTAGGGCTTGACGCGACGCGCGGGCTCGCCGCTCCGGCCTTCCCAGATGAAAGGTACTTCGGCGCGCGTCGAGTCGAAGTTCTCGTACGATGTGTACTGGGCCGTCTGGCTGGTTCCGGGGATGCCCCACCACTCGTCGAATCCCTGGTGGGTGGGCTCGCGACGGCCCTCCCAATCATCGCCGCCGACGTGCCACTTCCCGTACAGCGCCGTTGCGTATCCGACGGACTGGAGCGCCTCGGCGATGGTCACCTCCCACAACGTCATTCCGCCGCGGTAGCCTTCACCCGTACGGGGGGCGTAGCGGCCGGTGAGCATCGCGATGCGCGACACGACGCACGAATACTCGACGTTGAAGTTGGTCAGCCGCATGCCTTCCTGGCCGAGGCGGTCGATGCGCGGTGTGGCGACACCGCGCGCGCCACCGTACGACGCGACCTCTCCGTAGCCCAGGTTGTCCGGGAACATGAGGACGACGTTGGGCCGGTCCGTTCCGCCGGCCGGATCCTGCGCGGCCACGACGCATGGCCACACGGCGGCGAGGCACGTAAGAAATCGGAGCAGCGCACGCGTCGGTCCAGACATGTTCACCTCGTTTCGCTCGGGGGCAACAACTCGACCACGTATGCGAGCAGCGTGTTCGGTGAGATGACGAAGCGCGGCTCGCCGGGCGTTTCGGGAGGATAGAGACCGCTGCGTCCGTAGCCGAGCTCAGCGGGCACGATCACTACACGCAGTTCACCCGGCGCCATCCGCGCGATCACTGCATCGAGTCCCGGATTGATGCTCGTCGAGCCGGGCGTGAAGGAGAACTCGCTGGGCGGATGGTGAAAGCCCGGCACGCCGTCCGGTCCGCTGCCGAACGCGACCAGCTCGAGCGGTGGGCCTTCGTGGCCGCGCAGGTGTCCGACATAGCGTGCGCTCGTGCCGGTATATCGAACGCGCAACGGGCTCTCCGCGGACTGCCTTGCACTACCGGGCGACAGCAGTCGAGTGCGAACTTCCCCCGGTTCGCCCGTCGCGGCCGGATACGCCCGCTCGAGCCACGCGGCTTCCGCCTGGCGTTTGAGCCTTTCGTGCGCGAGTGCACGCGCCTCCGCCGCACGGACCATCGCGCGGAAACCGGGACTGTCAGGCTGGAACGCCTCAGCGCGCGCGCCGACGCGGTCGATGCGCACGCTGTCGACGACATCGCCCTGCACGATGCTGAACACGACGTCCATTCCCTCGACCACGTCGCCGAACACGATGTAATCGCCATCCAGATACGAGCGGTCGCCCAGCGTGATGCACCACTGGCTCGCGTTCGTGCCCGGACCACTGTTCGCCATGTTCAGTGCACCGGCGTGGTCGTGACTGAGCTCCGAGTGGATCTGGTTCGGAAAGACGTAGCCCGGGCCGTTCGCTCTGTCCGAATCCGGAGCGCCGGTCTGGATCACGTGGCCGGGGGCGACACGGTGCCAGACGGTCCCGTCGTAGAACGGACGGCCCGCGTCGAACGCCGCGTTCTCGATCGTGCCCTCGGCGAGACCGACGAAGTTGGCCACCGCGAGCGGCGTCAGGTCCGGCTCGAGCTTCGCGACGATCAGTCCCTTCGTCGTGTGGATGTGGGCATAGAGGCCGTCCGGTCTCGCCTGCGCGTGCGCGTTCGTCGCGCCTGACAGCAGAACCAGAGCCGCCATCACAACGGCGACTTTCGAAGTGCGCATTCCCGCCACCTCCCGCTTCGTTCGAGGGTCAGTTCGACCCGGACGACTGCACGATCGGATACAGCTTGAACGCCTGGGCATCGAAGTACTGGAGCCGGTTCGGAATCGCCAGAAGAATCCTGTCCGCAAGTGTCTGGTCGATCCGCCCGCGTCGGTGTCGGACCGCGAGCCATGGCAGGAAGCTTTCTGCTATGTCCTCGCGGCTCGGGAAATCCCGCGCGTACGTCGAAATGAAGACGGGATCCGCCGCCTGCGCCGCCAGCCAACCCGGCGAGTCCGCGTGCAGCCCGTCCAGCGACGTGTGCGCCGCCTCGTGCACGAACGTCTCCTCGAGAATGCCGTCGGCCTCGTAGAGAGCGGCCTGCCCGATGTGGATCAGCAGATTGTTGTTCCCGCCGCCGAACGGTTCCGTGCCGCGGTGGATCCAGACGGTCTCGACATCCAGTCGAAGCGCCGTCGGCAGCCGGCCGATGACTTCCGCATACTTCAGCGCCTGCACCAGTGCGGCATCCTCCGAACCGAACTCGGCGTTCACCTGCACCTCCGCCTCGAGACCGTCATCGAATGTCGCATCGAAGAGGTACGCATCGACCGTGATCCAGTCGTTGACGCGACGATCGAACATCAGGCGTAAGGCCTGACCCGCGTAGATCAACCCCTCGAACGTCGTCGGATCCGCCGCTGTGATGATGTCCGGGTCGATGAAGATGGTGCCGCTGAACGGCGGGGCCGTCGGCGTCTCCGGGCCCGGCCCGGCCGGAGCGTCGGTCGAGCATGCAGCCAGCAGGGCAAGGCAAGCGAAGCCGGCGAACCGGGCTGGCCCGCGCGCGCCGTCGAGCGGGCAGATGTGGCATCGACTGTTTCTGCGGCCGGACTCGTCGGTCGCGTTGAAGCCGGATCGATCCATTGCCATCGTTCATGCGGTTCCCGTGGCCATGCCGGAGCAGATCGCATACAATATACGGCCGGCCCCCTCGCCGATTCCAATGGGAGTCCCGATGAAGCCACCGATACCGATTCGATCGGCCGTCCGTGCGACACGGAAGCTCGCGGGCGCGCTCGTGCTGGCCGCCGGGCTCTGCGCTCCGGCCGGTGTCGGCGGCCAGCAGGCCGGGCAGCAGGCTTCGGATGCCGCCCGGTCGGGACCGTACGACCGGCTGATCATCCGGAACGCGATGGTCATACCGGGCCACGGCGGGCCGGCGTACGGCCCGGCGGACATCGTGATCGAGGGCGACGTCATCGCCCGGATCATATCATACAACGGCGTGACGGGCAGGCCGGAGACGGCGGAGCTGCCGCCTGCGGACCGAGTGATCGACGCGGCCGGCATGTACGTGATGCCGGGGCTGATCGACCTGCACACGCACATCCGCACCGAGCCGCTCCCGCTGCAGTACGTGTACGATCTGAAGCTCGCGCACGGCGTCACGACGATGGTCAACGGGTCGGACCGGGGCTGGGAGAATGCGCTGGAGCAGCAGCGGCTGTCGAACGCGAACGCGATCACGGCGCCGCGCATGTACCCGATCCGGGACTGGGGACCGTCGCGGTCGCGCGATCCCGGGCACGCGCCGCCGCCGGCCGAAATCGCGCCATGGCACGACCCTGCCCAGGCCCCCGAGCTGGCGAGGCAGTTGATCGCGGAGGGTGCCTACGTGATCCGCGTCGGCAGTCTGGCCTGGAACGCCGAGCTGTTCGGCGCCGTGTGCAGGGCGGTGTGGGACGCCGGCGGCATCACGACGGTGCACCTCCCGCCATCGGACATCGCGGTTGTGAACGCTGTGCGCGCCGCGGAGCTGGGCGTGACGATGATCGAGCACCACTACGGCTTCGCGGAGTCGTCGCTCGGCAATGCGGTCCAGCCGTTCCCGCCGGATTACAACTACAACGACGAAGCCGACCGATTCCGACATGCCGGGAGCATCTGGCAACAGGCGAACGACGATGTGCTGTTCGGCAACGTGGTGGATCGGCTGGTGGCGTCGGGCGTGTCGCTGATTCCCACAATGAGCGCATACGAGTCGAACCGCGACATCAACCGTGCGATGGGTCTGCCGTGGCACGAGAAGTTCACGCACCGCCAGTTGATCGAATGGTACGTGGCGAATCCGGAGAACCACGCATCGCATCACTGGAACTGGACGTCGAAGGACGAACAGCGGTGGGCAGACACGTACCGGAAGTGGCAGACGCTGATCCGCGAGTTCCATTATCGCGGCGGTCATCTCTCGTACGCAGTGGATGATCCGTATCTGTGGAATACGACGGGCATCGGCAACGTGCGCGAGCTGCAGCTCATGCACGAGGCGGGGCTGGATCCGCTCGAGGTCATACGCGCGGCAACGTACAACAGTGCGCGGACATTGCGCCGGCCGGACATCGGGCTGATACAGACGGGATACACGGCAGACATTGCGATTGTGGACGGCAATCCGCTCGAGAACCTGCGTTTCCTGTACGCGTTCGGGGCGCTGGACATGGTGAATGGAGAGATCATCCGGCGAGGCGGTGTGCGATGGACGATCAAGGGGGGCGAGGTTTTCGACAACACGATTCTGGTCGAGGAGGTGCTTCGGATGGTTGCGGAATCGAAGCAGGACTGGGTGAACCCGGTGGATGCGCTGTTCGATCCGATGTTCGGCGGCAGGGGGCGATGATGCGCCTTCTACTGGCAGTCGTCATCGTGCTGGTGGCCATCGCGGACTCGGCGATCGGCGTTTCCGCGCAGCGTTCGCCGATGCTCTCGTCGGAATCGCTGACGCGGCTCGAGTTCCGCGAGGTGGGCCCGGCGCTGCGCAGCGGACGCGTCGTCGACATGGCTGTCGATCCGTCGCATCGCGGCACGTGGTACGTGGCCTCGGCGTCGGGCGGTGTCTGGAAGACCACGAACGCCGGTGTGACGTGGCGTCCGATTTTCGACGAGCAGGGATCGTACTCGATCGGCACGGTGGTGACGGATCCGGGCGTGCCCGGCCGTGTGTGGGTCGGCACGGGCGAGAACAATGCGCAACGCAGCGTCAGTTTCGGCGACGGCATCTATCGAAGTGACGACGGCGGCGAGACGTGGCGTCGCATGGGGCTCGAGAACTCGGAGCACATCGCACGCATTCTGATCGATCCCCGCGATTCGGACCGTGTGCTTGTCGCGTCGCAGGGTCCGCTGTGGGCCGATGGCGGCGACCGCGGCCTGTACGAGACGCGCGATGGTGGCGAGACGTGGACGCGGATCCTGCACGTGAGCGAGATGACGGGGATCAGTGACGTCGTCTTCCATCCACGTGAGCCGGACGTGATCTATGCGTCTTCATACCAGCGGCGGCGACATACCGGCATCCTGATCGCGGGCGGTCCGGAGTCGACGATCTGGAAGAGCACGGACGGTGGCCGGAGCTGGGCGATCAGCGATGCGGGGCTGCCGGAAGTCGATCGCGGCCGTATCGGTCTCGCGGTCTCGCCGCAGCGGCCGGAGGTCGTCTATGCGGTGGTGGCGGCGGCCGATTCGCTGAGCGGCTTCTATCGTTCGTCCGATTCGGGCCGCAACTGGACGCGCATGAGCGACTGGGCGCCGGGCGATCCGCAGTATTACCAGGAGCTGTTCCCGAGCCCGTTCGAGTTCGATGTCGTGTACGGCGTCGAGGTACGGCTGATGAAGACTGTCGATGGCGGTGCCACGTGGGAGGAAGTGGACGGCGACTTCCACGTCGACCAGCATCACGTCGGCTTCGATCCGCTCGATCCGAACCACCTGTTCCTTGGCAACGATGGCGGGCTGTACGAGAGCCACGATAGCGGCGTCAGCTGGCGCTACTTCGACAACCTCCCGGTCACGCAATTCTATCGTGTGGGTACGGACGACAGCTTCCCGTTCTACCGGATCGGCGGCGGCACGCAGGACAACGGCACGCTGTTCGGGTGGTCGCAGACGCGCGATCAGGCAGGCATCACGAACGCGCACTGGGGCACGATCCAGGGCGGCGACGGTTTCGAAGTCGAAGTCGACCGTTTCGATCCGTCGTTCGTGTTTTCGACATCGCAGAATGGCGGACTCCAGCGCGCGAACCTGGTCACGAACGAGACGCAGGGAATCCGACCGGATACACCGGAAGGCGAGGAACGGCGCTGGTACTGGGACACGCCGATCGTCGCGAGCGCGCACGTGGCCGGCCGCGTGTACGTCGCATCGGAGCGAGTGCACCGGTCCGATGACCGCGGGGACAGCTGGACCGCGATCAGTGGTGACCTGACGAAGCAGCTCGACCGCGACACGATGGAAGTCATGGGCCGTGTCTGGCCGGAGAACGCGGTCTGGCGTCACGTCTTTACGGCGCCGCTGAGCACCATCGTCTCGCTCGACGAGTCACCGCTGGATGCGGACCTGCTCGTGGCCGGCACGGACGATGGTCTGATTCAGCTCACTGAGGATGGCGGCGCCACGTGGCGGCGAATCGATCGATTCCCCGGCGTTCCGCAAACGGTCTACGTCACCGATGTCGAAGCATCCCGTCACGACGCGAACGTGATCTACGCGACGGCGAGCAACCGCAAGCGCGGTGATTTCCGTCCATTCCTCCTCGTCAGCAACGATCGCGGGAGCACCTGGGAAGTGCGTGTGACGGGCATGTCGCAGCGGGATCCGCTGTGGTCGGTTGTCGAAGACGACGAGGATCCCGACATCCTCTTCGTCGGCTCGGAGTTCGGCGTGTACGTGTCGACCGATCGCGGCGCATTGTGGCAACGCTTCGGTAGGCTGCCCACGATCCAGGTCCGCGAGCTCGAGATCCAGGCGCGCGAGGACGACCTCGTGCTGGCGACGTTCGGCCGCGGGTTCCACGTCTTCGACGATGTCTCGTTCCTTCGCGAAGCGGACGCGGTGACGGACGCGACCGAGGCTCACCTGTTCGCGGTGAAGGATGCGCAGAGCTATCGCACGAATGTCGGGTCCAGCGGATCGAGCGGCCAGCAGCACTGGCGCGTGTCGAATCCGCCGTATGGCGTGTCGCTCACGGCCTGGGTCGGCGCGCAGGCGTCCGGCGGCGACACACTGTTCGTCGCGATCCGCGATGCGGCGACGCGTCGCGAGATCAATCGCGTCGCGCTGGCGGAGAACGCGGGCCTGCAGCGCGTGCACTGGAACCTGACCGAAGCGCCGCCGGATTCACCGGCGGGTGGTCGTGGCGGGCGCGGAGGTCGCGGCGGCGGCGGCGGACGAGGTGGCCGTGGTGGCGGGCCGCCTGTGACAACCGGCGATTTCGAAGTGGCCATCGTGCGCGGCTCCGGACTGTCCAGTGTGTTGACGGAATGGCGACGGCTCTCGGTCCGGCCGCTGCCGGTGGACAGGTGAACTCGCGGCGCAGATTCGTGGAGCCGGAACGGCGCTCTGGCGCCGACATCGATGTGCGCCGCCGTGTCGCCTGCACGGGCCGGCTTGCAACGTGCGCACTGACGCGAGCGTTCGTGCTCGTTGCGGGCGCTGTTTTCGCGATCGCGCCGGTTGCGGCGCAACAGCCGGCACCGGCCGCACGGCAGACGATCGAGCGAGGCGAATTCCGTTTCGTCCATGACGAGCGAGGCGTGTCCGGTCTGGGCAAGCCCGACGATCCGTTCGGCGCGCTGGCTGTCCCGGTCGCGGAGCGAGCCGAAGCGGGCGGTGGTGGTCGTGGCGGCGCGGGCGCGACGTTCGGTCTGACCGTGGCGTACCGGACCGGCGCTTCGGACTGGGTCGAGCCTTCCATCCGGCAGTCGTTCGAGGTCGCGCCGGGATCGGCAGCGGTTACCTACAGGAGCGGTGCCGTTGGCCCGCTCGAAGTCGTCGAGACGTACAGCACGGACGGGCGTGTGCTGGACTGGACGGTCGAGCTGTCAGCCACGACGGATGCCGGAGTCACGATCGGCGATCTGGCGTTTTCCGTGCCTGTCGCCGGGCCGTTCGGCGAGGATCCGCGGCAGATCTTCGAGCGAGGCTTCCTGCGCCACCAGTTCGTGTCCGGTCATGGCTCGTTCTTCTTCTTCACCCGTGCGTCGGGCGCGCCGCCGTATCTGCTGGTCACGACGCATCCAGGCACCAAGCTCGAGTACTTCACGGGTGGCAATCGTGGCGGCGGCACGGTGTTCGTGCACTCCGCGCGCAGTGGCCCGTCGGTCGAAGGGACGTGGCGGCAGGAGCACACCTCGCTGACGCTCGGACCGGCCGGCACGGACGCAGGCGCCGCGCGGTACGGGCTGCGCTTTCGCTGGGCGGACTCGTACGACGATCTCAGGCGGCTGCTGTACGAGGAGGGTCTGTTCGATGTGCGCGTCGTGCCGGGCATGAGTCTGCCGAGCGATCTGCAGGCGCGATTCGCATTGCACACGCGTGCGGAGATCGAGGCCGTCGAAGCGGAGTTCCCGCAGAGCACGCGGCTGGAGTACCTCGGCGAACCGGAGCCGGATCGGCACATCTACGAGGTCTCGTTCTCGAGGCTCGGCGAGAACCGCATCACGATCCGTCACGATGGCGGCCATGAGACGTACCTCGAGTTCTTCTCGACGGAGCCGCTCGAAACGCTGATCCGGAAGCGGGCATCGTTCCTCGTCGACAGGCAGCAGATCCGCGACTCGACGAAGTGGTGGGACGGCGTCTTCGGGCCGTATGACATGCGCGAGAGCGTGACCCGCACGATCGAGGATCCGGACATCTTCATCGAGCGCATGATCTACGTTCTGACGGCGGACGATCCCGGTCTTGGCAAGGCGCCGTTCCTCGCGTCGAAGAATGTGCACTGGCCGGAGCGCCGCGAGATCGAGGCGCTCGAGTACTACCTCGAGAACTTCGTGTGGGGCGGACTGCAGCGGACGGACGAGGAGCGGCCGTATCCGTATGGCGTCTATGGCACGCCGCACTGGTACATCAACCGATCACCGGAACGGCGGGCGGAGTGGACGGACCGCGATCTCGACCGCGAGCACGTGTGGCGGTCGTACGACTATCCGCATGTGGTCATGCTTTACTACCACATGTACCAGATCGCGACGCTGTACCCGCAGCTTTCGACGTATCTCGACGCGCGCGGCTACCTCGAGCGCGCGTACCGGACGGCGCAGGCGTTCTACACGTACCCCTACGAAATCTATCCCGACTACTACGAGACCACGAAGTGGGGCCTGTACAACGAGCTGATCGTGCTGGAGCTGATCGATGCGCTCGAGCGCGAAGGCTATCAGCTCCAGGCGGGCGAGCTGCGCACGGAGTGGGAGAAGAAGGTCAAGTACTTCATCTACGACGACGAGTATCCGCTGCGTTCCGAATACGCGTTTGACAGGACCGCGTTCGAATCGAGCTACGCGCTGGCCAAGTATGGTGCGACGCATGACATGCAGCCGGACAGCCATCTGTGGTGGGACGTGCAGAAGCGGCGCTGGTACTCGCACCCGGTCGTGCGCCGCGAGGACGCGCGCGCGTTCATGGACCGTCAGCTCATGGGCAACCTGGCGGTGCGCGGCTGGCTCGAGACGAGCTACTACCAGCTCGGTGCGGATCCCTCATTGAGCTACATGGCGGCAATGGGTGGCTGGGGCGTGCTCGACTACGCGATCCATTTCGCGCCGGATCCGTTCGACTGGCTCCAGCTCGGCTACGCATCCTACCTCAGCTCGTGGTCATTGATGAACACGGGCACGCCGGAGACGAACTGGGGATACTGGTTCCCCGGCGAGCACAATGACGGTGCGGCCGGCTGGCAGTTCATGTCGGCGAGGCGAGGCAGCGCGTGGATGGGATCGAGCTGGCCCGGCGGCGTCCAGGTCCCACGCGGTCCCTGGCACTACGACGGTGAGATCGATCTCGGCTTCGGCGGCGCGCTGCGCATGGCGAGGACACTCGTCACGAACGATCCGCTGTTCGGCTGGATCGCGTACGGCGGCACATGGATCGAAAACGACACCCTGCTGTCCGTAGTCCCGCGCGATGGCGTTCGCAAGCGGTTCGGCGTCGTTCTCGCCGATTCGCGCGCGCCATCGCTGCGCGCGCAGCGACTCGAGGTCGAGCTTGCGCGCGACGGCTTCGCGGCGAGCACGCCGATCGTGGTCGACAAGCGGCTGGACCGGATCACGTTCACGATCGAAAACCGGACCGGCGACACCCACGAGACCGAGGTGCTGCTCGCGTTGCCGTACGGCACGACATACACGCTCGAACAGGATGGCTTGCCGGTCGAGCTGGAAACGACGGAGGACTGGGACTATCCGTGGCGGGCGACGCTGCGGATGACGGGCGAGCGCTCGAGTATCACACTGGCGAAGGTTGCACGGTGACGTCGCTCTGGATCGTGCAGCTTCAGCCATGTCCGTTCCCGGCTGGCCGCAATGACTCCGCGGTATCCTCGACGATTCACGGGAGGCAGACGTGAACTACCGCAGAATCACGCGCACGCTGACTGTCACGCTGGCTCTGCTGGCTACGGCGTCAGCCGCGCACGGCCAGGCTCTGACCGAGTCGCTGCTGGACGCGTTCACGTTCCGCAACCTCGGGCCGTTCCGGACCGGCGCATGGGTAACGGACTTCGCGGTGCCGGTGACGCCCGCGCGCGAGCACCTCTACACCTTCTGGGTCGCCACGCGCAACGGCGGTCTGTGGAAGACGGTCAACAACGGTACGACGTTCGAGCCGATGCTCGACGACGTCGCGCCGCAGACGATCGGTGCGGTCGCGGTCGCGCCGACGGATTCCGATGTCGTCTGGGTCGGAACCGGCGAGGCATACCTGGCGCGCTATACGTACTCGGGCGATGGCGTCTACCGGTCCACGGATGGCGGCGAGACATGGCGGCACATGGGTCTCGACGAAACGCACCACATCGTCCGGATCCTGATCCATCCGCGGAATCCGGACATCGTGTATGTCGCGGCCATGGGCCATCTGCACGGACCGAATCCGGAGCGCGGCGTGTTCCGCACGATGGACGGCGGCGAGACGTGGGAGAAGGTGCTGTACGTCGACGATCGGATCGGCGTGATCGATCTGGTCATGTCGCCCGCCGAGCCTGAGGTCCTGTACGCGGCCACGTACGAGAAGGAACGGCTGCCGTGGACCTACGACGTTGGCGGGCCGGGCAGCGGCATCTGGAAGTCTGTCGATGGTGGCGACACGTGGACGCGGCTGAATGAAGGCCTGCCCGAAGGCGAGATCGGCCGTATCGGCATTGACGTCTTTCGCGGCGATCCGCAGACCTTGTACGCGGTGATCGAGAACG
The DNA here is from genome assembly GCA_035513345.1 of Longimicrobiales bacterium. GTDB lineage: Bacteria > Gemmatimonadota > Gemmatimonadetes > Longimicrobiales > RSA9 > DATKCF01. The sequence goes on from DATKCF010000228.1 coordinate 20,202, forward strand.
CGAACGCGCGGCCGGGCGACAGGCCCGGCTCGATGCGCGTAAGCGGTGGCTGGGGCGAGGTGTACAGGTCGGATGATGCGGGCGCCACGTGGCGCATGACGCACGGCCCCGACGTCAACGTCGGAGGCAAGGCGCCGTACTCGTTCAACATGCTGCGCATCGACCCGTCCGATCCGGATCGCGTGTACGTGACGAGCGATCGCATGCTGGTCACCGAGGACGGCGGACGCACATGGAGCGATCGATCGAGTCCTCTGTTCCGCCGCATGTTCGGCGACATCCGCACCATGTGGATCGACCCCGACGATCCGGAGCGCATCTTCGTGGGCTCCGACGGTGGTGTGAACATTTCGTACGATCGCGGCCGCACGGTAGACTACCTGCCGAACCTGCCGATCGGCGAGATCTACGCACTCACAGTCGACATGGAGGATCCGTACAACATCTATGTCGGGCTCCAGGACCACGAGTCGTGGAAAGGTCCGATCAACGGCTTCTCGGGGAATGTCGGCGGGATCGAGAGCTGGGTGACGGTCGGCACGGGCGACGGCATGTACCAGGCGGTGGATCCGGTCGACAGTCGCTGGGTCTACAACACGCTGCAGTTTGGCGGCCACGTGCGCACCGACCAGCAGGCCGCGACAATGACGCGCATCCAGCCCCCTCGCCGGCCGCAGGGCTCGCCGCAACACCGCTACACGTGGACCACGCCGATCGTGCTCTCGCCGCACGACCCGGCCGTCGTCTATACCGCCGCACAGGTCGTGATGCGGTCACCGGACCGGGGCGACACGTGGGTCGAGATCAGTCCGGACCTCACGACGAACGATCCGTCGAAGATCAACGGCGCCGGCAACATCCAGTACTGCACGATCACGACCCTGGCCGAGTCGCCATTGACGCGTGGCGAGATCTGGGTCGGCACGGATGACGGCCGCGTCCAGGTCACGCGCGATGTTGGCGGTACGTGGACCGACCTGACGGCGAACCTCGCCGCGGCGGGCGCGCCGGGCGGATACTGGGTCACGCGCGTAGTGCCGTCACGGCACGCGCCCGGAACGGCGTACGTCACCATCACCGGTTTCCATCGCGACGATTTCCGGCCGTTCGTTTATCGAACCGATGACTGGGGCGCGAGCTGGGAAGCGATCACCAGCGGGCTGGACGTGGCGTCGGCGAATGTCATTGCCGAGGACCATCGCAACGCGCGACTGCTTTTTCTGGGCACGGACCACGGGTTGTTCACGAGCATCGATGGCGGCGCACAGTGGGCGCGCATGACGAGCAACATGCCGGTCGTTCCTGTACGCGACGTGGTCGTGCACCCGCGCGAGAACGATCTCGTGGTCGGTACGCACGGCCGCGGTGTGTTCGTGACCGACATCACGCCGCTCCAGCAGATGACGGAGCAGGTGCTGGCGAGCGCGACGCACCTGTTCGAGCCCGAGCCGAAGGGGCTGCGCGTCGAGAGCGGCTGGGGCAACTACCGTCTGTTCGGGTACCGCCACATCACGACACCGAACGAGCCGAACGGCGTTCTGATCGACGTCTACAGGAACGGCGCGTCGTCTTCTCCGCTGACGCTGCGGATCACGGATGCCGCGGGCAATCTCGTGCGCGAGCTGCATACGGAGCCGTGGGCGGAGGCCGGGATACAGCGGATCGTCTGGAACCTGAGCGATGACGAACGGCGGCCCGTCGAGCCCGGTGAGTACACGATCATGCTCGACGGCGCCGGCGCGAGTCAGACGGCAACGGTCCGCGTGAAACCTGCCGTGGTCCTGCCACGCGGGTGAGCGAGCACCACGGATCGTCCAGGAGCCGAGTCCGCTGTCGATCGCTGGCGTTGAGCTGCCGGAGGGTGTCGCACAACATGTTCGAGCGCTGAATGTCCCGGTCATTGCGGTGGTCGCGCTTTGCGTCGATCACGTCGATTGTCGCCTGTGGTGGTCTGACTGCATGTGACAAGGCGGGCCCCGCCGTGCCCGTGTGCGACGAAGCGACAGCCGAGAGGATCGAGTTCGATCCCGCGAGTCCGGTCATTCTCGAACGGCTCAACGGGGTCCAGCTGCTGGCCGTCCGCGTCGTCAACGAATGCGGCCGCACACAGGCCGTTGCATCCAGCGGCATCACCTGGCAGAGCGACGCCGTGTCCGTGGCAACGGTGGAAGCGGTGCTGAACGCGACCATGCCCACAGGGCTCGTCCGCGCCGTCGGATTCGGCGAGGCCACGATATCGGCGACCGCGCATGGAACCACTTCCGTTCTCGATGTGGAGGTACGGAGACCGGCTCCGGAAGCATCCGGCTTCACAGTGCTGGATTCCGGCAATGTCGCGCCTTATACGACCGACCTCTGGGTGCATGGCAACTTTGCCTACACGGGCTCGCAGCCGTGGTCCTGCCCGGGCGGCATGTGCCAGGGGGTGACGGGCTGGCTGTACATCTGGAGCGTCACGCCTGGAGGCGCGATCGCAAAGGTGGATTCCCTTGCGATTCCCGCCCCGAAGATCAACGACATCAAGGTGAGCGCCGATGGTACGTTCGCAGTCGCGAGCCTCGAACTCGGTGGCGCCGCCAATGGAATCGTCGTCCTCGATCTGGCGAATCCCGCCTCGCCTGCAATCGTGACGCACTACACGTCGGAACTCGAGCACGGCGTGCACAACGTATGGATCGAGCGGATCTCGCAACGGGACTACGTGTTCGTGGCCGTGACCGGCGGAGATCACCAGGGTGTACACGTTCTCGATGTGACCGAGCGCTCGGCGCCCGTACGTGTCGCTCTCTTCTACGGCGGCTCGTCCCTCGTGCACGACGTGTATGTCCGTGATGGACTGGCCTTCGTATCGCACTGGGATGCGGGTCTGGTGATTCTGGATGTCGGCCACGGCATGATGGGTGGAACGCCCGAATCACCGGTCGAGGTGAGTCGGGTCATGACCGCGGGCGGCAACGTGCACAACGCGTGGTACTGGCCCGCCGCCGGACTCGTCTTCGTGGGTGAGGAACAGTTTCCCCCTCCAGACCGCATCGAAGAGGTCGGTGTAATGCACGTCGTCGACGTGTCAGACATGACGGCGCCCGTCGAGATCGCTCGCTTCGGTGTCCCCGGTCAGACGCCGCACAACTTCTGGCTGGACGAGGACCGGGGCATCCTGTTCGCCGCGTGGTATCAGAATGGCCTTCGCGCCGTCAATGTCAGTGGCGAGCTGTCCGGGGATCTGGCCGGCCAGGGTCGCGAGCTGGGCCATGTCATACCCAGCGGTGCGCATGGCGGGTCCAGCATCTGGGCTCCCCAGATCCATGATGGCGTGATCTACATATCCGACATCTACAACGGGATCTGGTCCGTGCGATTCGACCGCTGATTCGCCCGGCCGCCGGTCTTCGATCGACGCACCGTGTGCCGGCTCAGCGCGCGGCCGTGCGCTCGTAGACGGCGATGGCCTCGTTCACGGCGTCTTCGAAACGGGTCCGTTCATCGGGTGACGACCAGTCGCCATCACGCACGCGCTCCCACACGGCCCGGACCGCATCGGCCAGGAAGCGCGCGTCCTCCGCTGACGTCCACTGGCGGCCACCGCGAACCACCCAGACTGGCGTCGTCTGCGCGAACGCGTAGCTGTCGGTCACGTAGCGCGATGATGGGCCGCGCGCACGTGCCGCGATCCAGCCGCCATCCGGAATCGGGACATTCGCTTCGAACATTGCATGCGCCGGGTCGTCCGGCGCCATTGCCGCGGCGACACGGCCGTTGACAATGATCTCGACCGAGTCGACCGGCGTGATCGACCGAAGCTCGACGCGCACCGGCAACGTGGCGGGTGCGCCGGACCCGAGCGTGATCTCGTCGCCTGGCTCCCGTCCATCGACATCGAGCAACAGGATCGGGCCCGTCGATGCGAACGTGTGGCCCGCACGGATCCCGTCCATCCAGCTCTCGAGGCTGAGCGCGCCGTCGATGCGCACAAAGGTCCGGTCCGCGCCCGGCGGCGGGTCACGCCAGACGTCGGAGAAGTTGTCGGTTCCGCCTGTCGCCGCGATCCGGAATCCCGCGTTGAGCAGACGGTAGTACATCTCCGTCGACGCCATCTCATCGGAATAGAGCGCGCCAATGTCGTAGAAGTCGCCACGGCCGAGCGCGGCATCGAGCGGGATGAGCGAACCGGCCGCATGCCGCGGCTCGCTCACGCGGTTCAGATACGGGTGCACGAAACCGGCAATGCCGCCCTGCTCGCGGGTGCGGTCGAAGTACCGGAGATCGAGAACGTCGTCGTCCCAGATCGTCGCGCCTGTGCCGCCGACGAACGGCAGGATCCAGTCGCTGATACCGATCATCGCCACATGCCCGAGCGACCCCCTGAACTCCTCGCCGTACTGCAGGATGTGCGTCGCGGTCGAGAGCGGGTGCGGCCGCCCGGTGAGGTCAGCCCAGCGGCCCATCAGACGCGTGCCGTCCATGTGGATCAACGCGTTCGCGACGTGCAGGTCCTCCGACTCCGTCTGGAGGAAGAAATCCTCGTGCGTCAGGCCGTACCGGCCCTGGTGCAGGTCGTGGAGATGCGTGTCACCGGAGTACCAGCCGAGCGCGGGCAGGTCGATGAGTCGATCGAGGCGCAGCTCGACCTCGCCGATGCCGCCCGCCGTCACATCGACAGTCGCGGAGACGGGCACGTACTCGGTGCCTCGCATTACTTCGATCGAGACCGGACCGGCCGGCACCTCGACCTCGAACTCGCCCGCGGTGTGGAAGTAGTGCGTTTCGGTGACCGCGATGACGCGGTGGAACCCGCCGTCCGGTGTGTAGCCGCGCGAGTCGGACGCGGTCAGGTAGACGCGCGCCGAGATTGCGTTGCCGTCCGGTCCGAGAACGCGGCCGCGCACGGTGCCCATCGGAACGCGGGACACGGGCGAGCCGAGATCGACAGGCGTCCACGACGCGAGCGGGCCGCCGCCCATGTCTGCCGTGTACAGTGTCGTGGGACCCGTGTGATTCGACACGAAGGCGAAGCGCGTGCCGTCGTGATTCGGCGCGGCCGAGAACTCGTCAAGCGTGTCGATAGTCATCACTACCGGGTTTCCGCCCGCCGCCGGCATCGCGACGATGTCGTTCGATCCGCGTTCCTCGGAAACGAAGAGGAACGCGTTACCGTCGGCGGTCCACGCCGGCTTCATCCTGTACTCGGTCTCCTCGTAGTGGATGAGCGCGGGTTCGCCGTCTGCTTCGAGATCGCGCACCCACAGTCCGCCGGTACCGAGTCGGCCGCGGACTGCATCGACATACGCGAGTCGCGAACCGTCGGGCGAGACGGCAGGCTGGTAGCCGGTCGTGATCTCCGCGGGCGAGCTGCCGTCGAGAGCGGTGCGATAGATGCGGAACCCGCGGTCGCGCGCGCTGACGAAGTAGAGGCTGCGGCCGTCCGCGCTCCACTCGGGTTGCACGTCGACTTCACGGTGCGTCGTCACCGCTGTGACGTCACCGCCATCCGCGTCGACAATGCCGATGTCGAGATTGCCATCGATGTCCATGGACAGCGCGATGCGGCTGCCGTCCGGACTCCACGCGGGCTCGAAGTGATACGCCGGGCCCTTCGTGAGCGCGATCGCGTCGCCACCGGTGGCCGGAACCTTCCAGATGTCGCCGCGCATCGAGACCGCGATCCACTGGCCGTCCGGGCTCCACGCCGGATCCATCGGGCCGGTGCTGACAGCGGGCAGCATGTGCCGTTCGACGCGGTCCGAGTGACCGTAGCGGTTCGGTCCCGCTTCCGCCGGAAGGAAGAGGGTCAGGCCGGCAAGCACCGAGAAGGCGACAACGCGCATCCGTCCTGCGCGCCGCGTGGCCGCCCTCCAGCGTCCGCTCGGTCTGCTGTGTCCAGACGTCCGG
>DATKCF010000229.1:0-18271 GCA_035513345.1 Longimicrobiales bacterium
GGTACCGCCGGTCCGCCGTTCGAGCGGGGCTCCGAGCTCCCACATCCTCCGGCTCGCCGCGTCGTGGACCGGTGCAGTGCGGCGCCAGAGTGTGTCGCCAGCCGCTGACTCGGCCGCACGGACCCAGCCGCCTTCGTGAAGCACGTAGGCCGCGATTGCACGCGTGTTGTGCCCGGGTCGATACTCGCGAGGCTGCACCCGCGCGACGACGGGAAGCCGCCGCTCCCACGCGGCCAGGAAGAAAGCGCCGCCCGGAAGGCGTTCGAAAACCATCCAGCCGCCGGGCGGCGCCTCGGGCACGCCGAAGGGGAAGTCGACGTACCGGTAGTGGAACGAGCGAAGCGCATGGCTCGCGGAATCGATCACGAACAACCCTCGTATGTCCGTCCGGTCGAGGTCGGACCCCGGGGAGTCCCGGACCCGGTTCGCAGCGCCATCGCCCGCGATGGGGTCGAAGCCTACCGCCCAGGTTCCCGGCCCGCCGGCACCCGTGAGCATGCGGAGACAGTACCTGCCAGCGAACAGGTCCGACACGAGGAAGCCGGGGCCGGGCGTCATGGCCACGAACGCCGTATCGGAAAGCTCGACGAACCGCGGCAGGCCATCGGCGCCCGTTGGAACCCGGTCGAACTGGTGGGCCACCGCCTCGCTGATGTGCGTCGTATCCGCGCGGGGCGCGCCAGATATGCCCGGCCGCCGACGCTCCGCCTCGTACACCGTGATCCGGTACGCGACAAGACCGGAGTCCTGCGCCACGATCAGAGTGGAGAGCGCCTTGCGAACCTCGGCCCATGCGAGGTCAGTGGCGGAGCCGGGTCCCGGCTCGACCCTGCACGCCCCGGACGCGGCCTGGTTCGCCGCGGCGATGTCGACCGCCGAGCCGGCGAACCGGAAGCTGTGGTGCCGCCGTGTCGCTTCCTCGACGCGGATCGGAGCGGACTCCGCGGTGGTCCGACCCACGGTTTCGGCGCGCACGCGGTACTGCCCGGCCGCCGGCGCTCGCAGCACGTACGCCCCGCGCCGGTCCGTGAGTGTGGGCCCGGCAGCCGGACCCGTCGGACCGACGAGCGAAACCAGCGCGCCCGCCAGCGGACGGCCGGTCGCATCGTCGAGCAGTTCGCCATCCACGAACAGATCGGAATCCGGCAAGGCCGGGCTCGAGGTGGGGATCGCGATTTCCACCCGGCTCGTCCGGTTGGCTTCGAGGTCCACCACGGCTTCGGGAAATGCGACGCCGAGCGAGTCCGCGCGACGGTGCGTCGCCTGCACCGAGTAACGGCCGGTCGGCAGATCCGCCATCAGGAAGGAGCCGTCCTCCCGCGTTCGCGTCCGGCGGTCCGTGCCCGCCAGCCGGACCTCCGCGCCGACGAGCGGGACACCGCGGATGCTGTCGAGGACCGTTCCCACCAGCGTCGCCCGCCCGGCTTCCAGCAGCAGGTCGTCCTGCACGTCGAGGACGCGCACGACCTCGCCGCCCTCTTCCATGATGCCGACGATCCTGCGGTCCCGGACATCAGGTTGCCCGGGTCGTCCGACGTCCGCCCGGATCGGCATATCGAGGTGCCAGCGGCGGACGATCCACGCGCCCGACGGCAGTCGCTCGAAATCCACCCGGCCGCCCAGACCGAGGCTCGCTGGCACGCCGGGGAATCGCGTGTACCTGAAGTCGACCGACTCCAGCGCGGCCGTCTCCGCGTCCAGCCAGAGCACGCCGCGGATGTCCGGAGTCACACGGTCCCGGGTCGGCTCGAAGGCCAGGCCGATGCGCCCGCTTCCGCCGCCGTCTTCCAGACGGAAGCAGTGCGTGTCCAGGAATGCATCGGAAAGAAGCACGTCCGCGTCCGGCGCATACGCGAACGAACCATCCTCCCTGGTCTGCACGAATCCGTCGCGGACCAGCTCTTCGGCCGGTCGGCTCACGAACGGCCTGCGGTAGAAACCAGCCCGTCCCTGCCGGCGCTCTTCGATGATTCGACGCCCATCGGGATCCAGCTCGCGCCTGTGCGTCACGAGATGATACCGGAACAGCTCCTGTCGCTGCGCCCATGAGGCGACCTCGAGCGCCTTGCGTGCTTCATCCCAGGCTCGTGCGACGAGCGTGCCTTCTTCCGGCCGGACCTCGCAGCGGGCCGCGCCTTCCACGGCGAGTCCGCGGAGCTCGATCGGCCGGGCGGACAGTGCGGCCGACCACGTCGACCGCTGCCCGGGCTCCAGCCGGAGCGGTCCGCTCTCCACCGCTTCGCGTCCGATCAGCTCGATCCGGATACGGTACTCGCCCGCCGCGGGAGCAGTCAGCGCATACGCACCTCGAGCGTCGGTGAGGACACCCGCGATCTGCCGGCCGGACGGATCCAGAAGGCGGACGAACGCGCCGATCAACGGCGCTCCATCCTCGGCTGACTGGACACGTCCATCGATGAGCTGCGCGTGGACCTGCGACCCTGCGAAGAGAACGGCGAGCAGAAGAGCCGCTGCGTGCGCCCGCGCCATGCGTCGAGTGAGCCGGTCGCGTCGAGTCAAGGCACGTTCATCCCGTTGAGTCGCAACATCACTGGCCATTCTTGGATCGCGTGAGCAGCAGGCGGCAGCCGCCATGAGCGGGCCAGGCTACGGCTCCGCGGGGGTACGCAGCGCGGAATCGACGCCCATGGACCTTCATGTTAATGCCTGAGCCGAGGTCGGGCCAACGTCTGGCCGCGGGACGCGAGCCGTCCAGGCTGCCCCACGACTCGTCGAAACTCGGCGAAAACCATACATTGGAGATATCCACGTCGCATCACACGTTCCCAGCCGCCATTGCCGGCCTGAACCGGTCCTGCAGAAGGAGCCAGGTCATGCGCACACTCCGCTGGTACCCCGCAGCATCACTCGCCCTGCTGGCCGTCACATCACTGACAGCGAGCGCACAGACGGTCGACTACAACAGGGCGGAACGGTTTCTCACCTGGCACACGTCGAACATGATCTCGGGAGACGAGGTCTCGCCGAACTGGCTCGAGGACGGGCGCCGCTTCTGGTACCGCAACCGGCTCGGCGAAGGCCACGAGTTCATCTTCGTCGATCCCGCCGGACCCGCTCGGCGGCAGCTCTTCGACCACCACCGGCTCGCGGCCGCGCTCTCGACTGCGGCGGACACCGCGTTCGTGGGGACCAGGCTGCCGTTCAGCTCGTTCGAGTTCGTCGATGAGCTGCGCTCGATCGAGTTCGATGCCCGCAAGCAGCGCTTCGTCTGCGACATCGTGCAGTACTCGTGCACCGTGGGCGACACCCTGCCGAGCGACGCGCCGTACGTCGAGTCACCCGACGAGCGCTGGGAAGCGTTCGTCGTCGAGCACGACCTCCATATCCGGCCGAAGGGCGGCGGCGACTCGATCCGCGTCACGCAGGACGGTGAGGAGTTCTACAGCTACGGCCTGACGTATCCGCGACCGAACCAGGTGAAGGACAAGACGCCGCGGCGGCCCGACGTGAGCTGGTCGCCCGACTCACGACGGCTTGCCGTCTCGCGACAGGACGAGCGGAATGTGAAACACCACCACTACCTGTCGATGACGACGCAGCGGCCGGTCCACTATTCGTATCCGTACGCGCTGCCGGGCGACTCGATCATCCCGTACCCGAACGTCCACCTGATCACGCTCGACGTGCCAGCCGCCGATCAGACCAACGGCGAGGATGGCGACGACGCCAGGGTGCTGCCCGCGGTCCTCTCCAACGTGGCGGTGACGTTCCCCGAGCGGCCGCTGCAGTCGTCGTTTGACGGGTCCGTGCCCGACTCCGCGTGGAGCGCGGACGGGACGAAGCTGTTCGTGACGTCGACGACGCGCGCCTACAAGGAGATGTTCCTGACCGAAGTCGATGCGAACACCGGCCAGCACCGGCTGCTCGCCCGCGAGAGCAGCAAGACCTACGTCGAGATGTCGCACGGCTCCCGCCTCGAGCCGGCGTCGTGGTACGTGTTCGGCAACGGCGACGTGCTGTGGTGGTCACAGCGTGATGGCTGGGCGCACCTCTACATCCTCGGGTCCGACGGCAACGTAAAGCGCCAGCTCACATCCGGGCCGTGGATGGTCGAGCGCGTGGTGCACGTCGCAGAACCGGCCGGCCAGATCTACTTCGTCGCGCGCGGCCGCGAGCCGGATCGGTTCCGCTACGAGGCGTACCTCTACCGCATCAATGCCGACGGCACCGGTATGACGCTGCTGACGCCGGAGGAAGGCCACCACGACATCACCTGGTCGCCCGATGGCTCCGTCTTCGTCGACCAGTACTCGAAGATCGATACCGCGCCGGTCGCAGTGCTGCGTTCGGCGCGCGACGGCCGCGTGATGCTCCCGCTCGAGAACGCAAACATCGACCGTCTGGTCGACGAGATCGGATTCGAGCCGGCCGAAGTGTTCACGGTCAAGGCGAGAGACGGCGTGACCGACCTCCACGGCCTGATCTACTTCCCGCCGGACCTCGATCCCGAAGGCAGCTACCCGATCATCACCCACATCTATCCGGGCCCGCAGGTCGGGTCGGTCGGACGCAGCTGGGACTTCCGCAGCGGAGGCGACGACTTCGCGCTGGCTCAGCTCGGCTTCGTCGTCATTCAGCTCGACCACATGGGCACGCCCTGGCGGTCGAAGGCATTCCACGACAACTACTATGCCGACTTCAACGACAACGGGCTCCCGGACCACGTCGCGGCGATCCGACAGCTCGCCGTGCGCTATCCGTTCATCGACCTCGACCGCGTCGGCATTTACGGCCACTCCGGAGGCGGGTTCGCCACGACCGACGCGATGTTCCGGTTCCCCGACTTCTTCAAGGTCGGCGTGGCCGGCGCCGGCAACCACGACAATCGCAGCTACAACATCTACTGGGCCGAGAAGTACCAGGGCGAGCTGGTGAAGGACACGGTCAAGGAAACGGACAACTTCGAGGAGGAAGCGAACAAGTCGCACGCGGCGAACCTGAAGGGCAAGCTGCTGCTGATGCACGGCGACATGGACGACAACGTGCACCCGGCGATGACCATCCAGGTCGTCGATGAGCTGATCAAGGCGAACAAGGACTTCGACATGATCGTCGCGCCCGACCGCGCGCACGGACTCAACGAGCCGTACTTCGTCAGGCGCCGCTGGGACTTCTTCGTGCGGCACCTGCTCGGCGCCGAGCCGCCGGCCGGCTACGAGATCATACGACCCGAAGGATGAGACACTCGCACGGGCGCCACGGCTGGCACGCCTTCATTGTGCTGGCCGTGGCTCTGGCCGCCAGCGCGGCCTGCGAATCGCCCGCGGCCGACCGGCCCGTCGCGCACGTCGCTGACTGGTCGCTCACCCGTGAGCGCCTGGCCGACCTGCTCGTGCTCGCGCAGCCGCTGCCGCTCGATTCCACCACTGCGACGGCGATCGTCGAGCACTGGATCGGCATGGCGGCCGTGGCGATGCGCGCAGGCGCGGGCACGGACCTCGCCGGCGAGGCCGCCCTCGACGCGTCCGTCTGGCTCGAGCGCCGCGAAGCGCTGCTCGACGCGCACCGCCGCGCCATCTACGCGGCCGACGCGGAAGTCACGGCCGATCGCGCACGGCGCGAGTTCGAAGCCGACACGCTGCGCCTCCTCGCCCACACGCTGCGCAGAACCACGGCGGCCACCTCCGGCGCCGAACGCGAGCTCCAGCGCCGGACGGCGCGCAGCATCCTCGACGATCTGATCGAGGGCGGAAGCTGGCCCGACGCCGCCGCACGCAGTGAAGACGATGAGACCCGCGATGCGTCGGGTCTGCTCGGCTTGTTAGGCCTCGAGGAACTCCCGCCCGAGCTTCGCGACCCCGCGGCTGCGCTCCAGCCGGGCCAGGTTTCGGATGTCGTCGAGAGTCCGCTCGGCTTCCACATCCTCTACCGGCCACGGTTCGACGACGTCCCGGATCTCTACGCGCGATTGCTCTCCGAACGCCTGCTCGGGCAGGCCGACGCCCGCGCGACGGAACGACTTCGCGATTCGCTCGACGTCCGCATCGACACGGCATGGCTCGGTATGGTCCGGGCGATGGCTTCCGGCACTGCGCCGCCCGACCCCGCCGCTCGAATCGCCACCTGGGAAGCCGGCGCACTGCCGGCAGATGTCGCGTTGAAGTACGTGTCCGCGTTGCCGTCCGATGACCGCACCCGTATGGCCGCCGCCGCCGACCAGGCCCTCGTGGATTTCATTGAGCGGCTCGCGGTGCGCCAGGCCCGCTTTGAACGAGCCCGAGCATCGGGTATCGAGCCCGATACCGGGACGCTGGCGAACCTCGAGGCCATGCACCGCGCCGATGTCGACGCCTGGCTCGCCAGCCTGTCCGACGCGACGGAGCCTTTCGGCCGCGCCGCGCTCGCCCGCTACATGGAGCGGCTCGTGGCCCGCCAGGTCCCGCTCCGGCCGATCCCGCCGCTCTTCCGGCAATGGCTGCTCGAGCCGCTCGACTGGAGCCACGACCGGCTGGTACAGGCTCACGCAGTGGCGAGGGCCCGCCACCTCGTGCAAGCCGCTTCGCCCGCCTCCGGCTCGTGAGCCGCCATGGCCGCGCGAACCCGATCAACCATTCGTGACACGGCCCGCCGGACCGGACGACCGACCCGCCACGTCGCCGCCGCCGCACTCCTGGCCGTTTGCGCCACTTTCGCCGCCGCGTGCGGCGGACCCGAGCCGGCCTCGACTACGGACACGCCCGGAATGCCGCTGGTCGGTCTGACCGATGCCGAGCGCGCCCGGTTCCTGCTCGGCCGCGCCCTGTTCGAACGCCTGGCCACACCCGAGGAAGGACTCGGCCCGCTCTACAACGCGGATCGCTGCTCCACCTGCCACGATGAGCCCGCCACCGGCGGCGGCGGTACCCGCGTCCTCGTGCTCAAAGCGACGGCATGGCTCGACGGTCAGTGCAGCACTCTGATGGAGTATGGCGGCGACAACATTCAGCTGCGGGCGACACCGCTCCTCCTGTCCCACGGACTCGGCCCGGAAACGGTGCCGACGCAGGCGACAGCCACCGCCTTCGTCTCGGCACCTCCACTGTTCGGCCTCGGCCTGCTCGAGGCCGTTCCGGAAGAGACACTGGTCGCGCTCGCCGATCCGTCCGACGACAATGGCGATGGCATCAGCGGCCGAGTGCCCCGTTCCCGTGATGGCAGGATCGCGCGGTTCGGCAGGAAGGCCGACGCCGTGAGCGTCGCTGACTTCGTCGATACCGCATTGCGCTTCGAGCTGGGGCTCACCACTCTGTCGAACCCGTTCGAGGAACGCCGGAATGGCGAGCCCATCCCGGCCGCCGCCGATCCGATGCCGGACCCCGAGATGGATGGCCCGACCGTGGCGATCCTCACGGACTACGTCAGGCTGCTTGCGCCGCCGGCTACGCAGGACGCGCCCGCGGCCGCCGACACACTGCGCCAGGGTGAAGCGGTTTTCGAGGAGATCGGGTGCGGCCGCTGCCACATCCCCGAGCTGACGACCGGCCCGGCCCCCGAAGCCGCACTCGCGCACAAGCGCATCAGACCATTCACCGACCTGCTCCTGCACGACCTGGGAAGCGGGAGCTCGGACACCTGCACGCACGGCGCGGCGCCCGGCGAGTACCGCACGGCGCCGCTCTGGGGACTGCGGTACCGTTCCCGCTATCTGCACGATGCAAGCGCCGGCAGCCTCGAAGACGCGATCGACGCGCATGGCGGTGAGGCCGGCGGAGTCGTCGCCGCGTTCCATGACCTGGCGGCGGAACGGCGGCGCGTGCTGCTGCGGTTCCTCTCCAGCCTGTGACCGCGAGCGTCTGACCCCTGTCGCATCAGCGGCCGCACTGTCGTATATTCATGGTTGCTGCTGAAGAAACGATCGTACCTGTCAACCAGAGGGGGCAAGAATGCCTTTGCGAGCCCTCGTCCTGGCGGTTTTCGCCGCCGTCGCCTGCGACAACCTCGGACTGAGTGGAGAACCGGAACGCCTCAACGTGGACGTCGAGGCCGTCGGCGCCGACCGGATCATCATGGTGAGCTCGACGAACTGGGTCTACATGAACGATCCGGCGTGCAATCCGGATGAACAGGCGTGTCCGGCGATCCTGCGCGTCCTCGGCGCCGACTCGACCACTGTCGATGTCCCCGTCAGCCGGACGTTCGAGTTCACCCGCGACTTCAGGTACTACATCCAGGTGTTTCCGGCAGACGGCGTCACGGCGACGGTCCGTATGACGATCGACATCGACGGCAAGCCATGGTACGACGAAGCGAGGGAGCTCCGGCCGAACGGCAATGACGGAGAGCAGGAGTCGCTCGAGTTCATCTACCGGTGGCGGCAGCCCACACTGTAGACCGGGCCGAATGCGCTGCACCTCTCTGCTGGTCGCCGTCTGCCTGGCGGCCTGCGGGGCCGCATGTGCCCCCCCGCAGCCGGACGTCGTCGAGGCCGAGCCTGGCGCACCGCTCCCGGATTTGAGCACGGACGAGTTGGCCCGCTTCAGCGCTGGCAAGGCTGCCTTCGAGCGCGAGTTCACTCCCGAGGAAGGGCTCGGACCGCTGTTCAACCAGACGCGCTGCAGTTCGTGCCACGACCTCCCCACGAGCGGCGGGCACGGTGCCGAGTTCGTCACGCGCGCCACGCGCTTCGATCCATCATCGGGGTGCGACCTGCTGCACGACGAAGGGGGCGACCTGCTCCAGCGCGTTCCGACACCCGCGGCCCGCGAGGCGGGCATCATGGCGGAGCGGATCCCGAAGAGCGCCAACGCAGTCACCGAGGTCCGGCCGCCGCCGATCTATGGCCTCGGCCTGATGGAGGCGGTCCCGATCGCCGACATCGAAGCGCTCGCCGATCCAGATGACCGTGATGGCGACGGCATCTCCGGACGATTCGGCACGAGCGTCGATGGAGGGCCCGGACGATTCGGCGTGAAGGCTCGCCACGCGACCATCGCTTCCTTCGTCGAGGACGCGGCAAGAGGAGAGATGGGATTGACTACGCCCCGGTACCCGACCGAAGCGGCGCTGCAGGACCGGTCGATGCCGCCTGAGGTGGATCCGGCGCCGGACCCGGAAGTCGACGAGGCCTTCCTCGCGTCTCTCGTCGACTACATCCGCTTCCTCGCTCCGCCAGCCGCCAGACCGCCGCGCGACGACCGTGATCACGCATCGATCGAGGCAGGGCGTTCGATCTTCAGCCGCATCGGATGCGACGGCTGCCACACCCCGATCTGGAAGACCGGCATCGACACATCACCGGCGCTCAGAGAGAAACATTTCCGCGCGTACTCCGACTTCCTGCTCCACGACCTCGGCCCCGACCTCGCCGACATCTGCGCGCCGGGCGCCGGGCCCGCCGAGTGGCGAACCACGCCGCTGGTCGGACTCCGCCTGCGGAGCATCTTCCTGCATGACGGCATGGCGCAGAATCTCAGCGCCGCCATCGAGATGCACGGCGGCGAGGCAGCCCGCGCGCGCGACCGGTTCCGATCACTCCCGGAACACGCGCGTCAGAACCTGATCCACTTCCTGCAGAGTCTGTGAAAGAAACCCGTGTCGTCGCCGCACACGCAGGGACACCGCCGGCAACGCTGCCCCGCGCGAACCCCAGAAACCCGCCCCAGAAACACTTTCCCAGAAATGAGTTCCCTCACCAAGCGACCTAGCGGCGGCGGACCGGCACGCGCGTCCAGATCACGATCGTACCGCACAGGTCGTTGTACTTCCCGGGGGCACCGCCGCCGGTATAGACCTCCACCCCCTCGAGGTGGTCGGGCCGGATGTAGTCGTAGTTGCGCAGCCCCGAGCGGATGCCGTCGAGCCAGAGCGAAGGCTCGCAGCCGCGGCCGCCGCCCCGCAGTGTTACGCTCTGGCTCATCACGAGCCGGCCATCCACCACCGCGACGCCGGGGATGTTGCGGAACAGGTCGGCGACGTAGATCGGATCCGCATCTTCGATCGCGACGCGATCCATGAACACGCCGCGGAAGCCCTGCCGCTCGCGCTCGTAGAAGCCCCTGGCCTCGAGCAGCAGGGAACGGACGGTCACATTGATGCCCGGCAGCGCGATCGGCGTCCGCGAGATCCGGAGCGTCAGCTCCAGCGCAACGCCATCCGGCACATCCAGCGTATCCGTGCGCGGCTCGTAACTGACCCTCTCGACGGCCACCATGTACCGGCCCGGCCGGAGTCTCTCGAATCCGAACCGGCCGCGGCTGTCGGTGACGGCCTGCCGGACCCTCTCGCCGAGCACCACGGTGGCGCCGTCGATGCCCCTGCCCGTATCGGTGTCGACCACGGTGCCCCGGATCACTGCTTCGCCCGTCTGCATCGCCGAAAGGCCGTCGGGCACGACGGCGGCTGCAGCCGCGAGGAGGAAACCGCTCGTGGCGGCCGCAACGACGCAACGGCTCCTGAACCGGTCTGATGAGCCGAGGACGTTCATCGGCTTCATTGGATTACCTCGGGGACGGGGAGGGCAGTACCTCAGGAAAGGTACCGCCCTCCCGATCTGCGGTTCCGCCTGTCGGCTCGCGATCAGTTCGTTCGCGGCAGGCAGCGCTGGGCCAGATCGTCCGCGATCTGGTTGTTCAACAACGCCTCCGAGTCGCTCATCGAGAACTTGATCGGCCGGCCAACCGCCGGCCGCTCGGGATCCGCCATCGCCTCGAACACCTGCTTCGTGAGACCGAACCGCCAGAGGTCCACCGGCCTCATGCCCTCCATGAACATCTCCGCGTCACGCTCCGACAACAGGATTTCCACCATCGCCGCCTCGGTCGTCGGGACCGCGATCGGTGAGAGGCCGACATTGGCACGCAACTCGTTGATGATCGCCATGGCGCCATCGTAGTCGCCGCCCCGCATGAGCACCTCGGCTTCGATGAGCCTCATCTCATCCGCATGCACCATGGGAATGTCGTCGCTCTCGAGCGTGTACTTCCACTGGCTGTAATGCGGCGTGACGTTGTCCGTCGCACGGTCGCCGTCCCAGTGGACCGGCTTGCGCCGATCCAGTTCGTTCGTGTAGGGATCGCGCATGAACGTGGGACCACCCGCGTCGTCGTCGACCAGGGGCCACCACTTCCGGCGCAGCCCCGCGGCTTCGTTGAATGTGGCCGTCGTCACCGTCACGACCCAGTTCGATGACTGGTTGTTGAACTTCGCGTCATAGCTGAACCCGTCCGGCACCTGGCCGGCATCAGCCGCCGCCTCGCCGAACTTGCCGAGCAACAGGTTCGCTCGCGCCCGACCGGCAATCGCTGCGGTCACGATGTCCGTCTCACCCGCCGTCGTCGCAATCTGGATCGTCGCGGTGAACTTCGTCACCGCCTGCTGGAGCAGCTCCATGTCGGAAACCGCGGGGCCATCAGCTACCGCTGGCGCCTCGCACCATGCCGATCCGAGGTAAAGATCGACCATCGCGCCGGCCAGCCGGACCTGTGCCGTAAGCGGACTGGTCGCGGCTTCCTCCTCGCCGAGCACGCGCTTGAACCGCTCCTCCGCATCCCCTGCGAACCAGCGCGCTCGCAGCAGTGCGTTCATCGTACCGTCCATGGCCGAGGCGCCGTAGATGAAGCGGCCGTGGTCGACCTCATCGTACCCGCTCCACGTCCCCGTATGCTCGTAGATGTCGGAGAGCAGGGACTGATAGACGACGTACGTGTCGATGACCTCGTGGACCGCGCCTTCCACGCCGTTCGCAACCGCCGGCAGCGCGCCGTCCAGGTCCTCGCTCGTATATCGATCAGGGTCGGTAACCGTCAGCATATCTTTGCACGCGGCGAGGCCGATAATGGCCGCCACGACTACACCGAGCTTCGCGAAGCTCCTCGTCGTCATGAGAGTCCTCTCAGAGTCATGGGTTCCCGGCTTCCTGTTTCTCATTTGCCTAGAACCTCGTTCTGAAGGACAACAGGAAACGTCTCGGCTGCGGCAGCCCCAGGAAAGGACTCGTCCCGAAGCTCGTTCCGCCCCGGTACTGCTGGTTCGGATCCGGACAGTGGCAGTCATCCCACCATTGGAGGTTGTAGCCCGCCACCGTGATCGATGACTGTTGCAGACCCATCTTGCTCGTGAGCGACTGCGGAAGCCTCCACGTCAGCGCGACTTCCTGGAGCCGGATGTGATCACGGGAGTCCGCCGGCGTGACCAGCCGCATGTAATTCAGCACGGAGTCCGCCTGAGCCGTCGGCTCCAGGTTCTCGTCAAGGAACTGGTTGTACTCGTCGTACGCGTACTGCCGCACGCCGTAGGACCGGTCGCTGTTCGCCATCACTGCGCCCCACTCGCCACGGAACTGGATGTTCAGACGCAGCGACTGGCCTAACTGGAAGTCGTTGGTGAACGAAGCCAGGTGGTCCGGGAAGAGCTGGCCGAGATACGAACTGTACGTCGAACGCACGTGCTCGCGTTCCTCCGGATCCCAGCCGACGATCTTGCGGGAAACGAAAGTCCCGATCGGATATCCCTCGCGGAGCCCCCCGAGCGAATTGAAGTACTCCCACCGGATCGGCACGTTGCCGCACGGAGCGTTGGCGCCCGAGCAGACGACGATGTCGTTCCCGTAGACGGGCAGCGAATCGCGGATCGCCGTCTCGCCGAGGTCCAGGATCTCGTTGTGCGTCCACTCGTAGTTCAGGTTCGCGTTCCACCGGAACGAGCCTCTGTCGACCAGCGTCGAGTTGAGGCTGAGCTCGACCCCGCGGTTCAGGATCTCGCCTACGTTGCGGAGCTGACCGTCCGAGAACCCGAGACTCGGCGGCAGGTCGATCTCGAGCAGCGCGTTCGTCGTCCTCGCGTTGTAGAACGTGAAGTCCACACCAAGGCGGTTGTCGAACAGGCCGAGGTCGAAGCCCGCCTCGTACTCGACCTTGTTCTCCGGCTCCAGCTCGTCGTTACCGGGGTTGTCCGGCGCCACGCCCGCCTCGTCATCCAGCACCGTGTTCGGCTGGTAGGTCTTGAACTGGTCGAACGCGCCCGGCGCCTTGCCCGCCGTCCCCACGGCGGCGCGGATCTTCATGCTGCTCAGGAAGTCCGGACGCATCCGGGCGGGCAGGTTGTACGCGAAGTCGGCCTTCGGATAGACCTGGAACCCGTAGTTCTCGCCGAACGCGCTGTTGCCGTCAACGCGGACGGCCGTCGTCACGAACAGATCGCCCAGGTCGAACCGGTTCTGGACGAAACCGCCGATGTTGATGTCCTCGTTGAAATCCTCGTCGCCGAACGTCCTCGCCGCGCCACCTACGGTGGTCACGCCCGGACCCGCAAAGTCCTTGCCCGTCGCCATCGACTCCGACGCCACGTCCCAGTACGCCTGGCCGCCGAACGCGAACGCGCCCGAGAACCACGGCAGCGAGTAGTTGAGATTGGCCAGATAGTCCGTCGTGAACTTGCGCGCGTTCCGGTAGCCGATGTTCCGCTCGCCGTTCGTGCCGATGTACGTGTAGTGCTTGCCGAACGGCAGGATCCGCGTCTTCTGGTCGTTCACCGCGTCCAGGCCGATCGTGGCCTTGTGCGTGAAGTTCGGCCGCATGCTGTAGTTCAGCGTTACAGCGCCCGTCCACCGATCGGCATCGGAGAACGTTTTGATCTCCTTCGCATCCAGCACGCTCACATCGAGTCCGCCGCCATACGGCGCCTCCGGTGTCGCGTTCCGCGGGTTCGACAGAAGCGCGTTCGTATAGATGCCCAGCCAGTTGTTGCCCGACTGGAGTGACAGGATCCGGTTCCGCACATAGCCGGACGACACGCCGACCGTGATGTTGTCACCGACGGTCCAGTTCAGGTTGACACGCAGATTCCCGCGCTTCTGGTCGTTCGGCTTGACCGAGCCTTCCTCGAAGGCCAAACCGCCCGATACGAAGTACGTTATGTTCTCGCCGCCGCCGTCGACCGTCAGGTCGTAGCTGTTGACCAGGCCGTTCTCGATCAGCGTCTTGTTCGGGTCCAGTGCGACGAAGCCATCCTGGCCCGTGATCGGTAGTTTGCTGCGCAGATGCGTCGGGAAGTTCGCGCGGTGACGGTTGAATCCGACCGTCGTCGAGAACGAGAAGTTCGCGGGGCTGTTGTTGCGGCCGCGCTTCGTGAAGATCTGGATCACGCCGCCCGATGCCTCCGAACCGTACAGCGTCGCGGCCGCCGGACCCTTGATCACCTCGACCCGGTCGATTTCGTCCGGATTCAGGTCCGACAACCGATCTTCGCCAGCGCCGCCCGAGAACGCGCAGCACGTCGCATCACCCATGCTGCCCCACTCGCCGCCGCTGCCGTCCACGCGGACGCCGTCAATGTAGATCACCGGCCGCTGGTTCAGACGGAAGCTGTCCGTCCCGCGGATCCGCAGCTCGCGCGTCGCGCCGACGCCGCCCACGACGCCGATCGAACGCAGACCCGGGATCCGGCCCTCAAGCGCTTGCCCGAATCCGTCGATCGGCTGCGCCTCCGTCACCTTGCTCATGTCGACCGTCGCGAGCGACACGCCGATCTTGCGCCGCTCGACCGCGCCCGCCGTGCCCGTTACCACGATCTCGTCGAGGTCGACCGCCGATACCTCGAGCTGGAAGGTTACCGCAGTCCCCTGGTCGGCCGTGACCGTGATCTCCTGCGTATCCGTGCCGAACCCCAGGCTCACGACCTGGACCGTGTGCGTGCCCGCTGGCACCCGCGTGATCGCGAACCGGCCATCCGCGTTCGTGAGCGTGCCCAGCGCCGTACCGACGATCGATACCTGCGCCCCGTTGATCGGTTGGCCCGTGGTCGTGGCCGTGACTGTCCCCGATACCGTTCCGAACTGCTGCGCTTCGACCGGCCCGTGGACCAGCGCCACGGCCAGAACAACCACCGTGACGAGTCCTGCTCGACCGCTGTGATTCGTGATGCCTCTGGCCATTCCGACCTCCTCTGGGCGTCGTGGTGTGGTACGATCTGATGAGCGCACACACGCGGGCACGCCCGCGTGCCAGGTCCGCCTGCACCTGTGTGAAAACCTGGACTGGCTCGGGGTGGGATCCGGTCGAGTCGCCGTCGTTCGACCAGAACGGACCCCGGGCTCCGTCACATTTCGTGTCGCGTCGGGCCACGGGCACACCGATCCCCCGGATCGGCTCCCCCGGATCGGCCCGCACCCCATGACGGGCTGGCTCGGCTGCGACCTTCGAAAACCCAAAGCGGGAGCCCCGATCGAACGCTTCCGATCGGGTCCGCGCGAAGTCGTGGAACCGGGACTGCGAAGGTACCGCGGTGAAAACCGGGCTGCCGGACCACGAGGTCGTCCGGCGACCGGCGCACATTTTCTACACACTCATGTGTTCAACGCGCAACCTAACCATTCTGTGACAGCAGGCGCAACCACACCGGCGAACGGCAGGCAGGACCCGGGCAGGGGGCCGGTTCAGGCGCTACGGCCGCCGGCGTCAACGATCAGGATGCTCGCGCTCACGCGACTTCTCCGCCGCTGGTGGTGATCGGACCGGAACGGCCGGGCAGGGCGCCCGCAGCGACGCGCCGGAATCGTGCCGGACAGTCGGGTGCCGTGGATCGTCCGGCGTGGCAGAGAGTTGGAGCGCTTACCGCGTGTCGCCCGACCCCTCCGCCATGGTATCGGATCGTTACATGTCTGTCACGCCCTGGACCCGCTGACGCAGCCGCCGCTATCGGCGAGGGCGACGGCTGCCCGAAGACCGGGACGGGCGCTCACCAATGCAGTCCGAGGCGGCGCAGCACCGCGTCGCGGTAGCTGCGGCCCACCCGCAGTCGCTCACCCCCATGCAGGATCGCGACGTACTCGCCGTGCCCATCGGCGAGCAGCTGCCGGATCCGGTCCAGCTGCACGATGGTCGATCGGTGTATGCGCATGAACCGGGCGGGGTCGAGGCGCTGTTCGAGTGCGGCCGTCGTCGCGCGAACCAGATGCGTCGCCGCGCCGGCGTGGAGCCGAACGTAGTCGCGGACGGCCTCGATCCAGTCTATGGTGGCGACGTCGATGACGGTCATGCGGTCATCCTCCCGAACGGCGAAGCGCTCGAGGTAGATGCCCGGCGACGTCTGCCGGTCGACGACAGCCGGCGAGTCCGCCACCTGCTCGACCAGGGCGCGGAGGCGCTCGTGCAGCACCGACGCACGCCGGTTCCGCATGGCCTGCTCCGCCCGCCTGAGCGCTTCGTGGAAGCGCTCATCGGCGAACGGCTTGAGCAGGTAGTCGATGGCGTGGACTTCGAAGGCGGTGAGCGCATACTCGTCGTACGCCGTGGAGAAGATGACGAGGGGCCGCTCCTCCGGCTGCAGCATCGACAGTACTTCGAAGCCCGTGAGACCGGGCATCTGGACGTCGAGGAAGAGGATGTCCGGCGCATGGGCGCGCACCGCGTCGAGCGTGGATCGTCCGCTCGCGCACTGGGCAAGCACACGGATTCCCTCGCGGTGGCGGAGCAGCTCGACGATGCGGCGCCGGGCCAGCGCTTCATCGTCCGCGACCAGCGCGGTCAGGTCGCCGCGGTCGGCGCATTCCGTCATCCGGCACCTTCCAGCACACGGAACGGGATCTCCACGCGGACGTCCACGCCGCCACCGTCCCGGGTGTCCAGTGACAGCGACTGCCCGGATCCGTACAGCTCCTCGAGGCGCCGTCGCGTATTCGCGAGGCCGACACCCTCCTTCACAGGTCGCTGTGGCATGCCGGGTCCGTTGTCCATCACGTGAATAACCAGCGCGCCGTTGTGACGCTCCGCCGAGATCCAGAGCCGGCCATCGCTCTCGCGGTGCGCGACGCCGTGACGGATGGCGTTCTCGACGAGCGGCTGGAAGAGGAAGCTCGGGATCGCGGCGCGGCGCGTCGCCGGGTCGATACGGAGGTCCACGTCCAGCCTATCGCCGAAGCGGATCTGCTCGATGTCCATGTAACGGCGCAGGAACTGGAGCTCGTCCTCAAGCGCGATCACGTGGAGCGCATCGGAGCGCAGTGATGCGCGCAGCAGATCCGCGAGCTGCGCGATCACCCGGCGCGCCTCTCCCGGCTGATCCTCGAGCAGGGCGGACACCGAGTTCAGCGTGTTGAACAGGAAATGCGGATGGAGCTGCATCCGGAGGGTCTGCAGGCGTGCCTCGGTGAGCTGCTCCCGCGCCCGTGACGCCTCGAGCTCGCGCTCGCGATAGAGGAAGTAGTTCGTGAAGGCGTGGTACACGCCGATCACGGCCCAGTAAATGACGAAGCCGACAATGAAGGATTGCCGGAAGTACTGCCAGAACCACGTCGTCGCGGAGTCGCCGCCGAGTGGATACGGATTGAACGTCTGATACCAGACCATCTTGAAGGCCACGGAGACGACCGCGATCGTGATGGCCGCCAGCGTGTGCACGAGCACGCTCCGCAGCACGCGCGTGCGATCCAGCGGGAAGCGCCGCGCGAGCGCCACGATGGGCACGGTCAGGAGTGCCCAGAATGCCCAGATCGGCAGCTCGAGGATGAGCAGTGGAGTGATCGGCGGCGGGTCGCCGAGCGCGGCGCGGGCGATCCAGATCTGTGCGGCCGAGAAGAGCGCGACGGCGAACCAGGCGCCACCGACTACGAGCACCCTGCGATCGATGAATCGCGTACGCCGTGGGCGGGGCTCTTCCATGTTCATCCGTCACCCGGTCGGTTCCCGTACCGGAGGCGCGTCGGCCGGTGACCGACGCGCTCCGGTTTGGGGCAGAAGATCGAACGGCCTTCCGAATTCTAGCGGACCTGGACGTTGCCCGCTGTGACGGTGAGCGGAGGCAGCGCGAGAGGACGCGCGTCACAGAAGGCGAGGTCGCCGCCCGCAGCGACGTTGAAGGCCGCGATGCTCACGATGTCGGTCGCGCTTGCTCCTTCGCCGCCGTCGATCGCGTAGAACAGGGAGCGGGTGCCCACGATGACGGCGGCCGCGTTGGTATCGCGGATGGTGCCCGCCACCCAGCCCGTGTTGCCCTCCACGGCCATGCAGGTCACGTCGGCTTCGAAGAAGAGGCCGTTCGGCAGGACCACCTTGAAGCTGCCGGTCACGTCTCCGTTCGGATGTTCGACGGAATGGAACGTGAATTCGCGGAGACCGGCAGGCGTGTGGACGTGACCGCTGCCGACGACGCGGTGGCCCGGTGCCCAGACACTCGCCGCGGGCTCAGGTACCGGGGCCGTAGGGTCCGCGCAGGATACGACAGCGAACGACAGGGTGGCGAGCAGCAGCCGATGGGTGGACATGGGCACCTCCGCAGGTGAGTGGTCGTGTGGTTCCTCGACCTCAAGACCGGGCGGTGAGCGGGGCGGCGGCAACGG
>DATKCF010000230.1:0-7026 GCA_035513345.1 Longimicrobiales bacterium
GCGAACGCGACGGGGGACGAAATGCCGAACACGGCAATGGCGACGGCGATCGCGAGCTCGAAGTTGTTGCCTGAAGCAGTGAACGCCAGCGTGGCGCTCCGGCTGTAGTCCGCTCCGAGCCGGTAGGCCATGAAGAAGCTGACCAGGAACATGATCACGAAGTAGAACGACAGCGGCACGGCGATCCACAGCACATCGAGCGGCTGCTGGATCATGCGTTCGCCCTGCAGGCTGAACATGACCACGATCGTGAAGAGCAGCGCGACCAGCGTGATGGGCGATATCTTCGGCACGAACACGCGGTCATACCATTCGTGTCCCTTGATCGGCAGCAGAATCACTCTGCTCAGGATGCCTGCGGCGAACGGAATGCCCAGGTAGATCATGACGCTCGAGAAGATCTGGCCGATGCTCACGTCGACGACAACACCCTCCAGACCGAATACGGGCGGCAGCACCGTTACGAAGATCCAGGCATACACGCCGAACGTGACGATCTGGAACACGCTGTTGAGTGCGACCAGGCCCGCCGCGTACTCACTGTTGCCTCGCGCCAGCTGGTTCCAGACCAGCACCATCGCGATGCAGCGGGCGATGCCGACCAGGATGAGGCCGACCATGTAGTAGCCCCAGCGCGGATCCGGTCCGAACAGCGCGGGCGCGATGAAGCCGAAGAACGCTACTGCCAGAGAGAACATCAGGATCGGACCGATGATCCAGTTCTGCACGAGCGACAGGCCGAGGATGCGCGTGTCCGCGAAGACCTTGGGCATCAACTCGTACTTCACCTTCGCCAGCGGCGGGTACATCATCAGGATCAGGCCGATGGCAATCAGCAGATTGGTATGCTGGCCCACCGTGAGCCGCTCGTTGAAAGCCTCGATGGGTGCCTGGAGGAAGTAGCCCAGCGCCACGCCCAGCCCCATCGCGGTGAAGATCCAGACCGTGAGGTACCGGTCGAGGAACGACAGCTTTCGTGTGAGTGATTCAGGCATGGCTCGGTTCTGCGTGTGCTGGTGCGCTCGAGATGAGTGCGCGCAGGCGATCGCGTCCGACAGGCGCCTCGGCCTGCAGCGACACGATCGCGCTGCGCCTGGCAAGCTGATCCTGCACGCGCTCGATGAGCGGCGCTTCGGCCGCGGCACGCGCACGGAGCAGCGGATCGGTCGTGTCGGAAGCGGCGAGGCTCTGATTCACGATCCACGCCCAGGGCTCGATGTCGGCACGGCGGAGGTCCGACTGCAGGGCCTCGGCCTCCAGCACCGGTGTCGTCTCCGGCAGCGTCACGATGAGAATGCGCGTGTGGTCGGGATCGCGCAGCCGCATCATCGGCGTCACGACGCGCTCGGCCGGCATGCTGCTCGATCGCAGCACTTCCCGGTGATACGCGCCCGTCGCGTCGAGGAGCAGGAGCGTGTGACCGGTCGGCGCCGTGTCGAGCACGACGACGCCGCGCCGCGCTTCGTTCACGATGCGGGAGAAGGCGTGGAATACGGCGACCTCTTCCGTGCAGGGAGAGCGGAGGTCCTCGGCCAGAAGGTCCCGGCCCGCATCATCGAGATCCTTGCCCTTGACCTGCATGACGCGCTGGATGTAGCGCTCGGTCTCAACCCGGGGATCGATGCGCGTAACGGTGAGACCTTCGACTTCACCGCCCAGCGTTTCCGTGACGTGCGCGGCGGGGTCCGTGGTCGAGAGGTGCACCGGAAGTCCGCGCGAGGCGAGATCGACCGCGACGGCTGCGGCGATCGTCGTTTTGCCGACGCCCCCCTTGCCCATCACCATGATCATGCCGCGGCCGGCGTCGGCAACCTCGTCGAGAAGCTGCTCACGGATTCCGGCAGCGCCTCGCTCACAATCCTGCCGCTCGCCACACTGTCAAACATGTGCGTATCGTCGGCAACCAGTGACCGGAGCGACGCCACACCCACGAGATTGTGAGCGCGCAACGCCTGTCGCTCCTGCGGCAGCGAAGCCAGACTCGCCGGCATGTCCCGCATTGCGTCCTCGCCTCGCCGCTGAAGCGCGGCCGCGAGCGTGTCGGAAGGATCGCGGGCCTCGAACACGCCATTGATGATGAGGCGCTGGCTGTCGATGTGGAGGGCGGACAGCTCGGCGCTCGTCCGGCTGGCTTCTTCCAGCGCCGAGGGCTCCGGCCGTGCCACGAGGACCAGTGTCGTCAACGCGGCATCGGAGAGGGACCGGACGGCCGCACCGTACTGCTCGCGCTGTGCCCCGAGACCGGACATCGGACCGAGGCAGGACGCGCCGTCGGGATTGTCGTCGATGAAGCTGCTCCACGCCGCCGGCAACTGCAGCAGTCGGAGCGTATGCCCGGTCGGTGCTGTGTCGAACACGATGTGATCGTACGTCGCTGCGATCGCGTCGTCGGTCAGCAATTTCGTGAACTCGTCGAATGACGCGATCTCCGTCGTGCATGCGCCCGAGAGCTGCTCGACGATCTGCTGCACGGCATCGTCGGGCAGCGCGCCGCGCACCGGGCCGACCACGCGCTCACGATACGCACTCGCCGCAGCCTCCGGATCGATGTTGACCGTGCTCAGGCCCGGGACTGAGGGGACCGCGACGATCACGTCGCTGACCTCGCACTCGAGTACCTGGCCGAGATTCGATGCCGGATCCGTCGAAACGAGCAGGACACGACGCCCGCGATCCGCCAGCGCCACTGCCGTCGCCGTCGCCAGTGACGTCTTCCCTGTGCCGCCCTTGCCAGTGAAGAAGAGGTAGCGCGTGGGATGCTCGACTACGTGCAGCATCAGGCTACCTTGTCCGTCATGGCCAGCATGCGCACCAGCTCCGCGCGCGCAGGATAACCGCCGCGGAAGATCACCTCACCCTCCAGTACGCCGAGCGGCAGACAACTGACGCCCTCCGCCTGGAGCGTTCGGCGAACCAGTGCATTGCTCATGAATGCGCCCGGCTCCTGCCCGAGATTGTGGCGCTCAACCGTCACCCCCTGCTCCGACAGCCACTTCGCGTCCGCCGCGAACTGCACCAACTGCGGATCCAGATCCGGGCCGCATACGCCAGTCGAACAGCACATCGCCGGATCGAACACGTCAACTCTCATCTATGCCTCCTGTCCTGCCGACTCCGGCAGCCTGCCGCCGGTGCGCAGGATCTCTGCGAAATCGTCGGGCAAATCGCTCGCCCGTACGCCCTCCATCGCCCGTTCCACATCGTACTCAACGCGCACGAACTCGACTGCCGCGCTGTCGCCTGCCATCGTCACGACCGCGTAGCCCGCGCGAGCGTCACCGTCCTTCGGGCGGCCGACCGATCCCGTATTCACGAAGTGGATGCCCTCCACCTCACGATGCCACGGCTTGTGCGTGTGCCCGAACGCAATCACGTCGCCCGCCCTCGCGCTCACCGACTCGGCCATCCGAACGCAGAACCGGTCCGGCCGATCCTCGGTCCAGTAGACCGTATTCAGAACCGGGTTGCCGTGCAGCAGGATCAGGCGAGGTCCGCCCACGTGACCGCCGAGCGGCCGAACGTCGATGCGAAACGGCAGCGAACCAAGAAAACGCTTCGTCTCCGCCGACACGTGAGCCCGGGTCCACTCGTACGAGAGATGAGACAGCTCCTCCTGCCGGGCATCCTCGTACCTGCACCCGCAATGCTTGTAGTCCGTGGCGGTCGTGCTGTCGTAGTTGCCGGCGATGCCCGGAATCGCGCGCTCGCGAAGCAGACTCACCACCTCGTCGGGCCACGGGGCGTAGCCAACCAGATCGCCCAGGTGGTACGTCGCGTCGATCTCAGAACGCGCGTCGATGTCGGCCAGTACCGCCTCGAGCGCCGGCAGATTCGCATGGATGTCGCTGATCAACGCGTATCTCATGTGTGTCCTCGTGTCAGATCCGTACTCATCCACCTGACATCAATCAATAGTGATTGATGCGACACGCCAAAAAAATCCGATCAGTCACAACAGGCCTCCGCCGTAGCGGGAGTGGCCGCGGATGCCTCGCGTATCGAACGCAGGAAGTCCTCGAGGTCAGCAAGCGCGTCACCATTGAGGGAGTAATGTACCCATCGGCCGGCGCGGCGATCAGTGACCAGACCCGCGTCCTTCAGCGTCCTGAGGTGAAACGACAGCAGGGACTGGCCGGTGTCGAGGGCGTCGGTGAGATCGCAGACGCAGCGTTCACCGCCGGCGAGCTGCGTCAGGATCCGGACGCGCTTCTCATCGCTGAGCGCCTTCAGGCGCTGGAGGTTCAGATCCAGGCTGGCCGTGGCCGAAGTTGCCATGATCCAGTATACATAAACAAAACTTGATTTGTCAAGCCCCGCCGGGCGGAACGCGGGCAGCGGCGGGGGTCAGCTTTCCATGGTGAGGCCGTCGTTCTCGACCGAGCGGAGGTTGTGGCGCTCCCGGCGAATCGCGGCGGGCGTCGTCTCGACCGCGCGCGGCAATCGGGTCTTCACGAGCCACCATCCGATGGCGGTCACGCCGAAGGTGGCGACACCGACCGCCGTCCAGAACACACCCCACAGAGCGGAGCCGTCGAGGAACGGCGCAACGCGCGGCATCACGAAGCGTGACAGCGACTCTGCGAAGAACGCGGCCATCAGACCGACGTACGACCAGCTCATCCATGTCGCGTGCGACTCGATCCATTTCCCGCGCGGCCTCCGCCACAACACCGTGTACATCCCGGCCGCGAGCGTCAGCCCGCCGATCAGCGCCGCGAAATGGAACGGGCCGAAACGACCTGTCAGGTCGTAGATTCCCAACGCCGTCACCACCACACCGATCATCGACATCACGTACACGTGCCCCAGCGTGCGATGCCAGCGCGTGCCCTTCGGCATGAGCGCAACCACGGCACCCGCACCGATCGCGACGAACGAGAACACGAGATGCACGCCGCCGAGAGTATTCACGGCTCCAGCCCCCCCAGCAGATCCTCGATCTGCTTCAGATAGTTCGAGAATGCGCGTCGCCCCGGCCGCGTCAGCCGGTACCGGCTCGCGGCGCGTCCGTCCACCAGGAACTTGCGGCTCGTCACGTACCCGGCCTCCGTCAGCCGCGTCAGGTGCGTGCTCAGGTTGCCGTCCGTCGCCCCCACCCGATCACGCAGAAACGTGAACTCCGCGTCATCCACGGACGCCAGAATCGCCATCACCGCCAGACGGATCCGCGAGTGGATCACGTCGTCCAGCGCCCTGTAGTCGAAAGGCGACGACTCCGTCATCAGCTCCGCGCCGCACCCGCTCGTTCCCGATTGCGCAACACCAGCGCAGGCATCACCTCCAGCAAGAGCACCAGCACCGCAAGAACCAGCAGGCCCCCCGGACCTCGCCGGAACAAGAGCCCCACACCGCTGGCCCACCACGCCACACCCACTGCTGACAACCACGGCATTCCGGCCATGAAGCCGCTGGCGAAGTAGCCCGCACCGAAGACAAGCGCGAGCACGCCCGGCAGACTCGACGGCTCGAGCGCACCCGAGTAGATCGACACCGTTCCGATCAGCGTCAACGTCACACCCAGAGACAGCCAGATGCCTCCGAACGCGCGCGTCGCAACGTTCCGCACCGGTGAGCCGGTCCCACGTCGCATCAACCAGACCGAACAGAGCCAGCCGCTGACCAGCGTCACACCCCAGATCCACCCGATCGCCGTATACGATTCCTCGCGCGCCGCCACCCACGTCGCGCTCAGCCCGATTGCCGCGAGCGTGCCCCACAGCAACTGATGCTGCCACGTCCCGCTCAGGAACGCCTGGCTGTCGGCCATGAGCGAGCGTATCGATGCGAGTTCGCCTTGTGCGGTCTGCTGGTTCATGTGACCTCAGTGAGTCGGCGCGGTCCGCGGCCGCGATGTCAGGCGGACGCGGTCGGCACGGGCCCGACTCTGGATATCAGAGTGACTTTGATTATCAAAGTACAGCCGCAAACGAATTGCGTCAACGCCTGGAATGCGTGCGCTCGATCCAGGCGGCCGAGCGATCCCGGACTTCGATCCGCATGCGCACCAGATCGGCGGTCGGCATCGCGGGTCCACGACTACCGCGACTATGTTACAGTCGGGCTGTATGAAGGAACCGCTCCTATCGAAGGCGAACCGGGCACGGACCACCGGAACGAAGACGACGTTGCGCGGGCGTCTCGATTGCGTCCGCAGACGAACGTGCGAACCCTGAGTGGCAAGCGAGGCATGACGATCGAACGGCGCATCGACATCGCGGCTCCTGCAGCGCGCGTTTGGGAGTTCATGAGCGACGTCGAGCGCTGGCCGGAGTGGACGTCGTCGGTCACGGGCGTGGAGCTGCTCGAAGGCGAGCCGCTTCGGGTGGGAAGCCGGGTCCGGATTCGCCAGCCGCGACTGCCCACCGCGATCTGGACCGTGACCGCGCTCGATCCCGGCCGCTCCTTCCGATGGCAGAACACATCGCCCGGTGTCCGGTCCGTGGCCGACCACCGTGTCGAGGCGCTGGGAAACGACGGGGCACGCGTCACACTCTCCGTCGAGTGGACCGGGCCGCTCTCACCTCTGCTGCGCCTGCTGTTCGGCCGGCTCGCCCGGCGCTACGTGCAGATGGAGGCGAAAGGACTGAAGCGCCGGTCCGAGGCTGCGGGCTGACGGTGGGCCGGACCGTCGTCGACGAACAATGGCTAACGTCCTGGTTCCGCGACCGTCGCCCGCGGAACCACGCTTCCGTCGCGGCCACGCACGACCGTTCCGTGGCGGCGAGACACGCGACCGATGCGCGCTCCCGACCACGCGCCGACCGACCGACGGTCCCGCCCTCTGCGTGTCTGGTATGGTTCGTGTATCTACTTCAGCCCGATGATCACCCCAAAGCACCGGAGGATGTAATGGTGACCTGCGAGTTGTGCGGCAACCACTACGACAAGACGTTCGACGTCACCATGAACGGCGAGACCCACACGTTCGACAGCTTCGAATGCGCCATCCAGGCGCTCGCCCCCCGATGCGACCAATGCGCCTGCCGAATCATCGGACACGGGCTCGAGAAGGATGGCGTGTACTAC
>DATKCF010000231.1:0-17290 GCA_035513345.1 Longimicrobiales bacterium
GCGCAGCTCGCTCTGGCGGCCGCGTTCGGCGCCAGCTTCCTGAATGGCGAAGTCGATCGAGGCGAGTTCTCGGGCCTGGACGCGTGGCTGGTGGGCTCGCTGCCGGTCGGCTCGAAGCTGCAGGTGCTCGGGCAGGCGACGTACAAACGCAGGGCGGACGTCCAGACCTCGCCGTCCTACACCGCGTTCAATGCGGGCGTGCGCGTGATCGGCGGTTCATCGACGTTCAATCTGTTCGGCGAGTGGGGCCGCGAGTGGCGGACCGCGGACGAGGACAACGTGGTCTCGCTCGACGAGGACCTCAGCGGATGGTCGGCCGGCCTCGAGTTCCGGCTTGCACCGAACGTGTGGATCGCAACGGGCCTCGGCACCCACTTCGACTCGCTCGACCAGCCGAACCGCACGTTCCTGATCGCGAACGTGAAGTGGGGCATCTCGGACCAGGCCAGGCTCGCCAAGATCCGATAGTTGCCTCACGCTTCGCCCAGACTGGCCTCGAGGTGACCGAGAATCTGCGTCCACCCCTGCGTGTGGTTGGTCGCGGACTCCTCCGACGGCAGCCCCTCATGGACCAGCACGAGTTCAGTACCTCCCTCGACCGCCCGGAAGTCCAGGCTGACCTTCGTCGGCACGTCGAGATGTGGCGCATTCCAGGTGAACACGAGGCGCCGGGGCCGATCGACCACCTCGTACGTGCCCGTGTGCAGGATCGACTGGTCGCCGAAGATCATGTCGATCGAGAATGCGCCGCCCTCACGGACGTCCAGCTCGGCCTTCACATCGGTGGTCGGTCCCGGACGCATCCACGATGTCATGCCCCGCGCATCCGTCCACGCGTCGAAGACACGGTCCGGCGTGTGGTCGTACCGGTGACGCAGTTCCAGGCGTTCGGTCGCGCTCCTCGTCATTCGTCGTTCTCCTCGGGTTCCGGTTTCGAGTCGAGCCAGGTATCGAGTCCCTCCAGCGACTCCCGCCAGAAGGTCGCGTAGGCGTCCATCCAGGTGCGCGCCGCCATCAGCGACCGCAGATCGGCCGCACAACGATGCTCGCGCCCTTCCCTCCGCCGCCGCATCAGCCCCGCGCGCTCCAGGATCTTCAGGTGTTTCGAGATCTGGTTGAGCGAGACGTCGAAGCCGTCGGCCAGTTCGGTCACTCGGCTTTCGCCGCGTTCGGCCAATCTCTCGAGCAGGCGCCGTCGCGTGGGGTGCGCTAGCGCGAGGAAGACGGCATCGATATGGGCGCTGTTATTCAACCTCATGGTTGAATAATGCGGCGCTACCACCCGCTACGCAAGCCCGCGACTCGCGGGCGGCGAGCGGAGGAACGACTGTTTCGCGCAGGGGACGCGGTGGGGGCGGAGGACGCTGCTGTTCTTTCGCCTCCTGATGACGCCGACTCCGGGCAGGCAGCCGCCAGGTATTTTTTTGGGGGAACTCTCTTGGGGGTCTGGTCCCGGATGGTGGCCAGTTCACGATCGGGCAGAGATGTGGACATCCACATGGCTGGGTAACGTCGGCCGGCGATCCGGGGCGCGGGCGCGCGTCGAACCGTGCTCCGCCGTGAGTTCAACAACAAGTAATCCGTCCCGCGTCCTCGGCTCCCCCTGCGTCCCCAGCGTGAAACCCCGAGCGCCGGATCCCGGAAGCGTGAAGCCCGAGCGCCGGATATCGGAAGAAGTGTGAGTCCCGGATGCGCTTCACCGAGTCGGATAGTCTGCGCGCAGTGGCGCTTCGCGGCCTGTGACGTAACCGACCCACTCGCCTGCGGTTCGCGCCAGATCGACGAGCAAGAGGAACGGCAGGCACCGGATGAATGGCCCGAGCCTGCCGCGTGTCAGCGCGACCTTCGCCTGCCTCAGGAGCAGCACGGGCGCAAGAAGCGGCGCAGCAAGAGCAAGCATCAGCCGGGCATCGATACTCGCCGCACGCGTTCGCCGGCCGGCGTACAGGCGGGACCACGCGAACGCTTCATGCAGTGCGTACGCCGCTGTGATGGGGCCA
Organism: Longimicrobiales bacterium; assembly: GCA_035513345.1. Classification (GTDB taxonomy): domain Bacteria; phylum Gemmatimonadota; class Gemmatimonadetes; order Longimicrobiales; family RSA9; genus DATKCF01. The sequence goes on from DATKCF010000231.1 coordinate 2,001, forward strand.
CGGTCGATGCGCACGACGGGTTCCGGTGAGAGCCACGTGATGTGGCCACGTTCACGCAATGCGTCGTGGACGCGCGTTTCGTTGTACAGCTCCGACCAGGCATCGGCGATCGTGAACAGCGGATCCCGCTTGTACGACACGTTGATGTCGCTCACGAAAGCGGCCGGCCCCGGCGGCAACGGGTTCTGATAGCGCCCCGCGTCCGCCAGGAACAGCGCATGGTTGATCACGCGGCCGTTCGCGTTCTCGATGGCGCCACCAATGACAGCGTGCGGCAGATCGGCGTGCAGCGCCGCGAGCCGCGCGCACCAGTCCGGATCGGGCCGGGCGTGCTCTTCGGTGAGCGCGATGATGGGCGCGCGTGCCGCGGCCAGCCCGGCCGCTCGCCTGCGGTCGATCGCCTCGTGCTTCACGCCCATGTGGTCGGACTTCGCCAGCGCGGCCGTGCCCTCGACGTCAATGAACCGGACGCGTGGAAAACGAGCCTTCAGTGCTCCAACTCCGGCCACACTCGCGTCGACGGGAACGATGACGTCGAAAGCCGGTGCGCCGACCTGTGCGTCCAGAGCCGCAAGCGCACCACCCAGCGCCGCACCCGAATGGATCGGTGCGACGACGACACTGATCCGCGGAACGTCGCCCGGAATGCCGCGCGCGGTCAACCGACCCACTGGCCGGGGTATTCGCGGAGCGCGCTTCTGGTGTGGGCGGGCATGATCACTCGTCTGGGTGGCTGTGCGAAGCGACCCGTCGCGGGTGGCGGGCTCGCCGGGCAGGAGAGTACGGCGGGTGCGACACGCCCGGCAAGCGACCCGGGGCCGCTCACTTTTCGCCCCGTTTCCGTTATCTTTCAGGGCTATGATATCAGTGTCGAATCTCATCAAGGAATACGGCGACCGCGTCCTGTTCGCCGATGCGGCGTTCCAGCTCAATCCGGGCGAGCGCTACGGTCTCGTGGGTGCGAACGGGAGCGGCAAGACGACGCTGCTCAACATCCTGAGCGGGCACGACCGGGCGACGGGCGGGACGGTTGCGATACCGAACCGCGTGCGTCTGGGCGTGCTGCGGCAGGACCAGTTCGTGTACGAGGATGAGCTGATCCTGAACGTAGCCATGATGGGCAACCGCGAGTTGTGGGACGCGATGGTCGAGCACGAAGCGCTGCTCGCGAATGCGCACGACCACTTCGATGCGGATCGCTACGCGGTCCTCGAGGACACGATCCTGCGTTACGACGGCTACACCGCCGAGTCGCGGGCCGCCACGATTCTCGAGGGCCTGGGTCTGCCTGCATCGGTGCACCGGCACCCACTGTCGACGTTGTCCGGTGGATTCAAGCTGCGTGTTCTGCTGGCGCAGGTTCTGGCGTCTTCGCCTGACGCGCTGTTGCTCGACGAGCCGACGAACCATCTCGACATCCTGTCGATCCGGTGGCTGGAGGGCTTCATCCGCGAGTTTGCCGGGCCGGTCGTCGTCATCTCGCACGACCACCAGTTCCTGGATGGCGTCGCCACGCACATCCTGGATGTCGACTACGAGCAGGTCACGGCGTATCGCGGCAACTACAGCACATTCATCGATGCGAAAAAGGCCGAGCGCGAACGTCGCGAGAAGGACATCGCGTCGCGGGAACGCGAGATCGCGCAGACCATGGAGTTCGTGGACCGTTTCAGGGCGAAGGCCAGCAAGGCGAGGCAGGCGCAGAGCAAGTTGCGGATGGTCGAGAAGAAGCAGGAGACGCTTCAGGAACTGCCGCAGAGTTCACGCCGCTACCCGAGGTTCCGGCTGCAGGAGCGCCGTCACAGCGGCCGCGACGTGCTCACGGTGAAGGGCATTCGCAAGGCGTACGGCGACAAGCGGGTGCTGCACGGCGTCGACCTGGCCGTACGCCGCGGTGACCGCCTGGCTATCATGGGTCCGAACGGCATCGGCAAGTCGACGCTGCTCAAGATCATCATGGGCGAAGTTGCCGCGGATGGCGGCACGGTCGAGTGGGGCTATGAAACGCACCCCGGCTACCTTGCGCAGGACCATCACGAAGGTCTGAGTGCGGAGGACATGACGGCGGAGCAGTGGATCACGCAGTACTGCAGTGACAAGAACATCGGCTATGTCCGCGGCGAGATGGGGCTCACACTGTTTTCGGGCGACGACGCGAAGAAGCATCTCGGCGCACTGTCCGGCGGCGAAGCGGCGCGGCTGGTGTTCACACGGCTGGCGATCGAGAAACCGAACGTGCTGGTCCTCGACGAGCCGACCAACCATCTCGACCTCGAATCGATCGAAGCGCTCGTAGAGGGGCTCCAGGCCTACACGGGCACTCTGATCCTCGTGTCGCATGACCGCTGGTTCATCGGCCAGCTTGCCACACGTATCATCGACATAGAGCCGTCCGGTATCGTCGACTACGCGGGCACGTACGCCGAGTACGTCGACTTCTGTGGCACGGACCGGCTCGATGCGGACCAGGTCGCCGCTCTTGCGCGCGACAAGGCTCGCAAGGATCGCGAGAAGAAGCAACGGCTCCAGCGCGCCAGGCGCTGACCTCGGGTTGTCGCGAGGAAAACGGCCGATCAGGCAGATCGCGAGTTTCGCCCGCGGCCGTGCCTCATCCCTTCCATGGCCGAACGCCCACGACAGTGTCGTTCCTGCAGCGATTTCCTGGCCTCGCGGTGGCGGGCTGGGATGGCGTGTGCCCGGTGAGTTCTGCGTTTGCCGGCGGATTTCGTGCTGGCATTTTTATTGCCAAGGCGCCCGTGATCCCGACTCGGTTTCGACCTGCTGCGTCGCGTCCAGGAACCACGAGCCCACGCTGGACGTCGGCGCGGCCGACCGCCGCGCCCGGACGTATGGCGGGCTGAGGGCGACTCATCACACGTTGCGTCCCGGCGGCGATTGCCTGGCACGGGCGCGAACTGTCCCGTACGACCCGTAGATGTGAGGTGGCCTGCGTTGGCCCGACGAAGCTGGGCATTTGTGGTTGCGGTCGCTGGCGTGATCGCCGCACTGCGCGTCGGGTTCGGCGTGCGGCGACTGCTGTTCCCGACGCACGAGTACGACGGCGGCGATCTGGTACTTCGGTGGCGGGAAGTGCAGGCGTGGTTCGAGGGCGCCGCCGTCTATGGCACGATCGGCAGTGCGGACTACCCGCCGGCGAGTTATCCGATGTTCTGGCCGTTCATCGGATGGACCGACATTGCGGTCGGGCGGTGGATTTGGGCAGCGGCGACGCTCGTGTCGCTGGCGCTGCTGGTGCGGCTGCTCGTCCGGGAGAGCGGTGCGGTGGGGAGGCCGTTGCGATTGGCTGTGGTGCTGTTGCCACTGATCGGTTACGCGACGCACTCGACGCTGGCCAACGGACAGGTCGGCATACTGGTTGTTGCGGCGCTTCTGGGAGGCGTTCTGATCCTGGTCCGGTCGAACGGTGCCGGGTCCGACCTGGTCGGTTCGTCGCTTGTGGTTGCATCGCTGGTCAAGCCGACGCTGTCGGTGCCTCTGGTGTGGGTAGCGTTCCTTGTACCGAAGCGGTTGCGTCCGGCTGCGCTGATCGTTTCCGGGTACGTCGGCCTCACGCTGCTCGCATCGTCGTTTCAGCAGACGGGCCCGGTCGATCTGGTTCGCGGCTGGCTAGGCCAGAGCGACATGGTCAACCTGGGCGCGACCCGGTTCAATCTGCAGAGTAGCCTTGCGTCCGGCGGCGGCGAGCACCTGTTCCTGCCGGCCGTGCTGGCGGTCTGCGCCATCACGGGGTGGTGGGTGTACCGTCACCGCAACGTCGATGTGTGGCTGCTGCTCGGCGTCACCTCGTTCGTTGCGCTTCTGTGGAGCTACCACCGACCGTTCGACGATGTGATCGTGCTGCTACCGACGCTGGCCATGCTGCGGGTGGCCATGCACGCGCCGGATGGTGGCCGGCGCAATGTCGCCATCGTGCTTGCAAGCGGTCTTGCGCTTCTGGCAATCGAGCACCCGCAGACTCGTCTCATGGCTCATGGGCTGCTCACAACGAGCATCGAAGCACTCGTACACGCGATGGACAACATCCGCGTAGCGGTGTGGCTGGCCGCGGCGGCTTTCCTGATTCGCGAGGCCCATCTCGAGGCGACCGGGACGCTGATGACGGACCGGGCCGGCGGCGCTGGCGCGCCGATCACGGCTGGTTCGTTTGCGCCGGACGCACGCGGTTCCGCTGCGCCGGTGTCGCATGATCGGCCTTCGTGGGTCACGCACGGTCAGGATACGCGGGTCGCGGAAGGCACGGATACGACGACCGCGGGTGTGCCGGCCGGCGATCGGCGTCGGGCCTGGATCGCATTGTGTCTGACCGTCCCGCTCGGCGTACTGATTGGCGCTTATGTCTGGCTTGTGATCGATCATGGCGAAACGTGGTTGTGGAACGTGGTGGTACACGAGAGCGGGAGGTACACGCTCGGTCAGACGATGCTGTACTTCCGGCATTTCCTTCGTGAGATCCCGACAGTGGTTGCGATGGCGCTGTTCGTGATCGCGGCCGGCGCGCCGCCGGGCGGCGCACTCGATCGGGCGTCGGAGTTGCGCCGCTCGAGGGTGTTGGCGGTCGCCGCTCTGACGCTCGCCCTGTTGCTGGCCGCCTTCTCGTTTGCCGTGGTGGCAGTCGGTTCCGGCCCGGGCGAGGCGGTGCGAAACTGATCCAGTCGTACACGCGCGATGATGTCATGTCGTACGGCTCACACTGGCGGTTCCACTGGCTCAGCACGCTGTGGTTCGGGCTCGCCGCGAGCGTTGCGGCATGGGCCGGCGCGAGGTTGTTCGGCAGGTCCTTGCCGAGCGCGGGTTCGGGCAAAGCGCTCGTCGTGGCCGCGTGGTCGTACTTCGTTGCGCTGACCATTGTGTTCGGCGTGAGCGTCGAGCCGTTCGTCGATCCGCGGTTCATCGGGCATCAGGCGCGTGAGATTCTGACGCACGGCCTCGTCACGCTGCCGCTCGGGCTGGGCCTTCTCGCGATCGTCGAGGGGGCCGTGGCGCGTTCCGATCCACGGTTGTCCGGTCCACGCCCCTCGCCGGTCCGGATCGCGGGTGTGTTCGCGATCCCGATCTTCCTGGCGATCGGCGTACTGGCCGCCGATGCGATGGCGGCGGGTCAGACCGAGGGTGGTCTGGCGGCCATGGTCGCGGCGCACTTCTTCGAGCATGTGCTCGACTACGTTCTGGTCGGCCTGCTGGTGGTGGGCGGCCACGCGTTCCGCCTCGGCTACGGTTCCTTCGTCGTTGCTCGATGGGCAGGCCATCGAGCGGCCAGTCCATCCTGACACGAGGATCAATCAACGTGCCATCGGACCGTCCGAGCCAATCAGATGACGTCGTAGCGGATCCGCTGCGGGTCAGTGACTCACAGGGCTTCGTCGTGCACAGGGACATCGTTATCCTCGCGATCGTGGCGCTCGGCTTCATACTGCGGGTGTACCTGGCGTCGACCACGATCCTGCTGTGGGATGAGGAGGGTGACTGGATCCCGCTGGCGACCAGCATTCACATAGGCGATGGACAGACCCATCTCCCGATCAGAGGCTACTACCACGGCATCCTGCCGGCCTACCTGATCCGGCTCGGCAGTCTGTTCGCCGGTACCGGCCCGCTGGGCTACCGGATTGCCGGTGTGATTGCCGGCACCGCGACCATCCTGGTGGTGGCTCGCCTTGCCTGGGAATGGCGGGGACTCCTTGCGGCCCGCTTCGCAGCGTTGCTGATCGCGTTCAACGAATATCATGCGGGCGTATCCGTTCTGGCCACGGAGAAGGTCTTCAACCTGCTGTTCTCGGCCCTCGCCCTGCTCGCGTTCGTCCGCTTCATCCGCACGCAGCGGCCTTCCGGTCTCTATCTGACCGCGGCGATGTGCGGCCTTTCGGTGCTGGCCAAGGAGACCGCGTTTCTGCTGGTTGTCGCCATGGGCCTGTACATGCTCGTGTCGAACAACCGGAGATGGCTCCTGCGCAGACACACGTGGCTCGCCGCCGCGCTCTTCGCACTGATCGTGCTGCCCGACGTCGGAGCCGCGGTTCTCGACCGCACACAACGCAACGTGACGTACGGCGACCATCTCGGACGAATGGGCGGCATCGGCTTCACGCCGTACTATCTGAGTTTCTATCTGCGGCAGATCGCACCGCAGGTCTACGAGCTCATCGGCAGTCGGTTCCTCGACTTCACCGAGGAGTATGCATCGATGAGCATCCTGAATGGCGTGCTGCTGCTCGGGTCGAGCGTCGTGGCGCTCGGCCTTCTGCTACGAAAGTCGGGACGTTCCGACCCCCACCTCGGCATCCATCTGATCACGTTCTGGTTCATACTCCTGTTCTTCATGTCGATCCGCCCATCGTGGGATACGACACTGAATCCGATCGTGTGGTTCTGGGTGGATCAGACAATGCTGCCGGCCACAGTCATCGCGTCGGCATTGTGCGCCAGTGTGTGGCAGCGCGCGCGGATCCCGGTGGCGCTCGTGCTCGCAATCGTGGCCGGATACGCCACGCTGCAGACCTTCTCGGAGCGTTTGCGACTGCCCGCCGGTCCCAAGATGGGCCTGTATCCGCAGTCGCTGCCGGCGGCCAGCAACCAGATGATCCAGATGCACGCCGCATTCATCAGCTGCACGGTCTGCGAGATCGAGCACGTCGAGTTGACCGACATCGAAGTCGAGCTGCCGGGCGGATCCTGGGTGAGTGCGATCGGTACGGAGCTCGTCAGTGACGCGACGCCCGGAACCGACGACCGTGATTTCCGTGTCGCCGGCGGCTCACCCGAGCAACCGCGGCGATACCGTGTCAGCTACGCGGTCGTGGAGGACGGCGAGCCGGCCACACTCAGCCAGGAACTTCGCCAGCTGCCGCCGGGCCGGGCGCCCGCCGTCGTACGACCCTGGACCCGCCCGGACCGGTCCGACGGCTGACGGGATCGACTTCTGCGGCACGGACCGGCTCGATGCGGACCAGGTCGCCGCTGTTGCGCACGACAAGGCTCGCAAGGATCGCGAGAAGAAGCAGCGGCTCCAGCGCGCGCGCCGAGCGCCGACCGCATGGCGGGGTTGGCGTGAGCGACGATGGTGGTGAAGCTCCCGGAGCCCACGGAAGAGCCGGGCGACTGATCCAGCCGTCGTCGCGCACGAATCCCCGGACCACTCCGCCCACGACCCTCGCTGGGGAATCCACCGGCCAGGGGCCGGTCGAATCCCCGGACCGCGCCGCCATCCGTGGCAATCACTCGGCCCGCTGGGAGCGTGAGCTAGTGGCTCGTCAAGTCAGTTGTTGGGCCAGCTCCCCCAGAGCCCGCAGTGGCCGGCTTCGTCCGTGCCGCCAAGCGACCGCTGCGGACCGGAGTACGCCGCGTTCATGACTGCCAGCGGCGCGAACTGGATCTTTCCGGCATTGAGGTTGATGAATATCTTGCCGAAGTGGCCCTGGCTGAGCCCGTGCCCTGCCTCGTGGAGTGCCACGCTTTCGACATCGACGTTCGAGACGCCGTCATCCGCCCAGACAAACGCGTCGTTGTAGTAGATCTCGCGTCCGGCGAGGTCCCGCAGACCGTCGCCGTCGAGGTCGCCCACGGAGAACACGATCGTGAACGTGATGCCGAGAATCGATGTCCCGCCGCCCGGCACGAGCGTCTCGAAGAACGCGCCCGGCAACCATCCCGCGTGAATGATATCGGGTGAGAAGAGTCCTCCACCGAATCCGAGCACTGCCTGGACAAGCCCGAGGTCGAATGGAACGGGCAGGACGTTGATGGCCGGGTCAGAGCACGTCTGTGCGTTCCATGTGCCCATCGCCCGCGTGATGGCGGCCGTGGTCGTGGCTTCAGCGAGACCGCTCGCCGTCGCGCCATCGACCTGATCGATCAGCGCGTCGATCGTGTTGGGATCGCCATCAATGCCACCACGCCGTGGATCGTCCGGAATGAAGTCGAGTCCGAGCCGCTTGTTGCCCACGTCCTTGGCAATAATGATGTTGCCGCTCGCGCCGGAACCCGGGTCCGTGTAGTACTCCGCCCAGGCGACACGATAGTCGGACCCCTGCACCTCGAGCAGCGCGTTCGTGGCGTCGACCATGTTGGCGGCAAGGGCGGCGCCATTGCCATTGCCGCCCCCGGGCTTCGCCGCACTGAAGACCTCCACATCTTCGACATCCGTCAGTGTGGTCCGCGGCTCGTCGCAGGCGGTGGCGATGACGGCGAGCGTGAGCACTGTGGCTAGTTGTTTCGTCATTGAAAACCTCCTGTTTTCAGTTGCCAGACGCCCTCGTCTGCCTGACCTTCTCCGAGTACTTCTCGAAGAGCTGCTTGTGGATGTCCATCATGTCGATCTCACGGCCCTGGACGTACGCCTGCTCGACTGTGGCCAGGTAGTCAAGCGGGTTGCCGGTTGTGATGAGCAGGGTCGCATCCTTGCCGGTCTCGAGCGAGCCGACGCGGTCGGCAATACCGAGGAACGTGGCCGGCTGGATGGTGACGGCGCGCAATGCTTCATCGACGGGCAGGCCGAACGCCACGGCAACGCCTGCTTCATACGGCAGCCTGTGCGTGTACGGCGCGCTCGATCCACCGGTGATCGCGAAGCGGACTCCCTTCTCGTGCAGTCTCGCGGCCAGAGCGTAGTTGCCGGTGTAGCCCTCCCAGCCGCGGGTCGGCCCGTCCATCGTGTTGGTGAGCAGAACGGGGATCTGCTTTGCGGCCAGGTGGTCGGCGATGTACAGCGCGTCCTCTCCGCCACGGATGACCAGACGTACGCCTTCGTCCTCGGCCCACGCGATCGCGTCCTGCATCTCGCGGATCCCGCCGGCAGCGACAACGACCGGCACGTCGCCATTGACGACGGGGACCATTGCTTCCCAACGCGAATCGGTGTCATGGTGCCCGCCTGAACCGCGTGCGTCACGGTATGCACGCGCTCCCGCGAACAACTCGCGCAACTCGCGCAGGTTGTCGGCATACTCGTCGTCGTCGCCCGGATCCGGCCAGTTCACGTTGAGCGCAGCGCCGCTCTTCAGTGTCATGCTCTCCCAGGTCCAGCCGTCGAGCATCATGGCGGCGGACAGGCCCGACACTCGACCGCCGGCCGGTGTCGTGATGGTGACCAGCACGCCGTTCGAGCGAGCGGTCCCGATGTGACGGCTCTCGGGATTGACGGCAACCTCCGCGCGCACGTTCGGATTGAAGTCGCCGAGTTCGTTGGTGTCGCTCGTGACGTCGACCGCGCCAATCTCCTCGAGGCCCATGGCGCTGTATGCGTCGATCAGCCCGGGATAGATGTGCTTGCCGGTCGCGTCGACGCGGCGCGCGCCGGCCGGTACGGCAACGTTCGCGCCGACCGCCACAATGACGCCGCCATCGAAGACGATGGTGCCGTTCTCGATCACGCCATTCGTGACGGTATGTATCGTTGCGCCGGTCAGTGCAATCGGCTGGGTCTGCGGTGGTGCCGGCACCTGCGCCGCCGCGAGTGCGGGCACGATCGCAAGTGCGACGGCGAGCAGCGCAGGCAGGCCGTTGAACGCGGGACGTCTGCAGGAGCCGTGATCCGCGCAGCGCGCGAACCGCGAGTTATCGTTTCTCATCTCGACCATCCTGTTCGCGACAGCGAGTGTTTCGTGAGCGGCGTCGACCGCGTTCGTTCCATTGATCCGCATCTTCGTATCCCCGTTCAGTTGGCCGAGAGGATGAGCTGGATGAGCTGGGCGCGCTCGCGCTCGACCTGCTGCTGCAGGCGGGCGTCCTCCTCGAGATCGAAGTACTTCCGGCCATCGACCCATGTCTGCTCGGCCAGGGTGAACTGCGAGAGCGGGTGCCCGTTCCAGATCACGAAGTCGGCATCCATGCCGGGCTGGAGCGAGCCGATGCGGTCCTCGATGCCGAACACGGCCGCAGTGCGATTGGTCACGAGAGACAGTGCATCCTCTTCGCCGATACCGGTGCGCAGCATCTTGCCAGCTTCCCAGTTCATGCGGCTGGACAGCTGCGTGTTATCGGAGTGCAGTGATGTGAGAACACCGGCATCGAGCAGGATGCGAGCGTTGTATGGCGTGCCGTCGTATGCCTCGACCTTGAACGAGGACCAGTCGCTCCATACGACGGCTGCGACGCCGGCCTCTGCGAGTTCAGGCGCGATCTTGTAGGCTTCGACGCCGTGCTGTAGTGCCTGGATGTTGAAATCGAACTCCTGCGCCAGGCGAACCAGGGCAAGGAACTCGTCCTGGCGATAGCCATGCGACTGCACGCGCAGATCTTCGTTGAGCATGTCGACCAGCGCTTCCATGCGCAGGTCACGACGGGGCGGCAGGCCTTCACCGGTTTCCTCCCAGCGGTCCCACGCGCGCTGATAGTCACGCGCTGCCATGAAGTGGTCGCGAATGATCTGGTGCGTGCCCATGCGCGTGTCCGGATACCGGTCCTCACGGCGCTTGGGGTTCTCGCCCAGCGCGAACTTCACGGTGCGCGGACCGTCCTCCAGCTTGAGCTGATCGGGCAGCGCGCCCCACCGCATCTTGAGGAAGATGTTCTGCCCGCCGATCGGGTTGGCCGAACCGTGCATCACGTGCGCGGACGTGAGTCCGCCCGCGAGCTGACGGTACATGGCAACGGTATTGTGCGTCACGACGTCGCCCATCCTGACCTCCGGCACGATTGCGAATCCGCTCTCGTTGGTGCCGTTGGTTCCACTGTGCACGTGCGCGTCGATGAGTCCCGGTGTGACGTGCTTTCCGGTCCCGTCGATCTCGACTGCGCCCGACGGCGCCTGCAAATTCTGTCCGACCTGTGCGACGCGGCCGTTCGTTACGAGCAGATCCGCGTTCTGCAACCTGCCCTGCGGTCCCTGCGTCCACACGGTTGCGTTCCTTACGAGCACGTTCTGCGGCTGTTCGGGGATCCGCTCGCGGCCGAACTCGGCGGCCGGCCGGATATCGGCAAGCGTGATCTGACCCTGCCGGACGACACTGGCGTCGCCATCGTTTCCGTCGTTTCCGTTCGAGCCGGGCTCGGTTGCGGTGAACTGCCGCGTGCGCTCGGCTCGCCATGCCGGGCCGGTACCGGTCGGCAGGTCGCTCCAGCCATAGGCCTGATCGCCGGAAATGGATGCGGACAGGCGGACGACGCCGCTCATGCCGATCGCAGACGCGGGAAACGCGAGGTGCAGTCGGCCTGACTCGGTACCCGCGCTCGCGGATGAGAGCGCCACTTCGCGACCGTCGAGCGTGATGCTGCCCTGCAATTTGGTCAGTGTGCCTTCGATGTCGAGCTGCCCGTTCAGTCGCGGATCGTCCGCTGACGTGACGATCCACTGGCCGCGCGGATCGACGGCCGGCGAAGGATTGACCTCGTAGCGGCGACCCTGCACCCAGACGTCGCGGATGGTCGCGTCAGTGGAGAACAGGTCGCCATCGGCGATGACCACGTTGGCCACCTTGCCGGCATCGAGCGTGCCGTGTGTCGCGTCGATGCCGAGCATCTGCGATGGATTGACGGTGAGCGCTGCGAGCGCGGCATCGGCGGTCAGGCCGCGAGCGACGGCCGTGCGCAGGTTCTCGAGGAACTCGCCACCTTCTTCCGTGTCATCGGCGGTGATGGCGAAACGGACACCGGCGCGTGCGAGCCGGCCCGGGTTCTCCGGCGCGAGGTACCAGTGGCGCAGTTCGGCAAGGCTGACGTCGAGCGCATCCTCGGGCGTCTCGATGTCCGGCTCGTCGGGGAACGCGATCGGCACGATGAGCGGCGTTGTCGTCCCCGACAGCACGTCCAGAATGTGATACTCTTCACCGTTCCCGCGCAGCCACATGTCGACGGGGAACTCGGCGGCGATCGCCTGCGCGCGCAGGATCTCTTCTTCGGATGTCGTCTCGATGAGCAGCGGGCGGTTGCTGCGGACCACGGGCTGCAGCGCTGCGAGTGCGATGTTCATTTCGGGTGGCGCGAGGCCGGCCGGCTTCGACGCGTACGTGTCCCACGCGCGGATGTACCAGTCTGCATCGAGGAGTGTCTGGCGGACGAGCGCGATGGCGCCCATCGGCGAGTTCGGGTAGGCGCCGCCGAGCTGACCATCGCGATTCAACTTGAGTGACTGTGCGACGTCGCCCTTCAGCACGCGCTCGCCGGCCGCACCATCGCCGAGTCCGACGACCGCTGTTTCACCGCGGAAAATGCCGAGCTGCGGCACCGCCAGCGCAGTCGTGAATCCCTGCGCACGCAGCATCTCGCGGCGTTCGGCGTCGTCGCGGAAATCGCCGGCCGCACTGAAGTACGGACGTACCTGCGGGTTCCAGTGAACGGGACCGCGATCGGTGTCGCCTTCGGGCGGCGCACCTCCGATGCCGAGATCGGCGTGCGCGTCGATGAAGCCCGGGTAGAGCGTGAGGCCGCGCATGTCCCAGACGCGCGCGTCAGCGGGCACGTTCACGCTCGTGCCAACCGATTCAATGATGCCGTTGCGCACAACGAGCGTCGCGTTCTCGAGAACGCGGCCCGGTGCCACGATGATGCGGGCGCCAGCGAGCGCGTGCACGCCGGGCGTGTTGTCGCGCATCGCGTCGACGGGTTCGGTCCGCGTCGCCTGCTGCGCGGACGCGAGGGTCGGCGTGAGCACCACCACCAGCGAGAGATGGAGCGGCCGGAGTCTCATGATCTACCTCGGGGCTTCAGGGAACAGCGAAGGGGGCTGCCGGTATTTCTAGTGGACCGGGCTGCAACATACAACGAACCGGATCATCGAGCGATCCCGCTCAGGGCGTGATTCGTATGATTCGATCGTCACCGCTGGCCGGCCGGCCGCGTCCATCGCGGTTGCTGGTCGCGATGTAGAGCCTGCCGTCGGGTCCGACAACGACGTCGCGCAGGCGGCCGAAATCACCATCGAGGATCAGCTCCTGGCCGCGCGCGGCGCGACCGTTCTCCGAGAGCGCGAGTCGAAGTAACATGCCGGCGCGCAGCGACGTGAACACGAGGCTGCCCCGCCAGCCCGGGATACGGTCCGATTCGTACACGGCCAGCCCACTGATGCCAATGGTCGGCGTGTACTCCGCGAGCGGTTCGACGACATCGTGCGACGAGCAGAACTCGATCTCGGAGCCACTGTCGCATTCGCCGCGCACGGTCGGCCAGCCGTGGTTCAGGCCGGGCTCGATCAGGCTGACCTCGTCCGCCTCGGCCGGGCCGTGGTCCGTCGCATACAACCGGCCGTTCGACATGAAAGCGAGGCCCTGCGGATTGCGGTGACCGAAGGACCAGATCGCGTTGCCGAACGGATTACCGGGCGACGCTTTTCCGTCGAGCGTCAGGCGAAGGATCTTGCCGCTCAGTGAGGTCCGATCCTGCGCTGCGCCCGCGTTGGCGGCATCGCCCATCGTCATGTACAGCATCCGGTCCGGCCCGATTGCGAGTCGCGAACCGTTGTGGTTGCCACGGCCGGGGATGTCGTCCAGCAGCGTTTCCGGATCCGTGAGCCTGCCGTCCCGGTACGTCGCGCGGATCAGCCGGTTGCGGATGCCCCGCCTGCCACGATACGAATGCGCGAAATAGACTGTCGGTGTCTGCGGAAACGACGGGTGGAACGCCATGCCCATCAGTCCGGCTTCACCCGTCTCGAGGACATCGATCTGGCCGAGCACCGTCACGATGCCCGCATCGAGGTCGAGTCGGGAAACGCGGCCGCCACGCTCCGTGAACCAGAGCGAGCCGTCCGGCGCGAATGCCAGGTCCCACGGCGTGTCGAGGTCTGACGCGACGACTTCGGCGCGGACCGCGCGACCCGCCGATGTTCGCACATCCAGAACCCCTGGCGACCGGACCGCCGGCCGGGGCGACGTGTCACCGCCGATGATGCTGCGGATCCCGCCTACCGCGTCCTCTGCCGCCGAGATCGCAAGCAACGGCACCAGCAGCAGGACAACGATCGCGAACCACCTTCCGATCCTGCTTTCACCGTTCCGTTCGTTCGCTGCGTTCTGCGGAGCATTGTCGGCCATGCGCGTCACCTCCGTGCCGATTGCTCGGGTGGCTGACGGGCTGCACCAGCGGGATCGCGCACACGCGGCACTGCATGGCGCCAGCGGCCTGGGAGCCGCATCGGTTCTGAGGATGCGACGAGGTCGGCTCACGCGCCAGCCCCCGAATCGGAGCGAGCGACTGGCAGCGGCGTCCGCCGGCCGGTATCGTCGGGATCGCGTCGTGCGGCAACGGCTGCCCACGCACATCGGACGGAACGCGAGCAATGATCGGACGGAAATGCCGCGCACATCGGACGGAACGCGAGCGATGATCGGACGAAACGCTGCAACAATCGTGATCCTGCCGGCTGCACTCCTCTGCATCCCGCTTGCTGCCGACCGTGCCGCCGCACAGGCAATGGACAGCGTGCCGCCCGAACGTATCGCCGCCAGGGAGTGGTTTCGCGACGCGCGATACGGCCTGTTCATTCACTGGGGCGTGTACAGCCTGCTGGGCGATGGCGAGTGGGTGATGGAGAACCGGTCCATTCCGATCGATCGGTACGAGTGGCTCGCGACAACGTTCAATCCCGTGAAGTTCAATGCGGCCGAATGGGTGACGATGGCACGCGAGTCCGGCATGCGCTACATCACGATCACAGCGCGCCACCACGACGGCTTCGCGATGTTCGCGTCGGATGCCTCGCCGTACGACATCATGGACTGGACCGCATTCGGCAGGGACCCGCTGATGGAGCTGGCCGAAGAGTGTCGCCGACAGGGAATTCGGCTGTTCTTCTACTACTCACAGCTCGATTGGCGACATCCTGACTACCACCCACGCGGCCGGACCGGCCACGCCACGGGCCGGCCGGATTCCGGCGACTGGAACCGGTATCTCGACTTCATGGACGCGCAGCTCGAGGAGCTGCTGACGCGGTACGGTGACATTGCCGGCATCTGGTTCGATGGCATGTGGGACAAACCTGACGCCGACTGGCGGCTCGACCGGACGTACGCGCGCATTCACGAGCTTGCGCCGGCCGCGCTCATCATTCCGAATCATCACCTGACGCCGTTGCCGGGCGAGGATGTGCAGACGTTCGAGCAGGATCTGCCGGGCGCCAACACGACGGGCTACAACACCGCGCAGATCGGGGCGCTACCGCTCGAGACGTCACTCACCATCAACCGCACGTGGGGCTACAGCATCACGGACGTCGCGTACAAATCCGTACGCGAGATCATCCATTACCTCGTGCGTGCGGCCGGCAACGACGCGAATCTCCTGCTCAACATCGGGCCGCGCCCGGATGGCACGATTCAGCCCGAGTTCGCCGAGCGGCT
>DATKCF010000232.1:0-20331 GCA_035513345.1 Longimicrobiales bacterium
CGGTTTCCTCGACGATATGGGTGTATTCCGCACGTTCTGTGACGCTCTTCGGCAGCGAATTCAGGAGCAGAGAACCCTTAGGATCCACGTCTTCGGCCACATTCACGAATCAGCGGTGAAGAGACGAACGGGGAGTGCTGCATGTGAACGGAGCATCCTTCCGTGGTGTCAGTCTGCAGCCCGGTCGCCCGCTGTCGTCGATCGTTGATGTAACGCGGGAGTATGTCATGGCAGCGGGTCGAGATCACGAACCAGCGCCTTCGCGCTCTGGACCCCCGCCATCTGGACGGACGAACGCTCGAGCGTCTGGAGCTGTACGAGCGGGTTCGGGATGATCCGCACGCGCGCCGGCCCTGCCCCCGCTCAACGCGCGACACTACGACCAGCCAGAAATCGGGCGTGCTCGCGGCCCGCGCCAGCTGCGACCCCTCCAAACTGACCTGATCGGGCTCGGCGCCGGCGTAGACCTTCAGTTCCCAATACCGTCCATCGCGGTCGACAGCATCCGCACCCAGCCCGCGCTGGGCCCGGAGATCACGGACGGCCAAGTCGTCGCTCGCGAGGACCTCGCGAAGCAGGGCGAGACCAACGGCCTCCCGCTCCAGTGCGGTGTAGCCGGCGACAGGGGTGTGCGACACAGGGCTACCGCCCCCAGCCTGCGGGGGCGGGAGGTTCCTCAATTTGGCTCCACCCTTCTCGTTCGGGGACCCAACCGTGCCCGGCGCCGCCTCGGAGCCATCACCGCCCGGGTTGACCACGCGGTAGCGGCCCGGGTCGATCAACGTGCGTTCGGATCCGGCACCTGCACCTGAAGGCTCCGCTGACTTGCCCGTGCCCGTTTCAGCCCCGGCCGGGCCGGAAGCAGCTCCCGACGCGCCCTGCCGCGCATGCGACTGCTGGATCTCCGACTCGAGCGTGGCTAGGCGTTGCGCGATTGCGCGTTCGTCTTCGGCTCGACGTTCCGCGGCGAGCCTAATCTCTGCAGCTTGACGTCCCTGCTCCGCTTCTACGCATGCAGCCAGCCAAGCCTGCGCAAGCCTTCGCGGATCCGATCCGAATAGACTCGCGACCGCCCGACCGCCGCCGCTCGGTCGCGAGAGATCGACTGCGTCGCGGAGGTAGAGCACGCCGGCGTCCATGTCGGCCCAAGCTGCGACTGGCACACTGAGCCCCTCTTTCGACCCAACTCCGGAGACATGGACGCGCAGGTCGGGTGCTATGCGCACGGTCTGCGCCTGCAAGCCCTCCCACTGGGTGCGTATACGCTCAGACGCTCCCGGGTCGTTCCTGGCGAGGTCCTCCCGGAGGATCTGCACGGCCGCGCGCAAGGTCCGCGTTAACACCTCGTCTTCCCAGGCTTCCGTGCTCGTGGCAACTCGCGCCGCCTGGCTGCTCACGGGCGTAAGACGGAGAGGCCCGAACAGCGCCTTGAACTGGCTGACCTCGCCCCCAGGCTGCCAGACAGGAACCTGGTCGGCGAGTCCGTCCGCCAACGGCAGATCCTCGACCACGTACACCGGGCGGCCCTTACGCCAGCCCCGCGTCGTCCAAACCGCAAGCCGCTCCGCGCGGCCTTCGAGGTTCGGTTGCTTCGCCAAGAACCGGAGCGACTCGAGCAAGATGGCTGCGTCTTCACCTTCCGGCCCTCGCCGGACACGGGCCATCTCGGTCATCACCGCGAGATAGTCGTCGAGCCCAGGCGTCTTCAGGCGGAGCCCATCCCAAAGTGGCTTGCACCCGCTGACCGCCGTCGCAAAGGCGCGTCGGTCACCGAACACCGGGTCGCCGCGGAAGGTCTCGGACGGACGCCGCCAACCGAGGTTCGTGAGCAGGAGGCCGGGTGCGCGGTTGAACTCCGCGAGGAGGGCTGTGGCGGAGAGGTCGCCATGCAAGTGCGTCCCGTCTTCCAGCCGCTCGGCCACAGTGCGATAGAGCGTGGCGGCCACCGCCCGCACATCAGCGACCGGATTGTCCCGGAGCTGCTGCAAACGTGCGATCAGCGTACCGGTGTCGGAATCGCCCGCCACACCAATGCCGGCGAGGACTTCGACCCGGTGGTCATGAAGATCGCTGTGCAGGAACGCCGAGTACTCGGACCCTCGGACAGCGAGCGTCCCCGGCGTTCTTCGGATCAGTCTGATTGGGGTCGAGGGCGTTCCGCGAGCATTATCGAGCCAGGGAATCGAGCCAGCCTCCCAGAGCCATAGCGCGCGCACCTCCCCCTTCCTGACCCAACCGTAGCTGTCGTCGGCTGCTGTGACCACGGCGTGGTCCGAGAGCCGTTCGGTCCAGGCCCGGCCAAGTACACCGAGAATGGCGCTCGCGCGCTCGCGCCGCCGTTTCGCCCGACGCTCGCGGGCTATTGAACGCAGGATCGCCACCATGTCGGGACTGTGCATGTCCCCGAGCGTGTATGAGGCTCCCTTGTCGCCGAGCGCCGTTCCCCGAGCGACTGGCGAGTTCGGGGAGTCTCGGGACAAGCCGAGCCGGCGGCCGCGATACCGTTCGATGAGGTCTGGGTGTGGTACGAGCCGCGGCGCTGTCTCCGCGCCGAGCAGGCGAAGGAAGCGTAGCGCGCCAAGGCCCGTCCTTCCGGCCGGCGAGCGGAGAACCCTCGCGTACCGGCCGTGCAGCCACGTGAGGCCGGCCGTGGCCTGCGCAGCGACGCCGAGGCTCTGGCGGTCACGATCGATCTGGCTCGGAATGTATGCAGCGGCCGGTTCGATCACCGTCTCGCGCCGGCGGCCGCGCGAGTCGTGTTCGTAGGCGCGCAGCCGGATGGCATACCCAACGCCCGGCCCTAGCGCGGCCCGCTCGGCTTGGGGCAGTTCGGTGAACATGTCACGAAGCGCAACCAGCTGCGCGTCAGAGAGAGGTGTCGGAAGGCGTCGGCCGTTGGTCCCCACTCGCGAGAGACGCGCCACGAGGGTGTGGGGGTTTGCCTCGGTCGCCAACCCGCCGTCCTCCCGCAACCATTCAAGCACGAGGTTCGCGTCCGGCGTCTCTGCGGTGTGCAACGCGCTAAGCGGCCGCGTGATGCCAAGGCGATCGCGTGCCGCTCCCGTGACGAGGAGCCACGGGTCGTCGGGACCGGGTCGACACATGCGGCTACCGTCCGAGAGACACGCAGCCGGGAGCGGGAGAAGTTCAGAACCCAGCCCCGAGCGCAACGCTGCCGCAGCCAAGGCGATGACCGACTCCACGCTGCGATCCGGCTCACCCAACAGGGCGAGCGCGCGGCGAACGTCGACTTCGGGTGGGAGAGCCGTGCCCGAGGCACGCCAGTCGCTCAGAACGAGACGCCATCGGCCCGATTCGTCGCGCGCCTCGGTCGGGAGGGTGGCGGGCAGTCCCGCAAGGCGGGCTATTTCGGATTCCGAAATCACTGCTGTGAGAGCCGTGCTCTCGACCGCAAGGCTGATGATCGGATGACCGCGCTGGCCGACAGGGATCTGCACCGTACCGGCCAGTACCGAGCGGGCGCGGTCGAGCAGGTCCTCATCAAGACGGCCTACCTCATGATCGGCCCGACCCAGCTCTCCCGGCAGGGGAATGAGTCGCCATGCCGCAGCCGGCTGGCTGAAAAACCGGCTACGGACGGCGTGCTCCCAGAGGCTGGCAAGCGCAGGGCGCAGCGCGCGGTTCCAATCCGTATCTATGAGACTCTGCCGGCCCGTGGTAGGGTCGAACTGGGTGTGCAGCCTGGCCGCGATACCGCTCGTGAGGACAGGCAGCCCGACGTGGATCGCACCACGTTCGCCATCGAACCAGGGCAGCGCCACTCCGTAGGGAACGAGCGCGTGCTGGGCCTTCTCGATCCGTCGAATCCCGGGCGGCGCAGGCAAAGCGGTCGAGTGCACGCTCCAGCGCCGCCCGTCTCGGGCGCGTGCCTCTCGCACCCGTACCGTAGCCGTGTGGCCGGCGAGCGAGCCCTCGTGCTCGATAGCCTCGCTCCAGTCGAGTCCCAGTGCGTGGAGGCGGTTGCCGCCCGACCATACCTCGACCTCGCGGACGTTGGAGCAGAACAGCAAGGCCGCATCATCCCAGCGCTCCAGCCAAGTGCGCAGCTGTTCGGCCGTGAGGCGACCAGACCCGACCGGGAGTCGGAACCACGTCTCGCTGTCGGGCCGCCCGGAGACTGCTGCCGGCAACGGGTCTACCCACGAAATCGTCGGCTCTCCCAGCCGCATTGCATAGGGACCGGAATACACTTCGAGCGTTGGGGAAAGCGACTGGAGGGTCATGAGGCCGATACCCCAGCGGCCCGTGGCGACCGCTTCGTCCCGCTTCGTAGTGAGCCACGGAGTCGCGAGCGCGAGAACGTCCCGGAGGTCGACGGGCCGGCCATCGTGGCGGATCACGAGAGCGTCGCTGCGGTAGTCGAACCGGACGGCCAGCGCCGCCGCGTCGTCCGCGTTCTGAATAATTTCGGCCAGGCCCTGAAGGCGATCATGCGACAGTGCCCCGGCTGACGAGCGGGCGCCTCGCAATGCGGCGGTGAAAACGCCAGGCGCGTTCATGAAAAGCTCTCCGAAGCGTTCGACTGCGACGCGCGCCTCCTCCGTACTCGTCGGCTGAACGGCGCACACGCCTTCCGGATTGCGGAAGAGGCTGTCTGCCGCATCGCGTATCACCGCGTGCCCGGCGGGCGGCCGGAACACCGACCCAGCAACTCGATCACCGACGCTCATTGTCTCCGCGACACTCGACTTCATGTGGGGAGGTTAGGAAGCTGGCCGCTTCGGGCCGCCTTTCAGACACTATGCGCCGGGCCGGCCGCTGACGTTCAGGGCAGTTGCGAAAGGGCGGCCGATCCGGCCGTCTTGGCACCACACATAATCGCACCGATTGCCTGACGTGGTCCAGCACGGAGTATCTCCAGCCCGGCTGCGGCAACGTTTGCGACCGGAGGGGCGGAAGGCCCGGAAGAGTCCGAGGCCAGAGCATGCACCGACACGGGGAACCCGACAGACCCAGGGGTAAGGTGGGGTACAAAACACAGGCCGGTCGCAGGGGCGATCCGGCTCAACACACCGACAAGCACGACGTCGCAATACAGGACTCCTGTGCGCGGCTGTGACGCAAGGAGAAGGTCCCGACGCCGGGGCGGCACAAGCGGCACGATCCGGATAGCCGCGCACACCCCGTATCTCGGTCTTCAACCCGCCCTGCTCCACCACCGCCGCCTCGACCGGTCCGTCGTGCAGGCCATTGGCCTCTCCGCCAGGTGCCCACCGTTCGATCATCGTCCCGATCGCGAATTCGGTCGCCCACGCGCGCGCGATTGAACGCAATACGGTCCCGCGTGATCGGTTCCGACCCGGGGGATCGACTCACCAGTTGGCTTGAGGTGCCCAGAAGGAGGCATGGAGCCGGACATACCCGTCATCCGGCCGGACGCATGACGGCGTAAGTCCATCCACCGCCACAATATGTGAGGTATAGTGGGTGGTCGTAGCTCATGCGCTTTGCATGGGACTCGGCACCGCGTCTTGCCTACCAAACCTGATGCCGAGTCACATTGATCCGACCACGCGCCATGGGCTCATTGATGGGCCCACGCGTCCACCACCCCACCATAGCTGCTCGTCGGTCCACAATCGCCAGTGACCGTCCTCGGCTTGTCGCCGGAGGCATGCGAACGCGCCGCCAAACCGCCACCTGTGCGTCGCGCACACCACCGCAGGATCGCACCGCATCCGACATCAGGGGCCCATCGAGTACGGTGGGTCCATGAGCAACGAACGATTCAATTCGACTGACACCACCACCGCCCGGGGATGCACCGAGGGCAACGGTCCTTGCGCCGACGTGACCGGGCCGGCGACGAGCGAAAGCCCGTTGGACGTCGTCCGAGGTCGGTCGGAGTCCGAAGCCTTCGACGACAACGGCCGGCCGGGCGACTCCGCGATCGCAGCACATGATCCGTTCAGCTTGCACGATCTTCGACGAATCCGAGATTTCGTAGCGGCCCAGCTGACGGATTAGGCCTCCTAGCGGGTCGGCTGCTTCGGTCACGCGACGCGTCGCACCCGGCGTTGGATCCGCCCCTCCATTCTCCCGCCGCTCGCACCCTGAGCAGACAGGCAGACCCTTTCCCCATGATTCGACTCTACGGCGATCGAGAAGATTGGCCCGCCCGCACGAATCGAATCCAGGACTCGGATGCGGCTGGCGGCCGCGTTTCGGGACCATGGAGGGCGGTTAGAGAGGTGCCAGGCGAGCCGGCGAGACTGGCGAAGTCGCGGGACGCCGGGTGCACGAGGCATCCTGATCGACCGTTCCCCTCCATCCCGCGGGCGAGGAGCAAGACGGTTCGGGCGCGACATGATGAACGGCCGGCGGCTGTCCGGCGAAATGCTCCCGCTGCTTCGTACGGAGCCGGCCCCTGCGATCGACCGTGCGCTGGTCCCGTTCGCTACTGGGAGCACGCCGAGTCCGCATTCGGCCACAGGAGTGGCGAAACTCATGACGTCCGGCTCGCGTCGGCCGTGAACCCGAACCTCAGCCCGAGTTTGGCGAGGTCGTTCGTGCGCGAGGTCTGGTCGCTGTACCGCGAACTCGGCGACCTCACGGCACAGCCGAACCGGACCGCACCGATCCTGCCCGCCGACTCCCCCCGAGCAGTTGCGACGCGTCTTCCCCGCACAGGGTGGACAGCATCGGCCCGACACTCGAGTTAGGAGCGGCCGCAATACAGCCGACGTCGCCCCGTGCACCTCCCTCGTGTCAGGTGCCATTCCAGAGAACCCGCGGTTGCTCGTGCCGATCCCTGGTTCCACATCGCCGTCCTTCAAGGTATCGATTCCCTGGCTTGGAGGTCGCGGTGGGAAGGCAGCACTCTCAGATGCCGAGTCCGAAGGAGGGAGCCCGCGAGGAGTCGCCCATTGTCGGTGACCCCGCCTCGCTCATCGTCCGTCTCGCCCTGCACGCCTGTGACATACTCAGGGAAGCCGGGTCGGTTCGTCGCATCGACCGTCGATGGCTCTCCTTGAGTCTGACCATCAGATCCGAGCGGCATCTGCCGATGTGACCGAAGCTGGCTGCTGTGAAGCTCGAGCGACTCCCCGTCAGAATCGAGGCAATCTGTCAGCGTGGAACAACGGCGGGCAGCTGTGGTCGGTCGCTCTTCGTCGGCAGCAGGTGTCAATGCCTGGCGCGCTCCCGCGAGTAGGTCCACCGGGCCGATGGTAGTGATGAGCCAGCGCTCGCTGCCCTACTCATCGCCGCCGGCCACAGGAAATCGATTGCCCTGCGGTCGTTAGCTCCAAGCGCCGCGCACACCCGCCGAACCCGCGCACATACGGTTGCGGCGACCGATCGACTACGGTGGGTCATGAAGGACGAATGACCCGACGACGTCCCGAACGGGATAGGGTGGGTGCGTCGGCAGTGCCGGGTCGCTCGGACGGTGGGCACACAATGGGAGGCGTGCACGAGATCCGTGCCACGGCGAACCCATCAAAGAAACTCGAACCTCGGACTTCCATGTCTCGCAAGAACAAGAAGATGAATCCGTTGGTCAAATCTGGCGGAAACCTCATGCGGCTGCTCCACAAGGGCGTCGCGAAGGGGGTGGTCGTTTGGATCCGACAGTCCTCGAAGATGCAGGTGCGCGACCACGTCGGCAGCGGGTTCGCACAGTCCGACCAGCTTCAGACGCTCGAAACGCTGGGGTTGAACCCCGACAAGATCATCACAATCCACGCTGCCGGCGAGGCGGCAAACGAGCGCGATGAGCGGCTCCACTTCGAGCACCTGATCGAGACGATCGCGTCAGGCCAGGCGGGCGTCCTCCTCGCCGTTCACGCCGATCGGTTGGCGCGCAACGAGACCGATTCACTGCGGCTGCGCCAGGTGTTGGCCGAGACCGGAACGCTCTTGATGATGCGGGGACGTGTGTACAACCTCGCGGACTCGGCTGACGTTATGATGTTCACGATGCTTACCGCTATCGCCGAGTTCGATAATGCCAATCGCGCTCTGACGGTCCTCACGGCGGCACTGGCGCTGGCCCGTCGAAAGGCGCTTTGCATCCCCGTCCCCACCGGATTGACCTGGGGGGCGCCTCGCGATCCCGCCTTCCGCGATGCGATGGAACGAGCCGGCTTGGCCGATTGGCTCGACCAGGATTTCTCGGCCGCACCAACCTACTACCAGAAGGAACAACCCCATCACATCTTTCCGTTCCCGGACCGCCAGGTCTACACGGCCGTTCGCCTCGCGTTCGAGATCCTGCTCGAAACGGGCAGCCTCTCCGCCGTTCTTGCCGAAATCGAGAACGGAGATCGCTGGCCCGTCCGGGGCTGTTTCCCCGTCGTCCGGGCCCGCCGGTATACCGAGGATGTCAAGGTCGATTGGAAGCGCGTGGTCGGCCGGGAGGATGGAAGAGACCATATAATCCGGTCTCGTCTTAACGATTTCCTCCGGTGCCAGGCATTCTTCGGCGTGTACAGCTTCGAGTCTCCCGCGCTGGCTAGTAGCCTTGGCCCGGCCGCAGCTACCATGAGGGTCGAAAACGCCTTCCGCAGCTATCTTCCGCTCGGCGATCTGCAGCGCGTCAATGCGGCTCTGTCTGACCCGGGGCGGCCATTCCAGCGGCGTCACAGCGTACCGCGCAACCATGCGCTGCCGAACGTCAGATGTGCCCATATCATGCCTGATGGTCAGCCGTGCGGAGCCAAGCTCGTGGCCTGCTATTCGGCCGTCCGCCAAGCCGCGTACGGTTCAGCGGAGTGCTCGGCAAAGGGTCACAAAACCAACGTCCCGACCGCCGCAGTCGACTCCGTGGCTTACGACTTGATCGTGCGGGCGTTCTCCACGGCCATGCTGAGGGAATCGGTTGAGCGTATCAAGGCCGGCATGGGTGCCGCGAAACGGGAGGTTCAGGTCATTTCGGAGGACCTCGCTGACATCGAGGCAGAAATCGAGGCTGTCGAGAACGGCTTCAAGAAGGCGTCAAAAGCGGGAAGGACGTCGCTCGCGGAGCAGTTCGAGAGCAGCCTGGAGAAGCTGGTGATTGAGCGGACGCGCAAGGAGGCCGAACTGCGACTCGCGCGCCATCGGTCTGCCGCCGAAGCGGAAGTGACCCAGTCGGAAGTGGGGGCAATCCTGAGTCTGGCCAGCGACGTTCCGGCACTTCTGCAGAAAGCTGCGCACATCGAGGGGAAGACGCGGGCCGTCACCAGGGAACTGGTCTCCGCCGTTCACGTGTCCAGGCAGGCCACATATCGGTACGTCGTGGAGGTCGAGTTTCCCTCGGGCGCTCGGACCAGCCGGGTTGTGCGCGTTTCGAAACACAGGGTTGCGGCTACCGCAGTCGAACGACGGATCGCGGCAGACACGCTGGGCCCCTTCCTCGATCTTGGCGTCAGGCGTGAGCGCTTCCGCGAGGCCGATGCTGCTGCAAAGAAGTGCGCCGAACTGCTGAACCGGAGCTGCGGTGCGAACCGGCCCCGCTGGACGCCTGCTCGCGTCTGGGCGGCAGCTTACGACTACGTCGAAACGCAGGAAGCGCCTCCGCCAGAGGTGGAGGTGACGACGGCCTCCGAGCTGGCGGATGAGGTTGGCGTGAACGTGGAAGGCCTCCTGAACGCCCTGTGGGACCCCGACGGCGGAAGGCGTGTGGCCGGTGATCAGCCGATCGCGCGGCCGCCAGAGGATGTGCTCCAGAAGGCCTTTCCGGAGTACGCTCGGTCCTTCGTTGCGCGCCGGGAGGAGTGGGAGGTTGCCGACACGCTGACGCTGGAAGAGGCGAAGGAGCGGGCCTCTTGGGGCCGGCAGTGGACGGTGCGCCGCGCGAAGAGGCGCCAGTGCCTCGTGAACGACGCGGCTGGCGTTCGCTACGTTTCGTGGAGCCGGTTGATAGCGGACGTCGATCCTGATACGCCGAGCTATCGTGAGCTGCAGGAGCTGGCTCTGACGAAGCGCGAGGCCCGGACGAAGGAGGGCTGAGTTCGCCGAGTGGTCGGAAATCTCTGGGGCTTGGTGAGTCCAACCCAAGCCTCAGGGGTGGACGCTCCCAGCGTCTTTGACCGAAGGCCGGCAGTACTCGGGAGGCGCGGCACCAGACGCTGACCGACGAATTCACGACAGGAACAGACAGGTTGACCCGTCACGGTGTTGCGTCAGACCGCGCTAGACATCGCCACCACCGTAGCAGACCTCGATGCCGCACTCCTTGAACAGCACCTGCAGGGGCCTCGCGAAACGCAAATCGGCGTGGCGTCCCTCGCGGGTCTTGTCCGTGATGTAGAGGCGCTTGAAGGGCGCGGTGCCGGTTTTCGCGAGGGCGATCAGGCGATCCAGATTCTCCAGGAAATTGCGCTGCTCCAACGTCCCGTTGTCCTGGAAGCGGAAACCCTGGCCATCAGGAATATGATAGCCGTCCTTGGCGGCCCGCTTGGCGTTGACGAGATGCTGGGCCTCAATACCCGCGGACGCAATCGTGCTTACGCGTGCGTATGAGGCAGCGAGCGGCCGGCCAGCCGCTGGAATTGCGGCGCCGTTGGTCCTGCGATTCTGATTCCATTCGCCCCAAAGCGTGGAGCGGATGGCCGGCTTCCGGGCTGAGGAAGTCATGTCCATCGCGGGTTGTGGGGAAGTCTCAACTCTCATGCTGCCATACATGATGCGTGCACCTTCGTGCCCGTCCGCAAGAGCCGACATCTGCCTCCATGCGGGCTGGAGCAAGGTCGAGAGGGAACATGGGGCCCGTGCGGCCTCACGCTCAAGGGGAGACGCCTAGACAGCCCCTCTCAGAGTCGGTGGGTGGGCGTCCCTGATCGAACAGAATACCGTCATGTAGATGAACATGAGTTGCCGGCGCGACTCGCTCAGTTCGCTGTCCCGCAGCCGCCCGAGAATTCGGGTCCGAAGGTCAGGCTGCACGATTGGGTTTGAGAGCAGGGCCTCGGCGCACTCTACCAGGTCGGCGCCGGAAACTGAGTTGGCGAATCGCTCGAAGGCGCCTTTACGACCCCGGATGCTCGCTCGGCGGGCTGCTGCGGCCTGCCCGGAGTAGTGCATCACCTGCGTGAATTCCCACGGGAAGGCCCTCCGACGCAGGTGATCCGCCACCATTCGGCCAATCGCAACGACGGTCGCGTCGGCACGGAGTATCAGCGCGAGCTCTTCCAGTAGGAGGTCGTACCAACGGTCGTAGCGGGCGAAGCGGTCCACGCCTGCCGCATTGACTCTCATGGCACCCTTCGACAGGTCGGTGATGTGGTATCGCTCGCCCGGTCGGCAAAGGTATTCCCTCGCACAATAGTGCAGAATGAAGTCTTCCATCGACCAGAGGAAGTTGCGCAAACCCGCCGCCACATTCGCCTCTGCCTGGCCCGGCGTGCCCGCCCAGCGGTCCAGCGAGGGCTCCATGCAGATCAGGACGCATTCGACAGGGCCGTCTGGGGCCAGATTCGGTAGGTAGACGTCGCCGTCGGTGTCGGCCAAGTCGCGCATCCGCTCTTCGAGAGCTTGGTAGGCTGCGTGGAAATTCCGATCGATCGGCATCGCTCCACCGCGTATCGAATGTACAGGCCAATCCGTGTGCAAATGCTCGCCCGCTGGCGACTCATGCAGACCCAACGGTGCCAGGACGCCGCCGCGAGACCCGCGGGTGCCCCCCTGCACTGAGCGCCGGCCGGGACAGACCCCGCCCTCAGCTCGGAGTGGGAGGTCCGGTGATCGGATCGCCGGAATGATCGATCGCCGGCGACGTCGGTGGCCCGGCCCCATGCGTTGGTCGGGACGACTCCCATCCGCGTTAGCCAGGACGGCCTGTTCCCATGCTGTGTCGCTGGTAAAACGGCCTCCCAGCAGAGCGCTTTCGCGGCTTCTGTGATCGCTACACGAGTCTCGCATGGGGGTAGAGCACTGCCAAGATGGGGCACGCATCCGAGTCGCAGCGAACAGGATCGATCGTACGGGGCACCATCTCCGTCCCATCACGGCAGGAATCGGCTCCGCCGGGGTCCGGCGATCATGCGATGGGGGTGCGGGCGGGTGCCAGTCCTCCCTCTTAGAACGTCGAAACACTTGCTTCCGGCCGGTCCGGTCAGGCAACGTGTGAGAACGGAACAGGAGGTGGCGATGTCGAGGAAGAGGCGCCGATCCGGGCGTGGAAGTTCCGATCGCGAAACCGCTGTCCAGGCAGGTACTCCGGCACCCGAGCAGGGTGGGAGCTGGCCCCCCGAAACGACGAGAACCGGCCGTGGAAATCGCAACACAATCGCAACGACCCCGGAAAGTGGCGTAAATACGCCAGAATCCGGGGCCGTTCAACTCCCGCGGCAGGACTCGAACCTGCGACCCGACGGTTAACAGCCGTCTGCTCTACCAACTGAGCTACGCGGGATTGGTGCCGAGCTATGTAATTTAGCGACCGCCGAGTGGCAGGGTCAACGGTTCGTGGTGGCTCCGACGCGGATTCTCGCGACCCTGGACGGGATCCCCGGCGAGGCGCCGTAGGCGACCCAGACATCGCCGGTCCGGCTGTCGATGGCCATGTGGCGGATCATGGCGCCGCGGGTGGGCAGGGGAAAGGTGTCGAAGCGGCCGGTCGCGGGATCGAAGCGCGGGATGGCGTCGGTGGATCCGGTACCGATCCAGACGGCGCCGTTTCGCGGGTCGACGCGGGCGATGTACGGAGCGGCATCGGTGATGGGCAGCGGGAACTCGTCGATCGCGCCGTTTGCGGGGTCGAGTCTGGCCAGGGCGCTGCTGGCGTATTCGGGGATCCAGACGACGCCATCGGAGCCGACGTCGAGGCGGCGAGGCCCGGCGAACGGCGTCGGCATGTCCCAGACGCGATACCGATCGGCTGCCGGGTCGTAGGCGAAGACCCGGTTGCCGGCGAGTTCGGACACCCGGACGCGGCCGTCGGGGCCCATTCGCAGTTCGCAGGGGATGGGCCCGAAGCCCTCACTCGCCCGCGGGTGCAGCGGAACGGTATCTGTCACGACGGGTGCCATCGGGGTCGAGCCGGCCGATCAGCTCGGGCATGCGGGTGAAGTGGCCGTTGAACCAGACGCGGTCGTCGCCGGCGATGCCGATGCTGTGCGGGTACATGCCGATCGGCCACGAGTCCCACGTCCCGCCTGCCGGATCGTAGCGCGCGACGCGTTGCGGCCCGCCGAGCAGAACCCACCAGCGGCCCGCCTGGTCGATCTCGACCGCGCGCGGATTGGCGTTGGCAACCGGGATGGTCACGGTCGTGAACGTTGCCGCTGCGGGGTCGAGCACGTACATGCGATGGGTGAACATGCCGGTGATCACGACGATGCCGTCCGCCTGCACGGCGAGGTCGTGGGGCAGGTCCATTGGCTCGGGGATCGCGTACTCGGTGATGACGGCGCCTGACGCTGCCCGGTTCGGCCGCCTGTGAATGGCAAACGCGGTGGTCGCCGGATCCAGCGACGCGAGCGTTTCCGTGAGGAACGCCGCGGTCGACTCCGGATCGCGCCCGATCGACATGACGGGGAAGCTCGAGGTGGGCCCTGCCATGTCGAGCATCCGGCTCACGGCCTCGACCCAGCCGGCGCGGGTCCGCGGCTGGCCGCCCGGCATGGCGGTCGTCTCGTTGAACAAGTGGCAGCCGGTACAATCGAGGATGAAGCGTCGCTTCTCGACGCCGTCGGGCAGCATGGCAAGGAACGCGGCCGCGGGAAGCTCCGACAGCTCGAGGTCTCGCGGCTCGAGGCGGAACTCGGCCGGCGGGGCGTCGCCTGCCCTGACCGTCCGCTCGGCGGGTGCGAAGCCGGCGCCATGCGCGGTCACGGTGTACTCGCCCGGCGGCAGCGCAACCGAGGTCGAACGTTCCGTCAGCGCTCGTCAGCACGCTGTACGACGCCCCGGTGCCTGCGCGGATGGGTGGCCATGGGTCCCGCCAGGGCCATCGTCCGGACCTCGACGAACGCGCAATCGTTGCCGTTCCGTGGGGATCAGCCCTTTCGCCTTGACGTTCAGGCTATGATAATCCGTTCGAAAGCAAGTTCCGACCGCTACATTGGAAGAACCCAGAGTGAAGAATACGGCGCCCGCCTCGGCCCATCCCTTCGTCCGGCGGCACATCGGTCCGGGCGATGACGAAATTCGCGAAATGCTCGACGCGCTCGGCTACGACTCGCTGGAGTCGCTGGTCGACACGGCGATCCCCGAAACGATCCGGTTCCGCGACAGCCTGAAGGTCGGCGAGGCGTGCACGGAGCACGAAGCGCTGCGCGAGCTGGAGTCGCTGGCCGGGTCGAACCGCGTGTTCCGGTCGTACCTCGGCATGGGCTACAGCGCGTGCATCACGCCGCCCATGATCCAGCGGAAGGTGCTCGAGAACCCGGGCTGGTACACGGCGTACACGCCGTACCAGGCGGAGATTGCGCAGGGCCGGCTCGAGGCGCTGCTCAACTTCCAGACGGTCGTCATCGACCTGACGGGTCTGCCGATCGCGAACGCGTCGCTTCTGGATGAGGGCACGGCCGCGGCCGAAGCAATGGCCATGAGCCACGCGGTCGGAGGCGACGACGCGCGCAACGTCTTCTTCGTATCCGAGCTGTGTCACCCGCAGACGATCGATGTCGTGCGAACGCGAGCCCGCGCGCGTGGCTGGGAAACAGTGGTTGGCGACCATCGCTCGTTCACGCCCGGCTCGACCGTGTTCGGCGCGCTGCTCCAGTACCCGGCCACGGACGGCGCCGTCCACGACTACGGCGAGTTCGTCGAAGCGGTGCATGGTGCCGGCGGTCTTGTCACTGTAGCGGCCGACCTGCTCTCGCTGACGCTGCTGAAGCCACCGGGCGAGTGGGGCGCGGATGTCGTGGTCGGCAACACGCAGCGGTTCGGCGTTCCGATGGGCTATGGCGGTCCGCACGCGGCGTTCTTCGCCACGGGCGAGGCGCACAAGCGGCAGTTGCCGGGGCGTATCATCGGGCTCTCGCGTGACGCCACCGGTCAGCCGGCTCTGCGCATGGCGCTGCAGACGCGGGAGCAGCATATCCGGCGGGAGAAGGCAACGTCGAACGTCTGCACGGCGCAGGTGCTGCTCGCGGTCATCGCGGGCTTCTACGCTGTCTACCACGGTCCCGATGGGCTGACGCGCGTGGCCCGCCGGATCCACCGCCTGGCGCGCGCGCTCCACTCCGGCCTGGCCGGGCTGGGCCACCACCCGGGCGACGCACCGTTCTTCGATACAGTGACAGTGAAGGTGGCCGGCGGCGCGAAGGCCCGGGACGGGGTCATCGACTCTGCGAGGAGTCGTCGCATCAACTTCCGGCCGTGGGGTGAGGACGGCGTGTCGATCGCGCTCGACGAGACCGTTTCGGAAGCGGACGTGTCCGATGTGCTGGCGTGCTTCGCGGCGGAGGGCGCCGCCCTGCCTGCCGTCTCATCCCTCATCGAAGCGGAAGGCGACGACATCGCCGAACCGTTCCGTCGGACCTCGACGTTCATGGAGCACCCGGTCTTCCACCGCTACCGGTCGGAGACCGAGATGCTGCGTTACATCCACCGGCTCGAGTCGCGCGACCTGTCGTTGACGACATCGATGATCCCGCTCGGCTCGTGCACAATGAAGCTGAACGCCGCGGCCGAGATGCTGCCCATCACGTGGCCGGGCTTCGCGCGGCTGCACCCGTTCGCGCCGCGTGACCAGGCGCAGGGCTACACCCGCCTGTTCGAGCAGCTCGAGGACTGGCTGGCGGACATCACCGGCTTCGCGGGCGTGTCGCTCCAGCCCAATGCGGGCTCCCAGGGCGAGCTGACCGGTCTGCTCGTGATCCGTGCGTACCATGAGGCACGCGGCGAGTCGCACCGCGACGTGTGCCTGATCCCACAGTCGGCGCACGGGACGAACCCGGCCAGTGCGGTCATGGCCGGCCTGCGCGTCGTCGTCATCCGGTCCGATGACGACGGCAACATCGACATCGACGATCTGCGCGCGAAGGCCGCGCAGCACGCGGAGAAGCTGGCCGCGCTCATGGTCACGTATCCGTCGACGCACGGCATCTTCGAGGAAGGCATCCGCACGATCTGCGCGATCGTGCACGAGCATGGCGGCCAGGTCTACATGGACGGCGCCAACATGAACGCGATGGTCGGTCTGTGCAGGCCCGGCGACATCGGTGCGGACGTCTGCCACCTCAACCTGCACAAGACGTTCTGCATCCCGCATGGCGGCGGCGGCCCCGGCATGGGTCCGATCGCTGTCGCGAAGCACCTCGCGCCCTACCTGCCTGGGCATCCGGTCATCACTACTGGAGGCGACACGGCGATCGGCGCGGTTTCCGCCGCGCCCTGGGGCAGCCCGAGCATCCTGCCGATCTCGTGGGCGTACATCCGCATGATGGGCAGCGAAGGCCTGACGCGTGCGACCCAGGTCGCCATCCTCAACGCGAATTACGTCGCGCACCGGCTGAAGGACCACTACCCCGTGCTCTATGCCGGCCGGGATGGCGTTGTCGCCCACGAGTGCATCATCGATCCTCGCCCGCTCAAGGCCAGCGCCGGCGTCGAAGCGACCGACATCGCGAAGCGACTCATGGACTACGGGTTCCACGCGCCCACCGTCTCGTTCCCCGTGCCCGGCACGCTCATGATCGAGCCGACCGAGAGCGAGTCCCGCGGCGAACTCGACCGCTTCTGCGACGCGCTCATCGGCATCCGCGAGGAGATCCGCGAGATCGAGGACGGCACCGCCGACCGGACCGACAACCTGCTGAAGAACGCGCCGCACACCGCGCGCGTCATCATCAGCGACGAGTGGAACCGCCCGTACGGCCGCGAACGCGCCGCGTTCCCCGCGCCCTGGACCCGCGAACACAAGTTCTGGCCCGCCGTCGGCGCCATCGATCAGGCAGCCGGCGACCGTACTCTCATTTGCGCTTGTCCGAGGACGGAGGAGTACGCCGTGGTCCAGGGATGAGAACACGTTTCTGGTTTCTGGTTTCTGGGGCTGGTTTCTGGGGTTCGCGCGTGGAGTGAGCCGGCGGTTGGATGGGCGGGATCGCGGATCGGGCACGGGACCGGAACAAGACGCGAGGCCCTGGCGCGCGAACCCGAGAAACCCGCCCCAGAAACAAGAAACCAGAAACGAGTCAGAAGGAGGGGATGCCGCCGCAGCCTTGGGGTCCAACGTGCGCAAGAGGCTGCGGCGGCGAGGGGAATCGACGAACCGTGAGGCCCGTCACATGCAAGGTCGCTTGTGGCGAGGCTATTCTCAACGGTGGATACGCGAACGGTTCGTGGCTGTGACGAGTCCCCCATGGACAGGGACGGGTCTGTCGCCAGCCTGATCCTCGAAAGGGCAGTGGGGAGCGACGGGGCAGGGGCGCTGCTCCGGTTCCCCGGGGGGCGCCGATCCGCCGGGCGCGGAGTGTGCAGGGAATGCGGGGCATGTTCGTTGTATGCGGGACTCAAGTCGTGAAACGACACCGGCCGAAACTGGCGCCGGGTGGAACAAACGGCGTTCCGGCGTGTTACGAAACCGACTCCGTACGACCCCGCAATACTGATGGCGCGGCGCCTGTGCGATCGACGCGGCGTTGGCGACCCCAGAGAACAGAACAGCAGACGGAAGATCCGATTGAGCAATGGACCGGTAGTCGGCGTGCTCGACATCACGTCGGGCGGAGCAGGCTTCATCCGCACGAAGGAAGGTCACTACCTCCCGCGTGACGGCGACGTGTACGTGGCGCCCCGGCTGTTGACCCGGCTGGGTCTGCGGACGGGTGACGAGATCGAAGGCGAAGCGGGTCCGCCGCCGGGTCGGGGCAAGAACCCGCCCCTGGTTCGTGTCGACCGGGTGAACGGCGATGACCCGGCCAATCTCCAGGGCCGGCCGGTCTTCCAGCGGCTGAGTGCCACCCATCCGAACGAACAGATCATCCTCGAATGTGCATCCGACCGGCCGGGCAACCAGGCCGGACTCACGAACCGGCTGATCGACCTGTTGTGTCCGCTCGGCAAGGGCCAGCGCGCGATGATCGTCGCGCCAGCGAAGGCCGGCAAGACGACCGTGCTCCAGTCCATCGCCGAGGGTGTCGTCAAGAACTACCCGGACTCGACGCTCTACATCCTGCTCGTCGACGAGCGGCCCGAAGAAGTGACCGAGATGGAGATTTGCGGCTACGGCGAAGTCGTCGCCTCGAGTTTCGACTTCCCGGCCGAACGGCATGTCGCGCTCGCCGAGATCACGCTGGAACGTGCACGCCGCAGGGTCGAGATGGGCAAGGACGTCGTTATCATCCTCGACTCGATCACCCGACTGGCCCGTGCGTACAACACCATCGAGCGCGGCAGCGGCAAGACGCTGACCGGCGGCCTCGACGCAAACTCGCTCGAGAAGCCCAAGCGGTTCCTCGGCAGCGCCCGCAACATCGACCCATCCCAGGGCGGCGGCTCCATGACCATCATCGCGACCGCGCTAATCGAGACCGGCTCGCGCATGGATGACGTGATCTTCGAGGAATTCAAGGGCACCGGCAACAGCGAACTCGTTCTCAGCCGCGAGCTGGCCGACAAGCGCATCTTCCCCGCAATCGACCTCAATGCCAGCGCAACACGCCGCGAGGAACTCCTCCTCTCGGAGAACGCATTGCGCGCATCGCACCTGCTCCGCCGCGAGCTGGCCGGCAAGCCGTCCCACGACGCCATGAGCATCCTGGCCACCCGGATGCGCCGGACCGAGTCGAACGCGGACCTGATACGGCAGCTGGTCGACGCGGCCTGACGCGACCGGCACCGGACGCCGATCCTCCGACTGGCGAGCGAGCGGGTGTCAGCGGGCATTCCCGACGCGAACGCTGCCCGGTAGGTTTTCGCAATCATGTAGGTAGCGGGTCCAGCATGCTCCTCGACCGGAGCATCGGGCGTTGAACGGTGGACAGGCACCTGGGAGGATGTGCGTGGCCAGGAGAGAGAACGGACTGAAGCGCCGCGTCTACGAGTCCAAGCTCGCCGAACTGCACTTTGAGCTCGTGAAGATGCAGTACTGGATCAGAGCGAGCGGCCAACGACTCGTCCTCATCTTCGAGGGTCGGGATGCGGCAGGGAAGGGTGGAGCCATCAAGTCCATCATCGCGCCGCTGAACCCCCGCGGCTGCCGTGTTGTCGCCCTCGGCACACCGTCCGACCGGGAACGGACCCAGTGGTACTTCCAGCGGTACGTTGCTCACCTTCCCGCCGCTGGCGAGATCGTGCTGTTCGATCGGAGCTGGTACAATCGGGCCGGCGTGGAGCATGTCATGGGTTTCTGTAGTGACGAGGAATACACCGAGTTCATGCGATCCTGCCCCGAGTTCGAACGAATGCTGGTGCGTTCAGGGCTGATTCTCCTGAAGTACTGGTTCTCGGTCAGCGACGAGGAACAGGAACATCGCTTTGAGGAGCGGGCCGGCAACCCTGCGCGACGCTGGAAATTGAGCCCCATGGACCTGGAATCCATGGCGAAATGGGTGGAGTACTCGAAAGCGAAGGACGAGATGTTCCGGCACACGGACATCAAGCAGGCTCCCTGGTGGACGGTTGAGGCCGATAACAAGCGGCGCGCGCGCCTCAGCTGCATCGCCCATATCCTGAGTTCTGTTCCGTACCAGGACGCAGTCCCGCCACCGCTCAACCTTCCAGAGCGGCGGCCCGCGCACGGGAGCTACGTACGGCCACCGAAGTCGGAACAGAACTATGTCCCTGAAATCGAGGTGTGACCACTGCCCAGAGTCGTCTGGCACCACGTGAGGCGTAAGCGGTGCGCTGGGCAGCGGTGAGTTCAATCTTCAGCTGACATCGCATGAGCGCTGCGGCGGGCGTGCGCGCGCCTTGCCGCGCTCGCAGTTCACACGTATCTGTACGTGAAAGGCGCCGGCCGTCGCACATGCATGAACGTTAGCTGCAATCGAATCCGATAACCGGTATGGTCAGGCAGAACGACGTGTGAGCATGCCAATCGCGATCAGGTTGTTCCTCAGGCAGCAACAGAATGGTGCTCAGCGGCCCATCGATGCTCGCATCGTCGCGGTCGGTCTAGCCTTCGCAGTTGCGACGTGGTCCGCCTCATGCGGTCCAGGCCCCGCGCCAGCAATGAGTATCGCTCGAGACAGCGCCGGTGTATCCATCATCGAGGTTGCTGAGAGCGCTCACTCGAACGTCGCAAAGTGGTCTTTGGCAAACGAGCCAACGGTTTCAGTCGGTCAGGCTGACGGACCGCCCGAGTATCAACTCTACCGTGTGATGGAAGCTCTTCGACTACCCAACAGTACGATCGTCGTTGCTGACAACGGCTCGGCTAGCGTTCGCTTCTATACAGCAGACGGCGCCTTCATTTCTTCCTCGGGCCGTCAAGGC
>DATKCF010000233.1:0-27140 GCA_035513345.1 Longimicrobiales bacterium
TCACCACCGTCGATCCGAATGCGGAACCGGTAACGCCCTTCCGCGTCGAATCTGACCCCGCGGATGTCAACGATCTGTGGTAGGTGCGCAAACACACCAGGCCGCCCCGCACCCGTCGTGACGTGTCCGGTTGCGTTCCAAAGCGGGCGCGAGTCCGTGTCGATCAGCTCGACCGATATGTCAAAGGATCGGTTGGCATCCTCGTACTCGGCTCGAAACTGAAACGCGAAAACGAGGCGATCGTGGATGTAAGGCACGCGCCCCGTTACGTGGATCGTATCGTAGATGCCCGTGAGGTTGAGCTTGTTCTCCTTGGAGACGTTCGCGGCGTCTGCCAATGCGGCCAAGCTTACAATCACCGGGTAACCTCCGGGAGTTTCAGAAGACGCGAGGGTCGGGCGGCGGATGCCGGTACCTTTCGGGGAACCGAAAGGGGGTGACTTTCCGGTGACTTTTCCAACCCCCGATCGTGTAAGTCTATGGAGCGTACCGGGATCGAACCGGTGACCTCCTGGTTGCAAACCAGGCGCTCTCCCAGCTGAGCTAACGCCCCCTGCCGGCCGCCGCGTACGCGGCATGCCGCCCGTACACGGCAGGCCGCCTGCCGGCGCATGGACGTTACATGTGCAGGCGACGGCGTTCAACCCCGCAGCAAGCGTGGCCGGGGCTACCCGTGTCAGGCACTTCGGCCGCGATGAACGGGCCGGATCTCCGCGCGACGGTGGCGAGCGGCGTGCAGCAGGATCGCCGCTGTGACCTCCGCATCCTCGACCAGCAGATAGCCCGACTCGTTGCCGTTGGCCTCGACGACGCGCAGCCCGTCCGCGTACAGCATGATGTGCTGGAGCCGCGCGAACGCTACGCTCTCCGATCGGCGCGCGCCCTGGAACACCGCTCTGCGGCTGGTCACGACGAGCATCCCGAGGTCGGTGGGCAGGATCTCTTCGTTCGGACGGAGCGCTTCACGCGTGCCTGCGGCACTGAACGGTTCCATGCCGGTGACGGTCAGGCGGACGCCGGCGATCGCGGCTCTCGAGCGACGCGGCAGCTCGAGGCGCTCGGCACGCGTGGCCTGGACCACCCAGTGGCATACCTCGTGCCGCTCGAGCGCGATCGGCGACTCGACCCGCGGCAGTTCGCCCTGCCCGACCCGCGCGAGGAGTCGCAGTCTTGCCAACCGGTCCGAATCGTCGCCCAGGTCGTTCTCCGTCAGGCCGAGCTGCAGCTGCAGCCTGGCCAGCGTCTGATCCTCTTCGGCGGACAGTGTTTCGTCGATGAGCGCAGCGCGGATCGCGCCCCTGTAAATCGTGCGCGCAACCATCCGCACTTCCGCGGCCGTCAGGTCCTCCTCCCGCCGTACGCGATCGAGTTCCTCGATCTCCTCGTGCGTCAGCATCCCGTCCGCGAGCGCGCTCTCGAGAGTCCTTCGATACAGACGCCTCGCCGCGACTCGACGGCTTCGGCCAAGCCACACGATGGCGCCCACGAAGACGGCGCTCAGAACGAACAGGATGATGGGAAGCGAAGTGCTCATTGTGCCTTGATGCTAACAGCGGTCCGAGTCCGGCGGCAACGGCCGCCTGCGCACCGCCGTGAACCATATGAAGATAGCATACGGGCCCCGCCTTTCCGACGCCGCGCAGGACTCGATACGTTGATGTTCACGAACTCTGATCCGCCGCGAAGGGAGGGTGTTCGAGCGCCCATTGACCCGGATGCGGCCGCCAGGCAGGAGCGCCATGGAGACCGCCGATCTGACCACTCCCGCAGCACTGGTCGATGTCGACCGGATGCTGTCCAATCTCGACAGGATGGCAGCATACGTGAAGGGGAACGCGCTCGCGTTGCACCCGCACGTCAAGACGCACAAGACGCCAGCCCTCGCATTGGAACAGCTTCGACGGGGCGCGAAGGGCGTGACCGTGGCCACAATCCGCGAAGCCACCCTGATGGCGGAGGTATGCGACCACATACTCCTGGCTTATCCGCCCGTCGGAACACCCCGCATCGAAGGCATCCTCGCCTTGCCCGAGTCCGTCACCGTCACCGTCGCACTCGATTCCGCGGCCGCCCTCGACGACCTGGCCACCGCCGCGTCCGCCGCCGGTCGCAACATCGGCGTCCTCATCGAGATGGATGTGGGCATGCGACGTGTCGGCCTCGGAGACGCCGCCGATATCGTCGCCCTCGCCGCGCGTGCCACCGACGCACCCGGTGTCGACTACCGGGGCGTGCTCTTCTACCCCGGCCATATCCGGCAGCACGTGAGTGAACAGGGCCAGGCGCTGGACGAACTGGCCGGAATCCTCGATGAACGAGTGGAAGCGCTGCGTGATGCCGGCCTCGCGCCGGACGTGGTCAGCGGTGGCTCCACGCCCGCCGCTTTCGCATCACACCGCCTGCCGGCGCTCACCGCGATCCGACCGGGAACGTACATCTTCAACGATCGCACAACGGCAAGGCTCGGCGCCTGCCATGCTGACGACTGCGCTCTGACCGTCCTCGCGCGTGTCGTCAGTACCGCCGTACCCGGACAGGCAGTGGTCGATGCCGGCTCGAAGGCGCTCGGCCGCGAACCGCTCCGAGCTGGCGATCAGGACGGCTTCGGCGAGGTGCTCGATCAGCCCGACGTCATCGTGCGAGCCATGTCCGAGGAGCACGGCATCCTCGACCTGACCCGATCCGACTGGCGGCCCGCCGTCGGCGAACTCGTCCGGATCGTGCCCAACCACGTCTGCTACGTCGTCAACCTGCACGCGCACCTCCATGCCCTCAGCGGTGGTTCGATCGTCGAGACGTGGCCGGTCCGCGCCCGCGGCTGGACCTCGTAGTGGGCGGCCGCGCTGGATACCATTGTGGTATACCGGTTTGCACGCCGCGCGGCTGTCCCGGCGAGCGGACACCGCTCGCCCATCGCCGGTGTCACACTGGTTCGAGTCCGGTGTCAGGTCCGAGACGCAAGTGATTCTCTTTCAATGACTTGCCTATTTAGTGCGAATCGGGAACGGCACGTGCCTGTTGAGCGATGCGTCCACGGGCAGCAAGGGAGGCATCATGAGAGTTGGTTCGTTTGCACTGATGGCGGCCGTCGCCGCATTGACAGCCGTGCCGGTCGCCGGGCAGGTCGCGGACCGCACGAGCCAGGGTCGCGAGCGCGGCAGCGGCGCCGTCGTCGTCAGGCCGGGCACGGCGGACCGTGCCGGACCGGACCGCGGCCGTGCCGGGGGCGCGGTGGTGGTGGTGACGCCGTATGCGTCGGACCGGGACCGGCGAGACGCCCGTTGTCGCGATGACCGCGGTCGGCGCGATGGCCGGCACGGCTGGTTCGATGTCGACGGCCGCTACGACTGCGAGTACGACGATCGTGATGGCCGGTACGACAGGGACCGCCGGCCGGGGGGTGTGGCAGTGCGGGCGAGTCTGGCTCGCGAGCATATCGCTCTGATGGCGCAACTCGACCGCGAGCACGACCGCTGGCACCGGAACCATGGCTGGCATGCGCGCAACCGTGGCTGGCAGAAGTCACACGAAGCGCTGCACCGTCGTGTGGAACGCGATCACGAGCGTTGGCACAGGCGGTCGGGCGCGCCGTTCGTGTTCTCGCAGGATCTCGTCCGGCATGACGATGTGCCGGGTCGCGCCCGGGGTGTGGTGGTGGTCAGGTAGTACGGGTGGCGGCGCGGCAAGGCCGGGTGGGCAAGGATGCTCACCCGGCCTTTCGCGTGTCAGGCTGACTTCGCGAGAAGACCGCGCAGCACATATTGGAGGATTCCACCATGCCGGAAGTATGCGACTTCCTGCGGTGTGTCGGCTCGTACGAGGGCGGTGAACTCGAACGATGCGTGGTTCGGTGATTGCGCGTGGACGGTGACCTCACGTTTTCCGCGCGCGGCATCCGAGAGCGCCGCCTCGATACCGACGATATCGAAGGTTTCACCACCGCCGAGTCGGAGAGCGGCGGCGTCCTCGCCTTCGACGAATTGAAGCGGCAGCACACCCATGCCGATCAGATTGCTGCGGTGGATCCTCTCGTAGCTGGCGGCTATGACCGCCCTGACGCCCAGGAGGCGGGGGCCCTTGGCGGCCCAGTCACGCGACGACCCTGCGCCGTACTCTCTCCCGGCGATGATGACGAGCGGGACATTCGCGGCCTGGTACTTCATCGCGGCATCGAAGATCGACATCTGTTCGCCGTCGGGCATGTACTTCGTGTAGCCGCCCTCGACGCCGGGCACGAGCTGGTTGCGCAGCCGGACGTTGGCGAACGTGCCACGCATCATCACTTCGTGATTGCCCCGTCGCGAGCCGTACGAGTTGAAGTCCCTGACCTGGACGCCGTGTTCGGTGAGGTACCGGCCGGCGGGGCTGTCGATCTGGATCGAGCCGGCAGGCGAGATGTGGTCGGTCGTGATGCTGTCGCCCAGCAACGCCAGCAGGCGAGCGCCCTTGATGTCGGCCACTGCGCGCGGCTGCGCCGGCATGTCGTCGAAGTAGGGCGGGTTCTTGATGTATGTCGACTCCGGGCTCCATTCGAAAAGGTCGGAATCGGGGACCGGCAGCGCTTTCCATGTGTCATCTCCGTCGAACACCGAAGCATACTGACGCTGGAACATCTCCGGCTTGACGAACTGGCGAACGGTGTCCTCGATCTCCAGCTGTGTCGGCCAGATGTCACGCAGGAATACCGACCGGCCGTCACTGGCCGTACCTAGCGGCTCGCTGTATGGATCGAAATCCATCCGGCCGGCAAGGGCGTACGCTACGACGAGTGGCGGCGAGGCCAGGTAATTGGCGCGGACTTCGGACTGGATGCGACCTTCGAAGTTGCGGTTGCCGCTGAGTACGGAGCAGACGACGAGACCGCCCTCTTCGATCGCGCTCGACACTTCCGCCGGCAGTGGCCCGCTGTTTCCGATGCATGTGGTGCAGCCGTAGCCGACGAGATGGAAGCCGAGCGTTTCCAGATCATCGGTGAGACCGGCCGCGGTGAGGTAGTCGGTGACGACCTTCGAGCCGGGCGCGAGGCTCGTCTTGACCCACGGCTGCGCTCGCAGCCCGCGCTCGACGGCCTTCTTCGCGACCAATCCTGCCGCGACCATGACGGACGGATTTGACGTGTTGGTGCAACTCGTTATCGCGGCTATGACGACGGAGCCGTCGCGCAGTTCGAACGTCTCGTCCCGCAT
This sequence comes from Longimicrobiales bacterium, assembly GCA_035513345.1. GTDB lineage: Bacteria > Gemmatimonadota > Gemmatimonadetes > Longimicrobiales > RSA9 > DATKCF01. Next base: position 5,187 of record DATKCF010000233.1, read on the forward strand.
CGTCGTCCTGACACCCGGCCGGTGGTTGAGTGTCGCGGTCGAGCCGGACTCGCTGCCACCTTCCGCGGCCCAGCGTCCGACGTCCGTCTTCGGCGCCCGGGGACCGGCGGCCTCGATCAGCATGTCGAGCGAGTCGGCGAACGCGCGCTTCACGTTCGACAGTGCCACGCGATCCTGCGGGCGGCGAGGTCCGGCCAGGCTGGGCTCGACGGTCGAGAGCTCGAGTTCGAGCACGTCGCTGTAGACCGCTTCCGGCGTGTCCGCCGTGTGGAACAGGCCCTGCTCCTTCATGTACGCTTCGACCAGCGGCACCCGGTCCGAACGCCCCGTGAACTCGAGATAGTCGAGGGTCAGCCTGTCGACCGGGAAGATGCCGCACGTCGCGCCGTACTCGGGCGCCATGTTCGCGATGGTCGCACGGTCCGCGAGCCGGAGTGTCGCGAGGCCGGGGCCGTAGAACTCGACAAATTTCCCGACCACGCCCTTCTTCCGCAGCATCTCCGTAACCGTGAGCACGAGATCCGTGGCGGTCGCGCCTTCGGCGAGTGCACCGCTCATGCGGAACCCGATGACTTCGGGGATCAGCATCGAGACCGGCTGTCCGAGCATGGCAGCCTCTGCTTCGATGCCGCCCACGCCCCAGCCCAGAACGCCCAGCCCGTTGATCATCGTGCTGTGTGAATCCGTGCCGACGAGCGTGTCGGGGTATGCCAGCGGCGTGTCGCCAGCAGTCGAGAATACGACGCGCGCCAGGTACTCGAGGTTCACCTGGTGCACGATGCCGGTGCCCGGTGGCACCACACGGAAATTGTCGAACGACTCCTGGCCCCAGCGCAGGAACGCGTATCGCTCGCCGTTACGTTCGTACTCCCGCGTGACATTGAACCTGAAAGCCGTGCGCGTGCCGAACTCGTCGACCTGCACGGAATGGTCGATCACGAGTTCGACCGGCTGGAGCGGGTTGATGCTCGCCGGCTTGCCGCCCATGCGCTTCATCGCGTCCCGCATCGCGGCGAGGTCGACAACGGCGGGGACGCCCGTGAAGTCCTGGAGCAGGACGCGCGCCGGCGTGAACGCGATCTCGCGCGTCGGCGTCGCCGCCGGGTCCCAGTTCGCGAGCGCCTCGATGTCGTCACGTGTTACAACGCCGCCGTCCTCGTGCCGAACCAGTGCCTCGAGCAGGATACGCAGGGAGTACGGCAGTCGTGACACCGGCAGACCTGCCTGCTCGAGTGCCGAAAGCCGGTACATCGCGTAATCGGATCCGCCCGCCTTCAACGTGCCACGGGCGCCGAAGCTGTTGCTGTTCGTCATTTGACCATCCTCGTCCGTCCTGCCGCTTCCATTCAGCGCTTCATTATGGCCCGCGGGAGCCTCGCCGGCCAGCGCCCGCGAGTGCCGCCTTGCGTGCCGGTAGCGGCCTGCCGACCTTGCGCGGCCCGAGCCATATGCGGCGCGACCGGCTCGACCTGGTCGCGTTCCGCATTCGACTATTCGACGGATCCGGCATGAACAGGACTGCACGCAGGACGCATGGTTTCACCGAATCGGTGATCCGCGACATGACGCGGGTTGCGAACGAAGCCGGCGCGATCAACCTGGCTCAGGGGTTTCCGGACTTCCCAGCCCCGGACGTGCTCAAGGAAGCGGCCTGCGAGGCGATCCGCGCGGACGTCAACCAGTACGCCGTGACGTGGGGAACGCCCCGGCTGCGACGTGCGCTCGCCGCGAAGTACGAGCGCGACTACGACTTCCATGTCGACGAAGCCAGCCAGATCACCGTGACGTGTGGTGCGACCGAGGCAATGGCAGCGACGCTGCTCGCGATTATCGACCCCGGCGACGAAGTGATCATCTTCGAACCGTTCTACGAGAACTATGGCCCGGACGCGATCCTGTGCGAGGCCAGGCCGGTGTGGGTTCCACTGGATGCGAACGGACCGCTCGACGTCGATCGCGTGGCGGCGGCAATCACGAAGCGAACGCGCGCAATCGTGATCAACTCGCCGAACAATCCGACCGGTCGTGTGTTCGACCGTCACGAGCTGCTCGGCCTCGCAGACCTCTGCCTGAAGCACGACCTCATCGCGGTAACGGACGAGATCTACGAGCATATCATCTACGCCGGCCCCCACGTTCCGATTGCCACACTCGATGGAATGGCCGACAGGACGATCACGATCAGCGGATTCTCCAAGACGTTCAGTGTGACCGGCTGGCGCGTCGGCACGATCGTGGCGCCGCCCGACATCACGCAGGCGATCCGCAAGGTCCACGATTTCCTCACGGTGGGCGCGCCGGCGCCGTTGCAGGAGGCGTGCGCGGCGGCGCTCGATTCGCTCGGCAGCGAGTACTACGATGCGCTGGCGGCCGGCTATCGTGAGCGGCGCGATGTCCTTGTCGCCGGTCTCATCGAGGCCGGCTTCGGCTGTGCCCCGCCGGCGGGAGCGTACTATGTCCTTGCCGATTTCTCACGCCTGAGCGAACGGGACGACACGTCGTACTCGAAATGGCTGGCCCGCGGCGGATCCGAGTCGGGCGGGGCCGCCGACGGTCCGGGTGTTGCCCCCGTGCCCGGTTCGAGCTTCTTCCACCGGGGCGAGGCGGGCAAGCGCCTGGTTCGATTCGCTTTCTGCAAGCGTGTCGAGACGCTGCGTCTGGCGGCGGACCGCCTGAGGGCAATCGCCCGCGACGATTGAGGATCAGACCGTCCGCGATCCCGTCTGCGGGAGAATCTCCCGACCGTTGCGACGGGTTCTTTCCTTCAAGAGAGCCTCCCGGCCGTCCGATCCTGTAATCACAGGACCGTTACGGAATGGCGGACCGCCCCCGGTGCCCGCTGGCCGGTCCATCGGACTCATGTTGAAGGAACAACAAGAATGAAACGACTCGCACTCGCCGCACTCATCACGGCAGTGTTGTGCCCCGCCGCGGGCACTGCGCAAACGATGTACGATTTTGAACGGCCCGTCTGGGGTCCCCGGTTGCGGGTGACGCCATTCGTTGGATTCGCCGCCGCGGCAAGCCGTATCGAGCGCTGGTCGGTCACCTCGATCAGCGGCGGCACAAGCCGGCAGGAATGGGACGTCTCGATGGCCGCCGGGCCGGTGGCCGGACTGACCGTCGAGAAGCAGGTGTTCGAGCGGTTCGCGGTTGCGGTGTCCGGCGCCGTTGTGTCGCGTGGCAAGACAGTCGAGCACCAGACGGGCGATGCCCAGCTCTTCGAGTACAAAGGCAGCAACTTCCTGTTCGCGAAGGCCGTTGGTCTCGTGCGGCTGCGCGAGGAAGTCTCGGAGATCCAGGTCCACACGATGACCGGCTCCCTCTTCTTCGGCCCGGCATGGGTCCGCGAAATGCCGAAAGCGGATTCGTTCATGTCGCCCGTCAGACTCGAGCCGCTGAATCACTGGGGCCTGAGCTTCGGTTTCGACGCAGAGATCCCGCTGCCGTTCGACAGGCTGTCGTTCACCGCGGGTCTCGAGGACTACGTCATCTGGTGGAATACGACGGAGATCGCGCGTCGAAACGACGCGGTCATCGCGGCGAACGGCGGCGAAAGTCTGTCGTTCGTCGAGAGCGGACCGTCACACAACCTGCTGTTCCGAGCGGGTCTCAGCGTCCGTTTCCGGTAGGAACCGGGCGTTGCATTGAACGGGCGGTCCGGTCAGCCATCGACCGGGCCGCCCGCAATCGTTCCCGGGACCTGCACAGGCTCGATGCAGTCCGGCGAGTCGTTGGCGACGGAGTTGACCAGCGTCGAGACTGCGTGGCCGCCGAGCGACGCTCCGTCGAGCGGCGTGAGCAGGCGCTCGAGCGTTGCCGTTCCGGTGGCGGGATCGAGCCACTGATCCCTCGCCGCTCGATCCAGGATTACCGGCATTCGATCATGAACGGGGGCGACCACAGAGTCCGCGCGTGTCGTGACGATTGCGCAGGAGAACAGCTTCTCGCCGTCTTCCGCCGACCACGAATCCCACAGGCCGGCGAACGCGAACGGACGTCCGCTCCGAAGGTGGAACCACCACGGCTGCCTGACGGCGCCGACCCTGGACCACTCGTAGAAACCGTCGGCCACCACCAGGCAGCGCCGGTGCAGGAACGGCTCGCGGAACGACGGCCGCTCGAGCAGCGTTTCGGCGCGCGCGTTGATGGTACCCTTGACGTCGCGCGGCGACCTGGCCCAGCCGGGTACCAGACCCCAGCGCAGCAGCGCGAAACGCGCCGCACCCTGCGCGTTGCGTCCGATTACCGGAACGTCCTGCTGCGGCGCGACGTTATAGCGGGGCTCGAATTGCGGCGCTTCAATGCCGAACTCGGCAAGCAGTTCCTCCGCCGAGACGGCGATCGTGTACCGGCCGCACACGATCAGCCACCGGGCACGGCAATCGGCGCAGCCAGGAGCGCGTCCGGGATGCCGAACGCGTCGACGAGCCGGACGGCATCGGGCCTCAGTTCGCTGCACAGCCCTGCGATTTCGTCCCGCACGGCTTCGGCCTTGCCGGCCTCGAGGTAGCCCTTGGTCAGAAACCACGCGGCGTCACGATGGATGGCCGATAACGCGAACAGCGCGGACACCCTGTCGAGTGTCGGCCTCAGCGACGGCTCGGCTTCGTCGATTGCCGTTCTCGCACGCTCGAGGATGTGGCGTTCTACGTGTGCGAGCGCGGCATCGATCGCATGGTCCTGGCACTCGTTCAATGCGTCGAACGAATCGGTGCCGTCCTGGATGCGGGCGCGCAGCCGCGTCGCCAGTGATGCGAGCAGCCTGTCCTCTCGCCACGCGAAGGCGGCCAGATGGAACTCCGGGTCGCGCAGGTGCTCCTGGCCCGCTCGTCGCGTAACGACCGGGTTGCGCTCCGCCATCGTTCGGACTGCACGGCCGCCGATCCAGCGGACGACGTTCCAGAGCTTGAGGTCGCCGAACCGCTCGCGGTAGTCGGTGAGACGGCTGCGTGCCACGAGCTGAAGCAGCACGTCATTCGCGCCCTCGAATGTCGTGAACACGTCCGTGTCCGCGCGCAGCCCCGCGATCCGGTTGACCGCCATGTAGCCCTGTCCGCCGCATACTTCGCGCGCGGCCTGCATCGTGCCCACCGCATAACGCGACGCCCACGCCTTGAGACCGGCCGCAAGCGCTTCGACTTCCTGGGCGTCGCTCTCGCTCCGTTCAGCGAATCGCCGGATCAGGTCAGTGATCGCGAAATCGAGCATGTACGCGGCCGCCACGCGTGGCAGCAACGCGTGCTGAACCACGCGGTAGTCGAGAATGGGTACTTCGGGCCGGCCTTCCGGCCCGAACTGTCTGCGGTTTGCCGCGTACCGGACCGATATCGCCAGGGCCGATTTCGACGTGCTGAGCGACGCCGCCGCAATGGCTACACGGCCGGCCACGAGCGTTCCAATCATCGTGAAGAACCGGCGGCCCGCGCTACGGATCGGACTGTTGTATGTGCCATCCCCGGCAACGTCACCAAAGCGGTTCAGCAGGTTCTCGCGTGGAACACGCACACGGTCGAATGCGATGCGCCCGTTGTCGATGCCGTTCAGGCCTTCCTTCGCGCCACAGTCCTCGATCGTCACGCCTTCGAGCGGAACGCCGTCGTCATCACGGATGGGGACGAGGATGGCATGAACACCGTGACGCTCGCCGCCCGTGACCAGCTGAGCGAAGACCGTCGCAAGCCGACCGTGCAGTGCGGCATTGCCGATATAGTCCTTCATCGCGCCGCGGTTCGGCGTATGTATCTCGAACTCGCCGGTCTCGTGCACCCACGTCGCGGTCGTCTCGATGTCGCGCACGTTCGAGCCATGTGCGGTCTCCGTCATTGCAAAGCAGCCCGGAACCTCCAGCGTCCCGACACCGCCCAGCCATTTCTCGTGGTGCCGTCTCGTGCCGAGCAGCCAGATGCTGCCGCCGAACAGACCGAACTGCACGCCGAACTTCACGACCAGGCTGGTGTCATGGTACGCGATCGTCTCGAACGCGACGATTGCGCGGGCGGCATCGTGTTCACCGCCGAATTCATGAGGGTACGCGATCGCGCCGTACCCGTCAGCGGCGAGCGCGCGACACCATTCGAGCACACGTTGCCTGTACGCGGCAATCTCGTGCTGCGGAACGTAGGCGAAATCCGCCTGCGACAGCCTGTGCAGCAGCGCCTCGCGCAGGTCGGCGTGATAGCCGTCCAGAAGCGCGTGCATGGTCCCGACGTCAAACGCGGGTTCGTCGGCCGCATCGGCGACTGGCTCCTGACGGTGGCGCAGCAGGCTTCGCGTCGCTTCCGTATCGACCACACCCAGCGTTGCTTCGACACCCTCGAGCGCACGGCGGACCGGACCCGCGGCCCCGGCATCGGCCGAGGCTGACGCCAGCGCCTCGCCAAGCTCGGCGAGACTGCCGGGCGGACGACCGCTGACCGTGCCGGCCGCGCTCCTGCTGGCCTCGAGCAGCCGCTCGAGCGCGGCCGGCGCAGGCGGCGCGTCCGGATCGAGCCAGTCCTCGACGTGCGCGCGCATTGCAGTCGACACATCCGCATTGGCAAGATGCCGGCGCAACGCCTGCATCTCGTCCGCTGTGAGCGTGCCGTCCGACCACGCCAGATAGATCACAGGCGCGAACGGGATCAGAGCGGCTGGAATCTCGTCGTCACGATCGGTCGGTGGGTTCATGATCGCTGCTTTCGTCGTTGGCACCACTATCGCGAGCAGCGGGGCACGGGTTCGCGCCCCGTGCCCCGCTCCGTAATTCCCCTCAACGGCTTCGGATCAGCGCAGCGTCGTCCGCTCCGCCGATCCGTGATAGATGCCGTTGAAGAGCAGCTTGAACGTACCGTGCGGCTGGGCGCGGAACGTGATCTCCGGACCGAACAGGTAGAGCCTGCCCTGTCCGATATCGGCCGATGCGGCCGCGACCCCGCCGCGCAGGTAGTGCTGGCCGTGACCCCAACCGCTTCGCATCGGCGCCGCACTGTCGAACCACGCGATCGGCCGCACACCTTCCATGGCAGATTCCGGCATCAGCTTCATGACCGGACTGTTGTCGAAGAAGAAGTCGGCGCGTCCGGGCATACCGTGGGCGATCGGCTGCGTGTTGTCGACGCGAGCCTGCAGGACCGATCCCGGAATGTAGTACTCGGAGCGCGGCAGACCCTCCTCTTCGCCGTCGACAAGGCGGGTCAATGCGTCGCCTATCGGTAGTTCCAGGTGCTGGGCCAGAGCCGCCGAACTGCCTATCGTGATCACCGTGCCACCGGCTTCCATGAAGGCACGCAGCTGCGGCACCGTTCGATCCACGCTGACGCTGCCAACCATGTGCTGGAACTCGGCTGGAACGTCGCCGCCACCACCGCCGCCGCCGCCACCGCCACCGCCGCCACCGCCGGACGGGATCGCGCCGTCGACGAATACGAGCACGTCGAACTGCCGATTCAGGTTGCCCGCGTCGAGCGTCTGCGGATACACGACTTCGAACGGGAACTCGAACTGTTCGAGCAGCCAGCGCACCCAGCCGGACGGCATCGAGCCGCCGTACCGGTCCCACAGTCCGACGCGCACGGGCTGGAGCGCAAACGCTTCGACGTTCGGCCGCGAACCCGTGCGCACGAAGGACAACCCCTTCGTCTGCGCCATCTCCTCGACGATGTTCTCCGCGTTGCCGGATCTCGGGATGAAGAACGTACCGACGGGATGCGTCACGCCACCAGCATTGACCGGAGCGTTCAGCCAGAACACGTCGCGGCCGGCCGCCATCAGGCGGTTGATCGCCACGAACGCGTCATTGACCATGTGGCTCAGGTACCAGCCGGCGTTACCCGAACCGGTGATGCGACCGGGCATTGGTGGAACCTTGAAGCCCGGCACAAGCTCGAACGGTCCGTCGAAGGCCTCCAGTATCCTGTCGAACCGCACACCCATCTGGTAGGCCAGCGTCCAACCGGCCACGTCGTACGGCGGAACCGGCGGACCGCCCGGATACGCGAGATCGCTCGGATGATGCTGCGGCTCGAACATGTCGATGACGTGGGCGCGGTACGGCTGCGCGGTCTTCACGATGAACGAGCCCACGGGGTAGGTCTTGCCCGCCACGTCGAACGACGCGGTCGCGCGGTGCACGAACACACCGGTCTCGGCCAGCGCTTCGAGGAACTTCGCGGCGGTCGGGAAATCCGGCTGATCGGACGGCAGCACGTAGCCGCGCGGATCACGCAACGCCGGGTCTCGAAGGATCGACCGGAACTCCGCCTCGCCGGCACGCCCGCCACGACCACCGCCGAAACCGCCGGCCCGGCCACCACCGCCCTGCCCCGCGCGACCGGACAACTGCTCCGTCGCCATCGCGACAGCGGCGGGCGTATCGGTCCAGGTGTCGGTCGAACCCTTCTCGATCGCGCGCTTCGCCATCAGATACATGTTGTACAGGAAGTCCTCACTGCGCTTCGACGCGATGTCGAACACCGCCCGGTTCGCGGTCACGGAATAGTCGACCGACTGTCGGAAATGCCACGCCTGCGGTTCGATCGGGAACGGCAGATCGCTCTGCGGCTGGACCCGGCCCGGAATGAATGGTATCTCCGATGGCGTCGGGCTGCCGATCGTCTCCGTAAGCAGGCCGATTATGTTGTGAAAGTACGCCGTCGTGCGCAGCCCGCCGTTCCACCATGTCGAGTACGTGGCACCCGACCGCGTTGTCACGCCCGGCTTGTTCTCGGCGATGAAGCGGTCGTGCATCGCTCCGCCGACAATCTCCAGACTCGTCAGAATCGCCGGGTCGAAATAGTAGTTGGGTGGGTCGCGGAACGGCGGCGAGAACATCACGGTACCCGCCGGACCGGACTGGTGGTGGTTGTAGAGGATGATCGGGTTCCACTCGATGTAGGCGGCCCGGTTCATGTTCTCGGTCTCGGCCTGCGTCGAGCCGTAGAAGTCACGGTTGTTGTCGTGGCCGGTGTACTTCTGGTAGAGGCGAGGCAGTCCGCTGGTCGAGCGGTCCTCGGCGTTCGGCTCGCGCATGTACCAGTTCGAGACCAGCTCCATGCCGTCGGGATTCGCGTGGACGGCCAGGATGATGAGGTCATCGAGGAACCGCATCGTTTCGGCGTCGTTCGCGCTCACGAGCTGGTAGACCGTTTCCATCAACTGCTGCGCGCCGAGCGTCTCGGTGGCGTGAAGTCCGCCATCGAACCACACGATCGCCTTGCCGTCGCGCGCAAGCTGGCGGGCCTGCTCGTCGGTCAACCCATCCGCCATCGCGAGCCGGCGGTTCATCTGCTTGAGGGTCTCGAGGTTCTGGTGGTTCGCCGGCGACGTGATGATCGCCATGAGTTGAGACCGGCCCTCTTCGGTAAGTCCGATCGTATCGAGCACCATCCGGTCGGACTCCGTGGCGAGCTTCTGCCAGTACTCCGTCAATTGCGTGTAGTCCGGCAGCACGTAGTCGGCACCGATCTCGTGCCCGAACTGCTGCTGCGGGGTCGTGACGCGCTGTGCTTCGACGGTCGCCGCGGCAAGCAGGCAGGCGCCCGCGACCGCCATCACACGTCGAGTTGTAACTCCCATCGCTGACACCTCGGCATCTGGGGAGGGATCACGCCCCACCGGATCCGTTGGCGGGGAAGAGTCAGCATAACATCGGCGGCAACGCCGGTCCAGCGAACGCCAGCTTTGCTGGCGGCTCATTGGACACACGGTTTGCGGGCGGTCCGCCGGACGCCTACGTTGCGCCGCCGTCCGAATCACCGGCCATCAGGGGATACCTGTGAACGAATTCCTTTTCGCGGCACACTCCGGATTCCGCTACCTCGTGCTCGTCATCGGCCTGGGCGCAGCAGCAGCCGCGGCGGCGGCGCTCGTCGGCGGCCCGACGTCGAAGCCGGCGCATCTGTCGTTTCGTCTGTTCGCTGTGTTCGTCGTGCTCGTGGACGTCCAGGTGGTACTCGGACTGGCCGTGATCCTCACGCGGCCGTTCCTGCCGATCTACATCGGCCACCTGGTGCTGATGGTGGTGGCGGTGGCGGTGGCGCACGGGTTGGCGGTGTACCTGAAGCGGAGACCCGTCGACCGGAGAGACCCCGGCCCGATCCTGGCCGGCGTCGCGATCACGCTCGCGCTGATTGCCGGCGGCATCCTGGCGATCGACAGACCGATCTTCTGAACCGGCAACAGCACGAATCGGGGCGCGCGGCTCATCGGGCCGCCCGGACCTTCGTCACATCGACGAGCGTTACGGGCCGGCCTGGCGAGTGGCAGTCGCGACCGGCTGGTGAACGCGCAGTGAATCGATGCCGGCCGCCTTCGCTTCGTAGAGCGCAGCGTCGGCGGCGGCAATCAGGTCTTCGGGAGAACGCATGCCCGGCTGGAACGCGGCGAGTCCGCAGGACATCGTGATCGCGCCGGCGCTCAGACCGACTTCGCGCAGCCTTGCCTTCACGCGCTCGATGAAGACGAGCGCACCCGCGATCTCCGCGGACGCCAGAACGGACAGAAACTCTTCGCCGCCCCACCGACCCGAGATGTTCATGGCTCGCGTATGCATCGACAACGCATGCGCGACACCGCGCAGCGCTTCATCGCCCGCGGCGTGCCCGTAACGGTCGTTGTACTGCTTGAAGAGATCGATGTCGAAGTATACGAGCACGAGCGGCCGGCCTCGCCTCGCCGCTGCGAACTCGCGTTCGAGTGTGAGGCGGACATAGCGGCGGTTCGGCAAGCCGGTCAGCTCGTCCGTGAGCGCCAGCTCCTCGGCGTGCATGCGCTCCGTGTGCAGGCGGTCCGACAACATGCCGATGCCCATGGCGATGAGCACGTACGCCACGATGACCGCGATGAGCAGAGACAGGTCGGGTACGCGAAACCCGATCAGCGCAAGGCCGATCTGCACGCTGACGAGAACCAGCATGCCTATCGCAAGGGCAGTGGCTACGCCCCGCCAGCCGCGGAAATAGGCCAGCATGAACGCTGGCACGAGGAGCAGCAGCCAGAGCAGCAGCCAGACCAGCAGCTCGTAGTCCTCGATCGTCTGAGGGACCACGACCGATGCGAGAACGGGAACGAGTACCGCGATGGCGCTCAGAACGATCGCGCGACGCGGCATCGTCGGGCGGCCAAGATACCACACCGGCTTTCGAACGGAGCTTTCCTGCGGGAGCGCTAACCGCATGCCGACCCTCACGAATGAACCCTGCATCGCCGAATGTTGAACCGACAGGTCGCTCAGTCAGGGTACTCGCGCGGGTCCGGGAGCGCCACCCGCGACCATGCCCCGTGGCCGGCCGTAACCGGTTCCCGGACGTCGCGATCCCGCTTTCCCCCGGCATAAGTATCGCCACGCCGACCTGCCCGGTTGAGTGTGTCGCCTCCTCTCGATCCCCGGCTCCGATCAACAGATCGCCGTGATGCTGATCGCGCCGGAGAAGCCGTCCCGCGTACATTCTGCCCGCGGCGCTCCGATCAAGCGGAAAATGCGGCCGCCTGATCCTGGAGATCCGCCGGAACGGTTGGCCGGCGGACAGCCCTGTGAGTCCCGAAGAACCTCGACCGCGAGGCAGGAGACAATGCGGCACTTGCCCGACGATTTGCCGGCGAACCGGCGCTGCCGGCCCGTCACCTGAAGCATGACCGGGAACCATCCATGGGCGGATTACCCGACCGGTGACGACCCGCTGCTCGGCGCTCTGACCGGGCGGTTGAAGATCCTCCGGAACGTCCCCGGGCCCGCGGCATCACGTCGGCGCGACCTGCTCGTGCTCGTGCCACCGTCGTACGAGACCGGGACCGTCCGATTCCCCGTAGTCTACATGCACGACGGACAGAACCTGTTCGACCCGGCAACCAGTCATGCGGGCGCGTGGCGAGTCGGCCGTGCGCTCGATTCGATCCGCAGCCACGGCATCGAGGCGATCGTCGTCGGTGTCCCCAACGCCGGAGTGGATCGGATCGGTGAGTACAGCCCGTTCCGTGACAGACGCATCGGGGGCGGTGAAGGCGACACGTACGTGGCATGGCTCGCCGATGATGTCAGGCGCCGCGTCGATGCCGCGTTCCGGACCCGGACCGATCCGTCCGTGACCTGCCTGGCCGGCTCTTCGATGGGCGGGCTCATCAGCCTCTACGCGCTGTTCCGGCGCCCGGACGCGTTCGGCGTGGCTGGCGCGCTGAGTCCCGCGCTATGGTTTGCGCGGCGCGCGATATTCCGGTGGCTGGACGGCCTCGAAACCGTGGCCGGGAGGGTCTACCTCGACGCGGGCACGGCGGAGGGACCGCTTCTGCTTGCTGACGTGGCGCGATTCCGCGACTGCCTGATCGACCGCGGACTCCGGTTCGGCCGCGATCTGCACTGTGTCTTCGAACGCGCCGGCCAACACGACGAAGCCTCCTGGGGCAGAAGGCTTCCGGCAGCACTCCGGTTCATGCTCGATCAGGCGGCGACTGGTCGGGGAACGCCCTGAGAATCGGACCATCCACATCACGGCCGCACCACTGCAGGCACGCATCTGCGAATCCGTCGAACAGCGCATTTGTTCCCGGATGATCCTCGACGAGCGCTTCGGGGTGCCACTGGACGGCCACGCAATACGCGGTGTCGCCTGACTCGACGGCTTCGATCAGACCATCGGGCGCCAGCGCGGACGGCCTCATGCCGCGGCCCAGGTCGCGGATTCCCTGGTGGTGCATGCTGTTGACCGCACACGCACCCGCGCTGAACGCGCCCGCGAGCCGCGAGCCTGCCGCAACGTCGATGCCGTGCGCGAAATGGTCGCGAGCATAGCCCTGACCCGGGAAGTAGTCGTGCTTGATCGAGCCGGGCAGCCCCGCCGCCACGTCCTGGTACAGCGTGCCACCGAGGGCAACGTTGAGGACGTGCAGGCCACGGCACACGCCGAGCAGCGGTTTCCCGTCCGCAACGGCCCACCGGGCCAGCGCCAGCTCGACCTTGTCCCTCGCCGCGTCGGTACGGCCCAGGTGCGGGCCCGGCGGCTGGCCGTACACGGACGGATGGACGTCGACTCCGCCGGCAAGGAACACACCGTCGAGCCGGTCGTACACGCCCCGCACCGTCGCCTCGTCATCCAGTAATGGCACCATCACGGGCACGGCGCCTGCACGCGCAAGCGCGGTCATGTAGCGCGTGCTCATGACCCACGAGTCCGGCAGACCGTCCGGAATGCCATCGATCGCCTGCAGCGTCTGAGCCGGCACGCCTACGAGGACGCGGTGCCCTCGGTCCGCCGCCCGGTCGGCATCACGCCGTATCCGCTCCGCCTGTCCCCTGTATGACGCCATCCAGTGTCTCTTCCACCAGTCCGTCGACGACCGCTTCCAGACTGTTCGTCCGTCTGAAGGTCGCGATCTGCCGATCCGCGCTCGCACCTTCCTCCAGGATCCGGTACGTATACTCGACCTCGGCGCGCGTACCCAGTTCGTCTACTACATCATCGACAAACCACTCGACCAACTCCGTTATGAGTTGGCGAGCGGGCAGCTCCTGCTGTTTGCCGAAGTCGATCAGACGGCCGTCCAGCCCGTACCGGACCGCCCGCCACTTGTTCTCCTGCAGCAGATCCACGGGATACACCCGGAACGTCGTATTGTCCCGGCGCATCTTCCAGATCTTCGCCACAATGGCCTGCAACAGCGCAGCCAGACAGACGGCCTCGTCGACGCGCGTGCACATGTCGAGCACGCGGAACTCGAGTGTCGGATACGTGTGGTGCGGCCGGACATCCCACCAGATCTTCGACGCGTCGGGGATCGAGTTCGTGCGCACCAGTGTTTCGACCAGATGATGGTATTCGGCGCTCGACCCGAAAGCGCGCGGGATACCGGTGCGCGGGAAATTGCTGAACACCACACTGCGGTACGACTTCAGGCCCGTATCGTCGCCGATCCAGAACGGCGAGCTCGATGCGAGGCACAACAGGTGCGGCAGGAAATAGCGCGACACGTTGTACGCGTCGATCAGGAACTCCGGATCCTCGATGCCGATGTGGATGTGCGTGCCGAAGATCAGCAGCTGCTGCGCCAGCACCTGCATGTCCTGCTTCACGCCCGCGTACCGTTCCAGCGGCGTGATCTCCTGTGTGACCCACGACGAGAACGGGTGCGTTCCGGCCGCACAGATGGTGAGATCGTTCTTCGCGGCGAGGCCGTACACGACCTTCCGCAGGCGACGCAGCTCCGCGCCCGCCTCCGCCGGGGTCCTGCAGACCGTCGTGCCCACTTCGACAATCGACTGGTGCAGTTCCGGCTTCACTTCTCGCAGGATGACATCGTCCTCCTGGAGAATCTCCGTGATGTAGGACCGGAGCTCGCGCGTGCGGGGATCCACGATCTGGTACTCCTCCTCGATCCCGATCGTGAGAGACGGCCTTTCCATATGCTGCTCCTCAGCGCGATTCGACGATGAACGTGGCCAGACTGGAGCCGCCACCCGCTGTCACATTGACCAGCGCGTCCGTCGACAGGCGAGTCAGGCACCCGTCCATGTAACTGCCGTAATAGATGAATGGCGCGGTATCCAGAATCCGGTCCTCGATCCTGACCTTGCCGTCGACCATTGCGGGATACGGCTCGACCGGGATATCCACACGCTCCTGAACGACGAACGGTTCGCTGAGTGCGTGCCGCAGCGCGGCCTCCCACTCGCCTGCCGTGCATCTCCAGCCCAGCACGATGCCGGTCCCGCCATATTCGTCATTCGGCTTGAGCACGAGCGACTCGCGGTGCTCCGACGCGAACCGCAGCAGCTCGATCTCCTCGCCCCTGAACAGCGTGCGCCGGTCTTCGATGGTTCGCGTCCACGGTATGTGTGCGCCGATCGCTTCGAGCTGCGCAGCCGTGAACAGCTCGGCGTTCCGCTCATCGCTCAGCACCGCCAGAGACGCCTTCTTGTGCAGGATCTTGCAGTGGAACGGATTCACCATGCAGACGGCGTGGTCACGGACGGCACGAACCACGGGATGATCGAGCCCGCCTCGCATGACCAGCTCGCTGATGAGGACGCGCTTGTAGATCAGGTCCACGTTCATGCCATCGGCAATGAGCCGGCCATTCGTGTACTCGACCTCGCCCGGATCGACAATGGTGCATTCGAGTCCACGCGAGCGCAGGTACTCGGCGGTAATGACGAACTCGCTGTACGTCGGCACGTCGCGCCAGTCGAGAATTGCGATGGTCGGACGGTCTCGTCGGCCCGACCACTGGTGCCACGCGTCCAGAAGCGCGTGCATGACGTTCTGGCGCGACGGCTGCGGCCGGACCTCGAAGCTGCGCAGAAACTCACCCATGACCGGCAGGCCGAGCGTGACTTCGGCAAGCACGTCGTTGTACGCGGCCGCGGCCGGCGTTTCCGCGTTGTACTCCGTGAACCGGAGCCCGCCGCGGTCATGCACAAAGAACGCGTCGAGCCGGGAGACGGGGCTCGGATCGCGAAACCCGGATTCGCCCGCGATCAGCGTATGCTCCCAGTCGAAAAGGCCGAACTGTGAAAGGAACCCGGCGTCGGAGACGGCCCGCTCGTAGGCCTTCGCGAACGCACCCATCAGCACCGCCGACCGCTGCTGCAGGAACGTGTACTGCGCGCCGGTCAGGAATCGCGGGCGCAGGACGGTGCACAGCGGACGGTCCCCGAAGAACAGGCCTCGCCGGGCGAGCTGCTCATCGAGGCGCGCCTGCGTTTCCCCGCCCATCTCGTCGGTAAGCAACTCGTGATAGTGGTCAATCGCCCGATGCAGTGCCATCAGCCACCTGGCCGGGAATTCCTGAACAGCGAGGCCCAGCCCAGTGATTCGCTCTGGCCGCGAGGATTCCTGGCCAGCCGGATCACGAGTTCGGACATGTGCTCGACCGCCCACTCGAAGTAATGTGGTGTCAACGAGTACACATCCATGTCAGGCGCCGGATTCATGAAGTCGATCGCGTACGGAACGCCATCGCGGATCGCCCACTCCATGGAGTTCATGTCGTAGCCCAGCGCCGAGACGAGCCGTATCGAGTCCGCGATCACACGCTGCTTCATCGCCGGCTCGAGGTAGTCATCATCGACGATGTACGCGCGTTCGTGCGGATCGTAGCGGATCGGCGCGACCTCTTCCTGGCCAATGCAGATGCATCGGATGAAGCGGTCCCACTCGATGAACTCCTGAATGATCATCGTGCGCAGACCCGACGTATCATAGTTGTCGATCAGCTCGTCCATGGTCCGGCAGACATGGACGTCCTTCCATCCACCACCGTGTGCATCCTTGAGGATGCACGGCATGCCGATCTGGTCGACAATCGTGTTCCAGTCGAGCGGGTAGATCAGGTTGCGGAGACTCTCCGAGTGGACAATGCCCTGCACATAGTCCTTGTTCGGCAGTGCGATGGTCTTCGGGTGCGCGATACCCAGCTTCCGGGCGAGGCTTGCGCCGAAGAACTTGTCATCGGCCGTCCACATGAACGGGTTGTTGATGACACTCACGCCGTCGAGCACGGCATGCTTCAGGTAACTGCGGTAGTAGGGCACTTCGTGCGATATGCGATCGACTATGACGGCATAGGGTATAGACTCCATCATCTCCGTACCGCCGAGCTTGATGTACTCGACCGTCACGTCCGGATCCCGCCGGTGAACTTCATCGATGAACGCGGGCGGGAACGACCACTCGCGCCCGACCAGCAGGCCGACCTTCAACGGATTCGATGCGGCTTCCATCAGTCATGACCTCCGATGTACAGCGTCACCATGTCGCGCCACCACGGCCAGTCGTGTGCCCATCCATCCCACAGCCGGAACGCGTGCCAGATGTCCTGCCTCCACAGCGCGCCGGAAAGGTGTTCGTTGTCCGCGCGGTTCGGATCGTCGCGGCCGATCGACATGATGATGTCGATGTTGCGGATCGCCTCGAGATGGTCCGCCGGCAACGAGTTCAGCATGTAGTGTGACGGGTCGTTCGCGTAGACGCGGGTATCATCGTACCCGCCGGTCATGCGCTTGATGTCGTAGAGGCCGGCCATGGCAAGGACGCGGCCTACGCGGTGCGGATGGCGCAGCGCAAGGTTCATCGCGTGGTACGCACCGAAGCTCGCTCCCGTCACGATCAGGAACGGATTGCTGTTCCGCTGCTCCGAGAATGGCAGCACCTCCGACAGGAGATAGTGCTCGTACTGCTCGTGGCGCACCGCGCAGTCCGCTGGGTGCTTCCCTTCCGCGTACCAGCTTTCCTGGTCGACGCTGTCGACACAGAAGAGCTGAAGCCCGCCGATCTCGATGCTCCCGGCAAGCGCACCGACCATGCCCCGGTCTTCCCACTCGAAGAACCGCCCCATTGACGTCGGGAACACAAGAACGCGCGCGCCGGCGTGTCCGAACACGAGCATCTCCATCTCCCGTGCGAGCGATGGGCTGTGCCAGCGGTGGTGTTCTCGGTTCAACGTGCCTGATCGGATCCGGGTCGTGACGGCAGCACGGCCTTCCGTGCGCACGGCCACGGGCCGGATCCATGGTCTCGCGGCCCGACGGCGAGCGCCATCGCGTACCTCCGGGTAACACGAACCGACGCATCCCGCAACGTCACGGGTCAGGCCGTGGCGACCGCGCCCCGCCGCTCATGCCCGTGCCGGCCTGGCCCCGCCGCGTGCGCTCCTCACGCCCGGCCAGCAGGCCTGCGACGCTCATCGCCCTGCGGAATCGTCCGCCCCGCTTTTTGCGCGACCGCCGCATCGGGCTACCTTCCGGTCCGGCCGTGTCCGGCTGACCGCGTAGAAGGAGCGGATGATGCAGGCGTTCGAGAAGCTCGGCAGCTTCTATCTCGGGAAACGCTACGATCCGGCTGTCGGCGTTACCGATGACGTGATCGTGTACGACGCGCGCGACCTGACGACGCACGCGGTATGCGTCGGCATGACCGGGTCGGGCAAGACGGGCCTGTGCCTGTCACTGCTCGAAGAGGCAGCAATCGACGGCATCCCCGCGATCGCGATCGATCCGAAAGGCGACCTCGCGAACCTGCTTCTCACGTTCCCGGATCTGCGGCCGTCCGATTTCCAGCCGTGGCTGCCACAGGGTGAAGCGGCCCGCCGCGGCCAGAGCACTGAAGAGCACGCTCGCGACGTGGCCGAGTTGTGGCGCAAGGGCCTGGCCGACTGGGGCCAGGACGGTGAGCGGATCCGGCGCATGCGCGAAACCACCGAGTTCGCGGTGTACACGCCGGGCAGCAGCTCGGGCCGGCCGATCTCGCTGCTGCGATCACTGCGGGCACCGCCGCCAGCCCTGCTCGACGATACGGACGCGCTGCGCGACCGCGTTTCTTCGGCCGTATCGGGATTGCTCACACTCGTCGGCATCGAACCGGACCCCGTGCGCAGCCGCGAGCACATTCTGCTTTCGACATTGCTCGATCGTGCATGGCGGGGTGGCCAGGATCTCGAGATGGCCGAGCTGATCCGGCTCATCCAGCACCCGCCCATGGACCGCGTCGGTGTGATCGACCTCGACACGTTCTTCCCGGCCAACGACCGCTTCGCCCTCGCCATGACGATCAACAACCTCCTCGCCTCTCCGGGGTTCGCGGCGTGGATGGAGGGCGAACCGCTCGATGCCGGACGCCTTCTCTGGGACGAACACGGCCGACCGCGCATCTCGATCCTCTCGATCGCGCATCTCTCTGACACCGAGCGCATGTTCTTCGTGACCATGCTGCTCGACGAGGTCCTGTCCTGGGTGCGCACACAACCCGGCTCGTCCAGCCTGCGCGCCATCCTGTACATGGATGAGGTGTTCGGCTTCTTCCCGCCGGTCTCGAACCCGCCGTCGAAAACGCCGATGCTCACGCTGCTGAAGCAGGCCAGGGCGTTCGGCCTGGGCGTCGTGCTGGCTACCCAGAACCCCGTCGACCTCGACTACAAGGGACTGTCCAACGCCGGCACATGGTTCCTGGGCAGGCTCCAGACCGAACGCGACAAGCTGCGCGTACTCGACGGTCTGGAAAGCGCAGCGTCGAACGCGGGCGGCTTCGACCGCAAGGCTGCCGATGAGGCGCTGTCCGGCCTGCCCGGCCGCGTGTTCCTCCTGCACAACGTGCACGACGACGGCCCCGTTCTGATGCACACGCGCTGGGCGCTCTCGTACCTGCGCGGTCCGATGACGCGTGATGAGATCCGCCGCATCGGCGGTGAAACGAAGCGGATCATTGAAGGCGACACGTCGCATTCGTTGTCCGCCGAGCCGGCACCAGCCGCCCGGCGCACCGAAGCGATCGACGAACGGCCGCTCGTGCCGCCCGGCGTGACCGAACGGTTCGCTGTCGCGCGGCTCGGATCCGAGGGACGCCGCACCTACAGACCCGGGTTGCTCGGACGAGTGCGGCTGCACTACGTGAACGTGCGCCGCGGAATCGACGAGTGGGCGGACCTGACACTGATCGGCCCGGCCGGCGCCACAGCAAACGCGACATGGGAGGAAGCGGTACGGCTCGACGACGAGCCCGGTCTGGAAAGCGCACCGGCACCGGGGTTCGGGTTCGAGACACTGCCCGCGAAGACGGCGCGCAAGGAGACGATCGCGGCGGCGCGCAAGGCGCTTGCAGACTGGGCGTATCGCAACGCCGTGCTCACACTCTGGTCGTGCGGTGCGCTCGGCGCCTGGTCGGAGCCCGGCGAATCCGATGCCGCGTTCCGCGTCCGTGTCGCACACCTCGCCCGCGAACGGCGCGACCGGGCGGTCGAGAAGCTGAGGATTAAATATGCACCGAAGCTGCGTGCCATCGAGAAGCGCCTGCAGACAGCCGAGCAGAGACTCGGTCGCGAACAGTCGCAGTACGAGCAGCAGAGAATGCAGACTGCCATTTCACTCGGCGCCACAGTCCTCGGCGCGGTGCTGGGCCGGAAAATGACCGGGGTCCGCAGCGTCGGCCGGGCGACCGCGGCTGCACGCGGCGCCAGTCGCGTCAGCCGCGAGCGCGATGACATCGCGCGCGCTCAGGAATCGATCGAAACGGTCCTCGCCGACCGATCGGATCTCGAACGTGAGATGGAAACGGCGACGGAGTCGATCCGGACGCAACACGATCCGACAGCACTGACGATCGAGGCGGTCGAGATCCGGTCTCGAAAGGCGGATATCACCGCGGCCGAGCCTGTGCTGGTGTGGGTTCCGATGGGTGAAGATGCCGACGGGCTGACCCGCCGCCTGATGTAGACTGGCGAATAGTTCAGCGACGGATCGTATAGGTGCGACGGGCGATCTCACCGGCGCTGACGAGCACCGTATCGACGATCGTCGCGAAACCCTCGCGGGTCACAGTCACCACATGCCGGCCGACCGCCAGCGAGTCGAATCTGGCTGGCGTCTCACGCGGCAGACCGCCGTTCACGCTGACACGGGCCCAGGTCGGCGCCGCCGTCGCCATGAGCGACCCGACGGTGACGTAGTCCGACTTCGACACGTCGTAGGTTCCGCCGGGACTCGTCATCGCGACCGTCGTGTTCCAGTCCGGCTGGCCCGGCGACCGGTACACGAAACGATGGTTCCCGGTCGGCAGCCGGACATCGACGTCGGTCGTGCCGATCCGTACTTCGCCGGCGCCCGTCGACCGGAACACGTCCGCGGCTACGTTCGAGCGGAACCGGACGAATGCCGAATCGGGCTGCAGCGCAACCGACAGACGACGGCCGGCAAAATCGTGGCGCTGAGTCACGTAGCCGGCGCGCGAGAACTCGAGCACCCTCGTGTCGCCGGCAGGGACGCCGATCTCGGCCGCGTCCGTCCACGGCCCGCCATCGCCGTCCAGTGCCCGGATCGTCGACCCAGTCGGCGTGACCCGCACCGGCGCCGTGAAGACGGGTGTCGAACCGGTCCCGGCGGTCGGTACACCGGGCGAGGATGCGGCCAACGTCTCGTCATCGGGGATCTCGTTCGCACCGCCCTCGTCGCCGGCTGCAGGATCGACCGTCGCCACTACGAGCGAATCGCCCGGCACGGGGTTCGTGATGGTGCCTGTGGCCTCGGCCAGGGTCGGCTCGAGCGTGGCCGCCGAGGCACGCAAGCCATCACGGCGCTGGAACACCACGGCCGCCAGTACGACCGCCGCTGTCAGCGCGGCCGCGACCAGGACCCGCGGCCCGAACAACCGGCCCAACCGGCTGTGCCATTTCGGTGTCTGTATCGTGAGCCGGATGGTGTTCGGATCGAACGGCTCCCTCGATGCCCGCTCGGCCAGGTCGGCGGGCAGAACCAACCGCGGCGCGCCCGACCGCGCGGCCAGACCGATCGGCTCGAAAACCGGGCTTTCGGCTGGCAGCAGATCCTCGGCAACGCCGGCTGCCGACGGACCGAGCACATGGGTCGAGAAACTGCGATCGATTTCTCTCGACTTGCCGGACCGGCTCGATGCCGACTCCATCGCCTCGAGGACGGCATCGCGGAACGCGCCGCCGCTTGCATAGCCCTGCGCATCCCGCAGCGCCATCCTGAGGACCGGCGCGAGGAAGCCGTAATGCGCACGCGCCGCTGTCGGGTCCGACAACGGATCCGAATCGACTTCCACGCCCTCGGAATGAACGTCGATCGGCGGGCCGAGCAACCCGCACGTCATCCGGGCAAGTCCGCGAACATCGTCGGACGCGTCGTGCGGTACGCTGTCGTCGACCGTGTCCAGCTTCGGAATGCCGAGATCCAGCAGCTTGAACCGGCCGTCGGGTCGGATGCGAACGTTGGCCGCATTGATGTTGCCGTGCACAAGGCCGCCGGCATGCGCCGCCGCCAGCGCGTCTCCGAGTCGCGCCAGCATGCCCGCCAGCTCGACCACCGTCCAGCGGCGGCCGGCGTTGCGAAGCTCCTGCAGCGTCCGGCCTTCCACCAATTCCATGACGACGATGTCCGTCTCCGCCAGCGAGCGGTACTCGTAGATCGTCACCAGATTCGGGTGGTTCACGAGCGACGCCGCCCTGGCCTGCGACCGGATCCGCTGCCGGATCGGG
>DATKCF010000234.1:0-15717 GCA_035513345.1 Longimicrobiales bacterium
GGGCCCGACTTGGACAGGGACAGGTCGGCCACGGTCACGACCGTCTGCGCGCCGTCCGTGTTGTTGGCCGGGACCGGATCGGAAACCGCCGACGTCACACTGGCCGTATTCGTGAACTGACCCGCCGCCGACGGTGCACGGAGCGTCACGGTGAACTGTTCGCTGGCACCGTTCGGCATGTCGAGCGCCGGCCACGTGACGGTGCCGCCCGACTCGGTTCCGCCTCGATTCGCGCTCACGAACGCTGCACCCGCCGGTACCGGGTCCGTGACGACGACGCCGGTCGCGGTGCTCGGTCCCGCGTTCGTGACGACGATCGTGTACGTCACATTCGTGCCCGGGTTCGTTTGTGCAGGCCCGGTCTTGGTGATGCCGAGGTTCGCGACGGCAGTGACCGACGTTGTCACTTCAGACCGGTTGTTCGACATGTCCGGGTCGGCGGTCGCCGACACTGCGCGGGCGACGTTCGACAACGATGCCGACGTTGCGGGTGTGCGGACCTGCACGTCGATCGACCTGCTTCCGCCACTGGCCAGGTCACCGAGGTTCCACGTCAGAACGGCGCCGGCCGAGGCGGGCGGGACACTCGCGGTCAGGAACGTCGTCCCGGCCGGCAGCGAATCGACCAGTACCGTGCCGGCCGCCGCGGTCGGTCCGCCGTTGCTCACATTCAGCGTGTATGTGATTACCTCGCCCGCGTTGACGGCGGCCGGACCGTCCTTCGATACCGACAGGTCGGCCAGCGCCACTGCTGTCGTCACCGAGCTGCTGTTGTTACTGGTGTTCGAATCGGCCGTGGATGCCTGCACCGAAGCCACATTGACCATGGGACCGGTCGGCGAGGCCGTGATGTCCACCGTGAAGACCGCGGGCGAGGCGCCGCTGGCCAGGCTGGGTAGAGTCCAGATGACCACGCCGCCCGATTCCAGACCGCCGCCGCTCGCACTGACGAAGCCGGCGCCGGCGGGGAGATCGTCCGTGATGATGATGTCCTGCGCCTCGCCTGGTCCGATGTTGCTCACCGTGATCGTGTAGGTCACGGCGGCACCGGGAGCAACAACGGCCGGCCCCGTCTTGCTTACGGCAAGGTTCGCCGGGTTGACCGTCGTAGTGGCCGCCGCGCGGTTGTTCGCTGCGCTGACTTCACCGGTCGCTGTCTCGGCCGCCGCGACATTCGTCACGGCGCCCTGCTTCGGTGCACTCACCTGCACCGTGAACTGAAGCGCTTCGCCCGGCGCCATCGACCCGGCCGTCCACGTCAACACGCCGCCCGCATTGGCGGGCTGGCCGCTGGCGTCCACGAAGTCGGCGTTGCCCGGCAGTGTGTCCGTGACAACCACGTCCTGTGCCGTGCCCAGTCCGATGTTGCGGACCGTTATTGTGTACTCGATCGGTGCGCCGGCATTGACGGCCGCGGACGACGCCGTCTTCGAAACGGCCAGGTCGGCAAGCGCATCCACGCCCACCGTCACGGCTGCGCGGTTGTCCACGGGATCGGCCTCGGCCGTCGCGGCGGTGGCCGCGGCCACGTTCGTCACCGCACCGGATGGCGGCGCGATGACGCGAACCGTGAACGACTGCGACTGGCCGGCGGCGAGACTGGCGATGGCCGGCCATGTGAGCGTGTTGCCCGACAGCGATGGGTTGCCCGTTGCATCGACGAACGTCGCATTGGCCGGCAGCGAGTCCGTGAGCACGACGGCCGCCGCTGGACTCGGGCCATCGTTCGCGACATCGAGCGTGAACGAGATCGTTTCGCCTGCGTCCACCTGTGACGCCGACGAGATCTTGCTCACGATGAGATTCGCGCGCGGTTCGACCGTGGCGAGCGTCGAGTCCTTGCGCGCTCCGGATTCCGCGAACACCCAGGTCGTGCCGGGAGCGACACCGTGGAGCCATGCCCGCTGCGTGACCGTGCCCGTTGCCACTGCCGCCGCAACCGACGCATCGCCCGTCGACCACGTCACCGGCCGGTTCGTCAGCGCTGCGCCACTGCCGTCCACCGGATTCGCGTCGAGCAGAATCGAGTCGCCAACGAATACGGACGGGGTTGCGGGCGTGATGGTCAGCGCGGAGACCGGCTGGATCACGACGAATACGGTGCCCGCGCCGGAGACGCCACCGCCGGTTGCCGTGATGGTCACTGTGCCAACCGCGTTGCCCGTTACGACGCCGCCAGTCGTCACCGACGCAACGACCACATCGCTCGATGACCACGTGATGGAGACGCCCGTCACTTCGCTGCCATCCGTCGCCAGGATCGTCGCTACGAACTGGGTCGTGCCGCCGACGGCCAGCGTTACCGACTGCGGTGCGACCGTCAGGCTCGCGATCGGCGCCGGTGTCACTGTCACCGTCACGTTTGCCGATACACCGTCGATCGTCGCGGTGATCGTGGCGGTCCCCGCCACCACACCCCGAACCACGCCTGTGGCAGACACCGTCGCGACCGCACTGTTGCCCGATGTCCACGTCGCGCTGCGTCCGGCGATCGCCGCGCCGTCCGATGCGAGCGCCATGGCCGTCAGCATCACTGAGTCGCCCGCGGCCATGGACGCCGTCGGCGGGTCGATCCGGACACTGGAGACCGACCGGCTCGAGGCACTTACCGACACGTCCGACTGCCCGCTGATTCCCTCGACTGTCGCAGTGATCGTCGCGCCGCCCACAGCAATAGCCCGAACCAGCCCGTTCACACCGACGATCGCAACGTTCGGCTCCGTCGTCGCCCACCCCGTTGCACGGCCCAGAAGTTCGGTCCCGTCCCCCGACCGCGCGATCGCGCGCAACAGGAGCGTGTCACCGGCCTGCATCACGGCGAGGGACGGCTGTACTTCGACGGTCGCGACCGCCGCGTCACCCACCATCACCTCGACCGCATCCGACCGGCCGTCGACCGACGCCGTGATCGTCGCTTCGCCACGAGCAAGGCCGCTCACCATTCCGTCACCGTCCACGCTCGCCACCGACGCCGCACTGCTCGTCCACGTCACACTGCGGCGCAGCTCGCGGCCCGCGCCGTCCTCTACCCGTACCGTGAACTGCGTCGCCTGGCCAACGGCCAGCCGCGTCAGCGGCGCCGTCACCGTCACCACCGAAACGTCGACCGCCATCACCTGCACTTCCTTGCACGATACCGCCGCAACGAGAGCAGCCACGGCCGCCAGCCCGCCGGCGCGGCCGAGCCATCTGACCGAGCCGAACCCGCCCGCGAATCGTCCCCCGATCACCGGAACCTCAGACGCACCAGCTGCGCTCGCACCGCATCAGGACCTACCGACAGAGAAGGATACAGCAGCCGCAACCCGCCATCCGCCCCGCCGACCATCTGAGCGGCCGCCGCGTTCGCGTTCCTCGCCGCGATGAACGCGTCGATCGCCGATACCAGCGCCACGCCCGCCGCCACCGCGATGGCCGGCGCCAGATACGGCCGCCGCGTCCGCTCGTCCAGAACGTCGCCCGCCGGGCACTCGTTGTTCACCGGTATGGTCCGGCAATCGACTTCCAGCCGTTCGCTCACCAGTCCCGCCGCAAGTGCCCCACCCGCAACGCCCAGCGCCAATACGCCCCGCAACGACCTGCCCGTGTAGAACTGGCCCAACCCGGGAACCACAAGGCCCAGCGCCAGTGCCTGCGCCGGATTGTACCGAGGCGCCGCGACGACCGGTGATTCCTCCTCCGTCGTTTCTGGCGGAGGCTGTACCGCAACCGTCGTCGCTTCCGCCACCAGCTCCGCATGGCGACGCATGGCTTCGCCGCGTAACTGTTCGCGCACCACCTCGACCCGCCCAAGCGCCCGCTCATCGGCCGGCTCTGCGTCCAGTACCACCAGCCATGCCTGCAACGCACCACCCACGTCGCCGGCAGATTCCGCCGACTCCGCCGCCGCTCGCAACTCCTCCACCACACCCGCCCTCGCCGCGTCGAACACCGCCACTCGACTCGGCGAGTGAACCGCCGGATCCAGACGGATCGTTGGCACCGTCCGAACCGCCAGCGCAAACGCAACCCGCGCCCCCTCCGGATCGCCCTGCGCAAACCGGATCAGACCCGTGTAGATGCTGCGTACTGCCGAATCGTGTGGATCGAGTAGCGCCGGTGCAGCCTGGAGTTGGCTCAGCGCCTGCTGCAGATCACCCGCATCGTAGGCCTCTATCGCGCGCACCAGGTCCGGGTGGTTCGTCTGCTGGGACAACACCTCCACCGGACACAACACGCCCAGCAGCGCGATAGCCGCGGTTACGGCCGCTCGCCGCGTTCGGACCACTGATCGCGGGATCCCTCGATGTCCGTTCGCATCCAACCTGCGCTGCAATCCTGCCTCGGATAGCGAAACGACGCACGGTAGCCTTCATGGCCACCGGCGGCTGCGGTCGCGGGTCCGTTGGCCGTCGATCCCAGCTCGACGCCCCCGATCCGGCAACCAACCTCCATCTTACACGCGCGCCTCGCGCGCGGCAACGCACACCCCACGCGACTCGCGCGGGTCTACACACGCCCCCGTACCGGCACGCCCGTACACGCCCGGTACGCCCGACGCGGCGCAAGCGGACCTGCGTGATCGCGAGCCCCGCGCCCCGAGTGAGGTGGCGCAATGATCGGACCAATCGGGCCAGGACCGTCATCGGCAGTATTACGTAGGCTTTTTCCTTAGGTGATTCTTTCCCATCCGCAAATGGCCAACCTTTGCGACATTTGGGGCGTCACCATCAGGACTCGGGAGAATGGAACTGGAAAGCACGATACGGGATTTCGCGGACCGTAGTGGGCGGATGTGGCTGGCCTATCAGGCGATCGCTGTGAACGGGACACAGCGGGCGGTGCCGTGGGTGACGTTCGTACATCTGGCAACGGGCGAACGCGTTAGCGGACCGACGCAACGAGCGGTGACGGAGATGGACGAGTCGGACCTGGCGTTACTGCTCGAGGACCTTCGACAGGCGGCGGTGTGAGCGTGACTCTCGAGGCGGAGATCGCGGGTGCGGCCTACGTGACGGGCTGGCTGCGCGGGCGATACGGCGACGTGGAGGATCGGGGTGTTGCGGGGGGTCATCGAAGGTGGCGCGTTGTGCGCGGTGATCCGGGTCCGTTCGAAGTGGAGGTATCGGAGGACGCGCTCGACCAGGACCGCGTGCAGCTCCGGGAGTGGCTGGAGACGTTGGCGGAGGATGCGGTGAGCGGCGCACCGGAGCCGCCTGGCGGGTACCGGGTCAGTCGGGGCCAGGGGGTGACGAAAGCGCTGGCGGGCCTGCCTCAGCAGCGAGTTCCCGCCGGCGACTGAGGCCGATTTCATGACACCTCGACCTCTATCGCGGACGTGACGGCCGGGATCCACTCACCCATGGACGAGATCCGCGGCGCGCTCCAGAAGGGCGATGCGCGAGCGGTGCGTGGTCTGCTCGAGCGCAATGCAGAGTTGCGTGCGATGGTGAACGAGCCGCTCTTTCCGTTCGACTCGCCGGCGCTCGTGTGCTTCGCGTCGGGAAACAACGTCGCGCTCATCGATCTGCTGCTCGAGTTCGGCGCTGATCCGAACCGGCGCAGCGACTGGTGGGCGGGCGGGTTCCATGCATTGCACACGGCGAGCGACACGGTCGCCGAACGGCTTCTCGCGGCTGGTGCGGAACCCGACGCGTGTGCAGCGGCACATCTCGACAAGCCGGAGTTGCTGGCCGCGATTCTCGCTGCCGACCCGGCTCGCGTGCACGAGCGCGGCGGCGATGGCCAGACGCCCCTTCACTTCGCGCGGTCCCGGGCCATTGTCGACATGCTGCTCGCGGCCGGTGCGGATCCTGACGCGCGCGATGTCGATCACCGGTCATCGCCGGCCGAGTGGATGCTGGACGGCAGGCAGGGTGCGGGCCGCTACGAGCTGGCGCGCTATCTCGTCGAACGCGGCGCGTCGACCGACATCTTCCTGGCCGCCGCGCTCGGCCTTGCCGCCCGGGTCCGTTCGATGATAGAGGCGGAGCCGGAATTGCTGGACCTCCATACGTCCCGGGGCAGGTATGGGGAGGAGCCGCCCGCCAGCTTCCACATCTACACCTGGACCATCGGCCACAACCTCTCACCGCTCGAAGTTGCCGCACGGTTCGATCACGCGGAGACGGTCGAGGTGATCCGTTCGCTCTCGACGCCCCGAGACCGGCTG
This sequence comes from Longimicrobiales bacterium, assembly GCA_035513345.1. Lineage (GTDB taxonomy): Bacteria > Gemmatimonadota > Gemmatimonadetes > Longimicrobiales > RSA9 > DATKCF01. The sequence goes on from DATKCF010000234.1 coordinate 6,152, forward strand.
CTGGCCGCGTGCACGCTGGGCGATGCCGCCGAGGCGAACGCTCTTCTCGAGCGGCAACCCGACCTCATCAATGCCCTGACACCCGAGCACCATTCCAGGCTTGCGAACGCCGCCTGGTTCTCGAACGCGCGGGCTGTCGCACTGATGCTGGATCTGGGCTTTGATCCGGCGGCGCCCGGTCAGGACGGGGGTACCGCCCTGCACAGTGCGGCATGGCAGGGTGCCGTCGACTGCGTGGCGGTGCTTCTGCAACAGCCGCAGGGGCGTGCTCTGATCGAGCATCGTGACCCGACCCACCACAGCACGCCACTCGGCTGGTGCTGCCACGGTTCGACCAGCTGCCGCAACCGCAATGGTGACTATCCGGCGGTCGCGCGGATGCTGCTGGAGGCCGGCGCCGTGCCGGGCCCCAACCTCGGCGACGCGACGGCGCAAGTCCGCAACGTAGTCGAATCGCTGAAACGAAAGAGTTGATCGGGCACGGCCCGGCGCACCACGGTCGACGCCGGCTGTTCGGACTCCGCGTCACCGCGCGTTATCATTCGGTCCATGCCAGAACGCGGGATCACGATCATTGGCGCGGGAGCCGCCGGTCTCATGGCTGCGATCCACGCGGCAGACACGGCGAACCGGGTCACGCTGCTCGAGCGGACCAGCGACGGCGGGCGCAAGATCCTGATCAGCGGAGGCGGGCGTTGCAACGTACTGCCATCACGCTGGCGTCCGCAGCAGTTCGTCACCGCGTCGTCGCCGAACACGATGCGCAACATGCTTCGCTCCTGGCCGCTCGCTGACCAGCGTCGCTTCTTCGAGCAGACGCTACGGCTGCCTCTCGTGATCGAGGAGGAGACCGGCAAGCTGTTCCCGGTCTCGAACCGGGCGCGCACCGTACGTGACCGACTTGTCGAAGCCGCCCGCGGGCGAGGCGTCGCGATCCGCTTCGACGCACACGTCACGTCGCTCGATCGTGAAGGCGACACGGGCTGGCGCATCGGACTCGCCGATGGAGGCGTCGTACGCGCCCGCTCGGTCATCGTGGCGACGGGCGGCCTGTCGGTGCCCGCCACCGGCAGCGACGGCACCGGCCTGCGGCTCCTCGAGAAGCTCGGCCATACAATCAGTGCGCTCTACCCGGCGCTCACGCCGATCACCGCGAGTGCGGCGCGCCACTCGCCACTCGCAGGTGTCTCCCTCGACGTCAACCTCACGGCGCCGCTCGAGAACGGCAGCTTCGAGACAAGCGGCGGCTTCCTGTTCACGCACCGCGGCTACAGCGGCCCTGCCGTGCTCGACATCTCGCACATCGCGGTGCGCCATCGCATGGCTGGCGGACGCCCAGCCGATCAGCCTGTCCTCGTGCGCTGGACAGGCGACGACGCCGCCGCATGGGATCGCGCGCTGATCGAACAGACGGCGGGCACTGTCATCTCGCTGCTGCGGCGCCGGCTGCCAGCACGCCTGGCGGACGTGCTTGTCGCCGAAGCGGATGTGCCGGCCGACCGCTCGGTCGCGGAGCTGCGGCGCACGGAGCGCGCGCGTCTGGTCGACGTGCTCGCGCTCTACCCGTTGCCATGGACCGGCGATGAAGGATACCGCAAGGCCGAAGTGACCGGCGGCGGCGTCGCCCTCGCCGAGGTCGACCCGCGCACGCTCGAGAGCCGGATCGCGCCGGGGCTATTCCTCTGCGGAGAACTGCTTGACGCGTTCGGACCGATCGGCGGCTACAACTTCATGTGGGGCTGGGCGACCGGCCGCGCCGCCGGCCTCGGCGCAGCCGCCAGGTCGTAGAGGTTGTCGATGGAAGGACGCGTCAACCGACGGCCACTCGCAGATGCCCCCGCTCGCCACCTGTCTTGCCTGGACGGATTCGGATCTCGACGTCCTGACCGAGGGCGTTCAACAGACGCGTGAGCCGTTCGATCGAGTAACCAGAGAGCCGTCCGCGCATCAGATTGGAGACGTCCGACTGCGCCACGCCGCGCAGGTCGGCCGCCTCTGCCTGGACCAGGTCGCGCGACTCGATCCCCCTTGAGATGGCGATGGCCAGATCGGCCTTCGCCAGACGCTCCCCGGGTTCACTCAGCCCGAGATCGGCGAAGACCTCGCCGCTGCTCTCCTCCACCGGTATCACCCGCTCTTCTCATGCTTCAACCTCCACTCCAGATAGTGCTTCTCCGCCGCCTTCAGCCGCTCGCGAATCAGAGGCGGCGAGCAATTCGCTCAGGGCTACTGCGCCTTCTGCCGGCGCGCATACACGTATGCGCGCAGAACCGCGTTCATCCGGGACTGGTACCCCGAGCCGCCACGCTTGAAGAAGTCCAGCACATCATCATCGACGCGCATCGTGATCGTGCTCTTCTCGTGACGGGGGTCCAGGATCTCCGCGTTACGCCAGAACGCGTCATCCAGGACGGGCGCCGCATCCGGATCATCCGCGATGGGCCCCTCGATATCCGCATCCGTCAGACCCTCGACCTGCTCCCAGTCGGTCGCATCCGCCATTCGCGCCAGTTCACCGCTCGTCGTCCGGACGAGCTTCTTCTCCCTGCCCTTCCTCCGGCGCCCGCCGCGCGATGTGCTTTCGGTACTCCTCTTCTTCATTGGCTCGTGCCCTCCGTGCCGAGATGATCCGGTATCGACCCTCGCGCATCGCGTAGACCACCGTGACAATCTTCCGAGACTCCGGGTGACTCCCGATCGCACCCAGCGCGGCTCCTTACCGCGATCCGTCTGGAACTCGAAGGCCCTGCCACTCCCGAGAACCCGGGCCGCCGCGACGAACGATATGCCGTGCTTCGCAAGGTTCGCGGCCTCCTTCGCCGGGTCCCACTCGCATTCCATGACCTGGAATCGCGAGCATATTTACGTTTGTCAATAGCGGGCGTAACCTGCGGCCGGTGCTGGCCCCGATCATGCCGCCGCCGGTCGTGATAGCGGTGCGGACGGGCTCGTAACCGTCCAGGACCGGGCGCGTCTTTGCGTGCATCTCGCGCAGATCGACGGAACGATCGGCTCGCTTCCTCTCCGCCAGGCGTGAGGGCGTCGAGTCCCTGACATTGAACCAAGCGCAATCATCGTCTACCGCTCCCTTCGCGTCACACGCCGACGGCGGCACCGGCCGAGTCCCGAGGTTCCTGCTCGCGCAGCGTCTGCATCCTGCCGGACCACTCCCCTCTCAGCTGCCACTCGCGCCAGAGCGCATAGAGCGCGGGCACGATCAGCAAGGTGAGCAGTGTGGCGGAGATCATCCCACCCACCATCGGCGCGGCGATGCGCTTCATGACGCTGGCGCCGGTACCTCCACCCCAGAGGATGGGAAGAAGGCCGGCCGTGACCGCGCTCGCGGTCATGAGCACAGGCCGCACGCGCTCGCCCGCACCCTCGCGCACGGCAGCGAAGAGCTCGCTTCGATTCCGCAACGTGCCCTCGCGCCTGTGCCGCATGAACGCCTCGTCGAGGTAGACGAGCAGGACGACCGCGATCTCCGCAGCCACGCCCGCGAGCGCGATGAGACCGACCCATACGGCGACGGACAGGTTGTAGTCGAGGATCCACAGCAACCACACGCTTCCGACCAGTGCGAACGGAACGGACAGCATGACCATCAGGCTCTCCGCCACGCTGCGGAAGTTGATGTAGAGCAGCAGGAAGATGATGGTGAGCGTGATGGGCACGACCACTCGGAGCGTGCGGTTTGCACGCTGCATGGCCTCGAACTGGCCGGACCATTCGAGGCGATAGCCGGTGGGCAGTTCGAGTCGCTGCTCCAAAAGGTTACGGGCCTCATCGACGTAGCTCCCAATGTCGCGGCCGCGAACGTCCACGTAAACGATGCTGTTGAGCAGCGCGTTCTCGCTCTTTATCATGGGCGGCCCGCCGGCGAACCGGATCTCCGCCAACTGCGCGAGCGGCACCTGCACGCCGGTGGGCATCGCGACGAGTACGCGGCCGATCGCGTCCGGATCATCGCGCAGCTCGCGCGCATAGCGAACGTTCACCGTGTAGCGCTCCCGGCCCTCGACCGTCTGCGTCACGTTCATCCCGCCGACGGCGGTCATGATCGTGTGCTGCACGTCCGTCATGCTCAGGCCGTAGCGTGCCGCCTCGCGCCGGTCGACAGCGACCTCGAGGTATTTGCCGCCGATCGCCCGTTCCGCGAAAACCGAACTCGTACCCTCGACCATCGGCAGCAGCCCCTCGATTTCCTTGCCGATCCGCTCGAGCATCGCGAGCTCCGGTCCGAAGATCTTGATCCCGACCGGCGTCTTGATCCCGGTAGCGAGCATGTCGAGCCGGTTCTTGATCGGCATCGACCACATGTTGGCGACACCCGGCGTGCGCACGGCGGCATCAATCTCGGCCACGAGGGAATCGTAGTCGACGCCCGCGCGCCATTCCTCTTCCGGCTTCAGGATCGCGATCGACTCGAGCATCGAGAGCGGCGCCGGATCCGTCGCGGTGCGCGCGCGCCCGGCCTTGCCCAGCACCATCTTGACCTCAGGAATGCCAGCCATGGCACGGTCGCGCTGCTCGAGGATCCGCTTCACCTGTCCCGTGCCGACGCCGGGGAACACGGAGGGCATGTCCATGACCGAGCCCTCGACCAGCGGCGGCATGAACTCGCTGCCCAGTCTGCGCCAGGGCAGAAGCGTGGCCACGAGCACGATCACCGCGCCACTCAGTACCAGCGCCCGATGTCGCAGCACGTAGTCTATCGTGGGCCGGTACACGGCAAGCGCCACGCGGTTGATGGGGTTTGCTTCTTCCGGTTTCACCTTGCCGCGAATGAATACGCCCATCGCCACTGGCACGAGTGTGATGGCAAGAAGAGCCGATGCCGCCATCGCCAGCGTCTTCGTCAGTGCCAGCGGTCTGAACAGCCGGCCCTCCTGTGCGCCGAGCGCGAAGATCGGCACGAACGAAAGCGTGATGATCAGCAGCGAGAAGAAGAGTGCGGGGCCCACCTCCTTCGTCGAAGCCTCTACGATCTGCCATTGGGTGAGCGGTCGTCCCCGTTGCTCGTTTCGCTCCATGTGCTTGTGCATGTTCTCGATCATCACGATCGCCGCGTCCACCATCGCGCCAAGCGCGATCGCGATCCCGCCCAGGCTCATGATGTTCGCGTTCACGCCCAGCCACCGCATCACGAGGAACGCCATGAGCACACCCACGGGCAGGGTGAGGATGGCGACCAGCGCGCTTCGCGCATGCAGCAGGAACACGACGGCCACGAGCGCGATGATGATGCTCTCCTCGATCAGCTTCTCGCGCAGCGTGTGGATGGCGCGATGGATGAGATCGCTCCGGTCGTAGCCCACGACGATCTCCACACCTTCCGGCAGGGACCGCTGGATGTCGGCGATGCGCTCCTTCACGCGATCGATGACCTCGAGCGGGTTCTCACCGAACCGCATCACGACGAACCCGGTCGTCACCTCGCCCTGCCGGATGCTGCCGTCTTCGGTGCGAAAGGCGAGGTCTGCAATGCCGCGGCGGATCTCGGGGCCGATCTCGACACGCGCGACGTCGCCGACCGTGATCGGGGTTCCGCCCGGACCGACGCTGACCGCGATCGACTCGATGTCGTCGACCGAACCCAGATACCCGAGCCCGCGCACCATGTACTCGTTGCCGCCCAGCTCGAGGACGCGGCCGCCCACATCGAGGTTGGACTCGCGGATCGCCTTCAGCACGCGTGGCACGGGGATGCCGTACGCGAGCAGTCGCTCCGGTTCGAGGACGACCTGGTACTGCTTCTCGAACCCGCCGAGTGTGGCGATCTCGCTCACGCCGCGCACGGCCGTGAGCTGGTAGCGGATGTGCCAGTCCTGGAGCGTGCGCAGCTGTGCGTTGTCGTGCTTCCCGCTTCGATCGATGACCATGTACTGCATCACCCAGCCGACGCCGGTCGCGTCCGGGCCGAGCTGCGGCTGCACCTCTTGCGGGAGCCGGTCACGGAGGCCGTTCAGATACTCGAGCACGCGCGAACGCGCCCAGTACATGTCGACGTCATCCTCGAAGACGACGTAGACGAACGAGAGGCCGAACTGGCTGATGCCACGCACGTACCGGGTGTTCGGGACCTTGAGCAGCTCCGTCGACAGCGGGTAGGTGATCTGGTCCTCGATCACCTGTGGCGCTTGGCCCTTCCATTCGGTCTGGACGATCACCTGCACGTCCGACAGGTCCGGGATCGCGTCGACGGGCGTCGTCGCCATCGCCCAGCCGCCGAAGCCGATCACCGCGATCGTGCCCAGGCCGACGAAGAACCTGTTGTTGATGGACCACTCGATGATGCGCCGGAGCATTGTCAGTCCTCCCTCTTCATGCCGGGCATCTCCATCGTGTCCGGCCTCGGCTGACCCATGCCCTCCATGCCGCCCATGTCCATCGAGCCCATGTCAGACGTGTTCATTTGTGTCACCATCGCCTTCATGACCTCGGCGAGGTTCGATTCGGAATCGAGCAGGAACTGTGCGGAGGTGACGACGCGCTGGCCCGGCACGAGTCCTTCCAGCACCTGGATGTATTCGCGACCGCGGGCGCCGAGTCGCAACTCGTGCGGCATGATCGCGCCGTCGCCCATGTCGACGAATGCGATGGCGCGCTCGCCCGAGTGGAGCACGGCGGTTACGGGTACCGTCAACGCATCGCCGAGACTCGCCAGGAGGTTCACCGTGGCGTACATGCCCGGCTTGAGCAGAGCGCCGGGATTCGCGAGGGTGATGCGCGCACGCATGGATCGGGTCCGGTCTTCGAGCGTCGGATAGACGTACGCGATGCGACCTCGCAGGACGCGACCCGGAAAGGCCGGAATCGTGATCTCCGCCGGCATGCCCTCGCGGACCAGCGGCACGTCCGCTTCGAACACCTCCGCGCTGATCCAGACCTCCGACAGGTCGGCGATCTTGTAAAGGTCTTTCCCGGGCTGAAACGCCTGCCCCGCGAAAACCTGCTTCTCCATGACGATGCCGGAGACCGGACTGTACAGCGTGAGCGTTTTCCTGACTTCGCCCGTTTCGACCAGCGACCGGATCTGTTCATCCGTGATGTCCCAGTAGCGGAGTCTGCGGCGTGCGGATTCAACGAGATCGCGAGCGTCGCCGGCCACGTTCGCGACCGCGCTCGTGCCGACCGAGTCCGCGAGCCGTGCGGCCAGGAGCAGCTCCTCCTGTGCAGTGACGAGCTCGGGGGAGTAGATGTCGAGCAGCGGTTGCCCCTGTCGGACGGGTTGGCCCGTGAAGTCGACGTGCAGCTTCTCGACCCACCCGCCGAACTTCGGCGCGACGTACGTCATCCGGGTTTCGTCGAACTCGACGAGCCCCACAGTTCGCACGGGTATCGAAAGCGATCGCACCTCGACCGTTCCGAACGTGATGCCGAAGGTGCCGATCTCGTTCGCGGTCAGATGGATCGAGCCTTCCGCCGCCGTTCCACCCATGTCCATTCCCCCCATGTCCATGCCTTGCATCGCGTCCGCTGTCTGACCGTCGTTCTGCTGCGTGACGCGGGACCGGACCGTGAGAAGAGCCGCGAACGAGAGCGCGAGGACGCCAGCGCCAATGCCCAGGAATACCGTGATGCGGTTGCGCGTCATTTCAGGATCTCCGTTCCCACGGCGCGCTCCAGCGCGGCGAGATCGGCCGCGAAATCGGCGAGTAGCCGGTGGTATTCGAGTTCGTGTCGGTAGAGCGTCACCTGCGCATCCAGCAGCATCAGGAAATCGACGCGGCCGACCTGGTATGATGCAGTCGTCGAGGCAAGAGTCGTCCGGGCCTGGGGCAGGATCCCGTCGTTCAGCAGGACGAGTTGCGCACGCGCTCGTTCGAGCTTCGCCGCGAGGGAAGCGATCTCTCCGTTGAGCCGGTTGACCATCGCGTGGTGCAGCGCCTGATGCTGTGCGAGAGTCGCCGCGTGTTCGAGCACGCCCTGGTCCTGTTTGCGACCGGCGAAGACCGGCACGGGCACCGACACCATGAAGTTCACGAAATCGCCGAAGGCAGGACGACGGCTGTACGCGACCGAAAGATGGAAATCGGGCAGCCTGGCCTTCTCCGCGAGCGCTACGGCTCGTTCGCGAGCCGCGACACGGCGCACATGCGCCAGGATCATCGGGTTGTGCTCCGGCGCGAGCCGCTGCAGCTCGGCTACCGTCGGGACCCCGGGCGCCGGCGCACGAGCATTCGACGGCGACAGGTCGCCCAACGACACGGACGTGAAGGCGACGGCGTCGTCCCCTTCCTCGAGTGCGGCGATGCGCACGCCGGCGGGCAGCGTGGGACTCGGCAGCGGCGTGTCCGTCGGGCGGGCGAGCACCGCATTGAGGCGGGCGACCGCACTTGTGCGCTGTTCCCGAAGCGCGACGAGCTGGTCGGCGAGCCGCGTGCGCTCGACGTGCGCCTTCAGCACGTCCGGCTGCGCACCCGTCCCGACGCCGTACTTCGCGGAGGTGAGTTGTGCGAATTCACCCACGAGCGTCTCGTTGCGACGCGTCACGTCGAGCGCCCGGTCGACGAAGTAGATCCGGTAGTACGCCGCCTTCACGTCCGCGGCCACCTGCTGACGGACGCGTTCGACCTCCCACTGCGCAGCCTCCGCATCGAAACGTGCGAGGTCCTCGCGAAGACCCCTCTTCCCGAAGAACGGGACCTGCTCGCTCAGCTGGATCGTGGTCATCGTCATCATCTCGCGGCTGAGACTCGGGTCCGCGACCGGGAAATTCATCACGCCCACGCCCAGCATCGGGTCGGGCAGGGCACCCGCCTGCGGCACCCGTGCGACTGCCACTTCCGCCGTCCTCCGGGCTGCCGCGATTTCCGGGTTGTTCGCCTCCGCTTCGGCGAGCAGTGCAGCCAGGTCCGCCCTCGGCTCCTGCGCGCTGCTCGTCGTGGTAACGAAGAGCGCCAGCCACAGGGCGGTGCCAATGACCTTTCCTTCGAGATTCATCGACGTGCTCCGTTGTCGTCATCCGTGTTCACGAACCGCCGAGTTCCGGCCAGCATTGCGATGCGGCTCAGGAGCGTCACACCGCCAGGCGGACACTCCGCCCCGCGACGCGCAGGGCGAACTCAGTTCTTGATGCGGGTTTCCCGGCACCGCCGTTCGGTGCCGGTTCGGATTACGACTTCGGAGGATGGAAGAGGACCGTCGCCAGAAGGAGGTCGTGGTCGCCGTCGTCGAACGTGATCGTCGCCAGCGCGCCTGACGGGGATACGTCGAAGAAAACGGCCGGTGCCGGCAAAGATGCAACGGCCGTACAGCCCTGAGCCACCGTCATGGGGCCGAACGGGCAATGGGGCATGCCTTCGTTGCCTGGGTCCGGCATCGTCCGGTGAGGGGCAGGCATGCAGTCGACCGCCGAAGGCTCGCCCGCGTCCGCCATGGTGCCGACGTTCATCTCCGGCATCGGCGCGCATGTCGAGGCCACGACGGCTTCGGCCAGCGAGAACGCGAGCGCAGAAAGCGTCAGGATGCCCGCGATGAGACGAACGGGGCGCAACATCATGGCACGGAAGGTAGCGAAGCAGTAAACGGGCGACAATGGCCTGACGCGCAGGCAGAATGAA
>DATKCF010000235.1:0-2924 GCA_035513345.1 Longimicrobiales bacterium
ACATCCGCGGATTCGATCCGGAGGATCTGGCGACCTGGGATAGCCTGGGTCGCGCGGACGAGCCATCGTACCAGGACGCGGTCGGCGGGACGCTCGCTGGCCTGCGCATCGGTGTACTTCGCGACCTCTTTCGTACTGGCGCGGAATTCGACGAAGGCAACCGCACCATCGAACAGCAGATCGCCTTCATGCGCGACCGTGGTGCCACGATCCCGGAAGACCTGACGACGGGCCTGGACCTGGTGGCTCTCATGCCACGGCTGCGCCTCAACGACTTCGAGCTGCGATTTGCCTTTGACGCGTATCTGCACCGCCGCGGCCCGGCCAGTCCGGTTCAATCGTTCGCGGGATTGGTCGCCTCGGGGAAGTTCCTCGCGTCGCTCCAGGCACGCTTTGAGCGTGTGACGAAAGTGGAATCACTGGACCTCAATCGCGAGTATCGCGCACGGCTCCAGCAGCGTCAGATGATCCGGCAGGCCCTCATCGACGTGATGGACCGGCACCAGGTGGAGGCGCTGGTGTACCCGATGAAGTCACTGCCCGCCCCGCCGATTGGCACCGCCGACGCGGGTCCGCGCGACAACGCGATTAGCGCGGTCACGGGTCTCCCGGCCATCGTCGTTCCGGCGGGGATGGGACGTGAGGGCCTGCCGTTCGCGGTCGAAATTCTTGGCCGACCGTTCAGCGAAGCCGGTTTGATTCGGCTCGCGGACGCCTACGAGCGATCCAGCCGTCGTCGCGTGGCTCCGGCTCAAGCGCCGCCACTGTCCGGTGACAGGTTTTCCTATTGACTGCCCTTACGAAGTCGCGAAGGAGCCGTCGCAGGCTGCGAGAACCCAGCCGGCACAAACCAGGCAATCCGTGTAATGTAGGACGCAGAAAGACGCTTGTGAATTCCACAGGCATTTGCGCGGCGACCACGACGGGGAGGCGCACCATGATCTCGAGAACACTCATCGCGGCACTGATGCTCGTGGCCGTGCCCGTGCACGCGGAAGTCGTCCGGATCGAAGTCACGTCACGTGCCGATGTGCTCGCCGGAAAGGCGTTCGGCGCCGCCGGTCCTTACGAGAAGCTGGCCGGCCGGATCTACTTCGCCGTCGACCCTCGCAACTCTGTCAACCAAATCATCGCCGACATCAGCCTGGCGCCGAAGAACGCCGCCGGCCAGGTGGAGTTCTCATCGGACTTTTACCTGATCAAGCCGAAGGAGCCGAGCCGGGGCAACGGCACGCTTCTCTACGAAGTGTCAAACCGCGGCGGCAAAGGCATGATCGGGTTCTTCAATTACGCCGCCGGGAGCGTGGATCCGCAGACCGACGCTCAGTTCGGCGATGGGTTCCTTCTGGAACACGGTTTCACGCTGATGTGGATTGGCTGGCAGTTCGATCCGCCGAAGCGCGACGGGCTCGTGCGCGTCTATGCGCCGATTGCGCGAGAAGCGGATGGACGGGCGATCACGGGACTCGTGCGCAGCGACTTCGTCCTGAACGAGCCGGCACAGCAGGCGTCGCTGGCCGATCGCAATCACCTGGCGTACCCCGTCTCGAACCCCAACGACCCGGCGACCGTCCTCACCGTACGGGATTCGGTCGAGGGCGCGCGCCACACGATTCCGCGCGATCAGTGGCAGTTCACGGAAGATGGAACCGGCGTTCGGATGGCCGCCGGGTTCCAGCCGAAGCGCATCTACGAGGTCGTCTACCGCGCACAGGATCCGCCGGTGGTCGGCGTCGGGCCTGCCGCCGTGCGGGACGCTGTCTCGAAGCTGAAGTACGGCGGCGCGGCGGAGCTCGGCTTGCCGAAGGGCGCGATCGTGCGTGCCGTCGCGTTCGGGATCTCGCAGAGCGGCCGGTTCCTTCGCACCTATCTCTATTACGGCTTCAACGAGGACGAGTCACACCGCAAGGTGTTCGACGGCGTGATGGCGCACGTGGCGGGCGGCGGCCGCGGCAGCTTCAACCATCGTTTCGCCCAGCCGTCGCGCGACGGACACCCGTACCTCAACTTTTTTTATCCAACCGACATTTTTCCGTTCACGGACGGGGAGCAGCGCGACCCGGTCACCGGCGTGACCGACGGCCTGCTGACGCACGCGACGAAACCGGCGTTCCAACCGAATATCTTCTATACGAACAGCTCGTACGAATACTGGGGCCGTGCCGCCTCCCTCTACCACACGACCATCGACGGCACGCTGGACGCGCGGCTGCCGCCGAATGTGCGCGGGTATCTGCTCGCGGCCGGGCAGCACGGCGTCGCCGCCTTTCCACCGTCACGCACCATCGGGCAGCAACTGAACAACCCGCTCGATTACCGCTGGGTGATGCGGGCGCTGCTGCTGTCGATGAACCGCTGGGTCACCGACGCGAGTGCGCCGCCGCCGAGCGCCCTGCCGCGCATCGACCAGGGCACGCTCGTCACGCCCGACAAGCTGAAGTTTCCCCGTGTGCCAGCCGTCAATGTTCCGACGACCCCGCACAAAGCCTACCGGGCGGACTATGGTCCGGATTTCATCAGCAAGGGCATCGTGGCCAAGGAGCCTCCGGAGATCACGTCGGCGTATCCCATCCTGGTGCCGCAGGTCGACGCCGACGGCAACGAGCTCGCGGGCATTCGCGTGCCGGAACTCATGGTGCCCATCGCGACCTATACGGGCTGGAACCTCTTCAATGATCGGTCGGGCCCGCCCGAGGTCGTGTCGAGCATGCAGGGCTCCTTCATCCCGTTCGCGCGAACACGCGCGGACCGTGCGCGGACAAGCGATCCGCGACCGTCGGTCGAGGAACGGTATCGAGGTCGCGCACAATATCTCGAGAGGATTTCCGAAACCGCCCACGATCTCGTCGCGAAGGGATATCTGTTGAAAAGCGACGTGCCGCGCATCGTCGAACAGGCGGGCACGCGGTGGGACTATGTCGCCG
>DATKCF010000236.1:0-3367 GCA_035513345.1 Longimicrobiales bacterium
CGCCGCTATCCCGTCGGCAAGAAGGTCACGGACTCGGAGTTCGCAACCGTGCGTCTGTATCCGAACCGCTTCCACGGCGACTGGAACTATGCGATCCGGCCTCATACTCGTTCGTAAATGTTAGTTCCTGACGCTGCCTTAGCTGATGGACATGTGCGCCGGTTGTCCAGCAAACACGCCGCCTTCGGTGCGCGACGACGAGCGTGAGAGTTCTCGGACGATGACCGTGTGCGTAGTCCTTCCATTCGAACGTGACCTGCCGGCCCTCGAGCGCACGCATGCGTCGATTGGAAATCGCCACGCGGTGCGTGTAGCGACCGAGGTACTTCAGCACCTGGTCCGAGCCGCCGAAGGGCGGGCGCGCGTAGACCACCCAATCGTGCGCTCGCAAGCGTGCCATCAGCTGTTCGAAGCGACCTGGGTCCTTTAGCTCGCTGAGCTCCCCGGCGAGGCGGAGCTGGCTGGATCCGTAGGCTTCCTTGAGTCCGGCCAGATACTTCCTGCGGAACACGCGGCTCAGCACCCGCACAGGGAGGAAGAAGCCGGCCCGACAGGGGATCCAACCGCTTCGATCCGGCGCAATCCTGCCGGCGGGGATCAGACAATGCAGGTGCGGGTGCAGCTCGAGCTTCTGTCCCCAGGTGTCCAGAATCGCGAGAAAGCCCAGACGCGCATCCAGGTGTCACGGATCGCGCCCCACCTCCAGCAGCGTCTCCGACACAGCCTGGAAGAGTAGTCCAGTCCATAGAGGCGTCGCTGATTCTGGACTGCGAGGCCAGCCAGTTCCTGCGGCAGCGTGAACACGGCATGGCAGTACGGCACGGGCAGCAGATGCTTCTGCTGCGTGGTCACCCAACCGGCCGCTGCCGACCCCTCGCACTTCGGACAATGACGATCCCGGCACGAGTATACGAGATTTCCTCGTGGCCGCACTGATCGCATACGTCCACATGACCGCCGAGTATTGCGGTACGGCAGGCCGTGATCGCGCCGACGACACGCTGAAGAGAGGCCGGATAGCGTCCGGCCAACGCTCGGACCTCGGGGTGGCGGAAGGCGTCGGCCACCTCGAGGGAGGCCGAGCGGCCACTACTCGGTCTTCGTGGCCTGCTCGATCAGGTCGGCGCGGGTCCGGTCCCGTGCCTGGATCCTGGGCCCCGGCTTTCGACCGCCGCCAGGCTCGTGGGAGGTATCGTGTTCGATGTAGAGCAATGGAGCGTTGTGTCGCCTACGATCTGCAACGCTTCGGATGGGACGCGCCGGGAGGGTTGCTGCGCGATGGTCGCGAGTGGCAGGGATTCCTGCAGGTTCGCGCCGGTATCAACATAGGTCGCACCGAGGGACGCTATTGCGCAGCCCCCGATCCCCCTCCCCAAACCCCACTCCGCCTCCATCGTCCGACCCCTCTCCGTCTCCGTGCCCCCACCCATCTCCCGCAGTGCAAGCAGGGCGGAGGCGGGCCGCGAAAGCCGGCGAAGGGCCACCAACCCGCGCAAACCACGCAATCAAGGTGTATCTTGAAGGCCAGTCGCTGACCGTGTTCCCCGGTCATCACCGGTCAGCAAAGGATGATTCCGGTCGGAGCGAATATGGACAAGCGACACGGCGGTTCAATCTCTCACGGCGCGATCCTCCGGACCGCGGCGCTGTTCCTTGTCCTGCCGGCGAGCGCGCAGGCGCAGGATCCGCGGCCGGCCTCGCCGGCGGTCGGGCCGTTGTTCGTGAATGGCCAGGCGCAGATCGTGCCCGTGTTCGCGGACTCATCGTCGTGGGTCCGCGAGCAGCTGTGGGTGGAGACGGATTTCGATTCGGACGGCGATGGCCGACCGGACCGGATGCACGTGGCTGTGGTCCGGCCACGGCAGACGGAGACGGACGGGCTGAAGGTACCGGTCGTGTACGAGTCCAGTCCGTACTACTCGGGCACGTCCGGTCCGCGCCAGTTCCTGTGGGACGTGCGGCAGGAGCTGGGCGAACAATCGCCCGTGCGACAGAGCCAGCCGGAGGTCACACAGCGGCTGCGACCGGGCATATCCGGATCGCACGTCGGCGACTGGGTGCCGCGCGGGTTCGCGGTCGTGCACTCGGAGTCGCCGGGGACCGGATTGTCGCAAGGCTGTCCGACGGTGGGCGGACCGAACGAGTCATTGGCGCCGAAGGCCGTCATCGACTGGCTGAACGGGCGCGCGAAGGGGTACACGACCGCGGATGGCTCCGAGGAAGTCATCGCGGACTGGACGACCGGCAAGGTCGGCATGATCGGGACGTCCTACAACGGGACGCTCCCGGTGGCTGCCGCGACGACCGGCGTCGAGGGGCTCGAGGCGATCGTGCCGATCGCACCGAACACGTCGTACTACCACTACTACCGGTCGAACGGGCTTGTCCGCCACCCCGGCGGCTGGCTGGGCGAGGACATCGACTTCCTGTACGACTTCATTAACAGTGGCGATCCAGAACGACGGGCGTGGTGCAACGCCACGATCCGCGATGGCGAGATGGCAGCGGGCAGGGACCGGGTCACTGGTGACTACAACGAGTTCTGGGCCGGCCGCGACTATCTGAACGTCGTCGACAACATCCGCGCGGCCACGTTCATGGCGCACGCGTTCAATGACTGGAACGTCGTACCCGAGCACAGCGTGCGGATCGTCGAAGCGCTCAAGCAGCGCGGCGTCCCTCTGATGATGTACTACCACCAGGGCGGCCACGGCGGGGCGCCGCCGCTCGAGCTGACCAACCGCTGGTTCACGCGTTACCTCTACGGGATCGACAACGGCGTCGAGAATGATCCACGCGCGTGGATCGTGCGGGAGGGCGCAGAAAGGCTCGAGCCGACACCGTATCCCGACTATCCGAACCCGGCCGCGGCACCCGTCCCGCTCTACCTGACGGCCGGCGCAGTCGGAACCGGCGGACTCACTCTGTCGCCGCAACCCGGGCAGGGCGCCGAAACGCTCGTCGACAACGTCTCTTTCGCCGGCGGCGCCCTGGCCAGGGCCGAGTGGACCAACCACAGGTTGATCTATGCGACACCGCCGCTCGCCGATTCCGTGCACCTCTCGGGGACGGCGAGCATCACTGTCCGCGTCGCGGCCGATCGGCCCGCGGTCAACCTGTCCGTCTGGCTCGTCATGCTCCCGTGGAACGGTGGCGCCGATGACTACGCGAACGTCATCACCCGCGGATGGGCCGATCCGAAGAACCACGCGTCGCTCACAGACGAGGAGCCTCTCGTGCCGGGTCGCTTCGTTGACGTGTCGTTCGACCTCCAGCCCGACGATCAGATCGTGCCCGCCGGGCGACGCATCGGACTGCTCATCTTCTCGAGCGATCGAGACTTCACGCTCTGGCCGCGGCCCGGCGC
>DATKCF010000237.1:0-30350 GCA_035513345.1 Longimicrobiales bacterium
CCGTCCGATGCCGTCGGCATGACGCGGCCGGCGCTCAGGTCGTTCCAGTTCAGGATCGCGTTGAAACCCAGGAAGTACGTGCCCTGGGTCTGCCACCGCCAGAACGGCCGGATCGCGAACATCACGACATGGCCATCACCGAGCGGCGCGTCGATGACCTGCGCGCGGTTCGACAGTGCCTCACCGCCAACGAGCGTGCCGGACAGCAGCATGTCGGCGGGATCGGCGGGGAACCGCAGGACGACGCGTGGGCCATCCGGATCGGCATTGGCGAAACCGCCACCGAAGCCGCCGCGACCGCCGCGGCCCGCGGCACCGCCCTGCCGGCCGCCGGTCGCCTGACTCGTCTCATCGGTCTGGTTCCATGCCGAGAGCTGAACCCGGGTCGCCATGGGCGTCGTGTTCTGGCTCACGACACCGCCGGCCGCGCCGCCACGGCCGAAACGGCCGCCACCAGCGCCGCCCGCATTCAGGATCGGGGTCTGGTTGAAGTAGACCGGAACCTGCTCGCCGTAGCCGTACGTGATGGGACTCGTCCGATCCGACACAATGCCGCGCATGATCGAACCGCGAACGAACAGGCCGTCACCGTCCTCGACCGTAATGCCCGGCGTCATGTTGTACTCCGGCAGGATCGTCGATGTCGCGCCCTCGACGATCAACGTGCCGCCGGCTTTCACGAAGTTGTACAGCTCGAGCAATCCTTCGAAGCCCATGCCGCCGCGGATGTCGTCGCTTTCGTCGATGCCGCCGAGGTTCGGCGTGTCGGCCGATCGCTTGTACGGCAGTGGCATCGTTCCGTTCATTGCGATGCCCTCGACCTGCGATTGCGCATTGCCGCCAACGTGAGGATAGATGATCACGTCGTACCTCGAGCGCAGGTTGCCCTCGCGTAGCTTCTGGTCGGCGAAGTAGTCGTACGGCACGCCGTACGTGTCGAGCGCCGCACGCACCCAGCCTTCGTCCTGCGTCCTCTGCCACGCGTGGACGTAGCCGATTCGCGGGACGTCCAGCTCGTGCGTCGGTACGTTCGGCGCCGATGCGACCGCCCAGCCCGACAGGCCCAGCTCGGTCAGTGCCGGCTCGATCTGCCCGCGATTCGCGTTCGGAATGATGAACGCGCCCGCACGGAACGAGTGGCCTGCCAGTTCGAACAATCGCTGCGCCGCCTGCATGCGCACATTCGGGAACCGGAACCGGAACGCGACGAGGTTGTTGTCCGTCGTGTGGTCGACCACGATCACGTTGCCGTTGCCCGTCACACCACCCGGAGCCGCGATGTCTGATGCGATCATCGTCATGGGCTGGTTCAGGATACCCCCATCCGTGACCGGCGTGATCACCAGGTTGCGCATCAGCGGGAACGTCCAGCCAGTGTCGTCGTACGGACGCGGATTCTCCGGCGAGAAGTTCTGTAGCGCGAAATACATGTCAGCCAGCGTGCGATAGGGCTGGTCCGCCCGGATGATGTAGTCGCCCTGCGCGACCTGCACGTTGCCTGCCGTGAATGCGGAGTTCGCGCGGTGGATCTCCAGACCCTGGAACCGCAGGTCGTTCACCGCCTGCGCCGCGTCCGACTTGCGTCGCTGCATCGCCGGAATGTGCCACGCATGCGTCGGCCCATCGACGCCCTTCTGCACCGACCGCTTGTTCTTCAGCCAGTAGTTCTCGAGGTACATCTCGCGATTCTTCGCGACGTGGTTCAACGAGATCAGCACACCCGACTGCTGGATGTTCGTGTTGTTGCGCGGGCCCCACTGGATCGTCTGCAAGGGGGGATTCGGTCGGAACCACTCGCGGCTCGTCACATTGTTGCCCGCATTGAGCGTGCGGTTCTGCGGGCCATAGCTCGCCACTTCGTAGAAACGGCCGATCGCGTTGTGCGTGTGCGCGATGAAGAACATGTAGTTGGGTGTCCAGCCGTCGTAGAACCCGTACGTCCAGACGCCCGGCACACCGCGCTTCGTCATCTCCATCACATCGGCCTGCGCCAGCATCCACCACTCGTTGACGACGATCGGATCCAGCCACTCGTTGTACGGCCCCGTGCCCGTCGACGAGTACAGGTAGGTCGACGATTCGTGCAGGTCGTGCATCACCGTCGCCTTCCACTCGTTCTGGATCGTCGTCACGTTGCGCGTCAGCTGCAGGAACTGGCCCATGCCGTCGCGATTGTTGTCGTGCGCGACGTACTTGCCCCAGTACATCAGCGGCAGCCGTGACTCACCCGCCGGCCGGCTGCGGTTGTAGTAGTACGTGTCCACCTGCTTCTCGCGACCGTCCACCTCGATCACCGGCGTGATGAACGTGATCACGTTGTTCCGGATCTCGCTGATGAAGGGGGACTCGCCGACCGCCAGCCGGTACGCCAGTTCCATGAGCATCTCCGGCCCGCCGTTCTCTGTCGAGTGCATGCCTGACGTGAGCCAGTAGATCGGCTTGGCCGCACCTTCGATCAGCTCGCGCGCCCTCGCCTCGCTCGTCCGGCGAGGGTCCGTCAGCTCGTGGAGCATGCCCTTGTAGCTCTCGAGATCGGCGATCGTCGCTTCGTCCGAGATCGCCATCACCACCATGTCACGGCCCTCCTCGGACTGACCGATGTTCCAGAGCATGGCGCGGGGCGAAGCGTCCGCGACCGCGCGCAGGTACCGATGGATGTCGGCGGCGTACGTCAGCTCGTCCGGCGTGCCCACAATGCGGCCGTGGAAATCGAGCGGCGTCGGCACTGTTTCCGACGCCGGCAGATGGTCGACCAGCTCCGTGATGATCCGCGGGTCCTGCGTATGCTCGCGGATCAGACGTGTGTACTCCTCGTCGATCCGCTGGCCAGTGGCCTGGGCGAGCACTGTCGAGGCCTGGGGCAAGGCGATCGCGGCGACGAGCAGCGACCAGCCGAGACAGCGCATCGGCCGGATTCGACGAGTCATGCGTTCCTCCTCCTGTGCGTGGGGCGGGCGGATCCGTTGAGTACGGCAGCCCTGCATGGTACCGCCCTGCTTCGCAGACGCGCAACGCCGCCTCAACGTTGAGGCAGCGCGAATGCCACGATGTAGTCGCCCGTGGAGCCGATGCCGCTACGGCCACCGGCGGCGATTACAACATACTGTCGCCCGTCGTACCGGTAGGTCATGGGTGCTGCCTGGCCGCCGGCTGGCAGCTCCGCCTCCCAGAGAAGAGCGCCGGTCGTTGTGGCGAACGCACGGATGCGATCATCCTGTCCCGCAGCGATGATCGTGATGCCTCCCGCCGTGGCGAGCGGGCCGCCGAACGCCAGTGAGCCCCACTCCTCAGGTCCCGGCTCGTCGCTCCCCGGAATCATGCCGGCCGGGATCCGGCCCAGCGGACGCTCCCAGACCAGCGTCCCGTCGCGCATATCGACCGCCATGAGCTTCGACCAGGGCGGCGGTGAGCACGGGATCCCTTTCGGGGACAGCATCGGCATTCTCGTCATGCCATAGGGTGTACCCTCCTGGTCCGCGTACTCCAGGCCCTGCTGCCGGTCTTTCTGCGCCGCTTCGAACGCGGGCCGGACGTGGAGCTGCACGAACATGGCGAGTAGTTTGATTGGCACGACCAGCATCTGACGCGCGGGATCCCACGCCATCCCGTCCCAGTTGAGACCCCCGGCGAAGCCCGGCCACAGGATCGTGCCGCTCAGCGACGGAGGCGTGAACACGCCCTCGTACCGCAGCCGGGCAATCCAGTCACGGCAGTACGCCCGATCGGCGTCGTCCACGCCGAACGCATCATCCGGAGTCAGTGTCGCCTCGTGCAGCGGCTTCGGAAGCACAGGGAATGGCTGGGTCGGCCACGCCTCCTCGCCGGGCACGTCGCTCGGCGGGACCGCTCGTTCCTCGACGGGGAAGAGGGGCTCGCCGGTCTCGCGGTGCAGCACGAACAGGTGTCCCATCTTCGTTCCCACAACCACTGCGGGCACCATCTCACCGTTTCGCTCGAGGTCGATCAGGACCGGCTGGGCTGGCACGTCGTAGTCCCACAGATCATGGTGCACGACCTGGAACGACCACACGACTTCTCCAGTCGTACCGCGGACGGCCACCAGCGAGTTGGCGAAGTCGTTTCGACCCGGCCGCGCGCCGCCGTAGAAGTCCGGCGCGGCGCTGCCCGTGGGCAGGAAAACGAGGTCGCGTTCGGCATCGGTCGAAATAATGGACCAGACGTTGGCGGCGCCTGTGACGGCTGCGGCTTCGGGCGACCAATCCTCCCAGGCCGGATGCTCCGGACCGCGCGGGATCGGGTCGAAGCTCCACCGGAGCAGGCCGGTGCGTGCGTCGTAAGCCCGGACGACCCCCGATTCCACGTCTTTCCGCCGATTGTCACCGATGGCCGATCCAACGACCAGGATGTCGTTCAGCAGGGCGGGTGGAGATGTGACCAGGTATTCACCGGTGTCGACCTCGCGGCCATTCAGACCCACACCGCGGTCAAGCCGGATCGTGCCGGCTTCGCCGAAGTCGGTGCACGGTCGGCCTGTTGCTGCGTCGAGCGCGATGAGGCGGGCGTCGATCGTCGCCTGGAAAATGCGACGCCGGCACGGTACGCGCGGATCAGCGCCGGCGTCGACCCACAACGAAACGCCCCGGCTGATGAGACCTTCCGAGTAGCTCTGTCTCACGTCGATCGCCGGGTCCCACACCCACCGCTCCTCGCCGGTGGCCGGGTCGAGGGCGAGCACCCGGTTCGCCGGTGTCGAAACGTACAACGTTCCGTCCGCCATGATAGGCGTTGTCTCGAATCGGATGCTTTCGCCGTGACAAGAGCCGCACGCGCCCGCTGCCCGTGCGTCTGTGGGCAGCGCCACACCGGCGTGCTCGTCATCGAGCCGTTCCCCGGCGAAGTCGCCCGTTCGGGCGATCCACGCCACTTCGAGGCGGTGAACGTTCGAGGTGTCGATCGCCGCCAGCGACGAGTACTTGGTGCCACCGGGATCGTTGCCGTAGTTGCGCCATTCGGAGTCCGCCGCCACGGCGACCTGCGGCGAGGCGACCGGCTCCTCGTCCGACGCGGTGCACGCGCCCTCGAGCACAGCCACGATGATGAGCAGGGCGAGACGGATCAGGTCGGTCCGGAGTATCGTATTCGACATGGCGGCAAGGTCCGGTCGGAGAGTCCTGGCCGGGAGCGCGTCCGCGCCACCGACGGGTCTGTGCAGGAGAACAATGCGGCGGTACCGTTGCCGATCCAGCGCAACGTGACGAACGGGATCCTTCGGGGATGAACGGGTAGAGTCCGTCGTTCTGGCGCACCGCGTAAACGACGCCGTCAGTCGGATTCCGCCGATCATTCGTCCCTTTGCAGTCCCGTTGACACCGCGACACGCCCTCTCGCCACACAATGCTGTCGACCTCGCTGTTCCGTCGGGTAGCTTCCGGTCAGACCATTCCGATCCGGAGGCACCATGCTCGACCGACCACCGTTCTCCACTCGTTCAACCTCGCTTGCCCTTCGTGCATGCCGTGTCGTACGGACCGCCGCGCTCCTGAGCGCGGTTGTACTCCTGTCCGGCTGCACTTCGACCTACATGGGACGTTGGATTCGGTGGAACTTCTCCGATGTGGACGATCTCTACCGTTTCCCCGCGCGCGGAGTCGAGAACGCACCGCCGGTGTTCTCGTTCGCAGTGCCTGACCGGCAGCCCGAAATCGCGGTGGATTACGTCCGCGGTGGCAGGAGCACGCGCAGTGTGCTGGGAGAGCTGGCCGAGGCGACGACCACGCAGGCACTGATCGTCGTGCAGCGCGACACGATCCTCTACGAGGGCTACTTCGACGGTCGAACCCGCAACGCGATGTTCACTTCGTTCTCGGTCGCCAAGTCCGTCACGGGCCTCCTGGCAGGCGCCGCAATCGAGCGTGGTCTCATCACGAGCATTGACGAGCCGCTCACCCGATACCTCCCCGAACTGGCCGAGCGCGAAACGCGTTTCTCGGAAATAACGCTCCGGCACCTGCTCGACATGCGTTCCGGCCTCGCCTACAGGGACACCGACGCGCCGTGGGGCGACAAGCCCAAGTCATACTACGTCCGGGAGCTCCGGCGACACGTGCTCGAGAAGGTGCGCGTCGAGAACGCTCCCGGCGAGCGATTCGTGTACAACACGTACAACCCCATTCTTGTCGGCGTCGTTCTCGAGCGCGCGACGGCCATGTCGGTAGCGGAGTGGACCGCTGAAGGACTCTGGAAGCGAATGGGAATGGAGTTCGATGCATCGTGGAGCCTGGACGGCGGCGACGAGCCGCTCGAAAAGATGGAGAGCGGCTTCAACGCACGCGCCCTCGACTTCGTGAAGCTTGGCCGACTGCTGCTGCGCCGCGGCGACTGGGATGGCGAGCGTATCGTGTCCGGCGAGTGGATCGATGCGTCAATGGAGCCGCACGAGCCGTGTGCGCTCACCGCCCACGATGTTCCGGTCTGCTATCAGCGCGGGTGGTGGATTCACGCCGCCGGAGAAACCTGGCCCCACGCCGTCGGCGCATGGGGGCACCTGGGACAGTACATCTATGTATTCCCGGACCAGGAGCTCGTGATCGTGCGGTTCGGACGAGACGAAGGCGGAGTGTGGTGGCCGGAGATCTTCCGCGCAATCGCCGAAGAACTGCGCGGTCCGGACGCGCTGGCCCGAATGCAGCCAATAGTCGCGCCACGACGGGCCGGGACCGAGGCATCGACGAACCTTCAAGGATACTTCCCGACGGGAGCCGGGCGCATTTACTACGAGGTTGCCGGCGAGGGACCGGCTGTCGTTCTGCTCCACGACGGGGTCGCGCATCGTGAAGTCTTCGACGCGCAGTTCCGGACACTGAGCGAGCAGTACCGAGTTGTTCGCTTCGATCAACGCGGCTTCGGTCTGTCCGATCCTGCATCCGCTTCGTACGTCGAACACGAGGATCTCGCGCAGCTTCTCGACCACATCGGCGTCGAGCACGCGAGTTTCATTGCCGGCTCCGCCGCCGCGGGTGAGGCCCTCGACTTCGTGCTCGCGCATCCGCCGCGCGTGAACAGGCTGATACTCGTCGGGCCATCCGTGCGCGGTCTCGACTTCTCCGAACATTTCGCCACTCGCAACCGTGCCCAATTCCGCGCCGATCCTGAAGGACGACCCGACTCCGGAGGATGTCCGGCGCGCGCACGAGAACTGGCTTCGCGATCCGTGGGTTCTCGCTGGCGACGACGCGCGCGCCCGGCTTCGCACACTCCTCGAGCCTCACGTCGACAAGCACGGCGCCGTCAGTTTCGAGTTCTACCAGGAACCTGAGTGGTCCACGTTTGCGCTGCTGGATGAGGTGGCAGTACCCGTCCTGATAGTGGTAGGCGAAGCAGACATCGCGGACGTTCACGCTCATTCCGGCGCCATCGAGGCCGCGCTCCGCGATGTCCGCCGAATCGTGGTTCCGGATGCCGGCCACCTGGTTTACTTCGAGCAGCCGGCCGCGTTCAATCGACTCGTTGTCGACTTCCTCGCCAGATAGTCCCCGTCCGCTCGCCCGGGCCGAGCCACTAGGGTCCGAACATCCCCTCCAGACGGTCCCGGTAGCGTCGACTGAGCCTCAGTTCGGTTCGGTCGTGCAGCACGACCTGCAGATCGCCGTGCGACCACGGATGGAGTTCCGCGACCCGGTCGAGGTTCACAATGGTCGAGCGGTGAATCCGCGCGAATGTGGCCTCGGGCATGCGATGCTCCAGCGCCTGTAGCGTGCCACGGACCAGGTGCGTGGCTTCGCCCACATGCAGTTCGACGTAGTTCCCTGCCGCGCCGATCCAGTCGACGTCGGCCACCGCCACGAACTGCATACGCCCTCGGCCGCGTACGAGAAACCGCTCCAGGCGACGGCGTTCCCCGGGCAGGGCGTCGAGCACTTTGAGCGGATGTGGGTCGGGACCAGTGCCCTGGATGGAGGCAACGGCGCGGCCGACGGCCTCGACGAAGCGGCCGTGGTCGACGGGTTTCAGCAGGTAGTCCAGGGCCTCCACCTCGAACGCCTGCACAGCGTGTGCGTCGTGGGCCGTGACGAACACGATGCGGGGCATGGGATCCAGATCGAGGGCCTCAAGCACGTCGAAGCCGTCCATCTCCGGCATCTGGATGTCGAGAAAGATCAGGTCGGGCCTCAGCTCCTCCACCAGCGCCACCGCCGAAACGCCGTCTCCGGCCTGCCCGACAACCGCCACACGTGGGTCCTCGGCCAGGTAACGACACAATTTGTCGCGGGCGTGCGGCTCGTCGTCCACGATGACGGCCCGGATGAGGCGACGCTCCGACTCAGACATGCCCCGCACCCCCTTGCGCCGAAGCAAGCGCAGGCTGCCACGGCAACGTCACAATGACCCGGAGTCCCCCATCGGGGCGGTTCTCGAGCGACAGTGTCGCGCGAGGTCCGTGCAAATGGCTCAGCCGGTCTCGCATGTTGCGCAAACCCACCCCCCGGCCAACCACTGATTCAGGCTCTCCTGCAATGCCCGGCCCGTCGTCGTCGACCTCGATCCGCAGACCCGCGTCGTGCCGCCGGACACGCACACGCACCTCCCCCTGTCTTGCGCTCGGCGCCACTGCGTACTGGATTGCGTTTTCGACAAGGGGCTGCAGCAGAAAGATCGGCACGCGCGCACCCCGCGCGTTGTCGTCGACTTGCACCTGCACCGACAGACGGTCGCCGAAGCGGGCCTCCATGAGATCGGTGTAGTGACGCAGGATCTCGAGCTCCTCTTCGAGCGAAACCTCCGGCCGGTCGGGCGCGTCGAGGCTCGCACGAAGCAGATCCGACAGGCGAGAGATCAGGTCGTCGGCCCGGCGGGGGTCGTCGTAGAGCACCGACGAGATCGTGTTCAGCGTATTGAACAGAAAATGCGGCTGAAGCTGCGCCTGCAGCGCGCGGAGCCATGCTTCGCTGAGGTGGGCTTCGCGCTGGGCCCGGCGAACTTCCCGTTCCCTGCGTTCTCGCCATGCATCGAATGCATGGACCACGGCCGCGAGGAGACCGTAGCTCGTCACGTCGTTTGCGCCCTCCATCAGGAAGCGGTACTCGAGCGCCCCGAAGTCGTACGTTCCGATGCCGAACAGCGGCCAGAGTGGCGCCCGGGCGCCCCACATGAGCAGCGTCTTCACCACCGAGAAGACAAGCACCGCCGCGAGATGCGCCGGAACCCGGCCGAGCCATCCGGGGCCCCTCAACGGGAATCGCCGGCACATCGGCACGACGATCGCGAAGAATACCACGACTGTTGCGGCCGAACCGGTGAGTTCCGCCAACAGAGCCCTGATTACGGGTGGCGACCCTCCCTGCGTCAGGGCGCCGAAATGGAAGTAGCCCGACCGCATGACCGCGTCGAGCAGGAAGAACAGAACGACCACGACAACGCCGCGTCGGCGCAGGCGAGCCTCATCGGCGGGATCCGGACCAGCAGGTTCGGGAACGGTGGCGGTGTATCGATTGGTCATCATGGATGCATGATGCGGTCGTGAACGCACCGCGCGAAAGGCGACACCCTTCCCGTTCGTCCCCCGATGATCCCGGTCGTCCCGGTTGTACTTGAAGTCCCGCTGATGCCGCCATATTCTCGACGTACCCGAGGACACTTGCGTAGCCGTGGACATACTTTTCGTCATGCGTGTGGCCGGAGGTCGAGCCCGTATCAGGCTCACGCAGCAACACCGAGGCAGACGAAATGAGCCGTGCATCCCTGGCGGTCCGAATCGTATTCTGTGTATCGGCGGTGATAGCCGTGTCGAGTTGCGGGGGCAGCGAACCGCATGCTCCGGCCAACGGCGGCTTCGTGGCGATATCAGTCTCCGATCACGATGCGATGGTCGGTTGGTACACGGCGATCCTGGGATTCAACATCGAATCAAGTGGGGCGAACGATCAGCGGAAGGGTTCCCTCCTGTCGAGAGATGGCATGCTCCTGGAAATAGCTGAGTTCGAGGGTGGGCGGAAACGCAGTGTCGAGAGTCATGAAGACCATGGCATATTCAAACTCGGTTATCTCGTGTCGGATATCGAGGCCATCCATGAGGAGCTCGATGCAATGGGCGTGGAGATGTTCTTTCCAATTGTCGAAGCCAGCGGTGGAATGCTGCGGACCTTCGGAATCCGGGACCTCGAGGGGAACATTGTTCAGTTCTTCGCGCGTACGCCCGGCCAGTTGCCGGACCGGCCGGCTGGCGCCGCCGTTCCGCATTCGTAGTCGTCAGCCAGACGTCTCTCATCTCCGGTAGAGCCTGCATGCGACGATTGCTGAAGTTCAGCGCCGGCCTGGCGATGGCCATCAGTGTGGCCCACACGCTCGTGGCCGTCTCTACTTTCGACCGGCTGTCCGCTGCCGCGCTCTGGTTCATCGCGGCCGGCCTGCTATTGCCATGCAGCGCTCTGCTCAACCTCGCCACCTGGCTGCCGCCGCATCGACAGGAGCGGGCTCTACGTGTGGCGGTCCATGGTCTGAACGTCCTGCTGGTGACCTTCGCCGCCGCCGCAGCGTGGGTGCTGGGACCCGGACCTGGCTACGCGGTGCTCCTCGCCATGGTAGGGTTCCTGGTTGCGGGAGCAGGTCTGGACCGCCGCCGCGCTTCTGCGGAGCCCCTGTCGCCTCCCCATGAACCATCCGTCGGCCACCGGTATTGACATCGCGCGAAGCAGCCGTTTATCTTCGCGTCTCGCGGTTGGCCCTCGCCTTCGCGAGGTTCGCCGACGGAACATCGAGATGAACATGACGACCATGACATCCGGCTGCTCGAACTGTATGTGCATGTGCATGTGCGGCTCTCCCAGGGAGAGGCGGACGGGTGCGTGTGCGGGTACGTGCAGGATGACGTAACGAGCGCATGAGCTGACCGGGATCGACCGGTCCATCAGCCCGGCCCCTCTTCGAGGAGCCGGGTTTTTTGTTGCCTGTAATCCAAGCGACTGGAGCGTGGCGTTGGTGGAAAACGCAGAGGATCCGGCGTACCGGGGCCGGCCGTTGAACGGCCGGCGGACGGTCGTGCTGAAGTTTGGCGGGACATCACTCGCGGGTCCTGCGCGCATACGCATGGCCGCGCGGCGAGTGGAGGCGCATGTGCGACGCGGCCACCGCGTGGTCGCGGTAGTGAGTGCCAGTGGCGGCACGACGGATCGCATCCTGTCCTGCCTGACGCGTTGTGCGCTGCCGGCGGCAGGGACGAGTTCCGCATGGCGAAGGGAAGTCGATCGAGCACTTGCCACGGGCGAGGACCGTGCGGCGGCGGTCGTGGCCGCGGCGCTTCGCGGCCGGGGAGTGCCGGCGGTCTCGCTGCGGGCCGGTGAAGCCGGTGTCGTCGGTGAGGGCGATTTCGGCGAAGGCTGCATCGCCGCGGTCACGACGGAGCGTCTTTGCGGGCTGCTCGCCGATGGGTTGGTCCCCGTCGTGGCCGGCTATCAAGCCGTGCGGGCCGATGGCGAAACGGTGACGCTCGGGCGTGGCGGCTCGGACACGAGCGCGGTTGCCCTGGCCGCGGCCCTCGGCGCCGCATGCCACATCGTTACCGATGTCGTCGCGATCCACGACCGGGATCCGCACGAGTTCGCCGATGCCCGCCCGATCCGCGAGATGGAACATGCGCAGCTGCTCCAGCTGGCCAACGCGGGTGCGCGGGTCGTTCACCCGGCGGCGGCACTTCTGGCCGCGTCCTCGGGAGTGACGCTCCGCGTCTACCACTACCGCTCGCCGTTCGCGGGCTCCGGCACCGTTGTCCGCAGCTCGTTCAGCACGGCCCACGCGAGCAATGGAGGCGTGTCGTGACGGCGCAGCGGTTGAAACGGCACGCGGTCGCACAGTTCGCGCTCGAATCGGGCGAGGTTCTCGAGCACGTGCAACAGGCGTATACATTGACGGGCCGACTGAACCGCCGGCGCGACAATCTCGTCCTGCTGTTCCACTCGCTGACCGGCAGCGCCGAGCCGCTGGACTGGTGGCCCGAGCTGGTCGGTCCCGGCCGTGTGCTCGACACCGATCGCTTCGCCGTGCTGTGCCCGAACCTCCTCGGCTCGTGCTACGGCACCTCGCCCGTTCCGCGGACGACGGCCACGCCGCGCGACATGGCACGGCTGGTCTCGCTGCTCGTCGACCAGCTTGGCGTGACGTCAGTCCGGCTCGCCACGGGCGGCTCGCTCGGCGGGATGGTGACGCTCGAGTGGGCCGCATCGTTCCCGGCCAGGACGCGGGCGGCCGTACCCTTCGCGGCGCCCGCGGCTCACAGCGCCCAGGCCATTGCGTACAATCACATACAGCGTCGCGCCATCGAAGCGGCGGGGTTGCGGGGCCTGGCGGTCGCGCGCATGGCGGCGATGCTCACGTACCGCACGCCCGCGGAGCTGAACGCGCGTTTCGGCCGCGACGATGACGCGGGCTGTTTCCGTGTACAGGCCTACCTCGACAATCACGGCGACAGACTGGTCCGCCGGTTCGATGCGACGTCGTACGTCAGACTGCTCGACGCGATGGACGCACACGATGTCGGCCGTGGCCGAGGCGGCAGCGGCATCGCGCTCGCCGCGTTCGACGGATACCTGCTCGGCGTCGGCATCCCCGGCGACGTCCTGTATCCAGCCGACGAGGTGCGCACGTGGACGCAGGCGGCGGGTTGCGACTACGCCGAGATCCATTCGATACGCGGGCATGATGCGTTCCTGCTCGAGACGGCGCAGGCCGCCTCATTGTTACGTCACGCGTTGTCGGTGTCGAACACGGCCGGGCTGCCCGGAGTGCGCGCATGAGCGGGCTGACTATCGCGGAGCGATCCGATACGGGATCGCAGACGCGGACGATCCGGGTGGCGCTGGCCGGTTGTGGTGTCGTGGGCGGCCATCTGGCGGCGCTGCTGCGCGAGCACGGTGTCGCCATCGAACGCAGCCGCGGCATACGCATCGAACTCGTGCGCGTGCTCGTTCGTGATGTTCAGCGCCCCCGCCCCACGCCTCTGGCGCCACACATACTTACGGCGGACGCCGAGTCGTTTCTTGCCACACCGGCGGATGTAGTCATCGAAGCGCTTGGCGGGCACGACCCTGCCGAGCGCATCGCATGGTCCACACTCGCCGCCGGCCGCGACTACATAACGGCGAACAAGCTCGTCGTCGCGCGGCGGGGCGAGGAGTTGCGGGATCTGGCCAGGCGCAGTCGCGCACGCTTCTCGTTCGAGGCAGCCGTGGCCGGCGGCGTGCCTGTGCTCCGCGTGTTGCGCGATGCGCTCGTCGGCGATGACGTGCGCGCCGTCCGCGGAGTGCTCAACGGTACGACCAACTACATCCTTTCGCGGCTGCACGAAGGTACGACGTTCTCGACAGCGCTCACCGATGCGCAGGCGAGCGGGTTCGCCGAAGCCGATCCCTCGCGCGACCTCGATGGACGCGATGCGGCGGACAAGATCGCGATCCTCGCATGGATCGCGTTCGGCACCGACCCCGCACGGTTGCGTGTGCACCGCGCCGGGCTGCTGCCCGATCCGGAAGCACTGATCGCCGCCGCCCGCACGTTTGGCGGGGTCGTTCGCCTGATAGCCGAATGCGTTCGCCTGCCCGGCGCGGCCATCGCGTCCGTCGAGCCCGTTCTGGTCCGACCCGGGTCCCGCTTCGCGGCCGTGCACGGCGCCGACAACCTGGTCGAGATCGACAGCGCGTGGAGTGGCGCGCTTCGCTTTTCCGGCGCGGGCGCGGGCGGCGCACCCACGGCGACGGCTCTGCTCGGTGACATTCTGGCGTCGCCCTCGCCGCTGAGCGCGCCTCACTCGCGCGCGTGCCCTGACGCACACGATCCCCGCCCCCGGCGATGGGTGCTCAGCGTGCGCTGCACCGACCGCCGGAGCCTCATCGACGCGTGTGCCGCCGCAGGACTCACTGGTGCCGGGGTGCATGCCGACAGACGCACCGGCACGCTGCACGTGCTTACCGAACGCTGCCTGCGGACCGATGTCGCTCGTGCGGCCGCGTTGCTGCGCGCGCGGCACGAGGCGGTTATCGAGAGCAGATACGACCTGGAGGAGGATTCGTGAACGGCGAACTGGCGGCCGTCGGACAGGCCGGACACCTGGACGAGCACGTTGCCGACACCAGTGTCGGAGTCGTGACCGCGCCGCGATCGACCGTGCTTTTCGGAGCCTCGCACGTGCTCGAGCGGACAGCGCGCAGTGTGTTGCAGTGGACCGTCGACGTGTTCGCCGCGGAACGGATCGCACTCGTGTCGGCCTTCGGCCCGGGCAGCACTGTCCTCATCGACATGCTTGCCAGCATCGCACCGGATCTGCCGGTGGTCTTTGTCGACACCCTGCATCACTTCCCGGAAACGCTGGAGCACGTCGAGCGCGTGCGAGACCGCTATCGCCTGAACCTGCGCGTGGTCTCGCCGGCCGGGACGCGGGCGGAGTTCGAACGACTGTACGGCCCGCGGCTCTGGCAGCGTGACCTCGACCGCTATCAGCAGGTAGCGAAGGTCGAGCCGTTCCGGCGCGCGACCGAAGCACTCGACGGCTGGATCACAGGACGACGTCGCGACCAGAGTTCGTCACGCGCCGATATGCCTGCCGTCGAAATGAACAGACGAGCGCGCGTCAATCCACTCGCCGGCTGGACCCGCGCGGACGTCTGGCGTTTCATCCACGAACGCCGTTTGCCGTACAACCCGCTGCACGATCGCGGCTACGCCAGCATCGGCGACCAGCCGCTCACCGCTCCCGTTGCGGCAGGCGAGCACGAACGCGCAGGCCGCTGGCAGGGAACCGACCGTGTCGAGTGCGGCATTCATGAGCAGCCGGAGTGATGCCGTGATGCGCGATACTGTTCTTCCGCATCCCGTTGATCCGGCGCCGCGGAATGCCGACGCTGGGCCGGCGAACCGGCCATCACCGTACCGCACCGGTCGTGGCACAGGCACCGTCTATCTCGTCGGCGCCGGACCCGGCGATCCGGGACTGCTCACAGTACGAGCACTGCGACTGCTGCGCCGGGCGGACGTGGTGTTCCATGACAGTCTCGTCAGCGATGGCGTGCTCCGCCTGGTCGTCGCCAGTGCCGAGTGCGTCAATGTCGGCAAACGCGCCGGCGGTCGCTCGACCGACCAGGCTGTCATTAACCGCATGCTGATCGACGCCGCCCGTCGTGCGCGCACGGTTGTCCGTCTCAAGGGCGGCGACCCGCTCATCTTCGGCCGCGGCGGAGAGGAAGCGCTGGCGGTCAGGGACGCGGGCGTCCGCTGCCGGATCGTGCCCGGCGTCACCGCCGCGCTCGGCGTTGCCGCGTACGCGGGCATTCCCATGACGCACCGCGGTGTCAGCTCGAAGCTCACGTTCGTGACCGGTCGCGAAGGCGAGGACGCAAGCGACGTTCGAGTGGACTGGTCGCGACATGGCGAGGCGGGTGAGACGCTCGCGATTTACATGGGCGTGCGTGGACTTCCCTCCCTCGCAACCCGCCTGATACGGGCGGGCCGTGATGCGGCCACGCCCGTCGCGCTCGTCGAGAATGGAACGCTGCCGCGGCAGCGAACCATCGAAGCGCCGCTTGGCCGCATCGGCGACGTGGCTGCCGCCGCAGGCATCACGGGCCCCGCGCTCATCGTGATCGGCGAGGTCGTCGCATTGCGGCAGCGCTCCGACTGCTTCGAAGCACGCGCGCTCCACGGCGTTTCCATCCTCGTGGCGCGGTCCAGGCCGCAGCGGTCCCGCCTTGCGCGCCGCCTCGCGGGACTCGGAGCGGACGTGCTGCAGGCGCCCGCCTTCGATGCGCTGCCTGCTCCCGACGCATCGCTCGACGCCGCACTGCTGTGCGCGGATGCCTACGACTGGATCGCGTTCACCGATGAGACCGCCGTAGCCGCCTGCTGGGACGCCGCGCGCCGGGTCGGGCGCGATGCGCGGATCTTCGGCGCGCTTCGATTCGCCGCGTTCGGCCGCGCCACCGCGGCGGCACTACAGCGACGAGGCGTGCGTGCGGACGTTGTGTTGCACAGCTTCGCGCCCGCGGCGATCAGCGCCGCTTTCGACGAGTACGCGCGCAGCCGACCGCCCTGCGTGTTGTTCCCTCGAATCGCCGATCAGCGGTCCGAGGCCGCTGCCGCGCTGCGCAACGCCGGCGCCGTCGTACACGAGGTGATCGCCTGCCGTACTGCCGCCCGCGACGATGGCGGAGTCGTGCGCGGCCGGCTGGAGAACGGCGAGATCGACGTTGTCGTCTTCGCCTCCTCGAACAGCGTCCAGGTGTTCCGGCGCCACGTCGGACCGCTCGTCGCCCGGGCGAGGATCGCCGCGATCGGACCCCGGACCGCGCGAGCCGCAGAAGCCGCCGGGTTCACGCCGCACGTCGTCGCCAACGCCACTCTCGATTCGCTCGTGCGAGCGCTTCGTGCGTAGCCGGCCGTCGTCCCGAACGGGCCTCGCCCTCGTGCTCGCTGCACACGGTTCGCATCGGAGCGCACAATCGGCCGCGCCCGTGCACGCGCACGCAGCCGCCATTCGCGGACTGGGCATCTTCGACGAGGTCGCGGAAGCGTTCTGGAAGGAGGAACCGTCACTGCGCGATGCACTCGAAATTGTCGAAAGTACGACGGTCGTTGTCGTGCCGCTGTTCCTTGCCGACGGCTACTTCACGCGCATCGTTCTGCCACGCGAGCTGCGCCGTTCCGCCACGCGCGGCCGTGACGTGCGCCTCGCTCCGCCCATTGGCGCACACCCCGCAATGGCCGCGCTCGTGCTTCGACGTGCTCACGACGCGAGCGGGCTCACCCGCGACCGCAGGCGGGCGGCCACACTCGTGATCGTCGGCCATGGCACGGAAACGGTCACCGGGTCCGGCAACACCGTGTACATGCTGCGCGACGCGCTCCACTCGACGCGCGAGTTCCGCCATGTCGAGTGCGGCTTCCTCGACCAGGCGCCTCGCCTCGATCACGTGCTCGAGCGTGCGAGTACACGCGATATCGTCCTCGTGCCGTTCTTCATGTCCGAAGGCTGGCACGCCGGCACCACGATCCCGCGCGACTACGGCCTGGCCGATCGCTCAGTACAGGACGAGACGCGGCGGATCACCTACACACCGCCCGTCGGTACACTGCCGCACGTCGTCGACGTGATCGTGGACCTCGCGGAGCGCGCGTTCGGTTCCGCACTCACACCGCCCGCGGACGAACCGGCCTCGCCGCCCGGCGACGAACCGGTGACGCCATCCACGAGCGAGTCGGCTGTTGTGCGCGCCCGACGCGACGTGCTCGCGTGGGTCGACCAGGCCGGACCCGACGGCCGTGCGCTGCTCCAGGTGCGCATCCGACGCGTTCGCTCCGACACCTACGAACTGCGCCACGCCGCCGACACGCGACAGGACCCGCGCACGCTGGAACGCCATGCGCAGCCTGAAGCCGCGTTGCGGATCGCGCGCACCGACGACGCCGGACGACACCGCCCGCTCCGATCGTCGCCCGACCTGCGCCGCGGCTGGGTCATCACAGACCTGTCTGGCAATGCGCTCTGGTCGGCTCTCGCGTGGCTGTACCCTACGGCCGTCCTTCGCTGGCACCAGTTGCGGGCGGGCACGCTCGAGCCCGGCTCGTTCGAAGAGACGGCCGCCGCGCGGACCGGCATCTACGCTGGCGTCGACGCCCTGACCGATGACGCCCTCGGTCACGTCGTCCGGTACTGCTGCGGCGGAGGAAGCTGCCTGCGGACGCCCGTCTGGCGAGTCCGGGCCGCGGGCTCCGCCGCGTCGTTGCTCGGTGCCGGTCCCGCCATCGGCGATGCCGTTGTGCCGTGCGTCGATCCGTGCAGCCTTTTCGTGGCGCGGGCGGCGGACGCACTGCGCGACAGTTCAGCGGGCGAGGTCGCATGAACGGCATCGCACTGTCGCCGCATGATCGCGCGGAACTGGTCGCGCACGTGCAGGCCGTGTACCCGCGGGCGGCCGCCGGATACCTCCTCGGACACGAGGATTCCAATGTCGTGATCGTACAGCGTACGGTGCGTTGTCCTGCGCTGCCGCACGTACTTCACGAAGGCGCGCACTATCCGTTCTGTCCGGTGGCGGAGCGTAATCTCGGACAGACGGTGCGCGACAGAGACTGGCGTGTGGTCGGCGTGTATCGCGTGACCTCGTGGCAGGCCGCCTCGGCGGAGGCGGCGAAGCGCGCGCTCGAACCGCTTCAGAGCCGCACGGCCATCCTCGTCGCGGCGAGGGACCATGCGTTCGGATCGATGGCCGGTCTGGTGAATAGTGGATCGGCCACGCGCGATGTCGCCTTCGATTTGCACGCATGGCACGTCCCCCGTACTGGAGCGGACCCTGCCGCGCTCGTGCTGATGGACGGCGAGCCAACCGACCGGCCGGCGCAGTGCCCCGAATAGTGCTTCAACCCGTGCGGCGCGTGGTGCGCCGTGCTCGAACAGTCGAACGGAGGATGTACAGAATGACGACACGGAAGCTTCAGACGATCGAGGAACGCGGATACAGTCGGCCGGACAGGCTCGTGTCCACGGAATGGCTTGCATCACGCCTGCATGACCCCGGCATTCGCGTGGTCGAGTCCGATGAGGATGTGCTGCTGTACGACACAGGCCACATCCCCGGCGCCGTCAGGATCGACTGGATCGCGGACCTCAACGATCCGGTCACGCGTGACTACATCGATGGCGAACGCATGGCCGCCTTGCTGAGCGGCAACGGGATCTCGCCGGCCACGACTATCGTGCTCTACGGCGACCGCCACAACTGGTGGGCAACGTACACGTACTGGGTGCTGAAGCTGTTCGGTCACGAGGATGTGCGTATCCTCGATGGCGGCCGTGCGAAGTGGGAAGCCGACGGTCGGCCGTTCACGACCGCCGTCCCCTCGTACGCAGCGACGTCGTACCCGACGCCCGAGCGCGATGACGCGCGGATCCGAGTGTTCCGCGACGACGTGCTGCGGCACCAGGCGGAACGACTTCCGCTCATCGACGTGCGGTCGCCCGACGAGTTCACGGGCCGCAAGCTGCACATGCCCGAGTATCCGCAGGAGGGCGCACTGCGTGGCGGCCACATCCCCGGCGCCCGCAACGTGCCATGGGCCAGGGCGGTCGATCCCGAGACGGGCGAGTTCAGGGACGCGGCCTCGCTTCAGGCGATCTACGAAGGCGAAGCGGGTCTGACGTCCGACAGTGACGTCATCACCTACTGCCGGATCGGAGAACGGTCGTCGCACACATGGTTCGTGTTGAAGTACCTGCTCGGCTATGACCGCGTCCGCAACTACGACGGCTCGTGGACGGAGTGGGGCAACCTGGTCCGCGCACCGATCGAACGATGACCGGCCACACACACCGCAACGCCGGCAGTACCGCGGTCGACACGCAGGCGGGGCAGAACGATCGGTCGCAACGAACACTGCATCCCGAGACTCTGGCGATCCGCCTTCAGGCCAGCCGGAGCGGCGCGCGCGAGCACTCGGTGCCGCTGTACATGACCTCCAGCTTCACGTTCGAGTCGGCCGAGCAGGCGCGCGCCCTGTTCGCCGACGAACTGGACGGGTACGTCTACAGTCGTTACTCGAACCCGAACGCCGACGAGTTCGTCGCGAAGCTGTGCGCGCTCGAGGGCGCCGACGCGGGCATTGCCACCGCCAGCGGCATGGCCGCCGTCTTTGCCGCGTTCGGAAGCCTCCTTCATTCGGGTGATCACATCGTGGCCGGACGTGCGGTGTTCGGCTCGACACACCAGCTGCTGACCAGCGTGCTGCCGCGCTGGGGCATCGACTGCACCTGGGTCGATGCGGCCGCATCGGTCGACGAGTGGGCGCGCCAGCTCACGCCGCGGACTCGAATGGTCTTCATCGAAACACCCTCGAATCCCGGCCTCGAACTGATCGACATTGCGGCCCTCGCCGCCTTGTGCCGGTCACGCAACGCGACGCTCGTCGTCGACAACTGCTTCGCTACGCCGCACCTGCAGCAGCCGATCCGACTCGGCGCCGATCTCGTCATCCATTCCGCTACCAAGTTCATTGATGGACAGGGCCGGGCGCTCGGCGGAGCCGTCGTCGGCCAGGCCGGACTCATCGAGGAGATCCGCTTCTTCACTCGCCATACGGGACCGTCACTGTCGCCGTTCAACGCGTGGATACTGTCGAAGAGCCTCGAGACGCTGGCGGTGCGGATGGACCGGCACTGTGAAAGCGCGATCCGCATCGCGCAGCGGCTCGAGTGCAACGACCAGCTCGAAGAAGTCCGCTACCCGTTCCTCTCGTCACACCCGCAGCACGACCTGGCCAGGCGCCAGATGAGCGCGGGCGGCGGCATCGTCGTGATTGTCGTCAAGGGTGGTGGACGGCGTTCGGCCCGGTTCATCGATGCGCTCGAGCTGCTGTCGCACAGCCCGAACCTCGGCGATACGCGGACGATCGTGACACACCCCGCATCGACAACGCACTCGAAGCTGAGTGAGGAGGATCGCCAGCGCGTCGGCATTGTGCCCGGCCTCGTTCGCATTTCCGTGGGGCTCGAGCACGTCGATGATGTTCTCGCCGACCTCGAACAGGCGCTCCGGCGCTCCGCGGTCTGACAGGAATGCGACGCGTATGAGCACGAATACGGCAGGCGGGGCCCCCTTGGAGGCTGGTCAGGTCCAACAGCTGGAAGCCCTCGCGGCGACCCTCTCGCCCGAACAGGCGCTATGGGTGAGCGGCTACCTGGCGGGGCTCGCGCGATACTCGCCGGCCGCGAACGGGCAGAAGCCGGCCCCGGCCGGAACAGCCGCGCGCCCCGCGAATCCCGGGCGCGTAACTGTGCTGTACGGCACCGAGACCGGCAACTCCGAGCGTGTTGCCCGGCGCCTTGCCGGGCGCGCCGGTGAACACGGCCTGAACGTCCGGGCCGTGGACATGGCCGAGTACCACACGCGCGACCTGCGGCAGGAGACCCACCTGCTGGTCGTGACGGCCACACACGGCGAGGGCGACCCGCCCGAACCGGCCAGCGGCTTCTTCGAGTTCCTCCAGGGTCGCAAGGCGCCCGATCTGGCCGGTGTCAAGTTCGCCGTCCTCGCCCTGGGCGACAGCAGCTATGTCCACTTCTGCGGCGCCGCCCGCTTACTGGATCGGCGTCTGGAGGACCTGGGCGGCCATCGGCTGACCGAACGCGTGGATTGTGACATCGACTTCGATGACACCGCCGAACGCTGGACCGATGAGGTAATCGGCCTTCTCCGACGGCAGCTGACGGAGGAGACCGGAACGGCCAGAGCGCGGGAAGCCACGCCGGTCGCATCGGCCGCGCAGCCGGGGCTGGCGTGGCCGGCGGATGAGGACGTGGGCTTGCGCGTGGCGTCCGCGGGCTGGGCCGTCAACCCGGCAGCCGGAAACGTCGCCTCGGTCCTTACCGTGGGCGACACGACGCCTCGATACACCCGGAGGAACCCGTACCGGGCCGAGATCCTGGAGAACATCCTCCTGAGCGGCCGTGACTCGGGAAAGGAGACCCGTCACCTCGAACTGGCCATCGAGGAAGGCGAGCTGTCGTTCCGGCCGGGGGACAGCCTCGGTGTGGTGGCGGAGAACGAGGATTCCATCGTCGAAGCCGTGGTCGAGGCGCTCGATCTGCTCGCCGGCGAACCGGTGACCGTGAACGGGCAGGCCAGGGCGCTTGCGGACGTTCTCAAGGCGGATCTGGAACTGACCCGGCTCACGCCGTCGTTCCTTCGGTCCTGGGCCGACGCGGCCGGTGCGGTCGAACTCGCCGGACTCGTCTCCGATGGCCGGGATGACACGCTCCGCCGGTTCATGGCATGCAACCAGGTCCTCGACGTGATCGAGCGCTATCCGGTCCGGCGTCTGGCGGCCCACGAGTTCGTCGGGATGCTCCGCAGTCTCCAGCCCCGGTTCTACTCGATCGCCTCGAGCCCAGCGTGGCTCCCCGGCCAGGTCGACCTGACTGTCGCCGTGACCCGCACCACGGCGGACGGAAAGCTGCGGAACGGTGTCGCCAGCACTTTCCTTGCCGAACGGCGCAAGCCGGGCCAGGCGTTGGATGTCTACGTGCAACCGCACCGGTCGTTCAGACTGCCCGCCGATCCGGCCTCGCCCGTCATCATGATCGGCGCGGGCGCGGGCGTGGCCCCGTTCCGGGCATTCCTCCAGGACCGCGAGGAAACGGGCGCCGCCGGCCGTACGTGGCTGTTCTTCGGCGAGCGCACGTTCCGCGAAGACTTCCTCTATCAGACGGAATGGCAGCGATTCCTGCGGACGGGCGTCCTGACTTGCATGGACGTCGCGTTCTCACGCGATCAGGAGCGAAAGGTCTACGTGCAGCACAGGGTCCGTGAGCGGGTCCTGGATGTGTGGGCGTGGCTCGAGGAAGGCGCCCACGTCTACGTCTGCGGCGATGCCGCCGGCATGGCGCCGGGCGTCCATGAAGCGCTCGTCGCCGTGGCACGGCAGGGTGGCTCGCTCTCGCGGGACTCGGCCGAAGCGTACGTGGAATCGCTCCGGGCGCAGGGCCGCTACGAACGGGATGTCTACTGAGACACGACGAATCAATTCACGAATCGCGAAGGAACGACACGATGTCGGCATCACGCAACCCGCCGGACGGCGATGGGCAGACTGACCGGGAGATCTCCACGTGGGACGACCTTTCCACGAACGGCCCCGACGGACGCCGCACGGGTGTGGACCGCAGCCGGGACCGCTCGCAGCCGGTCGAGAAGCTCCATCCCAACGAGGCCATCAAGGCCCGCAGCGCCAACTTGCGCGGCGGTCTGCTGGACGGGCTGGCCGATCCGATCACCGGCGCGATCTCGAGCGATGACCAGCAGATCGCGAAGTTCCACGGCATCTATCTCCAGGACGACCGCGACCTTCGCGACGAGAGACGTCGCAAGATGCTCGAACCGGCGTGGTCGTTCATGGTCAGGGCGCGACTACCGGGAGGCGTGTGCCGGCCGGACCAGTGGCTGCGGCTCGACGAGCTGGCCCGTACCCACGCGAATGGCACACTCCGGCTGACCACTCGCCAGTCGTTCCAGTTCCACGGCGTCGTCAAGAAGAACCTGAAGGCCACGATCCAGGCGATCCACGGCAGTCTGCTGGACACACTGGGCGCGTGCGGCGACGTGAACCGCGGCGTCATGGCAACGCCGCTGCCCGAACTCGGGCCGATCCATGAACAGCTTTTTGCCGTGGCCCGTGCGGTGAGCGACCAGCTCGTGCCGCGGTCGCGCGCATACCACGAGATCTGGCTCGATGGCGAGCCCGTCTACCAGGGCCCGAAACACGACGCTGCCGGCAACGCGGAACCAGAGGAGCCCATCTACGGATCGACATACCTGCCCCGCAAGTTCAAGATCGGGTTCGCCGTGCCGCCCGTGAACGACGTCGACGTGTTCACCCAGGATATCGGGTTCATCGCCATCGCCGACGGCGATCGACTCGTCGGATTCAATGTCGTCGTAGGCGGAGGCATGGGCCGCAACTACAACGAGCCGGACACGTATCCGCGACTGGGCGACGTCATCGGGTTCTGCCCCGCGCCGCGCGCCGTGAGTGTCGCGGAACACGTGATCACGATCCAGCGCGACTACGGCGACAGGGTCGACCGCAGGCTCGCTCGCATGAAGTACACCATCGATCGTCTGGGACTCGACTGGTTCGTGGCCGAACTGCACACTCGCCTGGGCTGGACGCTCGAGCAGCCCCGGCCGTACCAGTTCGAGACCAGCCAGGACCGCTTCGGCTGGAGCGAGAACCGCGATGGCACGCGCAACTACACCCTCTTCGTCGAGAACGGACGAGTCACCGATGGCGACGGCCACCAGACCATGACCGGGCTGCGCGAAATCGCGCGCGTCCACGCCGGCGACTTTCGCATCACACCGAACCAGAACTTCATTGTCGCGCGTATCGCGCCGGCCGACAGCGTCGCGATCGAGAGCATCCTCGAGCAACACCGGATCACCGCGGCAACCGACAGGTCCGACGTACGGCGCCATTCGATGGCCTGTGTGGCAATGCCAACCTGTCCGCTGGCGATGGCCGAGAGTGAACGCTACTTCCCCCACCTCATGACGAAGGTCGAGGGGCTCCTTGCGGACACGGGACTCGCGAACGAACCCATCGTCATGCGCATGAGCGGCTGCAACAACGGCTGCTCCCGGCCCTACGTCGCCGAGATCGGGTTCTCGGGCCGGGCCCCCGGCCGGTACGACTTGTACGTCGGCGGCGGGTTCCACGGCCAGCGCCTTGCCGCGCCCTGCCTCGAAAACGTCGATGAGACCGGCATCCTCGAGACACTGCGCGGCTTCTTCGAACGCTACGCCGCCGGGAAACGGCCGGACGAACGATTCGGCGATTTCGCCATCCGCGAAGGATGGGTGCCCGAGGTCCGCGAAGGACGCCGGTTCAACGGATGAACACGAACGGCCAACAACCTGCTCCTCGCCTTCCATCAGGGTGGCGCGAGTGGGGAAGCCGAGTACGGGCCGATCGCGCACCGGCTCAATCGTGAGGGCTACGACGTGCTCGTGATCGACCAGCGGGCCGGCGGTGGATTGTTCGATGGCGTCAACCGTACCGTCCAGGCGAATGGCAACGAGACCGACTATTGCAAAGCCGCGGCGGACCTCGAAGGTACGCTGGCCTGGGCGCGCGCGCAGGCGAACGGCAGACCGCTGATCCTCTGGGGCAGAAGCTACAGCGCAGCGCTCGTGTTGCGCCTCGCGGCAACGAATCCGGAAGCGGTGATCGCCGTCCTGGCATTCTCGCCCACGTCGGGCGGACCGATGGCCGCGTGCCGGGGCGAAGAGGTGTCGGACCGGATCCGGGTCCCCGTCCTGGCACTTCGGCCGCGGAGCGAGATGGAGCTCGAATCGGCGATCGCGCAGGCCGAGCGGTTCCGCGCGCAGGTCCACCAGCTGTTCGTTGCCGACCCGGGTACGCACGGTTCGTCGATGCTCGTCGAGGACCGCGTCGAGTCGCACGTCGAAAGCACGTGGGAAGCCGTGCTCGCGTTCCTGCGCAATGCAGTCTCGCCTTCAGCGGCGACAGTCGGCACGCATCGGTGACGCGCCCAGGCGACAACGAGATCGTCCAGATCGATGCGGCGTCATACACCATCATGCGACGTATCGAGACCGCCGGCAGTCCGGACGGCATTGGCTGGTTCCACTAGAAACTAGATGGCTGGCGGCACCGCCGGCGGCGGCTCCTGCAGACGGAACACGACCGCGGCCAGTGCGCCGCCCGCGAGCGGACCCACGAGATAAAGCCAGATCCAGCCGAGCCCACCGCTGCCGAGCATCGTGTGCGTCAGAGTCGGACCCACGCCGACCGCGGGATTGAACGCGCCCCCCGAAATCGCGCCTCCGGCGAACGCGCCGACCATCACGGTGAAACCGATCGCCAGGCCGAAATAGGAGTTGCCCTGCGTCCGATCGGATGTCGCGGTCTGGAGCACGACGAGCGCGAGCGCGAACGTGAACAGCAGCTCGACCAACAGCGCCGGCACGACCTGCACGCCTTGAGTGGGCGCGGGCGCGAACGTCGTGCCGAGTATGACGCGTACCACCAGTGTGGCCACGATCGCGCCCGCCAGCTGCACAGCCGCGTAGCCAACGAAATCCTTCGCGTCGAGCCTGCCCCGCAACATCACCGCCAACGACACGGCGGGATTGTAGTGGCCGCCCGAGATGTGGCCGCCCATGTACACCATCACCATCAGGACCGTGCCGATCGCGAGCGGTGCGAACGGTGTGCCCTGGACTACGGTGAGGCCGACCGTGAGAACCAGGAAGAACGTGCCGATCGCCTCCGTCAGGAGCTTCGCCATCAGAGTCCTCGCAGGTTGATGGGTGGTTGGGCAAGCGTGTTGCCCCGTGCCGCGAACAAGTCGCTGCCAATTTCCCCATCACCAGCGCTGTTCGCCAGACCGCTCCCTCCCATTCGCGTTGGCCGTCGCCCAGGTGAGGCGTCGATCGGATCGACCCCCCACAGGATCGCTACGGGCTCAGCGCAGTGTCAGTCCCGCCCCATGTCGCCCGCCGTTGGTCGCCCGCCCCATGTCGCCCGCCGTCCGTCGCCCGCCCCATGTCGCCCGCCCCTCGTCGCCCGCCCCTCCTCACCCGCCCCTCCTCACCCGCCGTCCTCCCTCACCCGCCATTCCGCACCGTCGGATACCGGATCCCGAGCTGCTCGAGATACGTCCCGAACCGCGTCTCGTCGAAGTAGAACTTCTCCAGCTCCGGCCGCCACCGCTCCATGATCTCGCGATTGAGATGGATCGCCGGCGGATCGTCCGCGCCGATGAACGGCGTATACGTGTGGTCCGTCGTCTGTTCGTTCCGGAAATACGACCACGCCGAATCGACGACCGCCGGCCGCGCGAACAGCTCGAGCGCCGTCATCGCCATCACTTTCGCGCCCGCCGTCGCTCCCTTGTGCGCGATCGGTGTCGCCATCGCGATGCCGCTCGACCAGTTGTGACCCGGCAGACCCGGAATGTTCGACGGGAACCGGAGTGTGACCGTCGGTACCGTCCACGAGATGTCGCCTATGTCATCCGAGCCGCCGCTCTGAGGCTCCGACGGCGGTCCGCTCAAACCGCTCAGCTCGGTCGATAACCCACGCGCATTGCCGCCAACCTCCTCCTGCACCGCCCGCGCAAGCGTCTGGTCCGCCTCGCTCCACCCCGGCAGACCGACCTTCTGGATGTGCCGGTCCATCGCCTCCGCAACAGGCTTGCTGAAATGACGCGGATACGCAGTGCCCAGGATCCGGTAGCTCATCTCCGTGTCAGTCATGAGCGCTGCACCCTCCGCCATCTTCACGACCACGTCGAAGTTGCGCTGGATGTTCTCCTGGTCGATCTCGCGGATGTAGTACCAGACCGATGCGCGCGATGGCACCACGTTCGGCTGGTCGCCACCATCCGAAATGATGTAGTGTGACCGCTGCAATGTCCGCAGATGCTCGCGCCGGAAGTTCCAGCCGACGTTCATCAGCTCCACCGCGTCGAGCGCGCTCCGCCCTCGCCACGGTGAGCCCGCGCTGTGCGCCGACTCACCCGCGAACGTGAACTCCACCGAGACCAGACCCGTCCCGCTCGCCTGCCCCCACGTCACGCTCAGATTGTTGCTCACGTGCGTGAACAGCACGACATCGACATCACGGAACCAGCCGTCCCTGACGAACCACGCCTTCGATGCGACCAGCTCTTCCGCCACTCCCGGCCACAGGATCAGTGTGCCCGGCATGTTCTCGCGCTCCATGATCTTCTTCAGCGCGATCGCTGCCGTGATGTTCACCGCCTGACCCGAGTTGTGGCCCTCGCCGTGACCCGGCGCGCCCTCGACAATCGGGTCATGATAGGCGACCCCGGGCTTCTGACTCGACTTCGGAATCCCATCGATGTCGCTGCCGAACGCGATCACCGGCTCCCCCGATCCCCACTTCGCCCACCACGCAGTCGGCATCCCCGATATGCCTTCCTCGACCTCGAAGCCGTTCTCTCGCAGAATGCCCGCGATGTACTTCGATGTCTCGTATTCCTGGAAACCGAGCTCCGAGAAGCTGAAGATCTTGTCGACCATCACCTGCGTCAGCTTGCTCATCGACGCGACTTCCGCCATCACCTCGTCCGTCAGCGCGCGCAGCCTGCCATCATTGATCCGCTGCGCTTCCGCCTGCGACGGTACCACCGCACTCGACAGCAGCACTGCGGCACAGGTCAGCGTGATTGATCGGTTCATGGGTCCGTCTTCTGGTTGGGGTTGCAAGCGCCAGCGTCCCGGCCGCGTACCATCGCCGGGCCACCGATCCGTTCCACCTCTCAGCCGCCGCCGCTACGCGATCGCGGCGGTGTGATCATAATGTGCGCGCCCG
Source organism: Longimicrobiales bacterium (assembly GCA_035513345.1). Lineage (GTDB taxonomy): Bacteria > Gemmatimonadota > Gemmatimonadetes > Longimicrobiales > RSA9 > DATKCF01. The sequence goes on from DATKCF010000237.1 coordinate 27,853, forward strand.
GTGTGCCCGGGAACATGATCCACGGGTCCGTATCCGACGCCTGCGTCGACAACCCCGTCGACTCAGCCGTCGCATTCGGTATGTAGATCGACGACCGCCGATACTCGCCCGCTACCGTGCCGGTCGCAGCATCGAACGATTCGCCCGACAGGATGTAAAGCATCGCCGGCCGCTCCGGCATCATCAGCGTTCCAGCCTCCGCCTCCGTGTACCTCATCTGGATCCGCTCCTGGCCCGTCACCCCCTGCGCCGTCAGCTCCCGGCCCCTCGCCATGAACGGCTCCAGCGACTCGTGGTAACATGCCGTCTCGAAGCCCTCGCGCGCCGGATCGTCAGCCAGGCAGATCAGATCGTTCGTCCCACGTCGCAACGTCACCAGCTTGCCCGACCCGTCGTAGCCCAGAACCGTCACGCTATCGCGCCGGTCCGCAGGCGCCGCCAGCGCCGCCGCCGCGATCTGCGCCTCCACCAGTACCGCCTGCGCTACTGCATCCTCCGGCAACACCACCACCGCCCACACGCAAATCACTGCGGCTCGCTTCATACGGGAACCTCCATGGGGTTCGGTCGGACCCTGACAAGATATCGAACGGCGCCCGCAACGGCACCCGGCGCCGACGTTCCGATCGACGCCGGCCCGCCGACAGCCTTCAACGTACCACGCGAGGCCGGCACGCGATCCGTCACCCGGGCCGCTACCGCCGCGGCCTCCCTTCGGTCCTCCCCGGCCTACTCTGCACTGTTGACTCAACAAAGCTGAGTCATGTACCTTGCTAACCGCACCACGAACGTGTCGTCGATCCCCCACGGCCGACGGTTGAACGCGAAACGGAGACACCGCACATGCCACGAACCTCTCTCGGCGAGATCGAACACCTCATCCTCCTCGCGGTTCTCCGCCTCGGCCGGGAGGCGTACGGCGCCGCGGTCATCGCGGAGATCGAGGCGCGCACGGGCAGGGACGTGTCGCATGCCGCCGTCTACATCGCGCTGCAGCGGCTCGAGGCGAAGAGCTACCTGGCGGCCCGCAATGCGCGTGGTACGACGGACCGGGGCGGCCGCGCGAAGAGCACGTTCACGGTCACGGCGCTTGGGCGCTCGCGGCTGCGCGAGTCGGCGTCGGCGCTGTTCACGATGTGGGACGGGCTCGACCCGGCACTTCGCGGAGAGACGGGCGAATGACCGCCGGTCCGGTTCCGCCGAGGGTCGCGGAACGGCTGATCGCCCGCGTGCTGCCGCCGGCCGCGCGGGAGACCGTGCTTGGCGACCTGCACGAGCGGTTCCGGATCCGCGCTACGCGGGACGGTATGGGACGCGCGCGCCGCTGGTACTGGCGCCAGGCACTGTCCTTCGCGGTTCGCGTTCCGGCTTCGCGGGCCGTCGGTGGCATGAACGGCTTCATGGAAGGCGACACGGCCGCCAGCGTTGTCCGCGCCCGGATGGCCGCCGGTTTCGTTTTCGAGTTGCGGTTCGCGCTTCGTTCGCTGTGCCGCCGGCCGGGCCTGTCGGTCGCGGCTATCGCGATCCTGGCATTCGCCGTGGGCGCGAACACGACGGTCTTCTCGGTCGTGAAGGCGATTCTCATCGAGCGCATTCCGTTCCCGGATCCGGACCGGCTGGTCATGGTGTGGGATGCGTACCCGGAGGTTGCGCCGGACCGGACGAATCCGATCACACTGGACCACTACCGCGTGTGGGCGGGGCGGACAGACCTGTTCGCGAGCGTCGGCGCGTTCGAGAGCACGACGCCTTCGCTGTTGCAAGGGGAGTGGCCGGACCGGGTCGAGGGCGCACTGGTGACGTCCAACCTCCTGCCGCTGCTGGGCGCGTGGCCGGCTCTGGGCCGCCTTCTGGTGCCGGAGGACGAGGCGCCGGGCGCTCCGCCGGTCGTGGTACTGAGTCACGGGCTCTGGGAGAGCCGATTCGGGTCGGACCAGTCGATCATCGGACGTCAGATCCGGCTCGGTGGCACGTCGACGACGGTCGTGGGTGTGACGGGCGAGGGGTTCTGGTTCTACGACCCGTACTCGGCCACGCGCAGCCTTTCGGGATGGAGCGCGGAGGCGGCCAGGCTCTGGCAGCCGCTCCCGGCCAGTCCGTTCGGCGGCGAGACGGACTATCCGCGGTATCGCGTGATCGCCCGGCTCCGTGACGGCGCCAGTGTCGAAGCGGCGGCGGCGGCCGTCGCCACCGCGAGGCCACTCATGCACGAAGCCGACGGAGCTGCGGAGGGCGCACCAGTACCGACCACGCGGCTGATACCGCTCTCCGAGCAGATCCTGGCCGATTCGCGGCCTCGCCTCCTCGGTCTGTTCGGCGCGGTTTCGATGGTGCTCCTGATGGCGGGTGTCAACCTGATCAGCCTCCTCCTCGTTCACGTCGAGTCGCGGCGCTCGGAGTTCGCGGTGCGTGCCGCGCTCGGCGCGGGACGCGGCCGCCTCGCGCTGCAGCCGATCCTCGAGAGCGTACTGCTCGCGCTGGGCGGTGGCCTGGCCGGT
>DATKCF010000238.1:0-17427 GCA_035513345.1 Longimicrobiales bacterium
GACGGCCAGCCGCGCTTCAGCCCGGACGGCTCGAAGATCCTCTTCGTCTCCGACCGCAGCGGCGGCGACAACCTCTGGACCATCGACGTTGCGACTGGCGACACGACCCAGATCACGAAGGGCAACGGCAACGCCTGGATCTCGCCCGACTGGACGCCCGACGGTCAGTACGTAGTCGCGTCGAAGGGCGAGACCCGGCTCGGTGTCGTCAAGCTCTGGATCGGTCACATCGACGGCGGATCCGGCGTCCAGCTCCACAAGGAGCCCGCCAATCTCAAGACCGTCGGCGCAGCCGTCAGTCCCGACGCCCGCTACATCTGGTACGCGCGACGCACCAACAGCTGGGACTACAACGCCTCGTTCCCGCAATACCAGCTGGCCGTCTACGATCGCGACACGGGCCGCGACTACACACGCACGTCGCGCTACGGCTCGGGCATGCGCCCCACGCTGTCGCCCGACGGCCGCTGGCTCGTCTACGCGACTCGCCATGAAGACGCAACCGCGCTCCGCATCCGCGACCTCGAGACCGGCGATGAGCGCTGGCTGCACCATCCCGTGCAGCGCGATGAGATGGAGTCGATCGCCGACCGCGACGCGTTCCCCGGCCTGTCGTTCACGCCCGACTCGCGCGAGGTCGTGACGTCGTTCGGCGGCAGGATCTGGCGTATCCCGGTCCAGGAAGGCGACCCGGTGGAAGTACCGTTCACGGCCGCAGTCGACGTGCCGCTCGGCCCCGAACTCTCCTTCGATTACGACATCGACGACTCGGCGACGTTCACGGTCCGACAGATCCGCGATGCCGTACCATCACCCGACGGCTCGAAGCTCGCCTTCGTCGCGCTCGACCGGCTCTACATCATGGACTATCCGGACGGCCAGCCTCGCCGTGTCACGAACTCGACCACGACCGAGGCACAGCCTGCGTGGTCCCCTGATGGCAACACCATTGCCTGGATCACGTGGACGCCCGAAGGCGGCCACATCCTCAGGGCCACCGCCAGCGGCGGACAGCCCGTCCCTGTGACCACGCAGCCCGCTACATGGCAGCAGATCGCATGGTCGCCCGACGGCTCGCGCCTCGTCGCGATCCGCGGACCCGCACGCGCGTGGCAGGAGAACACCGGGCCCGGCGCAGCGGATGCCGCCACCGACATCGTCCAGGTCCCCGCAACAGGCGGCGACGCCACACTCGTCGCCCCGACCGACGGCCGGACCCGGCCACACTTCACGCAGGATCCCGACCGCATCTATCTGTTCCACGGCCAGAACGGCGTCGTCTCCATCCGCTGGGACGGCACCGACGAGAAGTCGCACGTCAAGGTCGTCGGCAACACCCGGCCCGGTGCGACCCAGCCGAATCCGGCATCTGTCACGCTCATGGCGCCACGCGGCGACCGCGCCCTCGCCCAGGTCAACACCGACCTCTACGTCGTCACCGTCCCCCGCATCGGCGGCGAAACACCGACCATCTCCGTCGCGAATCCCGAGAACGCCGCGTTCCCCGCCCGCAAGCTGACCCGTATCGGCGGCCAGTTCCCCGCATGGGCCGCCGACGGCAACACCGTCCACTGGTCCATCGGAAACGCCCACTTCAGATACGATCTGGAAAGAGCGAAGCAATTCGAGGACTCCGTCGAAGCCGCGAAAAAAGAAGCAGCAGCCGACTCAGCCGCCGCCGCAAACGCACCCGATTCCACCGCGAACGTGGCCTCGCCGGACCCCGGAAACACGCCCCAGAAACCAGCCCCAGACTCGAGTTACGTTCCCGACGAGCACCGCATTGCGATCTCTGTCGCCCGCGACACTCCAGATGGCGTTGCCGTCCTCCGCGGCGCCCGCGTCATCACGATGCGCAATGACGAAGTGATCGAGAACGCCGACATCGTCATCACGAACAACCGGATCTCGGCGGTCGGCGCCCGCGGCTCGCTCACGATACCGCAGGGCGCGCACGAGATCGATGTCACCGGGACCACCATCGTTCCCGGCTTCGTCGACACGCACGCACACATGTGGCCTGCGTGGGGCATCCACAAGACGCAGGTCTGGATGTACCTGGCGAATCTCGCGTACGGCGTCACTACCACGCGCGACCCGCAGACCTCGACTACCGATGTCATCACGTACGGCGACCTGGTCGAAGCTGGTGAGATCCTCGGCCCGCGCGTCTACTCGACCGGACCGGGCGTCTTCGGCGACTATGTCGAGGACCCGATCCGCGATCTCGACCATGCGCGCGATATCCTGAAACGCTACAGCGAGTACTTCGACACGAAGACCATCAAGATGTACATGGCGGGCAATCGCCAGCAGCGGCAGTGGCTCATGATGGCCGCCCGCGAGCAGGGCCTCATGCCAACCACCGAGGGCGGCCTGATGATGAAGTACGACCTCACCCTCATGCTGGACGGCTACTCCGGTCTCGAACACGCGCTGCCACAGTATCCGATCCACCGTGACGTCGTCCGTCTCGCCGCCGAATCCGGCATCACATACACGCCGACTCTGCTCGTCTCGTACGGCGGACCGTTCACCGAGAACTACTGGTTCACCCGCGAGAATCCGCACGACGACCCGAAGCTCGCGCACTTCACGCCGCACAGCGACCTCGATGCACGCACTCGCCGTCGGGGCGAAGGCTGGTTCCGCGATGAGGAGTACGTGTTCGAGGAGCACGCCAGAGGACTCGCCGACATCGTCGCCGCCGGCGGCCGTATCGGTGTCGGCAGCCACGGCCAGCTCCAGGGCCTCGGTTACCACTGGGAACTCTGGTCGATGCAGTCCGGCGGTCTCTCCGAACACGACGCGCTGCGCGCTGCCACCATCATGGGTGCGGAAGCCATCGGCCTCGACAACGACCTCGGCTCCATCGAGATCGGCAAGCTCGCCGATCTGCTCGTGCTCGACGGCAACCCGCTCGATGACATCCGGAACACCAACCGCATCCGCTGGGTCATGAAGAACGGCCGGCTCTACGACGGCGACACACTCGACGAGGTCTGGCCGCGCGAGAAGAAACTCCAGCGCGCCGAGTGGATCGTCACCGAACCCGAGTCCGCGACCGGCGCTGTCGTCCGCTGATCCGGACACTCCGGCGCCGAATGATCGCCACCGAACCCGGGTCAGCGGGCGCATTCGTCCGCTGACCCGATATCCGCGAATCCGAACCCGGATGATGATGAGATCGTCGATCGTACGCTGCTCTCTGGCCGCCGCGGCCTGCGCCCTGGCCGCGCTCGCTCCCGCGACACTGCACGCCCAGCAGGAGAACGGCTGGGCGTTCACCGGAAAGGTCACCGCCGTCTTCAGTGGCGGTAATTCCGAAGCCAGCACCTTCGGCCTGGCCAACACGCTCCGTTTTCGCCAGGACAACTACGAGTTCAGGTTCGAGAGCGGCGCCGTCCGGACCGATTCCGGCATCAAGGAACGCCGCGCCGTTGGCACCGACTCCGTCTTCGATATCGAAGAGGAAACCATCTGGGAGAAAACCGCGGAAGCCTACTACGCCCGCGCTCGCTATGACCGCAATCTCAATGGTGACCTTCTCGTCTTCGTCGGCACCGACTGGCTCCGCAACACCTTCTCCGGCATCGACAGCCGGTTCCTCGTCGCCCTCGGCGCCGGTAACACATGGGCAGACACCGACGACCTCACCTTCAAGACCGACATTGGCCTCACCTACACTTTCCAGAATGACGTCGTCACCAATCCCTTCGTCAAGACCAACTTCCCCGGCGTGCGCGCTTCCTGGAACCTGCGCCGCCGATTCACCGAAAGCACACGCATCCAGAGCGACCTCATCGCCGACCTCAACATCGATGAGCCCGATGACCTCCGTGTCGATTTCAAGAACGCCCTCTCCATCTCCATCAACAGCAAATTCGCCTTCGAACCCAGCCTCCAGTTGGCCTGGCGTAACCTGCCAGCCCTCAAGGAAGTCCACCTCTTCGAGCCTGATGGCACGCCCACCGGCCGTTCCGTCCGCACTCGCCTGAAGAAGCTCGACACGTTCTTCAACGTCGCTCTCGTCGTGACGCTGTAGACAGGCTACTTGCAAAGAGTATGAGACCCCGTTTTCTGGCTTTTCCCTGAAGTTGCGTCACGTGCTGATCGCGCAGTTGTGAGTTGCCCCGCCCAAGTGCGCCCAAAGCGCGCAAGCCCGCTTCCGGAACGCGCGTGTGTCCATTCTACCGCGTCAGGCGCAGTATAAAGGACAATGCCCGCCTTCGGAGCCGCGCGCGTGTCCGGTTTACCGCGCCAGACGCGGCCAAAAGGACAATGTCCATCGGGGAGCTACGCGACGTCTCGGGTTTACCGCGCCGCGCACAGCTGAACGTGCGCGCCTGTGAACTCGGCTCGCATGTCCCACCGGCAGCCGAGAGATCTCGAGCAGAGCACCTCACGGGAAGCCCGGCGGTCGAACAAGTCGGCGATCACCGGCGTGACAGCCGTCCCTGCTGGACAGATCTCAGCAGCGTGCGCGGGTCCTGCCGCGCGTCGGTAACCTGACCCACATGATTCCCCAAGGACCTCGCCCAGGACCGATCAGGTGGTTCGCCTGCCGCAATCACAACGATCCCGATCCCGCCCAACCCATGCCATTCCACCCGACCGCAACGCTCCCGCCACATTTCCCTCCCATCCTGTCCGGATGAAGCCCCCCACCCGTCCCTCCCAGCTTAGTGGAGCCCCCCCACCCGTCCCACCCAGTTTGATGATGCCCCCTCCGCGCTCCCCGCGCTCTCCGCGGTAAATATCCCTCCCCTCCCTCTCCCTCCAACTCCCGCCCTCGCCGCCCCAAGGCGGCCCCCGGAGAAACCCACCACTCCGCGCCCTCGTAGTCTCTCGATAGCACGCTGAATGTCTCGAGTCACACTAAGGAGTCAGAGCATGTCGCGATCCGCCCGCTCTTCCACACCGTGGATCTTCTGGCCCGTTGCGGCCGTGTGGGACCTGATCGCTTTCGTATTGCGGTTGACCGGCCGCCTGATCGGATTCACGGTCGGCCTGATTCTTGTCGCGGTGGGCGGAGTACTCACTCTGACCGTGATTCTGCTGCCGATCGGCCTGCCGCTGCTCGTGGTCGGGTTCCTGCTGATGGTCCGGAGCGTGTTCACGATCTTCTGAGCCGCGATCAGCCTCCTGCCATCCAGCCGAGAATGGCGGCGCAACCCAGCGCCGCGTAGATCCCGAGCACGTAGCCAGCCACAGCCATCAGCAGGCCGACCGGCGCCATCGCCGGATTGTAGACTCCCGCTACAACGGGCGCCGAAGCGGCGCCGCCGATGTTTGCCATGCTGCCCGTCGCGAAGAAGAAGAGCGGCGCGCGTATCAGCCGCGCGACGATCAGCAGGACGGCCACGTGTACGGCGATCCAAAGCGCGCCCGCGGCCAGATAGAGCGGCGCTTCCAGCACGGCCCGCATGTCCGCTTGTGCACCGATCGACGTCAGCAGCAGATACAGCGCCGCGTATCCGAGCCTGGACGCGCCGACATCCTCGAGGCGCCGCACCGGCGTGAACGAGAGCAGCAACCCGCCGGTCACCACAATCAGCACGGCCCATGTCGTCGGGCTGATTATCGTCGGTGTGCCGACAGCCGGCAGCCGCTGGCCGACCGCAATGGACACGACAGCCGCCCCGAACGCGAGCCCGATCAGGACAGCCAGTTGCCACAACTCGATCGGCCTGCGCGTGGCTGCCGTCTCGGTGATCCGACGGTTAGCTTCCTCGAGGACCGTCGTGTCCGCCCGGTTCCATCGGTCGAACCTCGCTTGCCAGCCGCTGAAGAACAGCAGCACGCCCATCCAGCCGTAGCCCACCACGGTGTCGACAACAATGATCGGACCCAGCCCGGCCTGGTCCAGCTCCACGCTCCCCGCGATCGCCATCATGTTCGCAGTCCCGCCGATCCACGAGCCGGACAACGCCGCCAGCCCTTTCCACGCGTCTTCGGGCAGGAACCCACCGAACACGAGGTAGGCGACAGGTCCGCCGATCACGATGCCTGCCGTTCCCGCGACCATCATCACGAGCGCCACCCTGCCGAGGCGCAGAATGCTGCGGACATCCACCGTGACCATCAGCAGCACAAGCGCGACGGGCAGCAGGTACCGGCCCATCCAGTCGTACGTCGACGAGGCCGAAGGTGTGATGCCGAACGTCGTCGACAGGGTCGGTATGAAGTACGCATAGATGACCGGTGGCGTCAGCTCGAACAGTTTCGCGAACCGTGTCAGCGAACTCAGCCAGAATACCAGCCCGAGAACGCCCGCCAGGTACGCGAAAACGGCCATCGGATCGGTGAACACCGCTGCCGTCGGATCCATGGTCGCCCTCAGCCCCTGGTTTTTCGCGTGTCGATCTTGCCGCCGCGCCTCGCTCGGGCCGCACGTTATGCCGCGACGCGCGCAACCGGCAAGCGCCTCCTGCACGCCTGACACCCGATGTGCGGGCCCGCCGCAACATCTTCCACCCGGACCGGACCCGCTGCCGCCGCCCGCGCGCCTCGAGGTCACACCGCGACGACCCCGGTTTGAAGCCCGTAATTCACGCTTTTACAATATCTTGTGTTCGCTCCACCATCCGCCGTGCCCCCGCCGGGCCCGTGAGGCGCAGGAATTGCCCCCACCCGTTATCTTACTGTTCCTTTTGTACACGACACGACTTCGAATCGAAACGGATGAGGTGACGCGATGTGGCGTGGCCTCCATGACAGGAACGACTCGCCCGACTCCCGGGCACAGAGGCTCTGGTAGCCCGCGTGATAGCCTGGGAGATGAATGCGCGGACCCGCCGCTTCACTCGGGTCAGCGGAAGGGCTGAAGCCATCCTGGGCTATCCCACCGCCCGCTGGCGGGATTCGCCCGGATTCTGGATCGGCGTCCTCCACCCGGACGATCGGGAACGCGTGGCGCACGCCGTTTGGGCCGCACTCCGTCAACGACTCCCCTGCGAAATCGAGTACCGCGCCATCGCCGCCGATGGATCTGTCGTTCTCATCAGGGATCGAGTCAGGGTCATCACCGACGAACTCGGGGAGTTGTGTCTCCAGGGAACCATCACCGACCTGACCGCGCGAACGGCTGCCCGGCCCCCGTCTCATCGGCCACCTCGCCGCTGGCCGCGAAGCCGCTACGCAGCAGCCGGTCCGATCGTCACGCCCACCAGGTCCATCGGAGCGGATCCCGAGCTGCCGCCCGCGATACCCGCTCGCACGCCCGTGTCCCGGACCCCGGCTGCCGAGCCACCGGCGCCGACTGCCGAACCCGGGATCCCGACGGCCGCCCCCGGACCAGCGCGGCCAGTCGCTCCCGACGCCATGACACCGACTGCCCCGCCCGGACTTCCCGACCGGGTAGCCGCTCCCGAACCCGCGGCTGAAGCTTCCGGACTCGCCGCGTTCGCACCCGATCGGCTCCTTTCCCGCCTCGGTGAAGCGGTAGTCGCCAGTGATTCGGAGCACAGGATCGTTTATTGGAATGCGGCCGCCGAAGCACTGCTCGGCGTGGCCGCCGACCAGGCGATCGGCAGGCCCGACAGTGACCTGTTGCGGACGCGCACCAGCGTCGGACAGACCGCGGAGATCCTGGCCGGCCTGCTCGGCGGGCGACCCTGGTCGGCCGAGGTCTCGATCGCGGGGGCGGATGGCACGCAGATACCGGTACGGATCACTGCGACGGCGCTCCGGGACAGGGGCGTGATTCAGGGATACGTGGCGGTGGTGACGGACCTGCGGGAAGTCCGGCGAGGGGAGGCGGTGCGTGGTGCGGCGGCGGCGATGGATGCCGTGGCGCGTCTTGCGCACGGCGTGGCAGTCGAGCTTGCCGACGGCGTGGCCCGGGTCGAGGCGGCGGTCCGGCACGCGCTGAGCGGGATCGGACCGGCGGATCCATCGCGGACCGGGATGGACGATGCGCTGCGGAGCGTGGACGAGACGGCGGCCCTGGCGTCGCAGTTGCTGGCCGTTGGTCGTGGTCTGAAGCCGGAGCAATTGCGGACCGATCTGCCGGATGTTGTCCGTCGCGGCCTGCCTGCCATCAGTCTGCTGGCCGGGGATTCGATCGAGATCGTGACGGAGCTGGACCCGGACACTCCGGCTGCGCTCGTCGATCCGACCATGGCCAGTCAGATGCTTCTGAACCTGGCCGTCGACGCCGCGGCCGCGATGCCGGAAGGTGGTCGGCTGACGATCGCGACGGCGGTGATGGAGGTTACGCGGAACGGCGTTCCGGGTGCAGCGGCGGCAGTGGGTGCAGGACAGTGGGTCGTGCTTGAAGTACGTGACACGCGTTCCGTCGCGCCGGTGGCCATTGAGAAGCTCTTCGAACCGTTCGGCGAGGATGTGTCGCCACGCGGGCTGGGGCTGGCCGCGGCACATGGCCTGGCGGTTGCCAACAGCGGCCATCTGACTGCGACGATGGGGCCATCGGGCGGCGTCATTTTCCGGCTCCTGCTTCTTCCTGCGGGAAGGCCGCGCACCTGAGCGGGTTTCGAGTGTAGTACGCCCGATGATGCGCCGCAGCCGGCGCCCAGGCTCCCCGACAACCCGCACCAGACTTGCCAAACATGCCATTCAGACTCGGAACGCGCAGGGTGAGCGTGCTCGCTGCGCTCGCCGTGGCCGTCACGGTCGCGTGCGAAGATGACACGCTCGAGCCGTTGCCGGTGACCTTCGTCATCGAAGTCGTCGACGAACATTTCACGGTTCGAGCGACGGAGCTGGACGCGATCGCGGACCTCGAGCAGCGCCGCTTGAGCGGCCAGACCGGTGTGATCACCGGTGATCTGGTCACGGGCGATGGCGGCTTCAACAGTCCGTGGAGCTGGCACATCGAACCGGGCACCGTCGAGGTCGCGGATCTCGCGATCGAGTTGTGTGACGGCCGCCCGTCGATGGTCGAGGCGGACATCGATTACTGGATCAACACGGTCGGCCGGTTCTGTCCGTGGTCCGCGCGCGTAATCAGCCGTTTGAACTGATCGCCCGATGAGCGGCCGCGACGACGACGGACTCGGGCCATCGGCCAGGCGGATCCTGCTCGTCGACTGCGACCAGTTCTTCGTTCAGTGCGCGCGCATTGCGGATCCGGAAGGCGCGGGCAGCCACGAGCTGCTGCTCGTCGGCGGCACGGCGTCCGGTCGCGGTGTCGTCACTTCCGCGTCCTACGCCACCCGCGAGTACGGTGTACGCTCGGGCATGCCGACCGCGCACGCGCTTCGTCTCTGCCCGGCCGCGCACGTTGTGCCCGTCCCCCGCAATGTGTGCGCGCGCAAGTCCGGCGATGTCCGCAAAGTCCTCGAGCGCTTCAGTCCCGTGGTCGCGCCGGCGTCCATCGACGAAGCCTACATCGACATGACGGGGACGGAGGCGCTGTACCGCGGCGAATCGCTTCACGACACCGCCACCCGAATGCAGACCGCCGTCCGGGCCGATGCCGGAATCCACGTTTCGATTGGCGGTGGCACTTCACGCATCGTTGCCAAGCTCGCGGCCGGCCGCGCGAAACCGGCCGGCGTCCGGATCGTGCCGCCCGGTGCCGAACTCGACTTCATGCTCCGTTTCGATCTGGCGGACATCCCGGGCGTTGGTCCGGTCTTCGCCCGCGAACTCGAGAGCTTCGGCCTGATCAGCGTCGAGCACGTACTGCGGTACGAGCGTATCGCGCTCGAGCAGTGGCTCGGTCGATCGCGGGGCGACTGGCTCTACCGTCGAGCCCGCGGGCTGGACGGCGGACAGGTCGAGCCCGACCGCGAGGCGCGGTCGATGTCACGGGAGGAAACGTTCGCGAACGACATTGCAGACGACACGGTGCTCGAACGTGAACTGCTCGAACTCTGCGTCCGTCTCGCCGCCGACATCCGCAAGGATGGCCTGCGCGCCCGCACCATCACCGTGAAGATCCGGGATGGCGATTTCCGGACACGCAGCGCCGCCCGCACAATCCGCGACGGCGTCGAGACCGACCGCGCCATCTTCGATGTGGCGACAGGTCTGCTCCGAAAGCTGCGCGGCGCCCGGCGAGTGCCCGCTCGCCTGCTTGGCGTCGCCGCAACGAACTTCCGGCACGGCCAGGAAACCCAGCTCGCGATATTCGATGAAGCCGCCGTCGAGTCCGAGCGCGACCGGCGCCTCACGCGCGCGGCCGATGCCGTTCGCGAACGGTTCGGCTGGCGAGCCGTCCGGCCCGGCCGCCTGGTCGATCGCCCCGAAACCCGCTACCCGACCGACTGACCGGTTTCAGCCTCCCCGGTGACCGCGGTCGTGCCGCCGGAGCACCTGGTCGATCCGGATATCGAGAGCCTCCCTCTCGTCAGCCGACATCCGCGAGGCCCGCTGCCGATGCACATCCTCCATGTGCGCCAGCAGTTCCCGTTTTACTTCGTCCGCCGTACCGCCCGTAGTCACGAAATCACAGTCGCCACCAATCTGGCTGCAGCTCAGTCTGGGCACGTCCCTGTACCTCCCCGGCTGTCAATCGTCGTTGGCGTTGCCGCCTGGCGGGTCGCCCGTGAACGCCGAGTGATCCGCCCGCGTGTCGATGTCCGGCGGCGCCCGGCCTTCCATGGCCAGCACGCTCACCAGTGCGGGATTTGCCTCGACGATCCCGCGCGCTCCGCTGTCTCCCGTGAGCAATTCCAGAGCCCCGAACCACGACCGCCCGAACAGAACCGGCGGTGCCCTGACTCCGCCGAATTCCGGTATCACAATGTTGCGTACACGCAGTGGAACAATGGGACTCGCCTCTGACACGAACGCTTCGATCAGTGCGTCGATCAGCGCACCCTCCACCGGCTGGTCGCCAAGCGCGATCACCACCGCGTCGACTGTATCTGGCAGCGTCCGCACTCCCGAGGCGATCGATGTACCCATGCCCGCGGCAGGATCCGGATTCGGCGTGAAGGCGACACCGAGCCCCGCCAGTGCATCACGCACCGCTTCCGCGTCGGCGCCCACCACCACCGTCACTCCGGCAACCCTCGATTCGAGGATGCCCGACACCGTACGCCTGATCAGCGGTTCGCCGCCAACGTCCGCCAGCAGCTTCTGCCCGCCAAACCTCGTCGACAGACCCGCCGCCAGGACGATCGCCTCGATCCGCATGCCAGTCAGCGGATGGTTGCTGCGACCGCGGTCCTCAGTGCCCGGTCCGTCCAGACACGCGCGAGATTTGCCCGGTACGCCACCGTGCCCCCCTCGCCGTCCTCCAGCTCGATATCCTCATCCGCGCGCGCCGCCGCCGCACGCAACGCTGCCGCCTCCGGCTGACGGCCGATCAGCGACCGTTCCACAGACTTCAATCGAATCGGCGCGGGCCCCATGCCCGTGATGGCCACCCTCGCCCGGCCGATCGCTCCGTTCTCATCCAGCGTAACGAGCGCGGCCACCCCGCAAAGCGCCCAGCCGGATGCGGGCTCCGGCTGCTTCACATATGCTACACCCGTCTGCTGTGGTTGAATCCTGAACCGGACCGATGTGATCAGGTCCGTCGCCTCGAGGGACGTCTGACGGCCGCTCGTGAAATATTCGCCCGCCGGAATCCGCTTCTCGCCCTGCGGATTCGCAACCACCACATCCGATCCGAATGCCAGCACCACCGCCGGCCAGTCGGCGTTCGGCGCCGCCTCCGCCAGACTGCCGCCCATTGTCCCCAGACTCCGGATCGCCGGATCCCCGATGACACCGGCAACCCGCGCAAGCACCGGAAACGTCTCCGCCACCACCGCTGACCGCTCGATCAACGCGTGCGTCGCTGCCGCTCCGATCACCACGGCATCACGCTCACGTCGTACGCCGCAAATCCTTCCGATCCGTCGAATATCGATCAGGTAGCGGACCGGAACCCGCCGCTGACGCAGCCGGGCCAACAGACTCTGGCCCCCCGCTATGACACGGCCCTCATCACCGAACTCGCCCATCATCGCGATCGCTTCAGCCAGGTCGTCCGGGCGATGGTACTCCAGCGGACCCGGATACATCAGACCCCGCCTTCCGGACCCGGCGACGACTCCCGCGACCGGTCCACGACCCGGGCGACAGGACCGGCGTCGAGTCGCGTACTGGCGGTGTCGAGAGCGGCGGACTGTCGCCGGCGCCCATCCCGGATCGCCAGCCACACCTTCTCCGCCGTCATTGGCATGTCCAGATGTTCCACGCCCAATGGCGCAAGCGCGTCCAGGACTGCGTTCGATACAGCCGCCGGCGACGCCACGGCGCCCGTCTCGCCAACACCCTTCACACCCAGCGGATTCGACGGCGATGGCGTCTCCGTCCTCGCCGTCTCGAACGAGGGAAGCCACCCGGCCCGCGCTATCGCGTACGAGCCCAGCGACCGCGTCAACAGCCTGCCGCTCCCGTCGTACCGCGCACCCTCCCACAGCGCCTGACCGATGCCCTGCGCCACACCTCCGTGTACCTGCCCATCCACGATCGCAGGATTGATCACGTTCCCGCAGTCATCCACCGCAATGTACCGGAGCACCGTCACCACTCCCGTTTCGACATCCACCTCCACCACCGCCACATGCGTCCCGAACGGCCATGTCCAGTTCGGCGGATCGAACTGCACCGTCGATTCAAGCCCCGGCTCGAGCCCGGCCGGTAATCCCTGCGCCATGTGCGCCGCCAGCGCTACATCCTCCCATGTGCGCCACTCTGCCGGACGACCCTTCACGACGTACCGGTCGCCCGATCGCTCCACCTCCGCATCACCAACACCCAGAAGATGTGCCGCCAACCGGGTCGCTTTCTCCGCCACCCGCCGCGCCGCCAGCCAGACCGCCGAACCGCCCACCGGACCGCCACGGCTCCCGTGCGTGCCCATCCCGAATGGTGCCGAATCCGTGTCGCCATGACCCACCGCCACATCCTCCACCCCAACCCCGAGCGCCGAAGCAGCTATCTGCGCGTACGTCGTCTCATGCCCCTGCCCCTGGTGCTGCGATCCCGTCTGTACAGTCACCCGCCCGGTCGGATGCACCCGGACCCGCGCACTCTCCCACAGCCCCGCGTGGCCGCCTTCCCGCGTCACCTCCCGCGACGGCCCGTGCCCCGACATGTCCACATAACTCGCCAGCCCGATCCCGATATATCGACTCTCCGCCGCCAGTCGCCGCTGTTCATCCCTCAGCCGGTCGTACCCGGCCAGGTCGAGTGCACGGTCGAAAGTACGCTCGTAGTCGCCACTGTCGTATACGGTGTTCACGGCACTGTGGTATGGAAATGAATCCGGCGATATCAGGTTACGACGACGAAGCAGTGCAGGGTCCAGTAACAGTGTACACGCGGCGCTGTCGAGGAGCCGCTCTACAACGTATACGGCCTCGGTCCGACCTGCGCCCCGATAGGCGTCGACCGGGCTGGTGTGTGAGAAGAGGCCTGTGACCGCACAGTGGATGGCGGGGATCGCGTACGGCCCGCTCAGTACCGCGGCGTAGTACCAGGTGGGGATGGCGGCGGCGTAGAGGGAGAGGTTGGCGCCCAGGTTGGCCAGGGTCCGCACGCGGAGTCCGGTGATACGGCCATCGGCATCGAATGCCATGGCGGCTTCGGTCGAGTGGTCCCTGCCGTGGCTATCGGCCAGGAAGCTCTCCTCTCGGGTTGCGGTCCAGCGGACCGGTCGATCGAGGCGGCGGGCGGCCCAGGCGACGACGACCTCCTCGGGGTAGACGGCGATCCGTGACCCGAAGGCGCCGCCGACGTCGCTGGATCGGATGTGCAGCCTGTGCTCCGGCATGCCGAGTACGAAACCGGCGAGGATGAACCGATGGAGGTGCGGGTTCTGGGAAGCCAGGTGCAGGAACAGGTGGCCGGAGTTCCAGATCGCGGCGCAGGCGCGCGGCTCGATGGCGTTGGGAACGAGCCTGTTGTTGCGCAGTTTGCGGGTGACGATGGTGTGAGCGGCATCGAAGGTGGCCCGTGTGGCGTCGGCATCGCCGGTTTCCCAGGTGAAGCAGATGTTGCCGGGCGCATCGTCGTACACCGTGGGTGCGCCGGCCGCGGCGGCGGCCTCGACATCCGTGACGGATGGGAGCGGCTCGAAGTCGGCGACGACTTGGGTGGCGGCGTCGCGGGCGGCCTCGGGCGTTTCGGCCACGACGACGGCCAGGGGTTCGCCTTCGTAGCGGATCCGGTCGATGGCCAGAGCACGACGCTCGCCTGGCTGCATACCGTTGATGAGCCAGCCGGTGGGGATCGGGTTGACGCCACCGTCGGCAAGGTCGCGGCCGTTGAAGGCAGCGACGACGCCGGGCATGGCCAGCGCGCCGGAAACGTCGACGTCGCCGAGTAGCGCGTGAGCGTGTGGACTCCGGACGAACCGGGCGTGCAATGCGCCGGGCAGGTCGAGGTCGTCTGAGAACGACCCGCGTCCGCGCAGCAGCCGCGCGTCCTCGACACGGAGAACGCTCACGGGTGTGACAGGTGGGCGCGGAACCGGCGTCACGCCTGGCTGCCTGCGTCACTCGCCGCCCGGAGCACCGACCGTACGATCGTGTGGTAGCCCGTGCAACGGCAGAGGTTGCCGGACAGGGCACGCCGGATCTCGGCTTCGCCGGGGTTCGCGTTCTCGCGGAGCAGCGCCACGACAGTCATCAGGACACCGGGCGTGCAGAACCCGCACTGGAGGCCGTGCTCCTCGTGAAATGCCTGCTGGATGGGATGGAGCGTTTCGCCGTCCGGCGCCAGGCCCTCGACCGTTTCCACCGAACAGTCGTCCGCCTGTACCGCCAGAATCGAGCAACTCCTGACCGGCCACCCGTCCAGCAGCACCGTGCACGCGCCGCACTGACTCGAATCGCACCCCACGTGCGTGCCCGTGAGACCGAGCACGTTCCGGAGGTAATGAACCAGCAACGTCCGCCCGTCGACCCGGTGACGGGTCATTTTTCCGTTTACGGTGATGTTCACCGTGTCCAATCGGTTCGGACCTCCAGCCGGGCGAACGGTCGAAGCGCGCACCGCAGAGTGCGGGCATCAGCGGCCAGCCGTCAAGCAAGTCACCGGCTGGTGGGGATTCCACGCGTGAGGGCCGGTCGATCCCCGCCGGCCGGCCGTCGCCGGTTGTCGCACTGCCAGCACCGCTCGAGGCGCACCGGCGAACGCCCCCGAAAACCGCTTCGCTTCATAACGGTCCATGCACCTTGCAACGGTTCGTTGCAATCCGTGCCCTTCCGAAGCCGGTCCGCGCCACGGAGAAATGGAAGCGGACGCACCGCAAGTCGATTCGGATCAATCACTTCGGCCACCGTCGCCACCGACCGGCCCGCTTCGGCATGGTCCTCGCCAAGTATCGCCGTTGCACCGGGGGGTGCGGGTGAGTCGCCAGGCTCTCAGCCGAACGGCTCACCGGGTAGCAAACTGCCGGAGCGCGGTGCCAACCGCGCTCCGGCGCTAACCCGACGGAGAGTGAGTGTACGAGACCATCAGCGAACGCGGATTCAGCGTCCCGGCCAGCGAATCACCCGAGCCGGTGGAGCCGGTGCCGCCAACAACGGAACCGTCTCAGCCATCGCGCATGACAGTCGCTGACTTCGAGGCTCGCATTCGCCGTTACAACTCGGATCTCGAACCGGGCAGCGTTTCATTCCGCGCCGCCGTCATCCTCCTCGCCGGCCAGGAGTACGGCCACAACATCGATCGCATCGCGCGCCGCACCGGATTCGACCGCGGCTTCGTCGCCCGCGTCGCACGACGCCTCACCGACAACGGCGTCTGGAATGCCGGCGTCACCGTCGCCGACTGGAGCTCCAGTGACGAGGCGTCCGGCACGTTCTGGAACGATGTCGCCGTCGCCGAAGGCAAGATGTGCCGCCGCATTGGACCCGCTGGCCAGATCGAATGGGCGCCCGCGGGCTTCTGGAACAAGAACTTCCAGTACGTTGTGCCGGCCGGCGATCGGGGCTTGTCCACACATTACCTCGACGCCAGCCAGATTGTTGATAAGTCCGATGTTGACAAGTCTGCCGCGGAACGCGACGACGCGTTCCTCATTGGTGACGACGCCGATGCAGACCAGCTCGAGACCGCGTTGACAAGTCAGTCGACGACTCGGCCCGAGCCTGTGGAAACCAGGATCGTGGGTCCACGGCCAGGTGTGCGGGTCGAGCTGCCGACGGCGGCGTCCGCCACGGTTCCTCCGCTCGATGACCTGTTCCGGGATGTAGTCTGGATCGGTTGACACGCGAGGCAGTCGACAGGATGGCGCCCCGCCCGGGTCGAGCATTGCTCGGCGCGGGTTTTTCGTGTCGGGTGCGGTGTGGCCGCGCATCCACAGGCGACCATTCCGTTCCCCAGCGGAAGGGTGTCCGCGTCGACGGCTAGCGGGATGAAAGGCTCTTAAATGTGTGTCGGACTGAGATATGACTCTCCAAGCCCGACGCGGCACAGGATTCGCCGTTCGCAGCGATAGCGTCATTCCCCGTGACCGCGTCGAGGCAGATCAGATCAATGGCAGGAACAAACCGCATACTCAGGTCGTTTCTACCCGCTCTCTATCCGGTAGCCGCTCTTTTGTCGATCGCGCCGCTGACGGAGATGTTCGGTGTGGGCCAGATGCGACCGGGTCTGGCGTCGTGGCGGTTCGGCGTGATGGGCCTTGGCTTCAACGCGCTGATCGTTCAGACGCTGGGCCTGGCAATGGCGCTGGCCGTGGCTGCATGGCTGGGTCATCGACGCGTACTCCGGGCGGTATCGACGGTTACGCTGGTGGCCGCCGTGGTCCTCGTGGCGGGCATCGCACGCTTCGTCCTGGACTTCGCCCAGGTTCAGGATCTGGTGCCGGCGGCGGAACGCGCCGTCTTCGACGCCGCCACCCTGCGCGCCCTCATCGTTGCCACCCTCGCCGTACCCGTCCTGGTCGTGCTTGGCGGGAAAGGCTGGATGGCTTCGGGTATCGCGGCACGGGAACCGGATGCGGAGGTGGCGGCATCGCCGCGGGTGATCCCGTTTCCCGGTCGCGCGCGTGCACCCGACCCGCAGTGGCGCTGACCAGGAGCTGCGCGTGATCCAGTTTCCCGGCCGCGCGCGTGCGCCCGACCCGCGCTGGCGCTGACCCACAATGAGCTGACGCCGATCCAGCAAGGGATCTGTTGCTCCGCTGCATTGTCCGTTGCCGCAAACGCCCAACAGAGGCGGCCGGCCGACCCGTTCCCGACTGGCATAAGTTATTTCCGGACCTTATCATGGACTAACGCTCCGGTTCGTTTGATCACGGCACGGCGCTGGCGTTGTCCGGACCTGTACGGCCAGGCCGACCCGCGGTCTGCCAGGCCCCGATCTGCGAGCCTCCCCGACAGTACCCGCTCGCCCGACGCCGCGCCGGTGATACGCTTTCGAGCGTTCGCCGGCGCGGCGGTTTTTCTTGCGCGTCCTTTTGCCACGGGCCGCGTCGGGTCCTATTTCTCCCTGCGAACGGAGGCGCAGGTG
>DATKCF010000239.1:0-36077 GCA_035513345.1 Longimicrobiales bacterium
ACTCGCCGCAGGCGCACGTTGGCCGGACTCTCCAACTCGGGATCGTCATCGATGAGCGCTGATGCCTGTTCCCGCGCCTCAGGCAGCATGTCCTCATCGCGCTCCCCATCGAAGAAGCGGAACTCGGGGAGGCCGTGCTGGCGGGCGCCGAAGAAGTCGCCCATGCCGCGCAGTTTGAGGTCCTCGCGGGCGATGCGGAATCCGTCGGTGGTCGTGGCCAGGATGCGGAGGCGTGCGAACGCTTCGGGTGAGGCTGAGGCGATGAGGATGCAGTGGCTCTGATCGGCACCTCTGCCAACGCGTCCGCGGAGCTGGTGCAGTTGGGAGAGACCGAACCGTTCGGCGTGCTCGACGACCATGACTGTTGCGTTGGGCACGTCGATGCCGACTTCGATGACGGTCGTCGCGACGAGGATGTCGATGTCGCCGGCAGCGAACGCGCGCATGATCGTGTCCTTCTCTTCACCCGGCATCTGGCCGTGCAGCAGGCTCACGCGCAGCTCGGGAAAGACCTCTTCATCGAGACGGCGGTGTTCGTCGGTCGCGGAGCGCAGGTCGACTTTCTCGGACTCGTCGATGATCGGATAGACGATGTACGCCTGACGTCCCGCCGCGACCTGGTCGCGGATGAACTCCTGAACGCGGCCGCGCTCCTGGTCGGACTCGACCGAAGTCAGGACGGCGGTGCGGCCTGGCGGCAGCTCATCGAGAATGGTGAGTTCGAGATCACCGTACAGTGTGAGCGCGAGCGAACGCGGGATCGGTGTTGCGGACATGACGAGGACGTCGGGGGCGTCGCCCTGCGCGGCGAGTGCGAGCCGTTGGCGGACGCCGAAGCGGTGCTGCTCGTCGATCACGGCCAGGCCGAGCCGCTGGAACTGGACCTTCTCCTGGATCAGAGCGTGTGTTCCCACGACGAGGTTGGCTTCGCCGTCGGCAATCGCGGACAGGGCCGCGCGCCGTTCAGCGGCCGGCAGCCGGCCGGTCAGCAGGCTGACCCTGAGTTGCAGCTTCTCGACCATGCCGGCGAGCGTGCGCGCATGCTGTTCGGCCAGGATCTCGGTCGGCGCCATGAGCGCGGACTGGAACCCGGCTTCGGCGGCCAGCGCCATCGCGAACAGCGCAACGATGGTCTTGCCCGAACCGACGTCGCCCTGCAGAAGCCGGTTCATGCGACGGTCGGACGTCATGTCCGCAATGATCTCGGCGATCGCGCGCGTCTGAGCGTCCGTCAACCTGAACGGCAGGCTGCGGTAGAGCGGCGCGATGATCGCGTCCGTCCGTCGGAACGCGATCCCGGTTCGCTGGCCGGATGTGCGGTAGCGTGCGCGGGCGTGCATGAGCTGGAGGAAGAAGGCTTCATCCCAGGCCAGGCGTCGCCTGCCGCGTTCGGCTTCGGCCAGGGACTCGGGCCGGTGCAGCAGTGAGAGCGCCTGCATGAGCGAGGGCATTTCCTTCGGCACGAGGCCGATTGACCTGAGCGCGTCCTCGGGCGTGATGAGCGGGAGCAAGCGGTCGAGACTCTGGTCGATGATGCCACGCAGCACCTTCTGCGACATACCCTCCGTCGACGCATAGACCGGCAGCACGCGGCCGCCGCCCATGCCTTCCTGCGCCTTGCCGAGCACGACCCATTCACGAGGCTGGATCTGCGTGCCCTGGTAATAGCGAACCTTGCCCGCGACGAGCAGGAGGTCGCCCTGGCGGATGGCACGGTCGAGGAACGGCTGGCCCGGCCATGAGATCTCGATGCTGCCGGACGCGTCGCGGATGATCGCGCGGAAGATGCGGAGCCGGGACCGCGTCGGCAGCACGCCCTTGCTGATGACCTCGCCGACGACAGTCACGTCATCGCCCGTGCGAAGCTCGCCGATCTTCGTGACCGTGCTCGCATCCTCGTAGCGGCGCGGCACGTGGAACAGCAGATCGCGCGCGCTGCGCACGCCGAGCTTCGCCAGCAGCTCCGCGCGCTTCGGTCCGACGCCCTTCAGAAACTGCGCGGGCGCATCCAGTGGTGCGTCGCGGCCGCCGTGGCCGGCCGGGTTCATTCCGCCAGCACCTCGTTCGCGAAGCGGTCCGCATCGAACGGCTCGAGATCGTTCAGGTCTTCACCCGTACCGACGAGCTTCACGGGAATGCCGAACTCCTGTGTGAGTGCGACTACGACGCCGCCCCTGGCGGTGCTGTCGAGCTTCGCGAGCACGAGTCCGCTCAGCTCGATCGATTGACCGAATACCCTGGCCTGCGCAATCGCGTTCTGGCCGACCGTCGCGTCCAGAACGAGCAGCGTCTCGTGCGGCGCGCCCGGCAGCTTCTTCGCGATCACACGGCCGACCTTCTGCAACTCCGTCATGAGATCTACCTGCGTGTGCAGTCGGCCTGCCGTGTCCACAAGCACGAAGTCCGCATTGCGCGAGTACGCCGCCTCGATCGCGTCGAAAGCAACGGACGCGGGATCCGCGCCCGCGCTCGCACCGACGAAATCTGCGCCCGCTCGATCCGCCCACACGCGCAGTTGATCGACCGCACCCGCGCGGAACGTGTCGGCCGCCGCAAGCAGTGGACGATGACCAAGTTGCTTCAAACGGTGCGCGAGCTTGCCGAGGGTCGTCGTCTTTCCCACGCCGTTCACGCCGGCGAACAGGTAGACCGTTGGCGCGACGTCCGCGACGCGAAGGTTGATATCGAGATCGTCGCCGCGAACCATCGCGCGGATCTCGGCTGCCACGGATTCGAGCACGTCCTGGCGAGTGCGCAGCGTGCCGACGCGAATGAGCGCCTCCACATGCTCGATGATCCGCATCGTGGCCGGCGCGCCGAAGTCCGCAGCCAGCAGGATCTCCTCGAGCGCTTCGAGCGACGCCTCGTCGACACCCTTGATCAGGACACCGACATCCGTCAGCGCCCAGTTCGTCAGCCGCTTCCACAGCGTTGCCTTGCCGGAAAGCCCCTTCAGCAGTCTGGCCATTTATCCGTTGTGCCCTTCACGATGAACCTGCAGAAACGCGTCCCGAAAAGGTGTTCCGTCCGAGCGCATCCGGTTACCGAAGCCCCCACCGCCTCCGCAACACCCACTCCAGACACAGAAGCAGGACGATCGCGCCGTACGGCCATACACTCCCGTGGAGCGGCGCACGCGCGCGGCTGGTGCCGGCGAGTGCCTGCGGCGCTCCTTCGATGCCGGCCGGCTCGACCGGCGCCCGCGTGAACTCCGGTGAATACGACGCGACGGTGACCTCGCCCGCACCGTTCGCCGTCGTCTCACCGCTCCATGCCGCAACGCCGTACGTGTACGTTCCGGGCGGCAGAACACGCGTGCGCAGCGTGTCGGTTGTGGTGCCTGCTACGAGCGTGTCCGCCACCTGTGTACCCGTGGAATCCGTGAGCCTGACACGAAGCGAGTCGGGCGCCATTCCGTAGGCGACCCACGCCGGCTGCGTATCACGCTCGATGGAACGCCTGACAGGTGCCACCGCATCGGGCCTCGTGGCGACGACGTCGCCCAGCACCCAGCCGCCGAGCGCGCTCCACAGTCTTTCGTAAACGTCGCGCGCATCCTCGGACCAGAACGCCCAGCGCCAGAATCCCTGGCCGAGTGCAACGACCCAGCGTCGGCCGTCGGTCATGCCTCCGATCGCCACGGGATGCGGTGCACCACGCCGGCCGCGGCTTGCGACCGCAGGCGTCCAGGCGCCCTCGATCCGGCCGGGTGTGCGCAGCGTCTGAAGCGGCGGCACGTCGGCGACATCGATGCCGGCGAACAGCTGCGCCACGGGCGAGGCCGGCACGTCGGACGAAAGGTACCAGTCGCCCGCGACCGCGGATGTCGGTGGAATCGGTACGCCCGGCACGATACCATCGCCCGTCGGCAATACAAGCAAGCGCCTCGATGCGGCCGCCGCCTCGAGCGCCCAGCCAGGCGATGCGGAGCCGAAACCGTGAAGTACCAGCATCTCCGCGCGGTTCACCGCGCGCTGCATCGCGGCATCATCGATGCGGTCACCGACCACCATGCCCGTGCCAAGCATGGTCCAGCCCTGGCCGCTGCGCAGGTATCCGCGAACGGGAACGCCCAGTGAACGCTCGAGAACGGGCTGAAGGAAACGTGGCTCCCAATCAGGACGGAACGAAACCAGCACGACACCGGCGGGCTCGTCCGAGACATGCACGTAGACGGCGCGCACGTCATCGTCGGGAACGGCGTCGTCGGCTTCGATCTCGATGTCGTAGCGCACGTAGCCGCCGGAGCGTTCGGCGCCCGCATCGAACGTGAGCGTGCCGGTCGATACACGGCCCGGCGCGGGTGTTTCGACAATGGTACGCGCGAGTTCGGCCGCACCTTCGCGAGCGACCACGGTCACCGGCCCGCCTGCAGTGCCGACCGCGCCGATGTCGAACTGGATCGTGATCGACTCACCCGCGGCGGCGAACGATGGTGCGTCCAGGCGGACGATGCCGCGGTTCGGCGCATTGCCTTCGACGATGTCGACCGTCACATCGATGCCGAGGCGGGGCAGCCAGCGCGCAACGTCGTCCGCATCCTCGATCGCGCCATCCGTGATCACCGTGACCTGCCTGCGGCCGGCTTCCGCCGCCGCCTGCAAGGCCGGAAGCAGCCTGCTGCGGGCCGCAGCCGGCCTGAGCGTCGCGATCGAGTCGAGGGATAGTGTGCGGACGCCATCGCCGAACACCATCGCCTCCGGGACACCCGTGGACCGCGCGCGCGAGACCGCGTCCTCCCACAGCGTCGCTCCCGTGCCGGGCATGCGCATGCTCAACGACCCGTCGACGAGAACGACGCGGTCGCCGCCCGGTACCGCCACGCCCGGCAGATCCGGATCGAACGCAAGCAGGAGGAGCAGCGCGATCGTGGCCGTGCGAAGCGCGGCCAGAACGCCACGGCCGCGGACCGGCGTTTCACGACGACGGTACAGCCCGACAACGAACGCCGCACCCGCTGCCGAAGCGGCCAGCCACAGGATCCAGGAAAGCCCGCTCATTGACTCCGATCGAAGGACGCGAAAAAGCCCGCGGGGCGCCAGACCCGCGGGCTTCGATCAATACGCCCGAACGCCCTGAGGGATCCGTTCAGTCGGCGTCGTCGGCCAGCTTCGCATTCTGCGCCCCGCGGCGGGCAAGATAAAGCCGCATGCCGCTGTCGAGAAGCGCCAACTGGCCGACGGACG
This sequence comes from Longimicrobiales bacterium, assembly GCA_035513345.1. Classification (GTDB taxonomy): domain Bacteria; phylum Gemmatimonadota; class Gemmatimonadetes; order Longimicrobiales; family RSA9; genus DATKCF01. The sequence continues at coordinate 5,187 of DATKCF010000239.1, forward strand.
TGGCATCGAACGCCACCTTCGCATCGCCCTGAAGCGGCGGAGCCGCAGGCAGCTTGGCCGTTCGCGCGTTCACGGCCTGGCCGTTCCTGCGCAACTCGTAGTGCAGGTGCGCCGCAGTGACCAGGCCGGTCGCACCGACATGGCCGATCACCTGCTTCTGCCTGACCTTCACGCCGGCCCGGATCCCGCTCGCGAAGTTCCTGAGGTGCGCGTAGCGCGTTTCGTAGCCGTTGGCGTGACGGATCCGAACCAGGTTGCCGTAGCCGCCGCTCACGCCCGCGAACGCGATCGTGCCGTCCGCCGTCGCTTCGATCGGCGTGCCCGCTGGCGCGCCGAAGTCCGTGCCGAGGTGCGCGCGGTAGATGCCGAGAACGGGATGGTAGCGGCGCGGATTGAACGATGATGTGATCCGGTACGCCACGGGATAGCGGCTGAACCCGACCTGGAGCGGCCGGCCCTCGGGGTCGTAGTAGCCCTGGGAATCATCGCTCTGCGAGAACCAGACGGCCGTGTACGTCTGCTTCTGGTTCACCATCTCGGCGGCAAGGATACGCTGTGACCGGGCGGTGCCATCCGGACGGACCTCGCGCTGGTAGACCAGCCGGTACGAATCGCCCGGCTGGATCTCACGCGTGAAGTCGATCTTGTACTCGTAGATCTCGGCCAGACGGTAGACCAGCTGCGTCCGGTCGGATATCGGTACATCGTTGTCGTCGCTGTAGACAAGGACCTGGAACAGCGTCGTGCCTTCCTCGATCCGGCCCTGAGTGTACACCGTATCGAGCACGACGGGCGTGATGACAATGTCACCTCGCCATCCGACCGACGCGCGGGCGAGCCGCACGGTCGTGTCCGCATTGACGCGCAGGTCGATCGTGCGCGGCGCATCGCTGCTCAGCCAGCGGCGGACCGTGATCTCTACGCCATCCACCAGACGGCGGGGATTCACGAATTCGCGGATGTTGAGCAGCAGATCAGCCAGTTCCTGGCCGGTGATCGCCGCGCGACCGAGGATGTCCGACAGCGTTTCGCCTCGCTGCAGGACGTGCGTCTCGACGGATTCGATGGGCGGCGCGTATACGGCCGAAAGGGTGGGTGCGTCGTCGGGCGGCGGTGTTGAACCCGCCGAGAGCGCGCGGAACCCGATGACTCCGAGTGCCAGCGCGATGATCGGTACGATGTAGCGTGCCGTTCCCTGCATCTGCTCCCTTCGAACGTCTTCGTCCGCCAAGCGTCTCCGTCAGTCCATCTGCCTTCTGATGAACGTCGGGATGTCGAGGTCGGTCAACTGACCGCGAATGATCGAACTCCGGGGCGGCCGCGGGAACGGTGCCGCCTCGGCGTATGCCATGGTGCGCGAACCGCCTGCCGCCACGCGGGCGAACCCACTGGCCGGCTGTACTGCGCGAGCGCCGAACGACGGCCGCAGAACACTGGTCGTTTCGCGCGCGACCGCGATCTCGCCACCTTCCAGGCCGGTCGCAATCACCGTTACCCGGACTTCGTTCTCGAGATCCGGATCGTGGACCGCGCCGAATATGATCTCCGACTCGTCGCCGGCCGCCGCCTGGATAATGGAAGCGATCGTCGTGACCTCGTCAATGGTGAGGTCCAGGCCGCCCGAAATGTTGATCAGGACGCCCGCCGCCCCCTCGATCGTCACGTTGTCGAGGAGCGGACTCGAAATCGCTTCCTGCGCAGCCTCGACCGCGCGATTCTCGCCACGTCCGAAGCCTGTACCCATCAGCGCCGGACCGCGGCTCTGCATCACCGTGCGGACGTCGGCGAAATCGACATTGACGTCGCCCGTCACGTTGATCAGGTCACTGATCCCCTGCGTCGCATGCAGCAGCACCTCGTCGGCCCGCTTGAGCGCGTCGCGGAACGACGTGCCTTTCCCTACCACCGACAGCAGGCGCTCGTTGGGCACCACAATTACAGTATCGGCCGCTTGCTTGAGCTCCAGAAGGCCCATCTCGGCCGACCGCATCCGCTTCTTGCCCTCGAACATGAACGGCTTCGTCACGATCCCGATGGTGAGAGCGCCGAGTTCACGCGCGATTTCCGCGATGATCGGCGCAGCACCCGTACCCGTTCCACCACCCATGCCGGCCGTGATGAAGACGAGGTCGGCGCCCTCGAGAGCCTGTGCCACCTCGTCGCGATCCTCCTCGATCGCCTGCCGGCCGATCTCCGGCCGCGCACCCGCGCCCAGACCGCGCGTCAGTTTCTTGCCGATCTGGATTTTGTGCTGTGACGTCGAGTGTTTCAACGCCTGACCATCGGTGTTGACGGTTATGAACTCGACGCCTTCCAGCGCCTCCGCGACCATCCGGTTGACTGCGTTACCGCCACCGCCGCCGACGCCGACGACCTTCATTTTCGCGTTGACAGTGCTCTGAGTCTCGTCGATTTCGAAGACCATGTTCGGACCTCTCCCTTGTTGGCCGGCCATGCCGGCAGTCATGCGCCCTGCGATCCCGTCCGTGCTGTTTCCCGCATTATCCTCTCGCTTCCGGTGCGGGTCCGGGACCGGCTCCCCCATCATCCCTGACAGCCCCCAGGCTTCCATCTCCCCAGAAACCAGCCCCAGAAACCCGCCCCGGAAACGAGTACTCTATTCCTAGAAAAACTCTCTTATCCACGCGATGACGCGACCCGCCACGCCGTCGCCGAACCCGATACCGAGCGTCGAGTGCGCGACCTGTTCCGCACCCAGCAGCATCAGCCCGGTAGCGGTCGCGTATTGCGGGTGATTCACCGAATCGGTCAGGCCGATCATGCCGGTGCCCGGAATGCCGACGCGTACCGGGACGCCGAACACGTGTTGCGCCAGGTCAACCACGCCGTTGAGCGCCGCACCGCCGCCGCTGAGCACGGCGCCAGCGCCGAGCTGACCGGTCTCGCCCGCGTTCTCGATCTCCTTCGCCACGAGACTGAGGATCTCGTCGAGTCGCTGCTCGATGACGTGCGCGATCAGCTCGCGCGGCACATCGCGTTTCGGGCCGGGTCCGGGCGCCGGCAGCTCTACCGTCTCGCGCGGATCCACGAGCTGAGCGGAGGCGACACCGTGCTTCTCCTTCGCGCGTTCCGCTTCGGCGAACGTCACCGCAAGGCCCTTCGCCAGGTCGTTCGTCACTGTGCCGCCGCCCCACGGGATCGACGCCAGGTGACGCATCTTGCCTTCGCGGAACAGGGCCAGCTCGGTCGTGCCACCACCCAGCTCGATGAGGGCTACACCGACGTCACGTTCATCGTCAGTCAGCACCGCCCTGGCCGTCGCGAGCGGCTCGTGAATCATCGCTTCGATGCGGTAGCCCGCGCGGCCGACCGCCTTGCCCAGGTTCTGCGTCGCCGTCAGCGAACTCGTGATGATGTAGACCTCCGCTTCCAGCCGCGTCCCCGCCATTCCGACCGGGTCACGAATGCCGGACTGGTGATCGACGGTGTACTCCTGGGGAATCACGTGCAGCACTTCGCGGTCGGCCGGCACCACAACAGCACGCGCGACCTCATGGACGCGCTTCACATCCGCCGGTCCGATCTCGTCCGCCTGCACGGCAACGACGCCCTGCGAGCTGCTCGCGTGGATGTGTTCGCCTGCCACACCTGTGTAGACACGATCGACCGTCACGCCCGCAACCAGTTCGGCTTCCTTCATCGCTTCACGCACGGACGCCGTCGTCCCTTCGATGTCCGTCACGACCTCGCGCCGCATCCCGCCCGTGCGCGTCTGACCCATGCCCAGAACCTTCAGCAGCGGACGGCCCCGTGCGTCCTCCACGATCTCCGCGATGACCGCGCAGGTCTTCGTCGACCCGATGTCGAGACCGGCTACGAGGTTTGCTTTCATCGGGCCCGCACCCCCGCCACGCGCATTGTGACGAACACTTCGTCTTCGTAGCGCGCATCGACGTGCGTCAGTGCGTCGAATGCCGTTGGCTCGCCCGGCTCGGGCGCTTCCGTGCGCAGGTGTTCGAACGCCAGGAGCACCTGCTGGAGCGTGCGCGCGTCCGGCGGGTCCGGCAGCAGCAGCAACGCATGCGCCGGCTCGCGCAGCAGCAGGGACACACCGCCGCCCGTCGCGTCGGCGATCTCGCTGACGGCGGCAGCCAGTGCCACGTCGTATGCACGCACGACAAGCAGGGCCTCGATCAGCCGTCTTGTCCGTTCATCCGCCACGCTGTCACTGCCGATCTCCGCGACGCCCACGATCACCGGCAGGTCGAGGTCGGTACCGCCCATCGCGATCGGCAGCAACTGCCCGCGCGCATCGACCGGTCGCAGCTCCGGCGTTCTCACGAACGCGACCGGTTCGGTCTCGACGACATCGATGCGCAGCGTGCCCGGCAGTTTCCGAGTGACTTCGGCGGCGGCGATCAGACGCTCCGCACGCAGGCGCTCCGCCCACGCATCCGGATCGTCGAACACGGACGCCGAGTCCGTTATGCCGCTCAGCGCCAGCGCGGCCTCCGGCGTCAGGTAGCGTGTACCCGAGACCTCGACCGTCTGGACGCGGAACGCGTCCATGCGCCGGAACAGTGCGGGCGCGATGACCGCGAGCAGGGTCAGCAGCAGAGCCGCGCTGGCGATCACGAGCGGACGGGACAACACTCTCATGCTTCCACCAACCGGAGCCGCAGAATCGCCTCGTGCGCAACGCGGTCGATATCGCCGGCACCCATCACGAGGCAGACATCGCCGGGCCGGAGCGCGCGTACCACCAGATCGGCCAGCGAATCGAGGTCCTCGACGTATTCGACCGCGGCATTCGCGGTGCGCGCCGAAGCCGCAATTCGCTCTCCACTCACGCCGGGAATCGGCGCTTCCCGAGCCGGATAGACGTCCGTGACCCAGACCGCATCGGCTTCGGCGAGCGCATGGCCGAACGCGTCCGCGAAGTCGCGCGTTCGCGTGAACAGGTGCGGTTGGAACACCGCGACTACAGGACGTCCGGGGTAGGCCGCACGACAGCCTTCGATCGATGCGGCGATCTCGGTCGGGTGATGCGCGTAGTCGTCGATGACCGTTACGCCCCCTGCGGTGCCTAGCTCCTGCAGCCGGCGATCCACGCCGGTGAAGGTGGCCAGCGCACGCTGCGCCGAGGCGAAATCGGCGCCCGCATGACGGGCGGCTGCCAGCGCACCCAATGCGTTGCGCACGTTGTGCAGGCCCGGTGCGCCCAGGTCGACACTGCCGAGATCCGAACCACGATCGCGCACGGTGAACCGAGAGCCCCGTCCGACGGCTTGAACCTCGACCGCGCGCAGTGACGCAGTGTCGCTCGTGCCGTAGCCCAGAGAGCCGGCGCCGCGATATTCGAGGACGCGCAACGCTCCTTCATCATCCGCGCACGCGGCCAGCAGACCCTGCTTCGGCAGGAGGTCGACGAAATCACGGAACGCCTCGTCCACCGCCTCTGCCGTGCCGTACACGTCGAGGTGGTCCGGCTCGACCGATGTCAGCACGACGACATCGGGACGGAGCGTGAAGAACGAGCGGTCGTATTCGTCAGCTTCGACAACGAACAGCGTCTCCGAGCCCGCGCGCAATCCGCTGCCCCACGCGCCGACCGTGCCACCCACGAAGCTTGTCGGGTTCAGCGACGCTTCCGTCAGGATCGCGGCCGCCATGGCCGTCGTGGTCGTCTTGCCGTGCGTACCAGCCACGGCCAGCAGAGTGCCGCGGTTGACGAGCGCACCCAGCGCCTGCGCGCGCTTCAGGACCGGGATGCCCGCAGCGCGCGCGGCGGCCAGTTCCGGATGGTTCGACGGCATGGCCGATGTGCATACGACAGCTGCGACATCGGCGACGTGCGCCGCGTCGTGGCCAACGAATATCTCGGCGCCGAGCGCGGCGAGCATGTCGGTGACGGGACCGGACTTCGCGTCGCAGCCCGTAACGCGACCACCCGAACGCAGCACCAGTTCGGCGAGCGCGGACATGCCTGCACCGCCGATGCCGGCGAAATGCACCGGTGCCCGTCGCGCGAGCGCGCGCAGGTCGATATCCATCCATGCCTCGCGGGCCGTGCCGGCGTTCATCACGTCACCGCCGGAAGCAGCGTAATCAGGTCGCGCGCGATGGCACGCGCTGCGCCCACATCGATCCGCGCACGGGCAGCCCGGCTCATCGAATCGCGACGCACGTCATCGGCTGCCAGACTCGCGATCAGATGCCAGAGTGAGTCCGGCGTCAGGTGCTGCTCGGACGTCCACTCGGCAGCGCCGGCCCCGGCAAGCGCTTCCGCGTTCGTCGTCTGATGATCCTCCGCGGATGTCGGCAGCGGCACGAGAATCGACGGGATGCCCCACGACTGCAGTTCGCCCGTCATCATCGCGCCGGACCGTGAGACGGCCAGGTCCGTCGCAGCCAATGCGCGCGGCATGTCATCGATGTAGGCGACGGCGTGCACCCACTCTGCGCGGAGCGGGCCCAGCCGATTCGTGATCGTCTCGTGGTTCGTCGGACCCGTCGCCCACAGCAACTCGATCGGCAGGGTCCGCTCGATATCGCCGCGCACGACCCGCTCCACTGCACCTATCACCGCTTCGTTGATCGCACGGGCGCCCTGACTGCCGCCCACGATCAGCACGACCACGGCATCACCGCTCAGGCCGAATGCGGCACGGCACGCTGTGCGGTCCAGTGACGTGTCCGGCAGCGCGATCGGATTGCCGTGCGCGATCACTCGCGTCCCCGGCCGCGGCTTCAGGTGCTCCCCGGCCTCCGGAAACCCGAGATGAATCTGGCTGGCCCAGCGCGTGATCAGCTTCGTGGTACGGCCGGGGAACGCGTTCTGCTCCTGCAACGCGACCGGTACGCCTCGCCACGCCGCCCACAGGCAGGCGGGGGCCGACGCATAGCCGCCCGTGCCCACTACCAGCTGCGGCTGGAACTTGCGGAACAGCGTACGGATCACGGCAAGGCTGCGCGCCAGCGACGGCACGATCCGCCAGTTGCGCCACACGCGCGAGCGGCGCAGTGGTTCGACCGGCAGAAGTGTGTGCGGCAACCCTCTCGCCGGCAGAACCCTCGCCTCCACGCCGCGTGAGGCACCGACGAAGTGTACCTGCACGTCCGGCGCTTCCGTACGCACGGCATCCGCCAGCGCGAGCGCCGGATACAGGTGTCCGCCGGTTCCTCCGCCCGCGAAGAGCACCCGCCTCACTCCGTCCTCCGCCCGGCATGCCGGGCGATGTTCATGAGGAGTCCGACAGCGATGAGTGAGACCAGCAGGCTCGACCGGCCGTAGGAGAAGAACGGTAGAGTGACACCCGTCGTCGGCAATAGTGCGAGGTTCACCCCCATGTGCAGGAACGCCTGCAGCGCGATCAGGTTCGTCAGCCCGATCGCCAGGAGGAATCCGAACAGGTCCGGAGCCTGGCGAGCGATCCGGTATCCGATCAGCGCGATCGCCGCGAACAGCAGGACGATCAGGACAATGCCCGCGAAGCCCCACTCCTCCGCGATCATTGCGAAGATGAAGTCGTTGTGCGGCTCCGGAAGGAACCCGAACTTCTGCTGGCCGCGCCCGAAACCTCGACCGAGTAGTCCGCCGCTGCCCACTGCGATCAGGGCCTGGTTGATCTGGTAGCTGATACCGGCCGGGTCCCGAGCGATGTCGCGGAACACCGCGATACGGTCCATCTGATACGCCAGGCCTCCTACCTGGCTGATCATGACGGGAAGGCCCACCAGACCGAGCGCCACGAAGTGGCCGATGCGTGCGCCTGCCGCGAATACGACCAGCCCGGCCAGCAGCACGATCAGCAGCGCCGCCGACAGACTCGGCTCCAGCGCAACGAGCCCGGCCGTGATGAACCAGACCAGGAAAAACGGCACGAGGCCTTTCGACAGACTGCGAAGCTTCTCCTGCTTCTTCACCGCGAGCGCCGCCGTCCATGCGATCAGCGTCAGCTTCGCGAACTCCGATGGCTGAACGACGAGCGGACCGATCCTCAGCCAGCGCTTCGCGCCGTTCACGGTCGGCGCGATGCTGTCCATGCCCGGCATCAGGATGACCGCGAGGGCGGCGATCGTGGCAATCACGAGCGGCCAGGCCAGCAGACGCCACCGCCGATAATCGATGTTCGCCGCCGCGACAAGGGCCAGCAGACCCGCCGCGCCGCCCAGCAGTTGACGCACGACATAGTGGTAGTGTGGCAGCCCCTGCGTCTCCGCCTTCACCGCGCTCGCACCCCACACGCTCACCAGACCCGCCGAAAGCGCGATCAGCGTCAGCGCAAGCAGCGCCGGGCCCTCCCAACCCGTGTCGATGCGGCTCCGTGAAGCCGCGTACGGCAGATCGGCAACGGCGCTAGCCATGGAACGCCTCGGCGCGCATGCGCGCGAGCATGGCGAATCGCGCGCCACGCTCCTCGTAGTCGCGGAACATGTCGTAGCTCGAACACGCCGGTGACAGCAGAACCGCGTCACCGGGCCGGGCCATGGCAGCGGCACGATCGACAACGGCTTCGAAGCCTCCGCTCACATGCTCGACGTGCACGTGATCCGCCAGGTCGGCGTCGATCCTGCCCGCCGCCTCACCGTATGCGACAACGCTCCGGACTCGCCCGAGTTCGGGCACCAGCGATGTGTACGGCTCACCCTTGTGGCGCCCGCCCAGCAGAAGCACGACCGGTCGACTCAGGCTGCGCAGCGCTACACGCGTCGAATCGATGTTCGTCGCCTTCGAGTCGTTGATCCACAGCACACCACCCGCTTCGACAATCACCTCGAGCCGGTGCGCCAGGCCTGGAAACGAACGCAGCCCGACGCGTACGGCGGCCGTATCCGCGCCGGCCGCGAGCGCCGCAAGTGACGCCGCCAGTGCGTTCGCGTGGTTGTGGCGGCCAAGGATTCGCAGCTCGTCCGTCCGCACGAGGTCTATGTCCGCTCCGCGGTCGCGCACGACCAGTGTGTCCTCGCGGATCCAGCCGCCCTGCTCGCCATCCGCCATCGCGGTGGCGGTACGGAACCAGCGCCGCTCACCCGGCGAGTCGCCCGGCAGCGCCCGGACCGAAGCATCCTCGCCGTTCAGCACCCAGACGGTCGACGGTGTCGCGTTGTCGAACAGCTTCGCCTTGTCCGCGTAGTACGCCTCGACGCTCGGGTACCGGTCGAGATGGTCGGGCGACAGATTCGTCACTACGCCCACGCGCGGCGTAAACGTGTCGATGCCCGCAAGCTGGAACGAACTGGCTTCGACTACGACCCAGTCGGGCGGATCCGCGCGCAGCGCGATCTCCGACAGTGCGAGCCCGATGTTGCCCGCCGCCGGCGCATCCAGCTCCGCCGTCCGTAGAAGATGCGCGGCCAGCGCCGTCGTCGTGCTCTTGCCGTTCGTCCCGGTCACGCCAATGACCGGCGCGTCGAGATGGCGGAACGCGTACTCGAGTTCCGAGACACGCACGACCCGCGCGACGCGATCGTCGCTCAGAACTGCTGCCGCCGGCGGGATCCCCGGACTGACGACGATCAGGTCACAGCCGGCAAGCCGCTCGATCGAATGGTGCCCGACCTCCGCGTCCCCCCCGCGTCGCCGGATCTCTTCGGCCGCGGCACGGAGGTCGGGTGAATCGTTCGTGTCCGATGCGTATACGGCTTCGCCGTGCGCGAGCGCGAGTCGCGCGGCGCCGAGACCGCTCCGGCCAAGCCCGAGAACTCCGATTGTGCTCATCGGACCTTCATCGTGCTGAGCCCGATCAGCGTGCACAGGATCCCGAGAATCCAGAAGCGCATGATGATCTTGCTCTCCGCCCAGCCGGCCTTCTCGAAGTGATGATGTAACGGCGCCATGAGAAACAGCCGGCGGCCCTGACCGAACCGGCGCTTCGTGTATTTGAACCAGCCGACCTGCGCCATCACCGACAGCGTTTCCATGACGAAGACGCCGCCGACGATCGGCAACAGAAACTCGTTCTTCAACAGGATAGCCGAAGTGGCGAGCATTCCGCCCAGCGCAAGCGATCCCGTGTCACCCATGAACAGCTCGGCGGGATGTGCGTTGTACCAGAGGAACCCGAGTGTCGCACCGGACACGGCCACACAGAAGATCGCCAGCTCGCCAGCGCCTGGCAGATAGAAGAGCCCGAGGTACTGCGACGTGTCGACGCGGCCCATCACATACGCGAACACAGCGAACGCCATTGCGGCGATCGCCGACAGTCCGCCCGCAAGACCGTCCAGCCCGTCAGTCAGGTTCACTGCATTCGATGTCCCCGCCGTGAGGAACATCACCCACGGGATGAACAACACGCCGAGAATCTCGATGTGATAGTCCGCGAAGAACGGCAGCGTCGTCCAGCCGGCCGGCATGTCGGTGAGCGGCGACAGGTACAGGAACGTGCCGACGCCCAGTCCGATCAGTGCCTGGCCGAACAGCTTGTAGCGGCCGACCAGCCCTTCGGTTCGCTTGCGCACGACCTTCAGGTAGTCGTCCAGGAACCCGATCGCGCCGAGCGCCACCAGCACGACGACTGACACGATCGTGTACGCGTTGTCGAGCCTCGCCCACAGGAGTGTGGCAATGACCGCGGACGCGATGATCAGGACGCCGCCCATCGTCGGCGTGCCGGCCTTTGACAGATGCGATTCGAGACCTTCCGTCCGCACGACCTGGCCAACCCGCAGAAGACGCAGCCGCCGGATGATCGGCGGGCCCAGCACGAACGACAGCAGGATGGCCGTCGCCATTCCCGCCGCCAGCCTGAACGTGATGTAGTTGAACAGGTTGAAGATGATGTGTGTCGATGCGAGCGGCGCGAGGAGGTGATAGAGCATTCAGCCTCTCACGACCATATTCGTGAAGGCCCGTGGACCGCCGTGGCCCGGGTCCGGATCAGTCGGTGAGTGGTGCCCCGCCGGAGGCGTGTCGCCACGCTCGCCGGTGACAGGATTGCTCGCCCGCGACCCGAAGGCCTCCCCGTGCGGGTGGGGCACCGCCCATCGCTCACTGATTCGCGGCAGCAGCCGTTCGAGCCGCACACCGCGTGATGCCTTGAGCAGCACGACTTCCGTGCCGCTCAGCCGCTCGGCCATTTGCTCGAATGCCGCGTCGGGATCCGCTTCGAGCACGATACGGCGAGCGTCCAGACCCTCGACTCCGGCGAACGCTTCGGTGAACTCGCCCGTCGCTACGATCAGGTCGATGTCCGCGTCCGCGATCCGGCGTGCGGTCTCCGCGTGCAGCCGGGCACTGTGCTCGCCCAGCTCGCGCATTGTGCCGACCACTGCTACACGTCCGCCGCGTCGCGGCACGTCCATCAGCAGGTCGACAGCCGCGGTTACACTGCCCGGATTCGCGTTGTAACAGTCAGCGATCACAACCAGATCGCCAATACGGTGGAACTCGGCGCGCATGCGCGTCGACTCGAGTCGTGCGATCGCTTCCGCCGCCGCCCGGTCGTCCACATCCCAGAGTCGGCCCAGTGCCAATGCGAGTAGCGCGTTCCGTCCGTTGTGTCTTCCGCGCAGGCGAAGCGCCACATCACGCGCCGCCCAGCGGAATCGCACCCGTCCCTCTTCGTCGAGTGACAGGGCGAAGCCGCGGAAGATCGGATCGGCCCGATCGCTGAATCCCGCAACGTGCACCGTGTTCGACAGCTCACGGGCACGCTCTGCCAGCATGGCCGGCTCATCGCTGACGACCACCGGCGAGGATCGCGGAAGCCACGGCACCACTGCCGTTTCCTCGCGCAACACACCGTCCAGGTCGCCGAGTCCCTCCAGGTGTTCCGCCGAGATCGTTGTAATGATCACGGCGTCCGGTTCGACGATCGCCGACAACTGCGCGATCTCGCCCGGCACATTTGTCCCCAGCTCCGCTACTATCAATTCCGTTCCCGTAGGCGCCGCCAGCAGCGTCAGTGGAACGCCGATCAGGTTGTTCAGATTGCCCTGCGTCGCGTGCACGCGATACTTCGATGACAGCACCACGCGCACCAACTCCTTCGTGCCCGTCTTGCCGTTCGATCCCGTGATGGCGACGACGCGTGCGCCGATACGCCGCCGATGGAATCGTGCCAGCCGGCCGAGTGCTTCCGTCGTGTCGCGTACGACGATATAGCGCAGGTTGGCTGGTGCGCCTTCCGGTATGTGATCGACCACTGCGCCGCGGGCACCGGCCGACGCGGCCTGCGCGAGGAACGCGTGCGCGTCGTGCACCTCTCCACGCAGTGCCACGAACAGACTGCCGTGGACGAGCGTCCGTGTGTCGGTTCCGATCGTCGTGTACGCGATCGTCTCGCCGGCAGCGGTCGAACCCAGGCCGAGCGCGGCGGACACGGCGGCATCCGTCCACGCGCTCATCGGTCGCCCCCGTGATCACCGATCGCAAGATCCGTCACGATCTCGCGTTCGTCGAAGCCGACCCTTCCCCTGCCGACCACCTGGTACGTCTCGTGACCCTTGCCGGCCAGGACGATCACATCGCGCGAACTCGCAATCTCCATGGCTCGTGCGATCGCCGCGCGCCGGTCTGCGATCCGCTCGTAGTCGCCCGTCATGCCGGCGACGATGTCGTCGATGATCCTCTCCGGATCCTCCGTCCGCGGATTGTCCGACGTCACGATCGTGACATCGGCGTTCGCCGACGCTGCCTTGCCCATCAGCGGACGCTTGCCGCGATCGCGGTCACCGCCGGCGCCGAAGACGAGAATCAGGCGGCCCGGCGTCAGCGGCCGCAGCGCCTGCAGCACGCGCTCCAGCGCGTCCGGTGTGTGCGCGTAGTCGCGCAGCACCGTGCACGGGTCCGTCGCGATTCGCTCGAGCCGGCCCGGCACCTGCCCTACCCGTGCAAGCCGCTTCACGGATTCACGCAGATCGAGACCGAGCGCGACGCACGCGGCGAGAGCGCCCAGCGCGTTCTCGACGTTGAACCACCCGAGCAACGGCAGCTCGACCGGTATCACATCGCCATCGAACGAGCAGACGAAGCGCGTGCCATGGTCGTTGACGATGATGTGCGAAGCCTTCAGGTCCGCTTCCTCGTCGATCGCGAATGTAATGACGCGGGCCGCGCGACTGCGTACCTCATCCCACGCAGGCACACTCGCATTGACCACCGCCGTGCCGGATTCGCGCAGCCGATCGACAAGCAACAGCTTCGCACCGTGGTATGCTTCCACCGTGCCATGGTAATCCAGGTGGTCCCGCGTGAGGTTGGTGAAGACGGCTACGTCGAAGCCGAGCGCGTGGACGCGGCCCTGCTCCAGAGCATGCGACGAGACCTCCATCGCAACCGCCTCGATGCCGCGGTCCACCAGATCCCGCAGGGCACGCATCATCTCGACCGGACCCGGCGTCGTAAGATGCTCGCTGCCCGCGATGTGTGATCCGTCCGCCAGGTGAACACCGAGGGTGCCCAGCGATGCCGTCCGGTACTTCCCGCCAAGCAGATGGCGCAGCAACCACACCGACGTCGTCTTGCCGTTCGTGCCCGTCACGCCGACCACACGCAGATCCGCCTGCGGATCGCCGTACACGATACTGGCCGCAACTGAAGCCGCTCGCCGACCGTCCCGTGTTCTGAGCTGGGGCACGGCGACGCCGTCGACTTCGTACTCGACCAGCGCGGCAACAGCGCCCGCGCGTTCCGCATCGCCGACGAAGCGATGCGCGTCGATCGCTACGCCCTTCCATGCGCAGAACAGGTCCCCCTGCTCGACGCTGCGGCTGTCATCGGCGATTCCGGTGATGGGTACGTCCTCGCTCGGCCGAGCCTCGAGCAGCCCCGCCGATTCCAGGCGGTCCGCCACGGCAGCCAGAGGAACGCCGGGCACTGTCATCGTCCGCTCCCTGCCCGAACGACCACTTCTGTTCCGATCCTGACCGACGTGCCGTTGGCGGGCACCGTGCGCTCCACCCGGCCACTGCCTTCGACGCGAACTCGGAACCCGGCCGCGTGCAGCGCACGCACCGCGTCGCGCAGCGAAGCGCCGTTCACGTCGGGAACGTCGCGCTTCGCGTCCTCATTGCGACTCGACGCGCGGACTGACGTGGCCGGGACCAGCACGACGGGCTCGTCCGCGGGATAGACCGCGCGTACGACCTGCGTCGCGGCGGCGATACCACCGGTCGTCGGCTCCACAACGTCCTCGGCCTGCGTCGTGAACGCGACCGCACTCCGGTCCAGGGGCGTGCCACGGGCCGCGAGCGCCGCCTGCAGTGTCGCCTTCGTCACCGGCGCCGCCGTCAGGCTCGCGTAGTAGTCACCGCGCGGACGGTCCACCTTGACCAGGAACACGATCTGCGGATCCTCGGCCGGGAAGAACCCCGCGAACGTGGCGATGTACGCGCCACGCACGTAACCACCACCGGATGCGACGCGGGCCGTGCCCGTCTTGCCGGCGACTCGCCACCTGCCAAGCGACGCGCTGCGGCCCGTGCCGAACTCGACCGCATCGCCGAGCAGTGTGCGCATTGTCGCCGACACCTCCTCGGAGACCGCACGGCGGACGACGCTCGGCTGCACAGACCGCTGCGTGCTGCCGTCGCGGCCGCGCACCTCCCGTACGAGCAGCGGCTCCATCAGCAACCCGCCGTTCGCGAGCGCCGCGTATCCCATTGCGAGCTGCAGCGGCGTTACCGACAGCTCGTAGCCGAAGGCGAGGCTCGCAGTGGACTGGCGCGACCACTCGCGAGGCTCGCGCAGCAGACCGCCCGACTCCGATGGGTAGCCGACACCGGTCGAAACACCGAAGCCGAAGTCACGCAGCCGACGGTACTGCTCGGGCGCCCGCATACGCGACGCGACTTTCGCCATGACGATGTTCGACGACTCGAGGAACCCCTCGCGCAGCGTGACCCAACCCACCTCGTGCGTGTCCGTGATCGTGCGGCCATTCACACGGTAGCTGCCTTCCTCGCCGTATACGCTGTCCTCGAGTGTCGCCTTGCCTTCCATCAGCAGCGACGCGATCGTGAACGCCTTGATCGTCGAGCCCGGCTCGTACGGCTCCGTCGCAGCCGACCATGTCGATGCGTTGCGACCCCGCCGCCGGCTGACCGCAGCCAGGATGTCACCACTGTGCGGGTCGACAATGATCAACTCGCCGGCTTCGGCTTGCGTCTCCGCCAGCGCTTCCTCGAGCGCATCCTCGGCAATCTCCTGCAGCTCCGTGTCGAGTGTCAGTACCACATCCCGGCCGGGTACCGGCTCCGACACGCGCAGCATCACGCCCGGTATAGGCCGGCCGTACGAGTCGAGTCGCTTGACCGCCAGTCCGTCCCGACCCGTAAGGATCGAGTCCAGTTCCAGCTCGACACCACCCGCGACTTCGCCCAGCAGATTCACCCGGCCCAGCACTTCGGCCGCAAGCGTCGCGTGCGGATAGAATCTCCGCATCGTCGCCTGGAAATGGAAGCCGTCGATGCCCTTCAGCGATTCCCGCGTCGACTCCTCGTACCTGCCCGGCAACTGCTTCCACCGGCGAGGGCTCGCGAACAGCGCCCGTACGTCCCGCGCACTCATCCCCAGCTCGCGCAGCCGCTGCGTCACCAATGGCGTGTCGCTGACTTCCTGCCGCGCGACCGCCACGATGTAGACCTCACGACTCGACGCGAGCGGAATGCCATCGCGATCGTAGATCGTGCCGCGTGGCGCCGGAATCCTGACCGTGTCGCCCTGCTGCGTCTCGGCTCGGCGCGCCCAGTCGCCGTGCTCCAGCACCGTTACCTGGAACGCGCGCCCCAGAACCACGAGGGCGCCGGCGAGGAACGCCAGCAGCAGCAGCTTCCGCCGCCACTCGTGCCGGCCGATCACACCGCTCCGCGAACCGCCGCGACGCCGCTTCATTCGCGCTCCGGTGGCAGGTCCGCAAGCGTGAGCGCCGCAGCTCGACCACCCTGGACATCAGGCGACACGTCGCGACCCGACTGCCGCACCATGATCACGAACTCCTCCTCCGACGACGGAACCCGCATGCCCCAACGCTTCCCCGTCAGGTCCGCGATCCGGCCGCGACTCTCCAGATGCTGGATCGCCTCCATCTGACGGCTCTTTTCCGACTCGATCGATGCCCGCTCGACGCGCGCGCCATCCAGCTCGCGCAACACCTCCAGCGCCCGGCTCTGACGCCAGATCACGAGACTCAGTGAGCCCAGGAATGCCGCGAATGCCAACGCCACCCGCACCGTGCCTTCGCCACCCCGCCGACGCATTATGCTGCCTTCCGCCACGCACGCAGCTTCGCACTGCGTGCACGAGGGTTCGACGCAACTTCCCGCTCCGACGCCACCACCGGCTTGCGCGTCAGCAACTCGCCCAACGCGACGCCGCCACACACGCAGACCGGCAGATCCGGCGGACACGTGCACGAGCGGCTCCACTCCCGGAACCGCTCCTTCACTTCCCTGTCCTCGAGCGAGTGATACGAGATCGCTAACATCACGCCCTCGGCCGCCAGACGGTCGCGCAATACCGGCAACGCACGCTCGAGCTGCGTGTCCTCCTCGTTCGTCGCTATCCGTAGTGCCTGAAAAATCTTCGCCTTCGTGCGCGCAGATACGTGACCGCCCAGCGCCACGTGCAGCGCCGCAACCAGATCGTCCGACGTCTCGAATCGCTGCGTGCGACGACGCTTCACAACCTCCGACGCCAGCCGCCGCGAACGCCGCTCCTCGCCGTACCGGTAGAACACGTCCGCCAGCTCCGATTCCGGCATTTCGTTCAACAGGTCCGCCGCCGTCGCGCCCTCGCCCGACATCCGCATGTCCAGTCTTGTCCCGCGGCGGAAGGAAAAGCCTCGCCGCTCTTCATCGATCTGATGCGATGAAACACCCAGGTCCAGCAGCGCACCCGCCAATGGCTCCGTTACCGCCTCCGCCGCCGACGCGTAATCCGAAGCGACATAGCGCACCCGGTCGCCGTACCGCGCCAGCCGCCGCCTCGCTTCCGCAAGGGCCTCCTTGTCGCGGTCCACTCCGATCACCCGCGCCCCCTCGCTCGCGTCCAGGATCCCCGCCGTGTGCCCGCCACCCCCCAATGTGCCGTCGAAGTACACACCACCACGCGCCGCTCCCAGGTACTCCACCACCTCCGCCAACAGCACCGGCGAGTGGTAGCCACCGGCATCGTCACTCACCGGAACAGCTGATGCGTGTATTGATCGAATTGCGCCGATCGCGTCTCCAGTGCCTCCTGGAACCGCTCCGGCGACCACAGCTCCACCTTGTTGATCGCGCCCACCAGCAACACCGAACCCTGAAGACCCGCCGCCTCCTGCAACCGCGACGGAATCAGGATCCGACCCTGCGCGTCCAGCGATACCTCCACTGCGTTCGACACGATCGACAGCACGTACAGACGCTCCGCCGGACCCTTCGCCATCAGGTCGCTCAGCCGTTCCTCGACCTCGCTCCACTCGACTTCCGGATACAGCGCCAGCGCAGGCGAATACGGCTGGGCAAGGATGAACCGCTGATCCGCCGCTTCCCGGCGGAACGCGGCGGGCAGGCTTACCCTGCCTTTTTCATCCAGCTGATGCTGGAAACTGCCGAGGAACTTGACCCCTCGTGCTGGGCCGCCCGTCCCCTGCATGTCTCTCCAGTGTTGTGCCCGAGTTTGCCACCTTCCCCCACATGCCCCCACCTCGAACCACCAAGGTACGCTACGCCCCACTCAACGTCAATAGTCATCCGCCCCACTCCACCCCACCGGCGCCGTTCCAGCGACGGGCTGATCCCACTCGGCGATGGGATCACGCCCCACTACCTGGTGTGTCACGGGCGTTCGGAGTGCTACTACATGGGGGGATGTGGCGGGAGATGTGGCGATAGTGCGGGCGTCCGAAGGCACCGGGTTGATGTGGGGATGGGTGCGGGGGCGTTCGGGGAGATGTGGCGAGAGCGCGGGCGTCCGAGGGGACTGGGGGGTGATTCGGAGATGGGTGGCGGCGTCCGGGAGGGGGCTGGCTGGGGTTTGTGGGTGGCGGATCAGGGGGGATGCGCCGAGGGCCGGGAAGCGAAAGCGGCTTCCCGGCCCTCGTGGAACGGCTTTGCCTGTCCTTCTCAGCGGCCGCGGTTGATGATCAGCTGCTGAATCTCGATATAGTCGTTCGCGCCGCGGAGAATCTCCTGTCGGTTGTTCTCGAGCGGCTTGCCCGCGGTGTAGACCGAGGCTGCCTGCATGAGCGCGACGACGCGCTGGAACTGCGGCAGGGTGGAGCGCGCAGATTCGAGCGTGTTGGGCTTCTCGCGTTCGACGGCGAGCTGGTATACGGAATAGCCGCGGAAGAAGGCGATCATGGCCTTGGTCTCTGGCGTCTGGGCGATCTTCTCGGCGGTGTCATAGTACGGCATTGCACCGGCGAAGTCGTTGTTCGTCCGGACCCTGTCCTGGTAGCCCGAATTCGTGATCTGCTGAGCGATCCGGTCGACCTGTTGGGGATCGATGGCGTTGTTCTGGAGGCCTGCCAGAGCGGCCGCGGCAGCGCCTTCGAGGTCACCGCTGGCCAGGATCCAGAGTGCCTTGCGCGCGTACAGGTTTGCGTGCTGCGGATCGAGAGCGGCCACCCGGTCGAGGGCAGTCAGCGCCTCGGCCGTATTCTCGGCGCGGTTGAGTGCGTCGGCGTAGTTGGACCAGATCGACGGGTCATCGGCATGGTGCTCGACGGCCATTCTGCCCAGTTCGACTGCTTTCTCGTTCTGATCGAGCAGGCGATAGGCAGTGAACATGTTGCGCAGGCTGGTGACGTCGATTTCGGCGCCCTTGGCGGCGTACACGTCCTCCAGATAGGTCAGGCCTTTCTCGACGATCGGACGCGCTGCGCCCACTTCGGCGGTGTTGCCGGAGTCGTTCATCTCGCGAACGGCGGCGTTCATGGCGACGGCGCCGGCGAATTCCTTGAGTGCTACGAGGTCCTCGCCTTCCGTGTCGGCCATGCCGTCCTCGACAATCTGAAGCGCAACCACGTAGCCGCCAGCCTGGGCGGCCTCGGTCGCGATCGAGAGACGCACCGCAACGTTGCCTGGATTGAAGGTCAGGTATTCATGGAAATGACGCGTCGCATCCTCGTCGCGTCCCTGTTCGGCGGCGATGAGGCCGAGCGCCAGGATCGCGTCGTCGTACGTCGGGTCGATCTCGAGCACCTTCTCGAACATCTGGCGGGCCTGATCGGGGTCACCGGAGCGCCAGTGCGAACTGCCGAGGTTGTACGCCGCGTTCTTGCTCTGCGGGTTACTCTGGAGCGCCTCTGTGCACTTCGCGATGCCATCCGCCCAGTCCTCGCGGCCAACCGCTTCCTGACAGTACACGGCGATACGCAGGCCCATCGTGAACTCGCCGAACTCGGTCAGCAGTTTCTGCGCCGCGTCCTTCGGATTCTCCGCCTGGAACGCCTGCATCGCGTACGTGTCGCTGCCGGGCGCCACGACCTTCGCGCTGATCTGATAATTGTTCCTCGACACCTCCTGCCACTGCCCGCACAGCACCAGATCCGCGGCCACGTGAACCGTCATCTGCTGCGCCTGAACACAGTCGTTGCCTGCGTCCATGAGCGCTTCTTCCTTCAGGCCGAAGCTCTTGAGCTTGTCGTTGATGTCCTTCTCCGCGACAGGCATGTGCGTCGGAAAGTTCTCCAGCAGCTTTCTGAACTCCTTCGCCACGTCCTTGCCGAAGTTGCCCCTCTCACCCGCGCTGTTGGCGAAGATCGGGACCAGGATAAGCATGCGCTCCTGCGCCTGTGCCGGAGTCGCGAGCGCGGCTCCGCCAAGTGCAAGGAGCACGGGTGCGAATACGGTGATCGAACGCTTGTAAGTCATCGCCTGGGTCTCCACTCCCGAGGGACGTACTGCGACGTGCGGCCGGGACGCACGGCGCGCGGATCCGTGTCCAGAAAAGCAGGGCCAGCGTGCGGTCCTGACCGCCCACTGCCCCCACATCGCCGCAAAGCCCGGAACCTATCCTCGGAGTCGTTCTCAAGCAACCGCTTTTCTCGGGAGCGGCTGCCTTCGGATCGGCTCCATCACCGGGCCCTGCGACTAACTCCGGTATTCATAGTAGCTCGTGTCGAAATACACAATGCCCGTGTCCAGTGTTCCGCAGGATTGGTGCCGGAATGGACAGCTGTCGGGGGCTCGTTTCCGCAACGCGTTTCTGCGGCGCGTTTCTGGGGCGCGTTTCTGGGGTTGGCCACGGTGGTGGGGGCGGGACGGCACGGCCTACCTGCGCACGGCAGCGCCTGAGCGTGTCGGGCAGGCCGGCAGCCACGGCTTCGCGCGACGCTTCGCGCGACCGCGACGCTTCGCGCGACCTGGAAACCCGCCCGAGCAATCCGACCGAGAACTGGTTCTGGACGGACCATCCTGCGCGGAGAGTCCGTCGGTCATTTGTCAGGGACGCGGCGGGTCGGCGTCGCGAGCGCGCAACAACTGGTTGCCAGTGGACCGCTCGTCTCTGTCGCGTGGCGGCAGCGCGGGCTCGTCGCGGCGCCGGCCGTTCAGCAGCCGCTCGGTGAAGTCCATGCGTTCTTCCATCAGGTCGATCCTCTTGACGAGGTGCTCCATGAGGATTCGCATGTGTGCGACATCGGGGTCGTCGGTCGCCTTCCCGGACGGCATCCTCTCGTGCCTCATTGCCTCGAGCAGTCCGCCCAGCTTCGTGCTGATTGGCCGCAGGATCGCGACCGCGGCGACGCTGATGAACAGCGTGATCGGTATGAGTACTTCCATTTGGTGCGAACTCCGGTTGCTCGAGGCTGGCCTTCCTCCGGCATGACCTTACGATACCGTGATGAGGCCGGTTTCGGGAGGATCGTTTCTGGGGCTGGTTTCTGGGGCTGGTTTCTGGGGTTCGCGCGGGGCGGGGTTGCCGGCGGTGGGTGCGCCAACAGCGTTCGCGGCTTCCGGTGACGCGGCGGCTCCCACGTCCCGGTCGCCGTCGGTCCGCGAACCCGAGAAACCCGCCCCAGCCCCAGAAACCAGACCGAGTTCCTCGGCGATCTTCCCATCGGGTTCCGTCCCTCCTTAGCTTGTGCCCTCATCGAGGCCGTATTGCATGGAACTCCGTCTCAGGGGACCCAGGATGTTCGCATCCGACGCATTGGCGGGCCGCACGGTTCTGATCACGGGTGGCGGGTCCGGTCTGGGTCTGGCTATGGCCCGTCGCTTCTCGAGTCTCGGCGCGCGGATCTTCCTTACGGGTCGCTCGGCCGAGCGGCTGGCCGACGCCGCATCATCGCTCGGCTCGCCTGACCGCGTGGGCTTTCATCCGGGCGATGTCCGCGATCGCGACGCGGTCGAGGCCGTTATCGAAGCCGCGACGATTCGTTTCGGCCGCGTCGACACAGCCATCAACAACGCCGCGGGCAATTTCCTGGCACCGTCGGAGGACCTGTCGGCGAACGCGTTCGATTCGGTCGTCCGGACCGTGCTCTACGGCACGTTCAACGTCACGCAGGCACTCGGCCGTCGCATGATCGAGTCGGGCGAGGGCGGCTGCTTCCTGAACATCGTTGCGACGTACGCGTGGACGGGCTCCGCGTTCGTGCTGCCATCGGCCTGCGCCAAGGCGGGCGTCCTCGCGTTGACACGGTCGCTCGCGGTCGAGTGGGCCACGTATGGCATCCGGGTCAACGCCATAGCGCCCGGACCGTTTCCGACCGAAGGCGCATGGTCGCGGCTAATGCCGGACGCGGATCACGAGCAGGCTGCTCTCTCGCGCGTTCCCGCGGGCCGATTCGGTGAACCCGAGGAGCTTGCCAACCTGGCCGCGTTCATTGCAGGCGACGCTTCGCCCTGGATCACCGGCGAATGCATCACCATCGATGGCGGCCGCTGGCTCACCTCGGGCGGTGAGTTCAATTCTCTCATCCGCCTGCCTCGTGCCGATCTCAAACGCCAGCTGGAAGCGCTGAAGCCGCGCAAGTAAGACAGCCGCTTCGGCTGAACGGAGGAACGACCTGCGCTGCTTGCGATGCTGGTGCCCACCTGACGGCGGCCCGCGCCTCGTTCGCCGTGATGCGGGCATGCCGGCGCAGGGAACCCTCACGAACTCCTGCTCGAGGCGCGTTCACCGCGTCGAGAGCGTCGCGTCCTGGAGCGCAACCACGGACCGCAGTACGTCCAGCAACGCCGCCATGTCGGAGCCATCGTTGTAGAGGTGCGGCGAAACGCGGACCGCGCTGCCACGCAATGACACGATGACGCCCCGCTCCGCAAGCGTTCTCTGCAGTCTCTCGATGTCGATGCCGGCCGGTGCGCGCAGACCGAAGAGGTGGCTCGCTCGCGAGTCGGCGTCATCAGCGCGGAAGCCGAGCGATGCGGCTTCGGCGATGGAGTCCTCGACCAGGTCCCGGCAGTAGTCCTGAATGCGCTCAGCGCCCCACTCGAGGACGAGTTCGAGTCCACGAAGGAGCATTGGAAGGAGGATGAAGCTGCTGCGTTCGCCAACGTCGAATCGTGCGGCGCCGGGCTGGTAGTCGTCGCGGTAGTTGACCAGGCCGCGGAAATCGTCGCTTCCCGCACGGCCGATCCACGTGTCCTCGAGCGGTTCGGCGTTCGTGTACCGTGGCCCGATCCATGCCACGCCCATGCCGTACGGTCCGAGAATCCACTTGTAGCCCGCGCAGGCCACGGCATCAGCGCCGATCCGTTCGATGTCGAACGGGTACGCCCCAATGGACTGCGTCGCATCGATCACGAATGCGGCGCCGTGCGAACGGCACGCTTCGCCGATACGGGGCAGGTCGAACAGCGTACCGTCGGTCCAGTGGACCTGCGGCAACGCGACCAGTGCGGTACGGTCATCAATGGCCGTGAGGATCGCGGCGTTCCACGCTTCACCACGACGAGCCGAGTCGGGTGCGGCGACTGTCCGCATTTCGAGCCCGCAGCGCGACGCCAGCTTTCGCCATGGGTAAACGTTGCTCGGAAACTGGCCTGCCGATGTCACGATGTTCGAGCCGGCCCTCGCCTCTGTACTGCGCGCAATCAGCGACATCGGGTACGACACGGCCGGAACGAGTGCTACGCTCGCGCCGTCCGGCGCCCCGATGAGCGTAGCGAAAAGCGAACGCACGCGGTCGGCGTCCTCGAAGAAGTCCGATGGCCCGATCGTGTGCGGCGCCCGCTTGCGCGCGATCGCCTCGACACCCGCCGCTTCGACCGTGCGCGGCAGCGGACTCATGTACGCGCAGTTGAGATAGTGCAGTCCGGCCGGCAGCGAGAAATCCGGCTTTCTGCTGTCCAGCACGCCGCCGTTCAACCGACCTCTCGCGTGTTGTTGGACGGATCGATGTCGATGAGCATGTTGTCGGGATCGACAACGACGCGGTCCGGCCGTGCTGCGGTCCGTATCGTCACGGTCAGCGTGCGGTCGCGGCTGTCGAGCATCCGTGTTTCGGTCCCGACACGAAGCTGCACCGGCATCCACGCTTCGCCCGCTCGGCTGACCCTGACCACGGTCTCCCACTGACCGTCCGCGGTCTGAACCGTCGTCGCGGACTCGACAGCGTAATCGAGTGTGGCCGTCGTGTGGATCCACTGCTGGAAGAACCAGCGCAGGTCACGGCCGGACGCTTCCTCCATGGCCGCGCGGAAGTCCTCCTCCCGTACGTGCTCGAGTTTCTTGCGCTCGTAGTACAGCCGCAAACCCTCGTGGAACGTCTCCTCGCCTGTCAGATATCGCAGCATCCGGTAAACCAGCGACGGCTTCGTGTACGTCATTGCGTTGTACGTTGCGAAGTCGCTGAACGCCGCGGACGCCATGCTGATCGGTTCCGATCGGCCGGCCGCCTCACGCTCCCGGATCGAATTCAGTGACCCGGCCCAGATCTGTGCCGGGTCGCCGCCCCGCCGTTCACTGTACCAGTTGCCGAGGAACGACGCGAAGCCTTCGTCGAGCCAGCCCTGCTTCCATTCGTTGTTGGCCAGGATACCCATCGTATAGTTGTGCGCAACCTCGTGCACGATCAGTCCCTGGTTCGCGGACCCATCCATGATCATCATGGGAAACTCCGTGCCGCCGCCTTCGATGCGGTGCACGTTGGTCAACTGCGGCCACGCGAAGTCGCCGAAGATGGTGTCGAAGAACGCGAGCGCGTTCACCGTGCGCTGCACCGCTACACCGCTTGCCCAGTCGTCGTCGCCCGGCTGGTACAGTACGTGGATCGCGATGTCTTCGTAGCTGCCCGTTTCGTAAATGTACTCCGGATTCGTCGTCCAGGCGAAGTGGTGGACATCGCGCGCGTACCAGCGCACGCGTTTGCGGCCGGCTGCAGCATCGCCCTGCAGCATGCCGAGCGGTCTCGCCGCGGGCGAGCCGTAGTAGTCGCGCTTCAGATCGGGTTCCGCCACACCGGCCGCGCGCGCGCCGGCCCAGCCAGGATCGCCGGACACTGCAATGCCCGTGGCGCCCATCACCTGGTCGGCCGCGACATCGAGCGTCACGTCGAACGTCGCAAACTCGCCGTAGAACTCGCCCTGCGGCATCAGCGGCTGCACCTGCCAGCCGTCCCGGTCGAACACCGCAACCTTCGGGTACCATTGCGCGAAGTCGTGGTGCCGGTCCCGGCGACCCTGACGTCGAGGCAATGTCGAGAGCCGCGCGTCCCAATCGATCAGCACAGTCAGCGATTCGCCCGGCCCGAGCGGCGACGGCAGCGGCACTGCCGCGACTGTCGAGTCCGGCGCCCCCGGCCACAGCGGCGTCACCGCCTGCCCATTCACCGCAACGCTATTCCACCGCTCGAACGCGTGGTCGTCCGGCCCGAGGTCATTGAACCTCGGCGTACCCATCTCCGCGTCCCGCCTCGCCCATGCGCTGTTGGGACGGAACGCGTTCAGGTGCAGGTGAAAGTACAGCGTGTCCAGCCGCCGCCCGGAATGGTTCGTGTACCGCATCTCCGCGCGACCCGCCAGCACCGACGTCCCCTCGTCGAGGCTCGCCTCGATCGTGTACTCGACACCCTGCTGGAAGTACGCCGTATCCTGCACCGCCGGCACTGCCGCTGCTGCCAGCGGCACCAACATCAGAAACGAGACCATGTCACCCATTCCGTTCAGTGGATCGGCCCGCTGTTAAACAGCCACGCCGCTCCCTTCGTTCCACCCCCGCAACCCGAGCGCTGGAGAACAGGATTTTCACCGCGGAGCACGCGGAGACCGCTGGGAACGAAGCCCCGACGCGCGTGGCACCTGCCTACGCGGTGCCAAACGTCTGATTTTTTCTTGAACGGATTTCCACTGGATGGATCCCGCCGCGCGCCAGCCCACCGAACGTCCACCCACCCGCGGACACCGCCAAAATCCGTTCAAAGAATATCGTTTCTTTGAATTGAAAAACCCATCCCACCGCCGCAATGCCGCGTCTGCCCCCTCCGCGCTCTCCGCGCTCTCCGCGGTGATGACGATTCCTCCCCGCTCTCTCCCTTCACCTCCCGGTCTCAACCGCCGGGTTACTCGCCGACTCGACACCGGGTCAAGCGGATCCGTCTGCGCATGGAGGTCCACTGAACCGGGGCACCGTTTCCGCCGGGGAATCCGGCGCACTATGTTGGCTGAGGGATCGCACAACGTGAGGCAAAAGGAGCCGACAATGCGAGGACGAGCGTTTCTGGCAAGCCTGACCGTCGTGGCCGGCGTGGCCTGTGCTGGCGAACCGGACGGCGATGGCGCCGCCCGGGACGACACTGACCTGGTCGCGTTCCTGAATCAGTACGAGGCGGAGTACCAGCGGCTCAACTACGCGTGGTCGCTTGCCGAGTGGGCGTCGAACACGCGCATCATCGAGGGCGATTCGACCAACGCGGTTCGTACGCGCGAAGCCGCCGAGGCGTCCCTGGCCTTCGTCGGAAGCGAATCGAACATCGCGGAGATACGGCGATACCTCGATGCCGACCCGGAGATGCCGGAGCTGCGGCGCAGACAGCTCGAGCGGATGCTGTATGTCGCCGCGCAGGGACCCCAGACGGTTCCGGACGTCGTGAAGGCCCGGGTGGCGGCGGAAACGAGGCAGAACGAGTTGCTCTACGGCTTCACCTATCGCATTGACGGCCAGCCGGTGACGCCGAACGAGATTGACGAACGGTTGCGGACCAGCACGGACCTGGCGGATCGGCAGGTTGTGTGGGAGTCGTCGAAGGAAGTCGGCCGTGTATTGAAGCCGGGGATCCTCGAGCTGCGCGATCTGCGCAACCGCACGGTGCAGGCGCTGGGGTATCCGGACTTCTTCGCCTACCAGGTTTCGGACTACGACATGACGCCGGACGAGATGCTGGCGTTGACGGACCGACTGATCGAGCAGCTTCGGCCTCTGTATCGTGAGCTTCACACCTGGGTGCGTTACGAGCTGGCGAGCCGCTATGGCGTTCCGGTGCCGGACCTGATTCCCGCGCACTGGCTGTCGAACCGCTGGTCGCAGGACTGGTCGGCGCTCGTTAGCGTCGGCGGCATCGACCTCGACGGGGCACTGGCGGACCGGTCCGCCGAGTGGGTCGTGCAGCAGAGCGAGGACTTCTACGAGAGCCTGGGCTTCCCAGCCCTGCCGCAGGTGTTCTGGGACAGCTCTTCACTCTACCCTCTGGCCGCGGACGCGGAGTACAAGAAGAACACGCACGCATCGGCGTGGCACCTGGACCTCGAGAGCGACGTCCGCTCGCTCATGAGCGTCGAACCGACCGCGTATTGGTGGGAAACATCGCATCACGAGCTGGGACACATCTACTACTATGTCAGCTACAGCCGTCCGGAGATTCCGCTGATCCTGCGTGGCGGCGCGAACCGCGCGTACCACGAAGCGATCGGCAGCATGATCGGCCTGGCCGCATCGCAGCGCGCGTTCCTCGTCGGGCGAGGCCTCGCACCTGCGGAAGCGCAGGTCGACGAGATGAGCAAGCTGCTCCAGGAAGCGCTCAACTTCGTCGTGTTCATTCCGTGGTCGGCGGGCGTAATGACACGCTTCGAGCATGCACTGTACGCGGAGGATCTGCCGGGCGACTCGTTCAACGCGACGTGGTGGGACCTCGTGCGGCGCTACCAGGGCGTGGAACCGCCATCGCCGCGCGATGAGTCGACGGCTGATGCGCTGACCAAGACGCACATCAACGACGACCCCGGCCAGTACTACGACTATGCCCTGTCGTTCGCGCTGCTGTTCCAGATGCACGACCACATCGCGCGTCAGATCCTGGGCCAGAACCCTCATGATACGGACTATTTTGGCAGCACCGCGGTCGGCGATTTCCTGCGTGCGCTGATGGCGCCGGGCGCGAGCCGGCCGTGGCGCGATGTCCTGCGCGAAACGACCGGCCGCGAACTGGACGCACAGGCGATGATCGAGTACTTCCAGCCGCTTCATGACTGGCTGGTCGAACAGAACAGCGGCCGTACGTACACGCTGCCCGCACTGTGACTCGCCTGTCATGGCTGCTGCTGCTGTGCGTCGGCGCTTGCAGGATCGCGCCGACGCCCGATGTCGTCGACGAGCCTGTCCCCGTCATCGACGCACACGTGCACACCGCCTTCACAAACGGGGCAGAACCCGTGAGCGGCATCATCGACTCGTTCGACTCGCTGCAAGCGGCCTTCGAGCGGGCGAGCGTGGTCGGCGCGGTGTCGCATACCGACACTGCCGGCGGCGGCTGGGTCGACCTCGCCGATCATGGCGTGATCCACTGCGGCGGCGTTGGCGGCGCACCCGACCTCACTCGCCTCGAAAGTGCGCTGAACGACAGGCGCTACCGCTGCATCAAGCTCTATCCCGGTTACGTGTTCCGTTATCCGACCGATCCTGTCTACGACCCGGTCTGGGCGCTCGCGGCCAGGTTTGACGTACCTGTGGTGATACACACCGGCGACACGTACTCGGCGGACGGCCTGCTGCGCTACGCCGATCCGGTCTACATCGACGACATCGCCGTCGCGCACCGCGATGTACGATTCGTCATCGCGCACGCGGGGTATCCGTGGTTCCGCACGGCGGCGGAAGTCGCGTACAAGAACCCGAACGTGTGGATCGAAGCGTCCGCATTCATGGTGGGTGACGCGAACGCTGCCGATGACGCATGGCTCGAAACCTTCGTCATCGAGCCGATCGCGTGGGTGTTCGGCTACATCGAGGATCCGACAAAACTGCTGTTCGGTTCCGACTGGCCGCTCGTCGACATCGCGAGCTACGTCGCAGCGTACAAGCGGGCTGTGCCGCGCGAACACTGGCAGGCGGTATTCCACGACAATGCTGTCGCGGTGTTCGGTCTGGACGCATCACGATAGGGTCGCCGCTCCGGGAGACGAATGAAGCCGACACTGCGCGACGCTGCACCCGAAGGCCACCACACGCCGGTCAGCCTGGTCGAGGCCCTGCTGCCGCTGGCGACGATGTTCGTCCTGTTCCTGGCCGGCGCACTGTTCCTCGAGTTCGGCACGGATCTGCTCGTGGCCGCGCTGCTGGGTGCTGCCACAGTCGCCGGCGTCATTGCCGTCCGGCACGGCTGGTCCTGGAATGACATCCAGCGGTCGACCGGCGACAAGTTCGCCGCGGTCCTGCCCGCGATCCTCATCCTGCTCGCTATCGGCATGCTGATCGGGACGTGGGTCCTCGGCGGTACGATCCCGTTCCTCGTCTACTGGGGCGTGATGCTCGTGAGTCCGGACCGCCTGATCCTCACCGCGTTCCTCGCAACCGCCGTGATGTCGCTCGCGACTGGTACGTCCTGGGGATCCGCCGGTACGATCGGTGTCGCACTGATGGGTACCGCCGCCGCGCTCGATGTCCCGCTCGCCGCCGCCGCGGGCGCCGTCGTTTCCGGCGCCTACTTCGGCGACAAGATGTCGCCGCTCTCGGACATGACGAACATCGCCGCGATCAGTGCTGACGCGAACCTGTACCGTCACATCCGGCACATGCTCTACACCGCGGTCCCTTCGTTCGTCCTTGCCGTGATCGTCTATTCAGTCGCCGGTGGCGGTGCTGGTGACGGCATCCCCGAGCAGGGCCGGGTGCTGCTCGCGGATCTCGACGCTGCGTTCTCGCTCCATCCCATCGTGCTGCTGCCGGTGCTCGTCGCCCTCATATCCATGCTGCGGAAGACGCCGCCCGCTCTCGCGATCGCCGCGTCGTCGGTCGTCGCCGCGATCATCGGCGTCGCACTCCAGGGCTTCGGCCTCCAGAGTGCACTCGTCGCGGGCGTCAGCGGATTCGATCCCTCGATGATCGATGCGGCCGCTCGTCCTGACGGATTCGGCAATGCCTTCGTGACCCTCGTCGCCAGGGGCGGCATTGCGTCAATGGTACCCACGCTGCTCGTCATCATCGCCGCGTTTCTGCTTGCCGGCGCGCTCGACGTCTCCGGCTCGCTCGACCTGCTGATCAACCGGATGCTGGCCGCCGTGCGCGGCACGTTCGGCCTGATCGCGGCCACCATGGCCTCCGGCGCTACCATGATCGGCGTGACCAGTCACGGCGCGGTCACATGTCTGATCGTCGGCGGGCTGTACCAGAAAGCGTACGAGGAGCGCGGGCTCGCGCCCGAGAACCTGTCCCGCTCGCTCGAGGATTCCGTGACCATCGTCGAACCGCTCATGCCGTGGACCGTGTCGGCGGTCTACATGGCCACCACGATCGGCGTGCCGACCCTCAGCTATGCGCCGTGGGCCGTGTTCTGTTTCATGGGACCCGTCTGGTCGCTGCTCTATGCGGCAACGTTCGACCGGACGGGATTCGGTCTGAAGAAGCAGACACTCGATTGACGGCTGGATGATGCAACACCGGACGCACAGGAAGCCACTCCGCCGGAAGCTGACGAAGGCGCTATGCACGGCCGCGAACTATCCCGGCAACCCGAACGGTTCAGCCGCTCGACGAAACGTCATCTGGGACACGGAGATGGCCGGCTTCGGGCTCCGCGTGTTCCCGTCCGGCGTGAATGTGTTCGTGCCTGCCGCGATCCGGCGGCCCGGCGGAAACGGTTGATGACGCTCGGAGCGTGCGCGCACGAGCGCGCGGCGCGAGGTCGACGTCGTCGAGCCGCACGTTCCCGTCGGCTGACGCTCTCGGAGGGCGTGTTTGTCCCTTCGGCCGCGCCACGCGCGGGAAAAGGGACAATGCCCGACTTCGGAGCCGCGCGTTTGTCCCTTCAGCCGCGCCAGGCGCGGGAAATGGGACAATGCCGATCGGGGAGCCACGCGACGTGATGCCCGTCCTCCGGTACGATCTGCTCGCCGGGGATGTCGATGACTCGGAGGACGTTCCGTCGCTGGCCGAAGTCATCACGGAGGCGTACGCCTGGTGCATGGGCACCGCGAGGCGATCGAGGAACTGCGGCGGCGGCCGGCTTGCGAAGCGGAAGCAAGCCCACTGCCATGTGCCACACCGGCTCGTTCACGGTTGCGACCGGCAGACGCGATCCTCGGCGTTCTGGTGCGCGTGCTGTAAGTCCATGGGCGCGACAGGACTCGAACCTGTGACCTTCCGGGTGTAAACCGGATCTGACCCCCCTCCTCGACCCCCCGCCGAACCCTACATAACTATTGCTGTTTCAGCAGGATACGTGTACTTGCCCTACCTGGGCCATCCACCCGGTATCGGCCGCTAGTGGTGACTTATTGGTGACTCAGGGGGCCCCATGGTGTCGCACCGGACACCCAGGAAGCCGCTTCGCCGGAAACTGACGAAGGCGGTATGCACGGCTGCGAAGTATGCAGGCGACCCGAACGGTTCGGCCGCTCGACGACACGTCATCTGGGACACGGAGTTGAAAGGGTTCGGGCTCCGCGTGTTCCCGTCCGGCGTCAAGGTGTTCGTGTTCAGCTACCGCGATCCGGCGGCGCGGCGCAAACGGCTGTTGACGCTCGGCCGGTTCGGCGCCCTGACCGTCGACCAGGCGCGCAAGCAGGCGCGGAGCGAGCACGTCAAGGTATCGGCGGGCATCGACCCGGCCATAAAGGTCGAGC
>DATKCF010000240.1:0-2461 GCA_035513345.1 Longimicrobiales bacterium
CCACCGTCTGCCTGCGTTCCACTTGGACTATCACCATCGACCGGATGAGTTCCGGAACTGGATCGGGTCGTTACAGGCCGCCGGTGTGTCGCTTTGGAACCCCGCCGATACCGTCCTCGCGAACATGGACAGGCGAATGCCTCGCCGGTGGGAGGGAGCGGAGTGCGGGTATCGGGAGATAGGCGGGTGGGTCAGCAAGACTCGGGGCCGGGGCCGAGGCGCGGCGGTGGAGACCGGCGCGACCGCAGGGGGATATGGCGCACCGAGGGGCGTAGCTCCGCCTCCGGCGCTCTGATCGAAATCGAAGTCCGGGACGGGCTCGGGTTCGGTGCTCGACGGGGAGGGGAACCGCATCGACTTGTGGGAGCCGCCCGCGGGCGAGGAGTAGTCCCGCTCCTGGGCGGCGTCAGACGGTGCTTACGCGCTCCGCCACGTTGCCCTGCACGAAGGCGATCTCACGGCCCCGATCCGACGGAACGCCGTCGCTCGTGATCGGACCGAAGCCGCCCGGTGGCTGATCGTACACGACGCGCTGGTCGACGTAGACGATGTGGGGTGGCGCGGGCGATGATGTAGCCGAGCACTTCCGCATTGCGCTGCTGCAATCTCACGATGTCCCTGAGCCGGTCGCGCACCCGGGTGCTCCGGACGATCCCCATTCTACCGGTCGACCTCAGCTCGTCGATCGTGCCACGGACTAGCGGCGGGGGCTCCAGTCGGCCGACCAGATAGATGCCGGTGGCGAAATCTCCCCGCTCCTCGTTCTCGAGCCGGCATTCAGCCAGCCGGTCGAGCATCAGGCCTTCATGCCGGTACTGGCGTTCCATCGCCTGGATGTTGTCCTCGGCGTTATCGATCGACAGCGCGAAGTCGGCATGCAGGCGTCCCAGGTAGTCGCGTTCCAGCGCGCGTTCCTGCCGGCCGGCATTCCAGTTCGACACCTGGATGCCGATGAACACGCCGGCCACCACGATGACGAAGTCGAGCACGACGGCCGTCCAGTTCTGGGCCTTCACGTGCTCCGTGACGCGGCGGAGGATCACGGCGCGGCCTCGCAGGATTCGGGCAAGGTCTTCCCGGCAGCGTCCGGAATGATGCGCTGGAGGTTGTCCACCAGCCAATGACCGGAGGGCTCGTACCCCTCCGCTGCCAGCCTCGCGAGGATATCGCAGTCGACCTTGCGATAGATGTCGTTGCTTTCGATGCGCGTGATGAAAACGGAATGACCCTGAAGGACCCGCCGCCGGAACAGCGGGTCCGACCTCGCGCGATCGATCTCGACGGACGCGACGAGAAGAGTGCCGTCTCCGCGCTTCCCTTCCTCGTCCCTGAGACCGTAGGTGACCGTTTCCGGGCTGAAGTCCGGGGCCGTCAGCGTTCGCAGCGACATTTCGTAAAACGGCGTCACGAGCCGGTCCATCGAGAGGAGCTCCCCCAACGCGGCGCGCAGCTCCCGCGACGGCACCTTGCTCAGCATGCCCGTGCTTTGCAGCTCGTAAAGAGTCTCGTACCGCCCGGGATCGGGCGGAGGCGTCGCGACGTTCGTCAACGCGAAACGAGCCTGGTCCCACTCGTCCGGAGACAGGTCCCACCCGTCGAGGGCGTCCAGCACGAGCCCGAGCCCGTCGACCACCCGGCGCATCCACTCGATCTGATCGGTCCGGTGCCAGGCCGTGTTGCTGACCTCCTGGGCGAGGTTGCTCAGCGAGGCGGCGAGCTCCCGCTGCTCGACACGCGCCTCGTTCCAGTTGGCGACCTGGATACCGATGACGACACCAGCAACCACGATGACGAAGTCGAGCGCCACGGCCGTCCAGTTCTGGGCCTTCACATGTTCTGTGAGTCTGCGGAGGATCACGATCCTCTCAACATGACGATTACGATTTCGATGGCGACCGCGAACCAGTCCTGCTTGCGCATCGACTCTGCGAGGCGACGCAGGATCATTGATGGGCCTCGAGCTGTTCGAGTATTTCCGTCGCGCCGTGTTGTATCTCTCTGCGCCAGGGAACTATCGAACAGTTTCGCTCGCCGCACCATGGTCAATGTCGGAATCACCTCCGGGATCCGCGCGCATCGCTGCCAGATCATAGGATGCAACCGCCAGGCGCACGCTCATGCCGTCATCGGACAATTCGTCCGCCATGATCATCTTCCGGGCAATGGTTTCGCTGTAACCGATCCAGAAATCGCTGATCGTTTCACATGCCCGGAGCGCCGCCTGGTGTCGCTGGTCGACACGGACCCTGGCGTACGAGCGGGATGTAGTGCGGTCCATCGAATCCTTCGCCCCGATTCCGGCCGGCCTCCGCCGTGACGCCGACGCTTTCCTGGCCGGCCTCGAGCGCCTGGTCGGGTCACCAGCTCCGGCCCCCGCGCCCGCGGCCGGAGGGCGACCGGTGTACGCCCGGAATCCGGAGGAGATCCGCGACGCCCTCTCGGCGATCTACGGACCGATCAC
>DATKCF010000241.1:0-6176 GCA_035513345.1 Longimicrobiales bacterium
CACCTGCACGAAGCGCTCGCGATGCAGGGCGGCGGCGGCCAGGCCGTCAATGACTTCGTCAATGACCGGCGTGCCGCAGGCAACCAGGAACCCGTGAATCTGACGGGCCAGGCTCTGATCACCGAGCTTCGCAACCAGCGGGCCCGCGATCTCTTCTTCGGCGGGTTCCGGCTGCCGGATCTCCGTCGCTGGACCCGGTTCGACGCTGGCAACGGCCCGTTCGAGGGCGGCAGCTATTTCCCGACCGGTCCACACCCCAACTCGCCGGTCTGGGGTGAGTATCAGAACTGGACCTGTTACCCGATTCCCCTGAGCGAATACGAGGGGAACCCGAACCTGACGAGGCCCGCGAATCCGAACGAGCCGCCTGGCATCTGAGGGCGGCGAACAAGCACACTCGAGGGGTGGGCGGCGGTCCGTCGCCCACCCTTCCCTTTCGCGGTACGCCACTGCATCGTAGGAGTATGGTGGCACACTTCCACGGTCCCCGACCTGGACCTTCGACCCTGGCCGCCGCCCAGCGTGTCATCCTCGCCGTGCTCCTCATGCTGGCCGGCACGCAGGCCGCAAGCGGTCAGCGCATCCGCGGCCGCCTGCTCGACCTCGACACCGGTAATCCCATCCCGCTCGGCTTCCTCACCCTCCTGTCGGCCGACAGCACCACGGTCTCGTCGGCGGTGAGCGACGCCGACGGATACTGGATCCTCGATGTGGCGAAGGCCGGCGTCTACCGGGTGAGTGCACACCGCATCGGCTATCAGCCATGGGTTTCCGGGCCGGTACGAATGGACGCGGACTTCGAGTTGAACTCCGTCTTCCACCTCAGGCCGCTACCGGTCGCGCTGGACCCGATCGACGTCCGGGCGCGCGCGCTTCGGCAGTACCTGGAACACAGCGGATTCTACGAGCGGCAGCATGGCAATTTCGGCCATTTCGTGACGCCCGAGGATATCGAGAAGCGCCAGGCATCGCGCGTCACCGACCTGCTGTCCGCTATCCCGGGCGTTCAGCGAGTCTACGTCGCGGGCGGGAGTGTGGGACCCATGCAGATCCAGCTGCGGGGCAGCAGTATCTCGCAGGGCGGAGTCTGCCGGCCGCGCGTTTTCGTCGACGGCCTGATGTACAGCCGCGGTGACTCGCGAGCGATCCGGCAGAGGGAGGGATTGGAAACCGACGAAAGGGTGGACGACATGGCCCGGCGCATGGACGAGGCTCTGAGCCTGGATGACATCGGACACCCGTCGACGATCGCGGCCGTCGAGGTCTATCGCAGCGCCACCCAGGTTCCGGTACAGTTCGGCGGGACCAGTGTCGAGACACTGTGCGGAGTCATCGTGATCTGGACGCGCACCGGCCGGTTGCGCGTTGGCGGCTCATAGGGGTCAGCTTCCGGGCAGGAGCACCCAGGCCACGAGTTCGGCGATCCTCTTCTCGAGCGTACCATTGGACTGGCAGGACACGCGGTTTCCCGCTGCGGCCCTCGGTCTTCCGCTCGCTTCCAGGACTGTCTGCAACATGGTCCCTGCGTCCCCGGCAGGCTGAACCTCGGACACGAGGGTCATGGTGACGTCGTACTCGTCTGCCTTGGGTGTGGCGGTCGCGCCCATCCCGCAATCGATGTACTGAGAGAGCCGATTTCCTTCGATCCGGCGAGGCCGGAAGTTCCGTGCGCCGAACAGGCGTTCGTCGGGCACGGCGCCCGCTTCCGCGATGCCGAGCAGTTCGTAAACGCGAGGCAGGGCACGCCAGACGGAGTCTACGGGCAGGGGCAACGTGTGGGCGGCTCTGCCGGGCTCGGTGTGAAGCTCTGTGATTCCCATGTTGCCGATCATGCTGGTCACGCCGACGCGGGTAACGCTTTCGGCGGGTGGTGTGCCGGGCGAAGCGCAAGCGACCGAGCTCGCGAGAGCGAGGAGTGTTGCGTGCCGAATCGTCATGGGGGTTCCTCCTGGTGCTTGCCCGGACAATGACTGCGAGTTACAGCGAACGCAGGAATATCACCAGATACTCCTGATGCAGCCAGAGCAGCCGCGCGAAGGCATCGCGGGCCGACCGGGCTTCGCCGCCGTGCTCGAGGATGGCGTCGCGCAGATCGAGCGCGCGTCCGTCGTGGAGCAGGAACTCGCGGTGCCCCAAGCCCATCAATGGTGTTGTACGCAGCTCCGCGGGCGCTGCGTCCCGGGCGCACACGTTTGCCAGGTCCGGTCCCATGTCGTGCAACAGGAGGTCGGAATAGAGCTGCACGGTCTTGCGGTTGATGGCCGCAACATCGCTCGGCCCTGTCCGCATTGTGGGCGTATGACATTTCGTGCAGCCAATCTGCTCGAAAAGCCGCCGCCCCGCCGACAGCGTGTCCGCATGGGCGCGGGAGCGCGCCGGCGCCGGTGCCGTGGGCGCGAGGAAGCGAACGAACGCCGTAAGCAACTCGATGGCACGCTCGTCGACTTCGGGCTCAGGCACGGGATCGGTGCCGGGCGGCGCAAGCGTGCCGCCCACCAGGTCGCGCTCGTTCGACCGTGTCGTAAGGCCCATCTCGTGCCGGAGCGCGCTGCGAGTGAAATCCTCGAGGGTCGCGACGTCCGCCTTGCGACCGAAGCGCGTGAGCCGTCCGTCCGGTCCGCGCGCGGCACGGCCGGAAATGCCATCGCCGTCCTCGTCATCCGGATCCGCTCGGGCGAGGATGGTCTCCTCGGGAATCGCTTCGATGAGCCCGAGGCCGAACAGGAACGGCGGCAGGAACCGACCGACCTCCGTGGCGCTGGACGGGATCGATTCCGGCGCCCCGCCGTGTGCTCTCAGCTGCGGCGTCACCTGTGTCCGGACGTTCTCGCCGCCCTCATTGACCAGGAGGTCACATGCCCCGGGTCCTTCGTAGCGGGTGGCCTTCACGATCCGCTCGAACCCTGTTGTGCCACCGACCGCCGGAACCGTGTGGCAGGCGCTGCACTGATTCTCGTTGAACGCGGGACCCAACCCCTGTTCGGGGGTAAATATTCTGTTGAAGATCGCGCGGCCGGCGTGGAACCGACCGATATCTTCCTCGCCGAGACCGGGCAGCGGCGTACCGGGCTCGCCAGCAACTTCGAGCGAAGCAGGCTCGCAGGCCACGACCAGCAGTGCGAAGGACAGCAGCAGAAAACGCATCACTCGACCATACGGGGCAGAATCAGTGGCAGCAAGGCGGTGCCGGGCCACCGAGCCGCTTCGCGGACAGACCCTTGAATACTCTGGAACTTGCCATGTCGCGTCTTCGGGGAAGCATGATCGTCGTCGCGTTCGCCGCCATACTCGCGATCGCGGGCTGCAAGGAGTTCCACCTCTCCACGGCCGGCCTCGATATCGGCCCCAACCCTGCGTTTCCGGGCGACACCGTGGTGGCAAGCTTCTTCCTCGACCTGATACCAGTGCAGAGGCATACCATCATCGTCCACATCGATGACACCGAGCTCATGCGCGTTACCGACAGCGCCGCCCCAACTAACCCCGTCATCCTCGAGCTTGGCGATGCAGCCGACATCATTGCCGACCATGGCGTGGGCGAGCACGTCCTGCAGATCGAGGTGCAGGCGCACGACTCGGGAGGTTCGACACGGACGAGGGCCGTCGTCCTCGATCTGCGCGAAAGCAACTGAACGGAGGTACTCATGTCCAGACACTTCGGTAGCGCCGCCCTGTCTCTTGCACTGCTCGGTACCGCGTGCGCCGGCAGTCGTGCGGCCGACGCGCCTGGCATGCCGTCGGACCAGCCCGAAACCATTCTCATCGAAACTACCAACGACCACTTCTACGACGCCCGTGTCCACGCCATCTACGCCGGAGGCAAACGTCAGACTCTGGGCACGATTCCCGGCAACGGTGGACAGACCGAGGTCGCCATCGCGTGGGAGCCGCGCGACCTGGTGTTCGAGATTTCGTTCATCATCAGCGGTGCGTCATACGTGACCTGGCCCATGGACGTGACCCGGGGCCAGCACCTCGAGCTGCGCCTGCCGCCGAACATCGATGCTTCAGGGTTCTTCCGCCGCGTCTCGCGGGACTGACCCGGGCGACATCACGATAACAATACAACGGAGACAGACATGAACCGGGAGCAGCACGAGAAGGTGCGGGCGGGTGATGGATTCATTGCGGCGCTGGACCAGAGTGGTGGCAGCACGCCGAAGGCGTTGAAGCTGTACGGGCTGGGCGAGGATACGTGGTCGAACGAGGAGGAGATGTACGACCGGATCCACGATATGCGGACACGGATCATCACGAGTCCGGCGTTCGACGGGGATCGGATCCTGGGCGCGATCCTGTTCGAGAACACGATGGATCGCGACATCGAGGGGCAGGGCACGGCCGAGTACCTGTGGTCGAAGAAGCGGGTAGTGCCGTTCCTGAAGGTGGACAAGGGGCTGGCGGCGGAGTCGAACGGTGTGCAGCTGATGAAGCCGATCGGCGGGCTGGACGCGCTGCTCGCGCGGGCGACGCAGAAGGGCATCTACGGCACGAAGATGAGGTCGGTGATCCAGCGGGCGGACGCGGCGGGCGTGCGGGCGATCGCACAGCAGCAGTTCGACGTGGGTCGCCAGATCCTCGCGGCCGGGCTCATCCCGATCCTCGAGCCCGAGGTAGACATCCACTCGCCCGACAAGGCAGAGGCGGAAACGGCGCTGCGCGACGAGCTGGGGGCGGGACTGGAGAGCTTGTCGGACAATGAAGTCGTGATGTTCAAGTTGACCCTGCCCGAGGACGACGACTTCTACCGGCCACTGGTCGACCACCCGAAGGTGCTGAAGGTGGTGGCGTTGTCGGGCGGGTTCAGCCGCGAGGAGGCGAACGCTCGCCTGGCGCGCAACCCGGGCGTCGTGGCCAGCTTCTCGCGCGCGCTGACCGAGGGGCTGAGCGCGCAGCTGAGCGACGAGACGTTCCATTCGAAATTGGACGAAGCGATCGAGAGCATCTACCAGGCGTCGGTCGCGTAGGGCTCACTCGTCGCTGGTCGACTCGAACGTGTCGCCCTCAACCGGCGAGTGCACTCAAGCGCGCGCCCGGGCAAAGATGCACGTCAGGTAGCGACCCTCGGGAAATCCGATCGGGTGGTCCAGCGCGTGTCCGGTCTGCTGCACGAGGTCGACCGGTCGCCTGGCTCGTTCCGCGGCTCGGCTCAGAACGTCTCGAAAGCGCTCGGGTGTGACACGGCCCGAGCAGGACGCCGCGACGAGCATGCCGTTCGGGGATAGTACGTCCAGACCCATCCGGATCAACCGGGCGTACTTGTGCAGTGCGCGGTCGACCTGATGGCTGGCCTGTGCGAACGCGGGCGGGTCGAGGACCACGACGTCGTACCGTTCGCCGTTCGCACGCATGCGCGGCATGACTTCGAACGCGTTGCCATGGACAACGCGGTGCTGCACGGCCGCGATCGCCGCGTGCTGGCGGTTGTGCGCCAGGTTCCGCCCGGCGGCCGCAAGCGCTGGCGCGCTCGCGTCCAGACTCACCACCGACCGGGCGCCCGCTCGCGCGGCGTAAACGGAAAAGCCACCCGTGTACGCGAACGCGTCGAGCACGGACCTGCCCGCGCAGTGCGTGCCGACACGCGCCCTGTTGTCCCGCTGATCGAAGAAGAACCCCGTCTTGTGTCCACGCACCGGGTCGGCCTCGAATCGAAGTCCGTTCTCCCGGAACATCACCGGGCCCGAGGGCTCCGTGCCGTGCAGGATCTGGCCGTCCGCGCCATCGGTCACGCCGCCAGCAGCCGCCTGCACCGTCCGGCTGAGTCTGAGTATGACCCGTTCGGGATCCGTGACTTCGCGGAGCACGACCAGAACGTTGTCGAGATGGGGAAACCACGCCGCGGAATACACCTTCAGCACAATGGTCGAGGCATACCGGTCGACAACCAGGCCGGGTAGACCATCGTTCGCACCGTGGACAAGCCGGAACCCGCTGGTCGCCTCATCGCGCAATGGCTGGCGGCGGTCGCTGGCCGCGCGAACCCTCTCGGCCAGCCAGTCGATGTCGATGCGCCGCGGCTCACCGCAATGAAGCACACGGATCCGGATCGGCGATGCGGGATCGAAGAGACCGACGCCCATGAACCGGTCGTTCCGGTCGAACAGCACGGCCAGGTCCCCCACAGTGCCCTCGTGACGCTGCAGCCTGATGCCGCTGGCATACACCCACGGGTGGCC
>DATKCF010000242.1:0-4553 GCA_035513345.1 Longimicrobiales bacterium
CGCGAAGAGTGGGAAGCCTGGCTCGAGGCTCACCACGACAGCATCAGCGAGATCTGGCTGCGCTTCGCGAAGAAGGGCGCCGACGCCATCGCCGTCTCACGTGCCGACGCGCTGGAGGTGGCGCTGTGCTGGGGCTGGATCGACGGTCAGGCCGCAACACAGGACGACCGCTTCTGGCTCCAGCGATTCACGCCGCGGCGGAAGCGCAGCAAATGGTCGCGGATCAACAGGGACGCCGCGGAACGGCTCATCGCGGACGGTACGATGGAGCCCAGGGGATTGGCCGAAGTCGAGGCGGCCAGACTCGACGGCCGCTGGGCCGCCGCTTACGCGCCGCCAAGCCGCATGGAGGTACCGGACGACCTGGCCAGCCGGCTCGACGCGGATCCCGCTGCGAAAGCGGTCTTCCAAACGCTCAGCGCGCAGAACCGCTACGCCATCCTGTACCGCATTGCCGATGCGAAGCGGCCCGATGCGCGCGCCCGCAGAATCGAGAAGTTCGTGGGGATGCTCGCCCGCGGTGAAGCGATCCACTGAGCCGCCGTCCTCGGACAGCTGCCGGCGGATCGTGCGTGTCGAACCACTCGATCCTGATGCGGCCGTTGCCCGGCGCCTCGATCAGGACCGTGCCGTCCGGCAACTCCATGTCCGGCCGCCGTCCGGCGTCAGAAAGTGACTCGCGACCCCGTCAGTGGCGGGACGGTGACCGGATCGAGGCCCAGACTTCGCAGCCGGTCGTTGAGTCGTGAGAGATCCTCCGTGAACAGCAGCTGGAGCCGCGTCAGCTGCGTGTCGAGCTGGCCACTGAGGAAATCGAATGCGTCGACCGACTGATCGGTGGGTCGCGCGTCCGAACTCTCGACGACGCCTCTCAACGCAGCGATCTGGTTGTTCAGCTTGATCGGGTAGTTCAGCGGATCCTGACGCGCCTGCATCCGCACCTGGTAGACTTCCTCCTCGACCGCCGCAATACCGTCCTTGAACCGCCCACCCTCGGCCGCCAGGGCCTGGTCGCTGTTGCGGCCGAGCCGGTCATCGACCTGGTCACGCACCGCCCGGACCTGGAGCACGGCGCGATGCGCATCGTCCACGCGTGCCGCGATCTGCCGGGCCAGCGCGAACTGCGCATCGAAATCCGCCTGCGTGACTTCCGTCAGGCGAGGGTCCTTCACGATCTCGAACGCCTGGGTGTGCGTCTGGCCGTTCGCCGTGATGCGCGCCTGGTATCGACCGGGCGGCGCCAGCGGCCCCTGCGTGTTGGCCGACCACATGATCAGACCCTCGAAATCGCGCGGACCGGGGTAGCGCATGTCCCAGCGGAACCGGTGATGGCCCGGCGTTACCGAAGGCGAGCCACCACCACCGCCGCGGCCACCTCCGCCCTGCGCCTGCGGCGGGGCTGCGGCAGCGCCGCCCTCGAACACGCGGACGACTTCGCCGCTGCCGTCCAGAATCTCGATCGTCACACTATCGGCCGGCCGCGCCAGATAGTAGTCGATCTCCGGCTGGAAATTCTTCGTACGGCTGTAATTGTCGGCCGGCCGCGAAAGCGTGCGCACGGCGGTCGTGGGCGTGTACAGGTGTACGGGCGAGGCAACCACCGCCGCCGACGCCTGGCGCAGCGGCGCCACGTTGTCGAGCACCCAGTACGAGCGGCCGTGCGTCGAGATGACGATGTCATCGTTCTTCAGCACCATGCCGGGCACCTGCACTGCCGGCAGGTTGAGCGAAAGCGACTGCCAATTCGCGCCGTCGTCGAACGAGACCATGACGCCGACTTCCGTGCCGGCGTAGAGCAGGCCGGGCCGGACCAGGTCCTCGCGCACGGTGCGGACGTAGTGTCCGTGCGGGATGCCGTTCACGATCTTCGTCCAGGTCCTGCCGTAATCGCTCGTGCGGTAGACGTATGGCGCTACATCCTGCATGCGGTAGCGGACCGCCGCGATGTAGGCCTTGCCCGGCTGGTGCGTCGAGATGTCGATCTCGTGGATCCGGCTGAACTGCGGCAGGTCCGGCGGCGTGATGTCGGTCCACTCGCCGCCGTCATCGCGTGTGATGTGCACCTTGCCGTCATCGGAGCCGATCCAGATCTCGCCGGCGGCGTGCGGCGATTCCGCGATACGCCAGATCGTGCCGTAGTACTCGACGCTGGTCTGGTCACGTGTGATGTCGCCGCCGGACGCTCCGAGCGTTCCGGGTTCCGCATAGGTCAGGTCATCACTGATACGCGTCCAGCTCTGGCCGCCGTTGGCCGAGCGCCATACGTGCTGCGAACCGACGTAGACGACACGCGTGTCGTGCTGCGATGCCGTGATCGGATGGTTCCACTGGAACCGTTCGCGCAGATCCTCCGCCGAGTTCCCCATCGGATTCACCGGCCACACAGTGATCGCGCGGCTCTGCCCGGTGATCCGGCTCATCATTGACATCGAGCCGCCGTAACACGCGGCGTAGAACAGGTTCACGTCCGCCGGATGCGGCGTGACCGGTCCGGTCTCGCAACCGCCGGGCGCGTACCAGTAGTCGCCGTTGCCGTCCATCGGGACACACGCCGTGCTGTTGTCCTGCTGGCCACCACAGATGTGGTACGGGAAATGGTTCGTGGCGCGAACGTCGTACATCTGCGCCGTCGGATACGGCTGGCCGGTCCACGTCCGGCCCGCGTTCCACGATACGTTGGCGCCGCCATCGTTCGAGTTGATCATTCT
Source organism: Longimicrobiales bacterium (assembly GCA_035513345.1). Lineage (GTDB taxonomy): Bacteria > Gemmatimonadota > Gemmatimonadetes > Longimicrobiales > RSA9 > DATKCF01. The sequence continues at coordinate 2,709 of DATKCF010000242.1, forward strand.
CTGGTTGTTCGTCGGATCGATCCAGAGGTCGTGATTGTCGCCGTGCGGAACGCCGATGTTGCTCCACGTGCGGCCGCCATCGCGCGAACGCCAGAACTGCACGTTCACGACATACACGGTCTCGCGGTCCTGCGGGTCCGCGTAGATACGGGTGTAGTAGAACGCGCGCTGCCGCAGGTTGCGGTCCTCGCTCACGCGTTCCCACGTCGCGCCGCGGTCATCCGACACGAAGACGCCGCCGTCTTCCGCTTCGATGATGGCGTACACGCGGTTCGCATCCGCGCCCGAGACGGAAACGCCGACCTTGCCCCACAGCCCCGCGGGCAGACCCGCATTGCGCGTCAGCTCTGTCCACGTGTCCCCGCCATCCGTGCTCCGGAACAGACCGCTGCCCGGACCGCCGCTGTTCATCATCCACGGGTTGCGGTAGATCTGCCAGAAGCCCGCGAACAGCACCTGCGAATCCGTCGGGTCCATCACCAGATCGACCGCGCCCGCCTCGTTGCTGCGGTGCAGGACCTTCTGCCAGGACTGCCCGCCATTCACGCTCCGGTATACGCCGCGCTCCTCGTTCGGCCCGAACGGATCGCCCAGCACGGCCACGTACACGCGGTCGCAGTCGTCCGGGTCGATCCGGATGCGCGAAACCATCTGCTGCCCTGTCGTCGATGCCAGCCCCGCATGTGTCCACGTCTCGCCGCCATCGGTCGACCGGTACACGCCGTCGCCCGGTATGATGTTGCCGCGGAACTGGACTTCGCCGAAACCGGCCCACACCACGTCCGGATCCGCGTAGCACTGCTGGAGCGCGCCCGCGGACGACGTCGCGAACTGGCCGTCGCCGACCGGGTTCCACGTCGCGCCCGCGTCGAGCGTCTTCCACACACCGCCACCCGTCGCGCCGAAGTAGTATTCGAGCGGACGCTCCGGCGTCCCCGACACGGCAATCGATCGGCCGCCCCGGTTCGGGCCGACGTTCCTCCAGGACAGACCGCTGAACAACGACGGGTCGACCGCCGTGGCCGTACTCGTTGCCTGTGTCGCGTCCGTTTGCCGCGCATCCGCCGATGCCGGAAGCGCCAGCAGCAGGATGGTGGCACCGAGCAACGGAACGCGGGGTGAACGGCGGATCTGCTGCGGACCGGTCATGAGTGCTCCGGTTGATTGTCGGTTCGGCTCAGCCTTGCGCAGGCCGATTGAACGGGGGTCGGACCCGCAATCTGCGGAGTCGACCGCCGTGCTGGCAAGAACCCCGTCGGAACAACCTGTGTCGTGCCTGTTGCGGGTGTCCGCTCCTGGCCGGGCCCGTCCCGGGTTCGGTCATGCGGCCGTTGGCCGCGATCCGCGGCGATGCGGACAACTCACGGTCCGGCCGTCGCTTGCGCGGAGGCGAGGAGGCGGCACGAAACTGGCCCCGAAGCGCGGCATCCGGTGATCCTGGCAACCGATGACGGAGCTCGCGGAATGAACGCGTTGCGCAGGGACCTGTCGTTCGCGGTGCGGGGCTGGTGCGGCAGCCCGCGTTCGCCATCGTGGCCATTCTCACACTGGCCCTCGGAGTCGGAGCTAACGCCTCGATCTTCAGTATTCTCAACGCACTGGTCCTGCGTCCGCTGCCGCATCCGGCTGCCGACCGATTGGTATCCCTCGTGAGCAGTGGCCTCGAGGCCGGCAATCTCGCGGAGTGGCGGGCCGGCATGCGGTCGTTCGAGGCGATGGGTGCGTACACGATCGGGTCGGAGGTCTCCGCCGACGTGCGTCCAGCCATGGTGATCCGGGCCATGCCGGTTTCAGCCGATCTGCTTGGCATGCTCGGGGCGGAGCCGGTACGCGGACGCCTGTTCG
>DATKCF010000243.1:0-23355 GCA_035513345.1 Longimicrobiales bacterium
GCAGGATCCTTGCCAACTCGGCCAGGCCCGCGTCGAGATCTTCGAGATTGCGGACGCCGAATCCGACCATCGCGCCATCGATCGATGCGCTGGCGAGCGGCAACATCAGCGTATCGGCGGCAGCCACGCCGACGCGAAGCCCCGCTACCTTGGCAACGCCCCGGACCAGCATTGGAACGGCGAAATCGGAGGCGAATACCCGACCGCGGAACGCGTCCCGTGCCGCCAGCTCCCGGGCGAGGTCGAGCGTACCGGCGCAGGCGTCGAGGATCGTGCCATCGGCGGGCGAATGCTCGAGGAGGCGGTCTACGGCCTTGCGCCGCCACCGCCTGTCGATGTTCAGGCTCAGCAGGTGGTTGAGCAGGTCGTAGCGGGGTGCCAGCGCCGAGAACATGCGGCGCACGGCCTCGGCCCGGCCCGGTACACGATCGCGCACGGCCGGCCCGTTCCCGCCAGCCTCGGAATCCTTCATGGTGCGACTGCCGCCAGCCGCGCCGGACGCACCCGTCGGCATCGCGCAAGTTCCTCGGACAGAAGTACATTGGAGTATCGTGGCGAATGCGTTGAACGTACCCGTGACGAGCGGGCCACGGCAACCTGCGCTGAAACTCCGGACCCCGGCCGCTCGTATTTCTGACGCAGGCCGGTGCTGGCGACGGCCGTCCCTTCTCGTGCGGAGAATTGGACTACCGGGAACTGACCGACCAGGAAGTCATCGAACGCGCCCGCGATGGTCGGGAGCCCGCGTTTCGTGAGTTGATCCGGCGCTATCAGCGTCCGGTGTTCTCCCTCATATACAGGCTGGTCCGGGACCGCGAACGGGCCGAGGATCTGGCGCAGGACACGTTCATCAAGGTGCTGAACGCCCTGGACCGCTACGACCCGTCGTACAAGTTCAGCTCCTGGATCTTCAAGATCGCGCACAACACCGCGCTCGACGACCTGCGGCGCAAGCACCCCGAGACGCTTTCGATCCATGGATCGCCGCACGCGTCCAACCGCGATGAGATCGAAGCCACTGTCCTGACGCCGGTTTCCGATGACGAGACTCCAGAGGAGTTCACGTCGAGCAAGGAGATCGGCGGCCACATCGAGAAGGCGATCGGCAACCTGCGCGTGGAGTACCGCACCGCGATCCTCCTCTGCCACGTCGAGGGTCGGCCATACGAAGAGGTCGCGCAGATCATGGACGTGCCGCTGGGTACCGTGAAAACGTACATACACCGGGCCAGAAACGAGCTGAAGAAGCAGCTGGCGCATCTCCGTTGTTGAAACCGCGGCTCGTGCGCCCGCGTAGAGAAAGACGGAAACTGGAGGCCGAGTGAGACAGGAAACGCAGCACCCGCAGGACGAGAGGCTGGAAGCCTACAGCGACGGCTCGCTGCCCGGCAATGAGCGGGCGGCGATCGGGTCGCATGTGCGCAAGTGCGTCCGCTGCCAGAGCGAAGTCGACGACTGGCGCGCGCTCTTCACGTCGCTCGCGGCCCTGCCGCTGCTCTCGCCTTCGCCCGGGTTCGCCAACCGGGTCATGGCCCATGTAACGGTGCAGCAGGCCTGGCAATCCCGCACCGCCGCGGCCCTCGCCCGGTTCGTGCCCCGCACGACGGGCGGTCTGTTCGTCGCCGTCGCGATGCTGGCGATACCCGCCCTCGCAGCCGGTACCCTCATGGTCTGGCTGCTGTCCCGGTCGTACCTGACCGGCTACAGGCTCTGGGTCTTCGCCACCGACCAGTTCGCGGCCGGCACCAACCAGGTCGCGTCCGGCGCCGTGTCGAGGTTGCTGGAAACGGATATCGCGGTCTGGCTCGCCACGACCATGACAGCGCTTCTCGGGTCAACCGGCCTGCGCGCCATGACTTTCGTGGCCGGTGGCCTGTCATTCGCAATCGTTGCTTCGATCTGGGTACTCTACCGCAACTTGTTCCGGACTCCCAACCGGGGATCGACCTATGTTTCGTTCACGTTCTGAACCCGTCCTGTTCGCTCTGACGCTGGCGCTGGCCGCCGCTCCCGCCACCGCGGCTGCCCAGGATGCCTCACCGGTCCAGGCTCGAGGCATCGTCATGAGCATTTCGACCATGTCGAACGACGAGGCTACGCTCAACCTCGAATTCGCCGATGGCAGCCGGTCCGAGTTCTCCATTCACGACGGCCAGGCCTGGGTCGATGGCCAGGCGGTTGGCAGTGCGGAGCGTGGCGGCCAGCTCGACCGCTCGTGGCGCGAACTGCTCCACGCCGCGGGGTCACTCGATGGAGACGACCTGGTTCGGCTGCTCATCGACTGGAACGCGCCGGGCGACGCAGCGCTCGACGACCGACTCGAGGCCGCGCTCCAGCGCGCAATGCCGCGCGCACTGGGCGAAGGCGATCTCGATGTCGCGATCCCGAACCTCGACGTGAATGTCAATATCGACAGTGTCGAGCGGATGGCCGTGCGGATCCGTGAGCTTCAGGAGCGCCTCCAGGAAGTCGAATCCCTGGGGGACATCCCGGTCGCGGTAGAAGTCGTGAACCGTGCCGCTGCCGATCGCGGAGGCTTCTGGGACCGCAACCCCCTGCGCCACGTATTCCGCGGCATCACCGGCATCGTCCAGTGGGCCATCTTCTACGCGGTTGTATTCGGCATCGCGTTCGCCACGATCTTCTTCGGCGGCCGGCGCTACATCGAGGCCGTGGCGGACACGGCCCGGGCCAACACGACGCGGTCGCTGCTCGTCGGCCTGGCGGCGTCGTTCCTCCTGATTCCCGCGTGGATCCTGGGGATCATTGCGCTGGCGATATCGATTGTAGGCATACCGGCACTGCTGGCCTGGATCCCGCTGTTCCCGGTCGCGGTCGGGCTGGCGATCCTGTTGGGTTACATCGGCGTGGCCCATGCGACCGGCGAAGCGCTTGCCGAGCGCAGATTCTACGCGACCGACTGGTTCCAGCGCGGCAACTCGTATTACTTCCTGATGACCGGCCTGGGCCTGCTGATCGCACCGTTCATCGCGGTCAACGTGATCCGGATGGCCGGCCCGTGGCTCGGATTCCTTGGCGGGATCTTCTTCGCGATCGGTATGGTCGTGATGTGGGCAGCGCTCAGCATCGGCCTCGGCGCCGTGCTCCTTACACGGGCCGGAACACAGCCTGCGAACACTGTTGGCCAGACGCCGGAGCCCGGCATCTATGCGGAGCCGACGGGTGCGTAAGCTCCTCTGCCTGACCGCCGGACTGGTTGTGCTGGTGGCCGCCTCGCCGGCCGACACCGCCGCGCAGGACTGGCGCACGATCACCCAGATGCGCCAGACCACCGGTGACCGGGATCTGTTACAGGTTGCCGTCCAGTACGGCGCGGGAACGCTCGACCTGAGCGCCGGTGACCCCGGCCTGCTCTACCGCGCCACGATGAGATATGATGCGCAGGCCTTCCAACCCGAGTTCGTCTACCAGCCCGGCCGGCTCCGCGTCGGACTCGAGGACGTCCGCGTCCGAGGCCGCAACGTACGCGCCGGCGAACTCGATATCCGCCTCGGCCCCGACGTGCCCGTCGATCTTAAACTCGAGTTCGGTGCGGCCCGGGCCAACCTCGACCTGACAGGCATTCCGCTCCGCGCCGTCCGGCTCGCCACAGGCGCGAGTGAAACCGTGGTCCGCGTGTCGTCGCCGAACCCGATCGTCTGCGAGAGCATCGATCTCGACGTGGGCGCCGCCCGGTTCCAGGCGTTCGGTCTTGCCAACCTCAACGCACAGAACCTCCGCTTCTCGGGCGGTGTCGGCGAAGTCACACTCGACTTCACAGGCGACTGGACCAGCAACATGTCCGCCCGTTTGCGCATGGGTCTGGGCTCGCTTACGCTGCGCGTTCCGCGCGGACTCGGCCTCCAGGTCCGCAAGGGCGGCCTGCTCGTCGGCTTCGACAGCCAGGGGCTCATCAAGCGTGGCGATGTGTATGAAACGCCGGACTGGGCTCAGGCCGAGCACAGACTGACCATCGACATCGAGGCGGCATTCGGCTCGATCCGCGTCGTATGGGTCGATCCGGACGCCAACTGAATACGAACGGAGGGCGCCGATGATCTCATCTCTTGTGACCTACCTCGTCGTGGGCTTTCTCGCGATCGTCGTACTCGGCCTTACGCTGTCCGCCGTTGGCATCGCGATCGGCCTGCTCTTCAAGTTGCTGCCGCTGGTTCTGGTCGGTTACGTCGCGGTCCGGTTCTTCGGACCGAAGCGCAAGCAGATCAGCGAAGCGGACCGGAAATGGCTCGATAGCTGACACGGACGGCCGATCCCCGACCCATGCCGGGGATATCGGCCGCGCGGCCATCCCGGACGGCGATCTCGATACAGCCACCCGACCCGACCACTGCAACGACGGCACCCGGTGCGACGTCGCCGTACGTCACGCGCAGCGGTCCGGCGTCGCTGCCGTCGACCTCGACCTTCGCATCGCCTTCGATCCAAGCGGCCGGCACGTTCGTGACCAGATTGCCGAACCGGTCGATGTGAACGACGCTCCCGACGATCCCGTCTGGCGTCCGTGCAGGCGCTTCCACGGGCAGCCGGACGGCATCGGTGACCGCGGGCCCTGCATTGGCCGGAAGGCCGCCCGTGGCGAGGTACGCGGCCGTGGGCGCGAAGATGTCGCGGCCGTGGAATGTGGCCGACCGCGGTTCGCTGATGAGCCCGGTTTCCCGGATCTCGCGCGCGGAGCCGCCCGCCTCGAGCATGGGTGAGAGCACGCCGTTGTCCGGACCGACGCCATGACGTCCGGCCGCCGTTACCACGATCGGCCTGCGCGTCGTTCCGACGCCGGGATCGACAACAGCCACGTGGACCGTGCCGGGTGGATACATGCGCCAGTAGGCCGACAGGGCGGCCGCCGCGGCGGCGATATCACCGGCCGCGATGTCGTGGCTCGCGTCATCGACAATGATGGCTGGTGCGCGGGTAGCGATGACGCCACGCATTGCGGCCGCGTAGCCGTCGGCAGTTCCGAAATCGGTGAGCAGGGTGATCCGGCCGATCAGGCCGGCGTCGCCCTCACGCGGCACCACCGGCCTGCGGCGCGAGCTCGCTGACGGCGCCGACGACTGCATCGGCGATCGCGGCCAGGGCGCGGCCGGCGGGCGAGTCGGGCGCGACGAGAGTCATCGGCTGGCCCTGGTCGCCCGAAATCCGTACCGCCGGATCCAGCGGGATCGAACCGAGGAACGGAACATCGAGGCGTTCGGCCAGCCTCCTGCCACCACCTTCTCCGAACACATCGATGTGGCCGCTGCAATGCGGGCACTCGAGACCGGCCATGTTCTCGACCATGCCGAGAATGCGCGTGCGAACGCGCTCGAACATGCGAACGGCGCGCTTCACGTCACTCGTCGACACGTCCTGCGACGTCGTGACCATCACCGCGCCATCGAGGTTGACCGTCTGGACCAGCGAGAGCTGGGCGTCGCCGGTGCCGGGCGGCATGTCCACGATCAGAAAGTCGAGTTCGCCCCAGTCGACCTGCTCGAGGAACTGCTTCAGGATGCCGGAAACCAGCGGGCCGCGCATGATGGCCGGCTGGTCCTCTTCGAGAAGGAACCCGAGGCTCATGATCTTCACGCCGTGCGCCTCGAGCGGCACGATCCGTTCACTGCCCCGTTCACCGGTAACGCGCGGCTTGCGCGTCTCACCGAACATGAGCGGGATGTCGGGACCGTAGACGTCGGCGTCAAGCAGGCCAACGCGCAGTCCGGTCGCGGCCAGACGAGCGGCCAGGTTGGCCGCTACGGTCGACTTGCCGACACCGCCCTTGCCCGAACTGACCGCGATGATGTGGCCGAGTCCCTTGGAAAGCTCCGCTTCGGGCGTCGGTGCAGGCACCGAGCCGGGCTGTAGCGTGCGCCGACCCCCGCCGTGACCGCCCTGCTGAGCGTCCTTCGCGACCGGCAGTGTCACATCGATCTTCACCTTGTCCACACCACTGACCGCCTCGGCGGCCGCGCGCGCCTCGCGGACGAGTGTGCCCGAGTCCTCCGGCGCAAGCACGAACTTGAACGTGACGCGGCCGTCCTCCGTCAGCGCCAGCTCCCGGATGTGACCACCCGAGACGAGATCGTCCCCCGTCCGGGGATTCTTCACCGCCGCCAGGGCCTGATTGACCCTCTGCAGAAGCTCGTTCTGTCCGCTCACCTGTCTGCCTTCGAATAAGAAAGGCCGGCGCCCGCCTGGGCGCCGGCCGTACGTTGGTTGCCGGCGCGCGGCGTCACAGTGCCTGGATCGACCGGACCTCCGGCACCACGGACGTGATGCGCTGCTCGATGCCGCGCTTCAGGGTCATCATTGAAACGGGACATGAGCCGCACGCACCCATGAGGCGGAGCGAGACGACATGGTCCTCCTCATCGTAGTCGATGAGTTCCACGTCGCCACCGTCCGATCGGAGTGCCGGCCGGATCGTATCGAGTACTTCTTCGATCTTGTCGCGCGCGCTCATTCTGCTTCCCGGGTGCGGCCCGGACCGGTCACACCGGCCGGTCCCGAAGGTATTCCCGCCTTATACCCCGGGTCAACGGATTGGGTCGTCCCGAAGAGGCGGCGGCACGCGGCGTTTCAGGTCCGCTTGCGCGTCACGGATTTGCCCTGCGTGAACAGCAGCAGATAGTCCGGACCGCCCGCCTTGGAGTCCGTCCCCGACATGTTGAAACCGCCGAACGGCTGAACGCCGACGAGCGCTCCCGTACACTTTCGATTGAGGTAGAGGTTGCCCACGTGGAAGTCTTCGGCGGCTCGTTCGAGCCGATCCTCCATGCTCGAGAACAGCGCGCCGGTCAGGCCGTACTCCGTGTTGTTCGCGATCTCCATCGCGTGATCGAAGTCGCGGGCGCGGATGAACGCCAGCACGGGTCCGAACACCTCTTCCTGCGCCAGACGCGAGTCCGGCTTCACGTCGGCGATGATCGTCGGAGAAATGAAGTACCCGCCGCCGTCGCGGGCATCGCCGCCAGTCACCAGCAGGCCTTCCTTCTTCCCGATCGCGATGTACTCGCGGATCTTGCGGAACGCATTGCTGTCGATCACGGCGCCCATGAAGTTGGCCGGATCCGTCGGGTCGCCCATGGTCAGTTGCTTCGTTTGCTCGGCGACCTTGCTCAACACCTGATCATACACGGAATCGACTACGATCGCGCGTGAGCACGCCGAGCACTTCTGTCCCTGGAATCCGAACGCGGACGCGACGATGCCCGCGGCAGCCGCATCGAGGTCCGCCGTCTCGTCGACGACGATCGCGTCCTTGCCGCCCATCTCGAGAATCGTCCGCTTCAGCCACTTCTGGCCCTTATGTACCTTGGCCGACCGTTCGAAGATGCGCAGACCGACTTCCTTCGATCCCGTAAACGCTATGAACCGTGTCTTCTCGTGGTCGACCAGCACATCGCCGATCTCGCCGCCCGGGCCCGGCAGAAAGTTGACGACGCCGGGCGGCAGTCCGCCCTCCTCGATCAGGACGTCGATGAACCACGCAGCAATGGTCGGAGACGTCGAGGCCGGCTTGACCACTACCGTGTTTCCGGTCACCACGGCGGCGCCTGCCATACCGCCCATGATCGCGGAGGGGAAGTTCCACGGTGGAATGACGATCCCGACGCCAAGCGGGATGTATCGAAGCTCGTTCGCCTCGCCGGCGGCCGGCACCAGCCGCTGCGGCCCGTCCAGTCGCAGCGCCTCGCGCGCGTAGTATTCGAGGAAGTCGATCAGCTCCGCCACGTCCGCATCGGCTTCGGGCCACGACTTGCTGACCTCGTACACCATCAGCGCGCAGAACTCGAACTTCCGTTCGCGCAGCTTGCTGGCCGTGCGGAACAACGCCTGCGCGCGCTCCTCGGCGGGCCGCTTCCTCCAGTCCTCGAACGCAATCGCGGCAACGTCCACCGCCTCGCGAGCCTGTTTCGCCGTCGCCTGGACGAACCGGCCGACGACCTGGTCGGGAACGGCAGGATTCACCGAATCACTCGTGTCGCCTTCGGTGATCCGCTTGTCACCGATGATGAGCGGATACGTACGGCCGAGCTGGGCGCGGACCGTACCGAGCGCGGCCTTCATCTTCTCCGCGTTCGCGGGATCATTGAAGTCGATCATCGGTTCGTTCTGGAACGGCGCAACCATGTCAGACCTCCATCGCCGCTACGGGGCGGCTGACTGTTTGGTGTTTGTCGGGTGTCGGGCCGGCGCCACGTCAGCCCGGAACAGACAGGAGTCTGGCGAGGCCCGGGTGCTGGTGTCAACGCCGCGGATCAGCCATCTCCGATGAGCGATGCGACGATGCGAGTGCCGTGATCGCGGCCGTTCTCGATGAACACCTTGTTGGCATCGTGCCCGGCGGCCAGGACGCCCGCGATGAAGACGCCGGGCACATCGGTCTGCATGGTCGCGGGATCGTGAGCCGGGATGCCGGTCGCCGCATCGATGAGGACGCCGAGCGAACGCAGCAACGCCGGATCGGGCGTGTAGCCGGTCATGGTCAGGACCCAGTCGTTGGCGATCTCGTCCAGCCTGCCGGTATCGTCGTCGACGAGTATGACGGAGGCGGGCCGGATCTCGGCGACACGGGTCCGGAACCGGCCATCGATCGAGCCGTCATTCATGCGATTGATGATGTCGGGCCGCACCCACGGCTTGACACCGCGGTCCAGCTCGGCCTCGAAATGGACGAGCGTGACGCGTGCGTTCCAGCGGTACAGCTCGAGGGCGGCATCGACGGCCGAGTTGCCGCCGCCGACGATCACGACGTTCTGCCGGAAATACGGATAGCCTTCGCGATACCCGTGCGAGACCTTCGGCAGCTGCTCGCCGGGCACGCCGAGCCGGTTCGGATGGTCGAAGTATCCGGTCGCAATGACAACATTCGTCGCGTCGACGATGCATGCTACGCCGGTGTGCGACATCGCACTCACCGTGTACCTGTCGTTCGCGGCCTCGATCGCCTCGACGTCGTGGTACTGCCGGACATCGAGATCGAAGTGGTCGACAAGCTTCTGGTAATACCGGAGCGCTTCGCGCCGGACCGGCTTGTCACCCGCCACGGTGAACGGAACACCGCCGATCTCGAGCCGCTCGGCAGTGCTGAAGAACGTCATGAACGTCGGATACCGGCCGATCGAGCCGGCCACGGTGTCCTTGTCGATCAGAACGCAACCCAGGCCGGCCCGCATTGCCGCGATCCCGACGCCGATGCCGCACGGCCCGGCGCCGATGACGGCAATGTCGGTATGCACCCGTTCGGTCCTGCTCAACGCTGGCGCTCCTCGCTCCTGTTGCCCGGCGCGTCGCTCAGAGCTGCGACGCTTCGCCTGCCTCGCCGGCGACCGCGGAACCCGCCGGCACTTCGGGGTCGAGCGCCTGTTCGAGGTCCGCGATCAGGTCGGCCGCGTCCTCGATGCCGAGCGAGATCCGGATGAATCCATCAGCGACACCCAGCGCGTGACGTTCTTCGCGGCCGAGGCTGGCGTGCGATGTGAATCGCGGCATTGAAACCAGCGACTCGACTCCACCCAGACTCGGTGCCGCATACAGCAGACGAAGCCGGTTGATGACTCGGAGCGCAGCCTCGTCACCGCCACGCACGACGATCGCGAGCATGCCGCCGAACCCGTCGAGCAACTCGCTGGCGCGGGCATGATCCGGATGCGACGGCAGACCCGGGTAGTATACGCTCGATACGGCCGGATGCGCCTCGATGCGGGTCGCAACGACCATTCCGTTCTCGTTGTGCCGGGCCATGCGCACGGCGAGCGTCTTCACGCCGCGTTCGAGAAGCCAGGCGGCATGCGGATCGAGCGCGGGGCCGAAGCTCACGAGTTTCTCTCGCACCTCATCGACGAGGTCGGCGCGGCCGGCGACGACGCCCGCGATGAGATCGGAATGGCCGCTCAGGTACTTCGTTGCGCTATGGATGACGAGCGAGGCGCCGTGCTCGAGCGGTCGAAGATTGACGGGCGTGGCGAACGTCGCATCGACGATCAGTGGCACGTCGCTTTCCTGCGAGAGCCGTGCTACCGCGCGCAGGTCAGGCACACGCATCGTCGGATTGACGGGCACCTCCATGAGCAGCGCCCGCGTACTCGATCGCATCTGTCGGTTCCAGTCGTCATCCGGATCGACAAGCGTGACATCGATTCCCAGCCTGGGCAGCTCACGACCGAGCAGCCGCAGCGTACCGCCGTACAACGAGCGCGATGCAACCAGATGGTCGCCCGACTGGAGGCACACGAGCAGCGAAAGCGCCATCGCGGCGTTACCGCTGGCCAGCGGTAACGCGGCTTCCGCGCCCTCCAGCCCGGCCAGCCGTTCCGCCAGCGCCTCGTGGTTGGGGTTCGTGCCGTAGCGTGTATACCGGACTTCGCCGGTTGGCTCCGGATCAGTGAAGAATGTTGCCGACTGGTAGATAGGCATGACCACCGGACTGTCCGGTGTCGGAGCCGGCGACCCGCCGTGGACTGCACGTGTCGAGAACCCGTGACCGTTGCTTCTGTCAATGCTCATCGCGCCACCCCTCAACCCTCCGGCAATAGTGGTCGAGCAACTGCTGCGCCGCACTCGCATCCGGCACTTCCACGGTCACCACGAAGTACGGTCGGTGCGAGTGAGGAATGATGAGCGCCCAGTCGTTCGCGGCGCGCTGTATCTTGACGCCATCGACCAGTTCGCGGTGCTCGCTCTCCGTATCTTCCATGAGCCGTCGCATGACGGCACCCCGCCGGCCCCACGGACACGCGATCCGCCTCTGCGCGACATGGATCGGCGAGACCGCATCGGCCAGTTCGCGCAGCGGCGTCTTCGCGCGCGCCAGCCCCTCGAGCAGCTTGATCGACGAGAACATCGCGTCGTACGAGGGCATGAACTGTGAGAAGATGAACTCGCCGCGTGTGCCCGCCACCATGTCGGCGGCCGTGGCGGACGCCATCATCGCATGGTGCTCGGTCTTTGTCCATATCAGCTCGGCGCCCGCGCTGCGGATGGTCTCGACCACGGCGCTCGGCGTGGTGACGGGAATCGCGACCGACTTCACGCCGAGGTGCTCGAGGGCCAGATTGACGAACACGGCCTGTGTCAATTCGGGCGAAAGCGTCCGACCCGCGTCGTCGACCAGATGGATGATTTCGCCGCCGGGATCGATCCACAGACCGAGTTGTGCGTTGACCGACCGCACGATACCGCCAAGCCGGCGCCGCACTTCCTGGAACTCTTCATCCGAACGCAGCAGCCGGCCCGGCGATGCGTACGCATCCAGACTGACCATCTCGACCTCGAGGCCGCCGAGCACGCGCGGGAATACCTCGACAGTCAGGCCGTACGCATAGTCGACGACAATACTCAAGCGCTGCGATGCGATCAGGTCGCGCGCGACCTCCGCACTGAAATGCTCGAGGTAGCCTTCAACCACGCGCATCGGGAAGTTGATGTCGCCCGTGCCGTCCGGCCCGGCGCGAGAAAAGTCCTCACGCGCAAACAGCCGCTCGATCGATTGCGTCTTGCCCGGCGGCAGGTCACGGCCATCATGATCGAAGAACAGGACATCGACCACCTTGCGGTCGAACGGCGAACGACGCACATGATACCCGCCCGCCTCGCGGCCGTGATGCACGGCGTGCCGCACGACGGGGATCGGCATCGCACGCAGATCTTCGACGTTGACACCGCTCGACACGAAGCCGGTCATGATCGCCCGGTTCAGCATCCGGCATGCGCGGTCCGAATCACGCGACGCGACGACGAACGCGCCCGGGCCCAGCAGCGCGCCGTACGCGCCGCCCAGCCGTGCGCCCATCTCCGGCGTCAGTTCGAAGTTCGGGATGCCGCTGACCCGCGCGTTGTTGAAGAGGTTGCGCTCCCAACCCTCGCCCCAGATCAGCGAATGCGTCAGGACCGCACGATCCTCTACCAGCTTGTCCGGCCAGATGCGCACTTTCGGCCCGACGATCGCGAACTCGCCCACCTCCGCACCGTCCGACAGAATGCACTTCTCGCGTACGGCCGCACCCGCACCGACGCTCACGCGCGCCGCGCACACCGTTTCGAGAACGCGCGCGCCCTTGCCGATCCGGCAATTTTCCCACAGTACGGCGTCGCGCAACTCGGCGCCATCGCCGATCTCGCAGTTCGCGCCGATGATCACGTTCTCGAGGACCGCACCGCTGCCAACCGCGGCCGACCGCCCGATCAGGACCGTGCCCGCTATCGCGACGTCGCGCCCGATCGCCGCGCCCGGCTCACCCCATAGCACGCCCGCCGAGTTCGCGCGCCGCTGCCCGCGGAATGCGACCTCGACTCGACCTGACAGCGCGTCCTCGTTCGCACGACGGTACTCGTCGATGTTGCCGACATCGCGCCAGTAGCCGGTTGCGACGTGCCCGAACAGCGCCGCACCCTTCTGAAGCATCGACGGGAACAGGTCCTTCGAGAAGTCGACATTCGTTCCCGGCGCTACGCGACCCAGCACTTCCGGCTGCAGAATGTAGATCCCGGTGTTGATCGTGTCGCTGAAGACCTGGCCCCACGTCGGCTTCTCGAGGAACCGCTCGATCCTGCCCGTCTCACGGTCCAGGATGACGATGCCGAAGGCCAGTGGATTCTCGACCGACGTCACCGCAATCGTCGCTTCGGCACCGCGCGCCTCGTGTTCGCGGATCGCGACGCCGAGATCGAAGTCGGTCAGCACGTCGCCGCTGATGATCAGCATCGGCTCCTCACCGATCGCCGCCGCCGCGTTACGCACCGCGCCCGCCGTGCCGAAGTCGGCCTCCGCCGTCACGAACGTCATGCGCACGCCGAACGCCGAACCGTCGCCGAAGTGCGATGTGATGTGCTCCGGCTGGAAATAGAGGATCGAGACGAGGTCCGTGATGCCGTGTCGCTTCAGCAGCTCGACGATGTGCTCCATCATCGGGCGATTTGCAACGGGCACCATCGGTTTCGGCCTGTTGATGGTCAGCGGCTTGAGGCGAGTGCCGAAGCCGCCTGCCATGATGACGCCTTTCATTGGCCTCGTCCGGGCTTCTCGGAAAGTGCGTTGTACCGGGGCGGTCGCATGTGAAGGCATGTGCTCACATCGCGAAATTATTGTGAGCAGCGCTTCCCGGCAATCGAACCCCGCCACGGCACACCGGGCGAGCTGTACCGGCAGCGTCACGGACGGGAGTCGCGGATTGCGCCTGACCGGGCACGGAACTTGACCCGCTTCCCCCTGTGCCGCATTGTCCCCGGCCCGCCGTTGGCGCCGGGACAACAACCAGGTCCGCTACGAATCAACCGAATGGACGATCAGGAAATCAAGCACACCGCCGAGACCGTTCTGCGGGAGCTCCCCGGGGTCGTTGGCGCGTTCGTGCAGCCCGATGCGTTCGGTCACCCGCGCGAGATCCATCTGCTGATCAAGCCGGGGCCACCGACACGTGAGTTCGCGCAACATGTGCGGTCCGTTCTGGAGAGCCGGCTCCAGATTCCGATCGACAAGCGCATCATCAGCATCGCGCAACTGGCCGACGAGAATACGCTGGAAGGACCGGACGGCGAGGCGCGCACCGAGCCAGCGGCGGACCCCGGCGGCCGGTACCGGCTTCTGGGCATCGACACGGAGGTCAGCGGCGGGCGGGTGACGGTCCGATTGAGGATGTTGTACGACGGCCGGGAGGTCACCGGCGAGGCTACGGAGATCGAGGCACGGGATGGACGCGCCAGGGCTGCGGCCAGCGCAGCGCTCGGCGCGGTCAACCGCATCAGCGGGGACAAGGCCCGGTTCGGGCTGGACTTCGCGACGATTGTCGAAGCGGTCGGCTCCGACTATGCGCTGGCGTCGGTCGCCGTCACGTCACCGCACCTCGGGCGTGGCGCCGTCAACCTGAGCGGCGCCAACCGGGTCCTCGAGGAGGATCCCGAGACGGCGGCGGCACTGGCGGTTCTGAAGGCGACGAACCGCGTCCTCGGGTTCGTCATGGGAAAGACCGACCGGCAGCTGCGTTACAGACCCCGCGACCGATAGTCGCCGGCCGGGCCATCACGCTTCGGCGACCGCGAGCAGCGAACTCAGCGCCTGATAGCGGGAGTCCGAACGGCGAAGGGCGACACGTCGCTCGCACAGTCCGTCGAGCACCGTCGTCGTCTCCCGTTCATCGCCATCCAGGAGCCTGGCGATTTCGTCCGGCGAGGCGGTGCGCGTCGACTCGAGCGCAACCCAGACGTCGCGCTCTCCGGCCGAGGCGGCACCGAGCAGCACGAACCCGGCCGCGGCGATCTCCGCGGACAATGCCATGTCGTACCGGGCAAGGACGGCCTCGATCGGATCCCGATGCTGCTCCCCGAGACCGCGTGCCAGGAAATAGACGTCGGCGGGCCGGTCCGCGCCGCGGTAGCGCTGCATGAGCTTGGCTACGGCCTCATCGGCGCAGCTGTAGTCGAGCACAACGACCTGCGTGAAATCGAGGACCGAGATACAGGCGGCGCCGAGCTCGCCGATCTGGCTCTCGATGCCGAGCCGGAGTGCACGCCCGGTCGGTCGGGTAACGAGATGCGAGTACAGACTCGCGACGGAGCGCCGCGCGATCGATGACAGATCGATCTGGAACGGCACTACACTGGCCGGACCGTACCTCACTGGACCTCTCCCTTTGCAGCATGTGCGGGCACGGTCAATCCACCTTCGTCGACCCGCGCAGGAAGAATGATACCGATCTGTGACCCCGGTACGAAAGGCAGCTGTTCCTCGAGGGGCAATGAATCGTCCCAATCCGGCACGTCCGCGATGCGGGCGGAGCCGCTCCGGATCGAGACCCGGCCGTTCCAGCGGCCCACCTGTTTGCGGATCTGCTGAAGCCCCTGGCCGCGGCCCGGATCATGGAATCGGGTCTGGCCGTGGAGAAATGCCGCTTCGAGAGCGGCGGCGTCGGAGAACCGGCCACCGTCGCCGTGGCGGGCGGCATGCGTGCTCGACAGCGACTGGCGGAACCCGACGCCGAGGTCCATCACCGCGATCACGACGACTTTGCGGCCGGCCAGCCGCTTCGTCCACGTGTACCGCTGAGTAGCGACCCAGCCGCCGGTTTCGGCATGCTCGATGATGTTCTGGCAGACCTCCGACAGCACGACACTGAACTGGAACGCCTCCCTCACCGGGTAGTTCAACTGCTTCGTCAGGATGCTCATGCCGCGTTCATTGACGAGGTCGACCACCGAATGGACGTCGGCGTGCGAGTTGATCGCCGTGATCTCGAGCAGGACATCGGACGGTCCGTCGTGGCGCGAGCGACGCGTCGCGCCGTGGATCTCGAAGATCGCTTCGGCGTGTTCGAAGAACCCCATCCTCGCCATGTAGCTCAGCACATCCGGCTGCTCGGGCAACCGCAGGATCGGCTGTTCCGACGCGCGGCCCGCCACCGAACCCACCGCGAGCAGCCCGATCATGCCATACGGGTCGGCCCATCGGACGTGGCTGCCATCGAACAGTCTGCGTTCGGCAGGCTCGCCATCGAGACCGCGCGCGACTGCGTCGAACGTGCGTTCGTCCAGCGACGCAGGCAGCGTTATGACCTTCACGCCACGATCCTCCCGCTCAGATGATGGTGCAGGCCCGTCGCGCCGCGGTGTCGCACGTTCCGCGCGGCCGCGTCCAGTGCGGAACGGACCGAATCCTCGAGCCGATGGCCGGCAAGCAGCTTGCAGAAGCACGTCGCGCCCCAGACGTCGCCACAACCGGTCGGATCGCCATCGACCAGCGCGTCCGGCGCCAGCGTGAACTTCTGGCTGCGGGCGGCGGCGGGCACGACGACCGGCTCGACACGGCCAGCGTTACGCTTCCAGTCGAGCGGGCCGCGCCCGAAATCGGGCGACGCGACGTAGGCCGCGCCGCGTGACCCGAGTGTGACGATGAGCATGCGCAAATCCGGACCGACAACGTCGGCCGCGACGTGCCACGGATCGCCCCACGCCTGCGCGAGCATCTCCATTTCGGCTTCATTGACCTGGACGATGTCGAAGCAGCGCAGCCAGTCGCGCCACGCCGCCAGAGGCTGGAGCGAGCGCCAGCCCGCCGCATCGATTCCGAGGAACAGCGAGTGAAGGTCGGCGTAGATCGGGCCGTCGAACGCGGCACGCAGCCGTGTCGCCGTTTCGAGTTCCATCTCGAATCCCGATATGAAGTTGATGTAGAGCGCGTCCAGCCCGGCCACGATCGGCACCAGCTCCTCCCACTGCCACGGCGGGACGCCGCCCGACATGCGCTCCGCGCGACGCTCGAGATCCGCGTAGCGCAGTTCCACGCGGTTGTTCGGCTCCGCAACGACGCGAATGCCGCTGTCGAGGTCGAACCCCGGCAGATCGCGCAGAAACCACCACGCCCGCTCCTCGAGGTCACGGCCCACCTTCACGACCGGCACGATCGTCCAGTCCGGCGAGCGAGCGGCGGCGGCCGCCGCCAGAGCGTACGTGATGCCGCCCCACTCCTCGACCGGAACGGCACGGCCGTCACGGGCGTGAATACGGTCCCAGACCATGGACCCGAGGATCCCGAGTCGCGGCACAGTCCAGTCCCCGTTCAGACGACGCCGTAGGTTTCCTTCTTGAAGACCGCGGCCGCGCCGATCACGCCGGCCGTTCCCGGCAAGCGTCCCGAAAGGACCTGGCAGGCTTCTTCCGCGCTGCGGAACGCGCGGCGCCGGATCTCGGCACGCAGCGGAACGAACAGGTGCTCGCCCGCCCGTGTCACGCCGCCCGAGATCACGACCATCTCCGGATTCAGGATGTTGATGATGCTGGCCACGCCGGCGCCGAGGAACTTGGCGGTCTCGCGCATGACCTCGTTCGCGTAGGGGTCGCCCAGCACGACCGCTTCGTAGACGGTAGCGGCCGTGACGTCCTCGAGCCGCCCATCGACCAGACCGGGCAACAGAGACTCCGCTCCCGCCATGACGCCCTCGACCGCGCGGTGCGCAATGGCCGGACCCGACGCGTACGCCTCGAGACAGCCGTAGTTGCCACATTTGCAGAGGCGGCCGGTCGAGTCGATCGTCATGTGCCCGATCTCGCCCGCCGCATCGCTCACGCCGTGAAAGATCTCGCCGTTGAGAACGATGCCGCCGCCTATGCCGGTGCCCAGTGTGAGGCCTACGAGCGAGCTGACGTTGCGGCCGGCACCCAGCCACCACTCGCCGTACGTCGCGCAGTTCGCGTCATTGTCGAGCGTCGCAGGCATGCCGATCGCCCGCGCAACGAGATCGCGCAGCGGGAAATTGCGCCAGCCGAGATTCGGCGTATTGATGACCGTACCGGTCGCCCGGTTCAGAGGACCCGGCGAGCCAATGCCTACACCCGCGAAATCGCCCTCGACTCCGCCCTCCGTCGACAGCACGGTTTCCATCGAGTCGTGAATCAGGCCGATGATCCGGTCGACCACGAACTTCGCGCCGCGCTGCGCCTCCGTCGACACCGTGTTCAGGCCGAGTACCTCGCCATCGCCGCCATCGAGCGGGAGCACGCCCACGGAGATGTTCGTGCCGCCAAGGTCCACGCCGATGATCCACTTCTTGCCTGACGGCGGCGTCGGACCCGCAACAATCACTCCGCCGGCGCTCGACGAGCTTCCGCCAGCATTGCCACTGGTGCTATCAGATTCAGACATTCGTGTTCGGCGTCGTTGGAATGGAGCCCGCCGTCCGGATAGGTCGGCCCGCTGTCACTGGTGTGGAGAATGTCGCACGACGCGAGCCACGCCGCCAGCAGCGGCGAGTCCCGGCAGCCGCTCGCATCGGGTCAGCGGACTCCCGCATGCGCACCCGTTCCGCCCCGCGCCCGGGCCGGCCAGCGGCCTCAGTCGCCGATCTGGAGTACGGCCAGGAAGGCCTCCTGCGGGATCTCGACCGTGCCGACCTGCTTCATGCGACGCTTTCCCTCGCGCTGCTTCTCGAGCAGCTTCCGCTTGCGCGTGATGTCGCCGCCGTAGCACTTGGCTGTCACGTTCTTGCGCAGCGGGCTTATTGTTTCCCGCGCGATGATGCGTCCACCGATCGCCGCCTGGATCGCGACCTCGAACATCTGGCGAGGAATCAGCTTGCGCAGTTTTTCCGCGATCGATCGGCCGAACTCGTACGCCTTGTCCTTGTGCATGATGACGCTGAACGCATCGACGGGCTCCGTATTCACCATCAGGTCCAGCCGGACCAGATCGTTCGCGCGGTACTCGAGCGGCGACCAGTCGAGGGACGCATACCCGCGCGTCGAGCCTTTCAGCTTGTCGTAGAAATCGAGCACGATCTCGGCCAGCGGCAGATCGTACTCGAACTCGACGCGCGTCGGATCGATGTACTGCATCTCGCGGTACTCGCCCCGCCGTTCGTGACACAGCTTCTGCACGTTCCCGATGTACTCCGCCGGACACATGATCCGGGCGCGGACGTACGGCTCCTCAATGCGGGCGATCTCAGAGCGGTCCGGCATGCGACTCGGATTCTCGACCTCGATGGTGGACCCGTCGGTGAGGACGACGTGATACTCGACGTTCGGCACCGTGTTGACGAGATCGAGATCGAACTCGCGCTCGAGCCGTTCCTGCACGATCTCCATGTGCAACAGGCCGAGGAAGCCGCACCGGAAGCCGAACCCGAGCGCGGTCGAGGTCTCCGGTTCGTAGAAAAGGCTCGCATCGTTCAGCTTCAACTTCTCGAGCGCGTCGCGCAGCGCCTCGTAGTCATCGGATATCGACGGGTACAGGCCGCTGAACACCATCGGCTTCACCTCGCGGTAACCGGGCAGCAATTCTGTCGCACGGTTGTCCGCGTCGAAGATCGTATCGCCGACCTTCGTGTCCGAAACGCGCTTGATCCCCGCCAGCACGTACCCGACCTCGCCCGGACCCAGCTCGTCGACCTTGAACCTCGCCAGTCGCATGAACCCGACCTCGTCCACCGGATACGTGCCCGATGTCGCGCCGAAAGCGATCCGTGTACCCGGCCGGATCCTGCCATCCACGACCCGCACCATCGGGACGGCACCCTGGTAGCGGTCGTAGTACGAATCGAAGATCAGCGCGCGAAGCGGTGCCTCGCTGTCGCCCTTCGGCGGCGGGACCCGTCGAACGATCGCTTCCAGAAGTGCGGGCACACCCGTGCCCTCCTTCGCCGATACGACCAGCACTTCCTCCGGCTCGATGCCAAGCAGCTCGATCAGCTCGCTGCGCCGGCGCTCGGGCTCCGCACCCGGCAGATCGATCTTGTTCAGGACCGGAATGATATCGAGCCCCGCATCCATGGCCAGGAACAGGTTCGAAAGCGTCTGCGCCTGGATGCCCTGACTCGCGTCGACGACGAGTATGGCACCTTCACAGGCCACCAGCGATCGCGAGACCTCGTACGTGAAGTCGACGTGGCCCGGTGTATCGATCAGATTGAGCTGGTAGACCTGGCCATCGCCGGCTTCATACCGCATCCGGACGGCATGCAGCTTGATCGTGATGCCCCGCTCGCGCTCGAGGTCCAGGCTGTCGAGAACCTGCGCTTCCATCTGCCGGTGGGTCAGCGTACCTGTCTCCTCGAGCAACCGGTCGGCAAGGGTCGATTTGCCGTGGTCGATATGCGCGACAATACAGAAATTCCGAATGTGGTCGAGGCGCTGCACGCGTTCCCCAAGTCCTTCTATCTGTTAAACTTGACAATTCACGAAGATAACCGCCGGACGGGTATGGGATCAATCCGCATCCTCTTCGTCAATTCCGAGCGCGGCGTCGCTGGCGGCATGACATCCGCCATCGATCTCGCGACCGGCCTCGCGCAGGCGGACCATCGCGTGACCGTCGCGTGCCATCCGGACAGCGAGCTGCGACAGCGTCTGGACGCGCGCGGAATCGCGGTCGCACCCGTGGCTATCCGGGCCGAACTGAATGCCTGGCGAGCCGTCCAGATCGCCCGCGTTGTGCGCGACGAAACTCCGGACGTCGTTCTTGCCGACCGCCGCAAGGACGTGAAACTGGCGTTCGCCGCGTTGCGGCTCCGGTCCGGTCCGGCGCTGGTGCACCGCCATGGTGCGCCGAGCCCGTTGCGCGACAGCGCGGTCTACCGCGCGGTCTGGACCCGGCTCCAGGGCATCATCGTGAATTCGGCTGCAATGCAGAAGACGCTACGCGAGCGAACACCGTGGCTGTCCGCAGTTCCCATCGACGTGATCCCCAATGGCAAGGACGTCGGCTACTGGCAGCCGCAGCCGGAACTTCGAGCGAACGCGAGGGCGGAATGGGGCATCGACGAAAGCACCTTTGTCGTCGCATACCATGGCGTCCTGCAACCGCGCAAGAACGTGGACCGGCTCCTGCGGGCGTGCGCCGCGATGGCGAAGCCCGCGCACGCGCTGATCGTCGGCGACGGTCCTGACGCCCTGATGCTCCGCTCGCTGGCCGCGTCACTGGGGCTGGCCGCCACGTTCACCGGACGGCGATCCGACCTTCCCCGTCTGCTCTCCGCCGCGGATGTTGCGGTCCACCTGTCGGATGCGGAAGGCTTCTCGAACTCTGTAATCGAGGCGCTGGCGTGCGGGCTGCCGGTCGTTGCGAGTGATGCGACAAGCCACCGCGAACAGATCGACGATGGCGTGAACGGCCTGCTCGTCGACGCGGGCAGTCCGGAGAGGATCGCCGACGCGCTCGAATCCCTTCGCGGCAACGCCGGACAGCGCCGAACGCTGGCCCTCGCCGCCCGCTCCAGTGCCATCGAACGGTTCGGCATCGACCGCATGGTCGAACTGTACGGTCAATCGCTCCTGCGGGCGACGAAGAGGCCGTAACGCATGCAGCCGGTGGCGTAGGCGAGCCGGATGCGGGGCACGCTGAGCGCGAACACGCGGTCACGGTTGCGCCGATCGAGGAGGAATGCCCATGCCGACCGTGTCAGCATGCGCGAGGCAAGGCGTTTCGAGCTGACGGCCCAGGTCTTCCGGACACGGTCCGACAGGTCCTCGAAGGCTTCGAGTTCGAGACCGGCTTCGTCGATCCACTGCATGTATTCGGCCGCCGTTCCGAGCGAGGGCAGCCGCCCTTCATCGCAGATGGGCTCGAGCAGCCAGCGCCGTTCCCACGGACGTTCGGCGCCGGACGAGAGCCAGGCGCAGACGACGACCCGGCCGCCAGGCTTCAGCGCGGCCCTCGCCTTCACGAAGAACGCCGGCTTGTCTTCCATGTGTGCCGTGCTCTCGATGGCGATTACCGCATCGAACGACGCCGCATCAACGTCCGCTTCGAGCCAGTCGCCGAGAACGTGACGGATGCCTGCGTTGTTCGCCGCGCGTGACCGCGCGTGCTCGTGCTGGACCGCCGACAAGGTGTACGCCGTCACGATCGTGCCGAACTGATCCGCCAGCAGACGGCTCGTCGCGCCATAGCCCGAACCCACATCACAGATGACACAGCCCGCGCGGGCGCGCGCCGCCTTCGCGACAAGGTGCACGAGCGCGACCACGGCATCCTCCGGACTCTCGTCACCCCGATCCCAGAGTCCGTGATGCAGGTGCTCGCCCCACAGCTCGCGATAGAACGGATCGAGCGTGTCGTAATGGTGCGAAACGTCCGACGGCGTTGCCGTGCGACGGGGCCTGATCATGGCCTGAGGGTAGTGCCTTCGCGGCGTGCATGACAGACTCGCGTATCGGCTCGTGCGCATTTGCGCGGCGTATGCGCGGAAGTCCGCACGAGACGTGGCCCGGCATGCATCCTGCAATCTGTTGTGATCGTGCGCAAGCGCACAACGATGGCGCACTGAAGCCGGCGCGTCATGGATCCAATATCCATCTCAGGCAGGAGGCCGACAGATGAATGAGTCAACGCTGAAGGGCAAGTGGAATGAAATGAAGGGCAAGGTGAAGGAGCAGTGGGGCGACCTCACCAACGACGACCTCGACCGCATCGAGGGTCGCCGCGACCAGCTCGTCGGAACGATTCAGCAGCGCTACGGCAGGGCCAAGGACGAAGCCGAGCGCGAAGTCGCTCGCTGGGAAGAGAGAAACGGCCTGCGGTGAGGCCGGCCACCGGCGGCGATCAGGTCTGCTGACCTGCCGCCGGTGGGCCGACTCGCCTTCAATCTGACCCGAACGGGAGACTCGTCATGCTGTGGACTCTCATTGTTGTGTTGCTCGTACTGTGGCTTCTGGGCATGGTCAGTTCGTATACGCTCGGCGGCTTCATCCACGTCCTGCTCGTGATCGCGCTGGTCGTGGTCGTTTTGCAAGTCATTCAGGGCAGGCGACCTGTGTGACGGAACCGATTTCGGGCTGACCAGCAGTGAAAGAGGGCCGGTGGCGTTGAACGCCGCCGGCCCTCTCTCACAATGACGAACCCGTCAGCTACCAGGTGCGGACCCTGCCCGTATCGACGTGGACGAAATTCGACGACCGGTAGTAGCCGACACCGCCGCGATCGAGTGCGATTGCCGAATCGCGCAGCCGGTCCAGCGGCACATCCGCGAGCCGGATGTCGATCGCCCGGCCGACCATGTGCAGGCTCGACTTCGCGACGCCACTCGAGCCCGCGGCGAGCTTGCCGTTCGTAGCCGGCGAGCGATATCCCGATATCACCTCGAACGGGGCCGACGTACCGGTCGCATCGCGGAGATCGTGAAGCAGATCCAGAAGCGCCGGATCGATCGCACGCACCTCACCGGTTCGCCAGTCGCGAAGTACACGGTTGACCAGGCTCAGCGATTCCGGCACGTAGTCGCCGGCCGACCAGTACGCCGTCGTAAGGCGTTCACCGGTATGCAGATGCACGAACGAAAGGCTGCGTGTTGCGTATCGCCTGCCCATCGTCGTGATGGCCTCGAGGCCGCCTGGCAAAACCAGCAGCGCAGGTAGACTGGCTGCTGCCCCCGCAAGGAACCTTCGTCGGCTGACTGAATTGTCCATTCGTTGAAATCCCCTGCAGTAGCGCCACATCGCGGGTCGCGCCGGCCATCAGCGGCCACGAGCAACCATAGCTACTACGGGTCTGGAGCTGAAAGGTTCCCTGGAGTGGCTACTTTGGGGAGTTCGTTTCTGGGGCTGGTTTCTGGGCTCGTTTCTGGGGTTCGCGCCGAGCGGGGATGTGGGCGCCCCCCTTAGCGATTCCGGAGATGGCGCACCCTGCGGCGTCGCAGGCGGCGCCCGTGCGGCCTTGAAGGCAGTTCAGACCGCGTTTCTGGCCCGGCGCGCCGGCATCACGGATTCGCGCGAACCCCAGAAACCAGCCCTAGAAACCTGATCGGAAACCTCGCACGATTATTGTGCGAAGGCGATGGACGGTTGGAAGACCGATGGGTAGATTAGGGTCACGTCCGCAGGGTTCCTCCAGATCGGGGGTTGGGCTGATGTTGGGGCGAGAGAGCGAAC
>DATKCF010000244.1:0-2194 GCA_035513345.1 Longimicrobiales bacterium
TTCACCGGACCCATCACCATACCGATCCGCGGGTCGCGGTGGACGCGCGGGTCCGGGAGTGAGCGATGAACGGACGGTTCCGTGACCGTCGAGATGCGGGCGTCGCATTGGCGGCCCGGCTCGAGCAGTACGCCGGTCGCGACGACACGCTCGTGCTCGGCCTGCCGCGCGGCGGCGTGCCCGTGGCGGCCGAGGTCGCGCGCACTCTCGGCGCTCCGCTCGACGTGTTCGTCGTCCGCAAGGTCGGTGTGCCCGGCGGCGAGGAGCTTGCCATGGGCGCCGTGGCCAGCGGTGGCGTGCGGGTCGTCAACGATGCTGTCGTCAATCAACTCGGGATCCCCGAGTCCGTCTTCCTCGAAGCGGCCGAGCGTGAGGTCCGCGAACTGGCAAGGCGAGAGGCGCTGTACCGTGGCGTGCAGAGCGGCATCGATCCGCGCGGCCGCATCACGATCATTGTCGATGACGGCATTGCGACCGGCTCGACGATGCTCGCGGCCGTCGCCGCAGTGCGCGCACGCGAACCCACGGCTGTCGTTGTGGCCGTTCCTGTCGCGTCCGCCGATGTTACGGTCGAGCTGCGCCGGGTCGCTGATGACGTCGTGTGCGTGCATGAGACGCTCGAGCTCGATGGCGTCAGCGCGTGGTATGACGATTTCCGGCAGACGACCGATGCGGAGGTCCGGGCGCTGCTGGAGGCCGGGGCTCGTGCGCGCCGCGCTGGACCGCCGGAACAGCGAAACGCCGGTGGGGATTCCAACTGAATGACCATGAGACACGCTCCGCTGAAGACGGAGCGGAAGGCGACAAATCGGATTCGGGCCTCGCGGCGCGTCAGTCGACGGTTCGCGTCTTGAGACGGGACATCACGTCGCGCCGGACGTACACGCGGACTGGCGGGTTCACCCAGTTGAGCGGCCGTCTCTCGAAGAGCGCCGGTCCACGATGGATGAACAACCGGTCGTAGTTCCACTCGCCGCTGTCCAGCTCGCGGAACCGTTCCGCCGGCAGGTTCCATTCGTGAACGATCTCGAACGACTGCTGCGGAATGATGACGATGATTTCCGGCTCCTCGTCGCGCGCCGGCATCGTCGCGCCGCCAGCATACGGCCCGGACTCGAGCAGGATGTGATCGGGTACGTGTGGCAGCTTGAGCGCCGCGCCGTAGAAACCGATGCGATCACCCGGACCCAGGTTCAACGCGATCCAGTCGCCCAGCGCGTATCGTGAGTCACGCAGCATCTGGAATGTCAGGTCGGCGTCACGCACGGCCGCCCAGCCCGCGATCAGGACAAGACACGCAGCGGCCGCCCGGCGCCGCCATGGCGAGGTGCCCTCGGGCGATTGGCGAGCGAAATGCCAGCCTGCAGCCGCACTGATGGCGATCGCCGCGAACATCGCCATCACGTAGGCCGCCGGCATCACGAAGCGGATCCGTACGAACCGCACGGGAGCAACCACACCGAGGAACAGGGCGATCACCGGGATCGCGAGAATCAGCAGCCGGGGCCGCCGCACGGCCGCCACACCGAGACCCGCTGCTCCGGCCACGGCCATGGGCAGGCCCATCGAGTCCACGATATGCCGCACGTACGCCCCGACCAGACTCGCATAGCCCGCCACTGTGGCCGGCGTGCTGTAGTACGACTGGCCGCTTCCGCCGCCCTGTGATGGATGCTCGATGATGAACCGGACGTGGCGGACGAACGCTTCGGGGCGGAACACAAGACCGGTCGCGACGACGTAAACGCCGATTGCAGTGACGAGGCCGATGACCGGCGCGACCCATGCCGCGCGCAGGCGACCCGTCGCCCGGCTGGATGCAATATGGAGCGCAACCGCACTCAGGCCGATCGCAACGAAGATGGCGTAGTTCTGATCCTTCGTCGCGGTAGCCAGCGCAGCGAAAACTCCGAGCGCCACTGCGTTGCGACGCGTCAGCCCGTCGCGCACGACGCCGGACAGCGCCCACAGCCCGAGCGCCAGCCACATCAGGCCACCGACGTCGACGTTGCTCGTCCGCGAATAGTAGAACAGCGGATACAGCAGCAGAACAAAGACGCCCGCAAGGAGCGCGGTGCGACCGTCGGTCAGGCGACGCACGGTCTGGTACGCGACTGCCGGAACCACCGCCGCCATGAACAGGCTCGACAGTCGGGCCACCACCGTCAAGGCCGCCAGCTGCCCGATCGGATCC
>DATKCF010000245.1:0-23430 GCA_035513345.1 Longimicrobiales bacterium
GGGCAAGGTTCACGTTGCGCCGGTGCGTGCAGCCAGTGGTGACGAACCACTCTGGAGTGCACGCGGCCGGTATGCAGCCAGGCCGGCCAGCGCGTTCGATAGCGGCGGACTCGAAACAACCCATGCCTAAGTCGGAAGAGCCTTGTTGTTGAACGGATTGTGGGGGCAGGGCTCCTGACGCGCAGACGGACAGGTTCCGCCGTCCCAGCGTCCTCAGCACCCCCGGCGTCCGCGGCGTGAAACAATCCATGAAACGCGGTTGGCTACCGGCAAGGAGGATCCGTGCGGATCCAGGCTCCAATGAGGGTTTCCCATTCGTGGGTACAGCACCTGAACGCATCACCCGAAGCCGTGTTTTCTCTTCTCTGTCCGGTCCGAGAGACCGAATGGGTCAACGGCTGGGATCCCGAACTCGTACTCAGCCATTCCGGCGTTGCCGAGCCCGGTTGCATTTTCATCATGCCGGGCGGGACAGCCGAGAGTATCTGGGTAACCACGGAGTACGCCCCGGCGGAGCGAATCGCGTTCCTGAAGGTCACGCCGGGCCGGACCGTGGGGGAGATCGACATCCGCCTGCGCCGCGAGGGCGAGGCGGCGACGGCCCTGGACGTGACCTACACGTACACGGCGCTGAACCCGGCGGGCGAGGACGATGTCGGAGCCTTCACTGCTGCCGCGTACCGTGCTTTCATGGAGGAATGGGAGCGGGAGCTGGGCCACTTTCTCGAGACCGGCGAGAAGCTGGCTGCAGAACACAGGACCTGACGCGTTACCGCGGAACCTCGACCGTGGCGGCGTGACCCGGCACGCCGGCGAGCCGCCGGTCCATGGTCAGCAGCGGCGCGTCCAGTGCCTCTGCCAACGCGAGATAGCAAGCGTCGTACGCCGTCGCGTTCGCCCGCAGCGTCCACACGCGCTCAAGGAACAGGTGGTGCGGATAGCGCTCGATCCGGAACGCCGCCAGATCCTCGAGCGCCGCCCGCCCGCGACGGGAACTCAGTTCGCCCGCGCGCTCGTACCGACGCAACACCTGCGTCACCTCGAGATCGAGCAGATGAGGCGCATGCAGCGTATCGCCCCCGAAAAGCCTCGCCTCGACCGCAGCCGCCGCGCCGGTCTGCAGAAGCACTTCCAGCAGCGCCGACGCGTCGACCACGATCACCGGGCTTCCCGCTCGGCTCGAACCGCGTCCGCCGCCGATTCCGTCGTGTAGACCGGCGATCGCTCCCGCACGCGCCGTAACAGCTCGTCCGGCTCCGGCCGGGCCGCGCCCTGGCGGATCATGTTCAGCAGATAGTCCGACAACGTCATTCCCGCCCTCGCCGCCCGCGACTTCAGGTCACGGTGCAGCGCCTCTGGTACATTGCGTATCTGGATCATGGTCATGCCCCGAACATGTTATCATGTGAGGCGCATGTCAATCGGGCACAGGCTATTCTGATGTGCGTGGCGGGGCGCAGCCATGGCTGAAGGCGCCGTCGTGGTCCAGGCATTTCACTTGCGGAATTCCATGATTCTGTCAATCTTGACAGGATCATGGCAGCAACCGTTTCGAATCGGGTGCGCGATCACCGAAGGCGGGCCGGCTGGTCGCAACGCGACCTGGCCGACCGGGCGGGCCTGTCGCGGGCGGAAGTAAGCGCGATCGAGACCGGCCGGCTGGTGCCGTCGGCCGGTGTGGCGCTTGCGCTGGCGAGCGTGTTCGGCTGCGCGGTCGAGGATCTGTTCCGTCTGGGCGACGACTCGGCTGGCGAGGCTTCCGGCGCATCCGGTCCGTCGCGGTACTGGCTGGCTCATCTCGGTGGTCGCGTCCGGCGCATCGCGGCGGAGCCGACGCATGTGGGCGTCCTGCCCCATGACGGGTCGGGCGTGGGTAGCGGAACCGGGCGCGGTGGCGGGCGTGGGACCGGCCCGCTGCCCGATCCGCGGCGCACGCTGGTTGTGGCCGGCTGCGACCCGGCGGTCGGCCTGCTGTCCGGCTTCGTATCGAGCGCGGCCGACGTACGGGTGATCCCTCTGGTCCGGTCGAGCCGCCGGTCGCTCGAGATGCTGCGGGACGGCGGCGCGCACGTGGCGGGTGTGCATCTGGGCGACGATTCGGCGGACAACGCGACTGTCGTTCGGGATGTGCTTGGTACCGGCTACCGTCGAATCCACGTTTCCCGCTGGACAGAAGGGCTGGCCCTGTCGCCCGGTCTCGGTCATGCCAGTGTCGCGGCGGCAGTCGGTGCCCGGCTGCGGTGGGTCGGCCGCGAAGACGGCTCGGGCGCGCGCCGCTGCCTCGACATGATTCTCGAGGGACGCATGCCTCGCCCTGACGGTTATGAGCGCACGGCGTCCGACCACCGTGGTGTCGTCGAGACGATCCGCACCGGCTGGGCGCAGGCGGGTGTGTGCGTCGAGTTCACCGCTCGTGAAGGCGGCCTCGACTTCCTGCCGGTCCGATACGAGGACTACGACTTCTTCTATCGGGAGGACCTGCACGACGACGCCAGAGTGACGGCGGTTCTGGACGTCCTTCGTTCATCGGGATTCGCGAATGCACTGTCCGCGCTGCCCGGTTATTCGACCGCCAGAACGGGCGAGCTGTCATGACTCGCCTGTTCATTGTCCCGGCCACGGTCGCGTCGGTTCTTGCCGTGACTGTGCTGACCGGCTCGGCGGCCTCCCAACCGCGGGGCACGGTCCACGTCGCGGTTGCGGCGAACTTCGCGGCGGCCCACGACCATCTCGTCGCTGCTTTCGAAGCGGGCACCGGCCACACGGTAGTTACGAGCACAGGTGCGACCGGCCAGTTGTACGCGCAGGTGCGGAACGGCGCACCGTTCGACGTCTTTCTTGCCGCCGACACAGAACGTCCGGATCTGCTCGAGAGGGAAGGCGAAGCGTTACAGGGCTCGCGCTTCACGTACGCGATCGGACGTCTGGTCCTGTACGGCCCGGGCCTCGACTCCGTACGATCGCACGGGGTGGACCTGCGTGATCCGCGCAACCGCCGGATCGCGATGGCGAACCCAAAGCTTGCGCCGTATGGTCGCGCTGCGGTTCAAACGCTCGAACGACTGGGCTTCACGGATGTCGTGGCCGCTCGCCTCGTGCAGGGCGAGAACGTTGCGCAGACGTACCAGTTCGTTCACACCGGCGCCGCTGAACTCGGTTTTGTCGCCTTCAGTCAGGTGTACGGGGAGTGGCCGCATCGATACTGGCTGGTCCCCTCGGAGTACCACGATCCGATCGCGCAGGACGCTGTGCTGCTGCGCCGTGGCGCCACGAATCCGGCCGCGCTCGCGTACGTCGAGTTCCTGCGCGGGACTGTCGCGCGCCGCATCATCGAAGGCTTCGGCTACGGCGTAACGCCGTGATTCCGTTCGACGCGGTCGACATGCGCGCGGTGTTCGTGAGCCTCAAGCTGGCCACAGTCACGACGGCCGTTCTCCTCGTGCTCGGTTCACCGCTGGCGTGGTGGCTGGCTCGGACGCGGTCGCGGCTGCGCGCCCCCATCGAAGCACTGACCGCACTGCCGATCGTGTTGCCGCCGACCGTGCTCGGGTTCTATCTGCTCGTGCTGCTCGGCCCGCGCGGGCCGGTCGGAAGCGTGTGGGAAGGCATCGGCGGCGACCGTCTCGTCTTCTCGTTCACCGGCCTTGTCATCGGATCCGTGCTCTACTCGCTGCCGTTCGTAGTGCAGCCATTGCAGAACGCGTTCATGGCAATGGGCGATCGGCCGCTCGAAGTCGCAGCAACGCTGCGTGCGTCGCCGCTCGACCGGTTCCTGGCCGTCGCGCTGCCGCAGGCCAGACCCGGTTTCTTCACCGCGTCCGTACTCGGCTTCGCGCACACGCTCGGCGAGTTCGGCGTAGTGCTCATGATCGGCGGCAACATCCCCGGCCGGACACAGGTCGTGTCGATCGCTCTCTACAATCACGTCGAAGCCCTCGAGTATGACGCCGCGCACGTGCTGGCCGCCGGCCTGCTCGTGTTCTCGTTCGCTGCACTGCTCGCCGTCTATGCGATGAGCCGCCGCTTCGAGGCGCCCCGCCTGTGAACGGCAACGGCGCGATGTTGTCCGCCCGGTTCCGGCTCGTGCGCGGCCGTTTCGAACTGGACGCGACTTTCGGCTGCGCGGACCGCGGCGTGACCGGACTGTTCGGACCATCGGGTTCGGGAAAGACGACACTACTTCGCTGTGTCGCCGGACTCGAGAGCGAATCGGACGGGTTTCTCCGTGTGGGAGACGATGTATGGCAGGACTCCGAGCACCACGTCTTCGTTCCGCCGCACGAACGCGCGATCGGCTATGTCTTCCAGGAAGCCGACCTGTTCTCGCACCTCGATGTGCGCGGTAACCTGCGGTTCGCGCTGAAGCGCGCACGCGAGCGGCGCATCGCGTGGGACGACGCGGTCGAATGGCTGGGCGTCGGTCCGCTGCTCGGCCGTTCACCGGCGAAACTGTCGGGTGGCGAACGGCAGCGTGTCGCGATCGCGCGCGCACTGCTCTCGAGTCCGCGATTGCTCCTGATGGATGAACCGGTATCCGCGCTCGACGAGGTGAACCGCCGCGAGATCCTGCCGTACCTCCAGGCACTGCCCGGCCGCCTGTCGATTCCGATCCTCTACGTCAGTCATTCGATCGCCGAAGTCACCCGACTCGCGGACCACATGGTCTGGCTCGTCGACGGCCGGGTGAAGGCGGCCGGCCCGCCGACCGACGTCATCGGCGACATCGATTTCGCGCGCTGGCGTCGCGATGATGCCGGCGTTGTGGCCGACGCTATCGTCCGCGAACACGACGATGAGGGACATCTCACTCTGCTCGACGGACCCTGGGGCCGCGTCTGGGTCCGCCGCCAGTGGCGCGAGCCCGGTCAGCGGATGCGCCTCCAGATCAGTGCAAGCGACGTTTCGCTCGGCCTCGCACCGGAACCCGACACCACGATCATGAACCAGTTCTTCGTGCGCGTGACGGACATCGCGACCAGTGGCGCAGGCGAGGTCCTGGTCCGGCTGGAGAGTCCGGCGGCGCCCGGGCCCGCGCTGCTGGCAAGGATCACGTGGCGTTCGCAGCAGCGTCTCGGCATCCAGGTCGGACGGGACGTCTATGCCCGCGTCAAGAGCGTGGCTCTACTGGAGTAGCAGACCCGGAAACCCCTTCCGGGAAGTGCCTCGCCCGAATCCTACTCTTCGCGCAACGCCACGACCGGATCGATCGCACTCGCTCTCCGGGCGGGCAGGTACGCCGCGATTGCGGCAACCGCGATCAGAAGTGCCGGCATGCCCGCGAACGTAATGGCGTCAGTAGCGCTCACGCCGACGAGGAAGCTCTGCACGACTCTGGTGAGGGCGAGGGCTGCGACGAGCCCGACGCCGACGCCGATCAGGGCGACAATCATGCCCTGGCCGAGGATGAGTCGCAGGACGTCGCGGCCGGTCGCGCCGAACGTGACGCGCACGCCGATCTCGCGGGTCCGCTGGCGAGCCGAGTACGAGATCACACCATAGAGGCCGATCGACGCGAGCACGAGCGCGAGACCGGCGAACGTTCCGATCAGCGCCAGCAGGAACCGCGTCTGCGCCATCGCGTTCGAGACGTAGGACTCGAGCGTCGCCAGTCCGGCGACGGGCACGTCCGGATCCATTGCCGCGGCCTCCGTCCGGACCTGTGTGAGGAGGGATGCGGGATCGGCGGCCGTACGCACGACGTAGGTGATCGGCAGGAACGAACTGAAGATGTACGGTACGTAGATGGTCTCGCGGCCGTCTTCGGAGAGGGACGCGGACCGCACGTTCGCCACAACACCGACGATCTGCACGGGCAGCCGCTCGAGTGAGAAGGTCGTTACGTTGAAGTGGTCGACCAGGAGCTGCGATCCGACGGGATCCTCGTCGCCGAAAAGTCGCGTTGCAAGCTTCTGATCGATCACGGCCACATCGAGTGCGCCGGCCTGGTTGTCGGACCGAATCAGTGTGCGACCCGACACCAGCCGGATCCTCATCGCTTCGAAGTACCCGGGCAGTACCGCCTTGAAGTCCGCCTTCTGCGCCTGATAGACGTCGTCCGGGTCACCAACGCGGCCGTACGAGCCGATCGAATACTGGTCGCCGCCCGCGAGCGGCAGTGGCGCAACGCCGCCAACGCTCTCGACCCCCGGTATTGCAGCCAGCCGATCGCCCAGCTGGTTCACGAAGTTTGCGCGCGACTCAGGCGTCAGATACCTGATGAACTGGAGTGGCGCATTGAACGTCACGACGTTGCGCGCATCGAACCCTGGCTCGACCTTCTGTATGCCCGCGAAGCTGCGCACCATCAGGCCGGCGCCGATCAGCAGAACCAGCGACAACGCGATCTCCATCACAGCCAGCCCCGTACGCAGCTTGTTGCCACGCACGCCGCCCGTATCGCCGCCACGCTCCCTCAACGCCTTGGCCAGGTTGCCACTCACCGCCCGCAACGCCGGCGCCAGACCGAACAGGATGGCGGCCAGGAACGTCAGACCCGCCGTGAACGCCAGCGCGCGTGCGTCGATCGACACGCTCTCGATCCGCGGGAGATTGCCCGGACTCAGTGCGGTGATCAGCCGTATGCCCTGCCACGCGAGCAGAACGCCCAGAAGCCCGCCCGCCGTCGCCAGCACGAGGCTCTCCGTGAGCATCTGCGCGATGATGCGGCCACGGCCGCTGCCGATCGCCGCGCGAACCGCGATCTCGCGGCTGCGGCCGGACGCGCGGACCAGCAACAGGTTCGCTATGTTCGCGCACGCGATCAGCAACACGAACCCGACCGCACCAGTCAGTGCGAGCAGCGCCGGCCGCGCGTGATTCACGACGTCGCGATGCATCCCGTTCACGACGATCTGCATGTTCTGGCTCGCGTGAAACTGGTGCACCTCGCGCAGACGAGCAGCCAGCGCATCCATCTCCTGCTGCGCCTGCTCGACCGTGACACCCGCCTTCAACCGCGTCACGACCGTCATCCATGGAGCGTCTCGCGCGAACTCGCCGATGTTGCTCGGCATCATGCCCCACGCATCGATGTTCGTCGGCATGCCCGCGTCCGCCGGCAGATGGATCCGGAAATCCGGCGGCAGAACGCCCACCACGATCGAGCCCCAGCCATCCATCTGGATCGTCCTGCCGACGATCCCGCGGTCGCCGCCGAACCGACGCTGCCACAGCGTGTAGCTCAGCATCACCTTGCCGGGCGGCAGATCCGGGTTCGGACTGCCGAACGCCGACGGATCGACCGCAAACGCATCCTCCTCCGCGAAGTCGCGGCCAACTACCGGCGTGATACCGAGCAGCCCGAACAGGTTCCACGTCGTGTACCCGTTCATGATCTGCTCCGCCGGGCCACCCTCGCCTGTCAGTGTGCCCGCAATCGCAGCCGCCCCCGCGAACCCCTCGAACCGCGTCGTCTCCGTCTGGTAGTCCTGAAAGTCCGGCCCCGACACCAGCGACCGGTCAACGTTCGTCGCCGGCAGCCGCGTCCACACCAGCGCCAGCGCCTCCGGATTCTCGTACGGCAGTGGCCGGAACAACACCGCGTTCGCGACACTGAAGATCGCCACATTGCTGCCTATGCCGAGCGCCAGCGTGACCACGATCACACCGGTGAACAGCGGATGCCGCGCGAACGTCCGGATCGCGTACTTCAGGTCCCGCAGAACGGCTGCGATCATTGCCACACCTCATGCTCATCTGATGGCCCGGACGGCCCGTCCGGGTTCATGTCCCTGACACTGTGCCGATCGAGCGGAACCGGAATCGACAACTCCATCAGGGAGGCCCGAAGATGAACCGAAAGTCGCCCGCTCGCAAGACTCTCCTGTCACAAGTGGCCGCCGGTGCGCCACGACGGTGCGGTTCTTGACCCTGCCCGGGCGCGCGCCTAGCCTGAGTGCACGTTCACGCATGTGGACGGCAGTGGTTCGTCGCCGGGGGTTCAACGACGCCGGTCAGTTCGGCAACGGTGTCACGGACGCGAACGTGAGCGAAGAGCCGGTGCCGGTCGGCGGCGGCCTCGAGTGCCGGCAGCAATCACAGGTGCGGGATCACTACAGCCGGCGAGATCTGGTGCTGGGGCGACAACTCGGAAGGTGGCGTGGCACCCTCGGGCCAGACCAACCACACGGAACCGATCCGCGTGCTGGCCATTCCTGCGGACGAGCGCAGGCCATGGCGACTCTGAACCGTCCGAACGTCAGGGGCGTGATCCGGTCCATTGCAGCCCGAGCGGTGTCGTCCGCGATTGCGGTTGTGCTGGCCGCACCGGCTGCCCTGCCCCGACCTGTGCGTGCACAGCAGGCAACGGCGTTCGAGCCGGGCATGGTGATCACCTCGTCCGTCCGGATCGCGCCTGGCACGTACCGCGTTCCGGGCTTCGCGGACCTCGACACCGCTCTTGTCATCGTGCGCGGATCCGACATCACGGTCGACATGACGGGCGTCAGGCTCGATGGCATCGACCCCGGGGCGGATCCGGATCTCGCCGCAGGCGTCGCGGTCCGTATCGATGGTGGCCGCAACGTGACCGTCCGGGGCGCCGCGATCCACGGCTACCGGTTCGCCGTACTCGCCCGCGGAACACGTGATCTGCATCTCGTGGACAATGATCTGTCCTTCAACTGGAAGCCGCGACTCTTCAGCCAGGTGAGCCACGAAAGCCTGGTAGACTGGCTTTCGTTCCACGACAACGAGGACCGCCAGTGGATGCGCTTCGGCGCCGCAGTCTATCTCGAGGGTGTCACCGGCGGCGAGTTGCGCGGCAACCGCCTCGTGCAGGGCATGAACGGGTTCCTGCTGACCCGGACCGATTCCGTCCTCATTCGCGACAATGACGCGTCATACAACTCCGGCCTCGGCGTCGGGCTGTACCGCTCGAGCTACAACGTCATTGTCAGGAATCTCTTCGACTATGACGTACGCGGGTACTCCGAAGGCTTCTACGAACGTGGCCAGGATTCCGCCGGCCTGCTCCTGTACGAACAGAGCAATCACAACGTCGTCGCATACAATTCTGCAACGCACTCGGGCGACGGCTTGTTCCTCTGGGCCGGCAACTCGACAATGGACACCGGCGAGGGAGGCGCCAATGACAATCTCCTGTTCCACAACGACTTCTCGTTCGCACCCGCGAATGCGATCGAGGTGACGTTCTCGCGCAACATCATCGCGGGCAATATCCTGCGCGGTGCGCGCTACGGCGTCTGGGGCGGCTATTCCTGGGAGACGACGATCGTCGGCAACTGTTTCGGCGGCAACCGGTTCGGCGTGGCGATCGAGCATGGCCAGGACAATCGCATTGCGAACAATGTCTTCGACGGCGATTCGCTGGCGGTCTCGCTGTGGGCGCGCACGAGCCAGCCCGCCGACTGGGGCTACCCGCAGAACCGTGACGTCCGCAGCCGCGATCACGTCATCGAGGGCAACGTCTTCCGCAACGTCACCGAGCGCTGGCGCCTCGAGAACACGCATGGCCACACGTTCAGCGGCAACACTGTCGAGAACGTGCCTCGCACGGAACCGGTGCCCGCCAGCCCGGGCGCCTACCCGACCGCCGGCCCGTTCGCCGACTGCGATCCGCGTCAGCTCATGGGAGCGGAGGCGTTCGACAGCCTCGCCCCGGACCTGCCCGGCGTGCCGCGCGAGATTCCCCGCTCGCCGCGCGCCGGCCTGCCACGCTCGGCCATGATCGTGGATGAATGGGGACCGTACGACGGACTGTTGCCAAAGCTCTGGCCAGCCGACACGACCCGTCTCACGGTGCCGTTACAGGTGCTCGGGCCGCAAGGAACCTGGCGCGTCGTCGACCGTCGAGGCGTATCGAACGTGTCAACCGACTCCGGTGTCACGGGCGATACCATCATTGTGGTGCCGGCCACGGGCGCCGTGCGCGACTGGTCTGTCACCCTCGAGTATACGGGCGAAGCCACAGTGTCGCCGCGCGGCATCGAATTGCCGGCCGGTCAGGCCGTGCGTTTCTCCTTCGAACGGTTCGAGCCGCTCGGCAACTGGCAGGTGCGTTTCGTCGCGTGGACCGATCCGGCGCACGATCCGCTCGCCGATCCCGCAGCGTTCGGCGCGCTGCTTACCGGGACGCCGCACCTGACGCGCACGGAGCATCGTCTCGACTATCAGTGGTTCGGCCCACGCATCGAAGGATTGCCACAGTCGAGATGGGCGCTCGAAGCGGTAACGGAAACAGACCTTGCGGCAGGCGGTGTCTACTCGCTGCGGGCAATAAGCGACGATGCGATCCGGGTGTGGATCGATGGCGAGCTTGCGATAGACAACTGGGATCCGCACGGCTCGATGGTCGACTACGCGGAGATCCGGCCTGGCCGACACGACATACGCGTCCAGCACTATCAACTCGACGGCTGGACCGAGATCCGTGTCGAAGTCGTGAAAGGGTCCGCCAGATCAGTCGGCTCTGCCGGCCCTCACTGAGACCACCGTAGTCAGCGGCCCGCGGCCTTCCTGCCGATCTCGATCGCGTCGAAGCCGGGCTGGCCCCATCCCATGATGAACACCGAGAAACCCTGCTGCATGCGCATCTCGATGTCGCTCGCGTTCGCGGGGTAGCCGCACGGCACATCGAACTCCTTGCAGGCCGCGAGCACCTTCTGGATCGCGTTCTCCCAGCCCTGCGTATCGAGGACGCGTTCGCCGTCGGCGTTCGTCGACGTGAACAGGCCGCGCAATGTGCCGGCGCCGGGAAAGAGCACGCTGATGCCCGGGACCGCCGCGATCTCGCGCACGTTGGCCAGGCCCTCGTGGCTCTCGACGATCACCCAGCTCACCAGTTCGCCTTCGACGTTGAGCGGCCAGAGATCCGCCCTGGCCCGGTAGTCCCCTTCGCTCAGTCCCCAGTATGACGGCGCCGAGCCGACCGCATCCGGGCGTGTGCCGCCGTGCGCCGCGAACCGCATCGCGTTCAACCCGGTGCGCAGTTCATCGGCGCTCTCGACGTCCACGAACACGATGCCGCTGACACCTGTATCGAGCTGGCGAGCAATCTCGCGCTTCGCCAGCTCCGGATCGTCGGAAATCTTCGCGGTCTTCGCTGTCAGCGGATGGGTATGCGCGTTCGCGCCTGCCCTGCGGAGGGCACTGGCGTACTCCGTGAATCCCGCCAGCCCACCGTCCACGCTCCGCTCCATGCTGCCGTCAAAGATGAAGTCGCTGAGACTGTAGCCCATCGTCTCGGCAGCGCGGTCGGCCGGAGTCGTCGCCGGCGGTGGCGGCGATCCGCCACGGCCGCCGCCGCCCGCGCTCGGCGCGTAGAGGCCGAAGACCGGCTTGCCGGCCTCGTGCAGCACGATCAGCGGGTTGAGCCGATCGGTCTTCGGTACCGCCTGCTGTGCGTTTGTCGGACCTGCCGCCCATGCCAGGGCGAAGGCCGCTGCCACCACTGTGCCTGAATGCCGCATCCGGTCTCCGGGTTTCGGGGAACGAACAACGGTACGGCTGCAGCCGAGGTGTCTGCAAGGCATCGACACCGACGCGGCTCAGCCGAACAGCAGCCGTACCGTCCACACGGCGATGAGCATGGCGGAGAAGTCGGCTGTGAGGCCGGCTCCGATAGCATGCCGCGTCTTGCGGATGTTGATGGCGCCGAAGTAGACCGCAATCACGTAGAACGTGGTTTCGGTCGAGCCGAACATGACCGCCACCATCTTGACGAAGATCGAGTCCTCGCCGTACTGCGCGATCATGTCGGCAACGAGGCCGGCCGAACCCGAACCGGTCAGCGGCCGGATGATCGCCATGGGCAGGACCTCGGCGGGGAATCCGACGAGGCTCAGCACCGGGTCGAGCGCGCTGGTCAGGAAATCCATGGCGCCGCTCGCGCGGAACATCCCGATCGCGAAAAGGATCGCAACGAGGTATGGGATGATCCGAACGGCGACCTTGAAACCTTCCTGCGCGCCGGTCACGAAGCTCTCGTATACGGGCACGCGCTTGTACAGACCGTAGAGCGGGAACCCGACGACGATGACCGGGATGACGAAGAACGAGAGCAGGCTGATGAGGTTGCGCATGGTTTCCATGGTGGCCTCACGCTCCCGTCGCCGCGGCCGGCGAGTGCGAATCCGGCGGCGCGTTCCGGTTGGGGTCCGATGCGCGGATGCGGGGCAGCCTGCCGTACAGCTTCGTGGCGGTGATGGCGATGATCAACGACAGGCCTGTCGTGATGATGATGGCGAAAATGAGCTGGTTGATCTGCAGGCCCATCAGTGCGAGAAGGAGCACGGGCGGCACGAGCTGCACGCTCGCGGTATTGATCGCCAGCAGCATGACCATCGGGTTGGTAGCCGTGTCGTCAGTCGGGTTGAGCGTCTGAAGTTCCTCCATCGCCTTGATGCCGAACGGCGTGGCGGCATTGCCGAGCCCGAACACGTTAGCGGTGAGGTTCAGTGCGATCATGCCCAGTGCCGGGTGGTCCGGTGGTACGTCGGGAAAGAGCGGCCGCAGGATGGGCTGCACCAGCTTGACCAGCGACTGGATCACACCCGATTCCTCGGCGATCTTCAGCAGGCCGAGGAACAGCGCAAGCACGCCGATCAGACCGAGCGCGATCTCCGCCGCCGTTGCCGCGAAGTCGAGGGCCGCAGCGGCGATCGCGTTCATCTTCACGAAGCGGACCTTCTCGAAGACGACACCGGCGGCCGCGGAAGCCGCAGGCGAGGCCGCGGGCGGCGTGAAACCGGTGAGCCTGCCCTGCAGTTCGCCATCGCGCGACTGCGAGACGCCCGCGATGGTCGCAAGCGGTTCCGGCAGCGCCGCGTCCGCGTCGAACCGGAGTTGAGTCCCGTCCTGCGTCTGGAGCAGGTATCCGGAATACGAAGCGGCCGGTGGGACGTCGGTACGGTAGAATGCGGCGTAGTCGCCCGGATCGATGCGGATCTCGGCGGGCAGGCGCCGGACCGCCGGATCGTAGCCGTCGGGAAACGCCAGCTCGACGCCGAGCGCCTGATCGTTCCGGTACCGGTCGGCCGCGATGTCGCGGACGTCGTGCCCGAGAGCGAAGACGAAGCTGGAGACGATCAGTCCTGCCCAGATGTAGTTGAGCATTGTTGTCCGTGTTCGCGGGAGTGTGCCGGATGGACGTCAGCGGCGGCCGCACGCACGGTAGACGCTGGCGGCCTCGCCAGCAAGGACCGTCTGGTCGAGCGGCGTCCGTGGTCACATGGAAGGCGACACGGTTCGTTCCTGCTCGCGGCGCGTGGCCGCGGTCAATCGCGGCGCAGCGTCACGCCGTGCTGCCGGAGGAACTCGGTGATGGTCGTCATCGTCACCGGCAGTGCAATGCCGTACTGGGCGCGCAGGCCGGTCTCGACGAAGAGCGGTCCGTCGTAGCGCATCGTTGGCGACCCCGGCGTGATGCCGGTCGTGTCAGGCAGGATGCGGATCACGCGTTCGGCCGCGCTCGCCCTGGCCAGGCCGACCAGTTCGAGAGCACCAGTCTCGCCGCGCATGGCCACAATCACGCCGCCGCTCATGCCCTCGTTCCAGATTCCGTCTGTGATGAACGCACCCCGCCCGTCCCAATCCGGGCTGCTGACGATCGCGCGCGTGACCATTGGGTAGCCGCGGGGATGTCCCAGGACGTACAGGAACGAGCCCCATGATAGCCGGCGTGCGTCCCCGGTGGCGAGCGTGAGGACCGGGAACCGTTCCGCTTCGGCCTGTGAGGGAAGGTCGAGCCTGAGCAGTGCGAGGTCGTGGTGGTCGTCACGTGCACGCACATGGAACGGAACGGGACCTGAACGCGGCATCAGCCTGCCGCGCTCCGCGGTCCGGACCGATGCGCTGGCGACGCGGCGCCGCGGGTCCGCAACGTTGACCGCACGTGCCGGTCTCTCGTCGTAGTACCGGAACCTGATATCCGGAAAGTGCACGACGTGACTGACGGTCAGCAGCGTCAGCCGATTCCCGGATCGGCTGATGACGGTCGCGGTCCCCGCCTTTGTGACGGTTTCGGAAAACGAGGTGTCGGCGCGCGCCTCGAACCCGCTCACCACGATGTCGCCTTCCGTGACACCAGAGCGCTCGTCGAACTCGTACGTCACGTAGTCGGCCGTGAACTCGATCTGGTGCACGGACCCGAACACGCGCTCCAGTGCCGGCGACATGTCGGCGCCTGGCGCCGTCTGGTAGTACGACGCCGGCCCCGTCTGTCCCGGCGCGATCTGCGGCGTGCGTCCGCACGCGAAGGCCAGCGCGGTCGCCACCAGCACCCGGACGGCTGCGATCCACCTCGGAACGTTTCTGGAGCTCGTTTCTGGGGCGTGTTTCTGGGGGAAAACCGCACCCCTGCCCGTCCCACCCCCAGAAAACAGAAACCAGAAACCAGAAGCGTTCTTCACGTGGTCCTGATGTCGCGTCTGACCGTGATCTCCATGCCGACCAGCCAGAGCGAGGCCGAGGTGGCCGTCAGCACGACGATGTTCGCCAGAGGAACGCCGCCGTCCCGCAGGATGAGTGCGGGCGTGTAGTACTCCAGCAATCCCAGGAACGAGACGGCATCGGCGATTGGCCAGTAGGGCCCGAGAAAGTTGAGCAGGAACGAGCCGGCGACGACGGTGAAGCCGGTCGCAGTCGCGTGAATCTGGCGGCTCGACAATGACGACGCCACGAGCGTGACGGCGCCGGCGGCAAGGTAGAGTGCGAACAGGTTCACCGCGGCCGTTGCCGCGCGTGCGAAGGGCGGCCGAGTCGCAGCCTCGAGGCCGAGAGTGGCAAGGCCGTAGCCGGCGAGCGCGCTCGTGACAACGAGTGCGCCGGACAGAAACCACACCAGTGTCGCGGCGTACCAGGCCGCGCGGCGCGACACCGGCCAGCCGAGAAGAATGTCGATCGTACCTCGGTCGATCTCGCCCGCCGGGTACCGCGCGCACTGCAGAATCGCGTGCGACCAGAGCAGCCCGAGCACGACGGGATGCGTCCACATGACCGAGAGCATCATTGTCGTGGTGAGGCCTGTGCTGATGTCGATACCCATCATGGCAGAAACCATCGATCGGATGAACGGGACTTCGAGCATGAACTCGTTCAATCCGCCCATCAGGTCCGGCAGCACGAGCGTGATGACACCGGTGACGGCACCGACGGCGACAGACATGCCGAGTGTCGTCCACCGGCTTTCACGCCAGCTCTTGAGCAGCAGGCCGCGCATCATCTCAAGCCGGCCCGGCCCCCGTACGGTAATACGATCGGAATATTCCCTGAAGGTCCGGCGCGCCGACGGTGAAATCCGCCGGCTTCACTGCGTCGAGAAACGGAATGAGCTGCGCGGTGTCGCCTGACAGTTCGGCCTGCCATGCGGAGCCCGTTCGTTGATGAACGCGAAGCACGTCCGGCGGCCGCGTGGTCGCAGCCGCTTCGGCATCGCGGAACCGGATCATGACGTGCCGGGTCGCGCGTCCGCGCAGCGACGACAGCGGCTCGTCCGCCACGATCCGGCCGTCGCGCACGATGACGATCCGGTCGCACAGCGTCTCGACATCACCGAGCGTGTGGCTCGAGAAGAAGACCGTCGAGCCGGCCGCTGCCCGCTCGCTGAGGATACGGTGCAGTTCGTCGCGCACGAGCGGGTCGAGCGCCGTAGTCGGTTCATCGAGAAGGATCACACGCGGTTCGTGCGCCAGCGCCAGGACGAGGCCCACCTTCTGGCGAGTGCCGCGCGACATCTTCGACACGGGCACGTCCGGATCCAGATCGAACACCTGCAGCAGTGCATCCGTGTTCCGGGAGGACTCGCCACGCACCGAAGCAGCCAGCGCAAGCGCCGACCTTGCCGTGAGCCACGGGTACAGCCGCAGGTCGCCCGGAACGTAGCCGATGTCGCGGCGAGCGACGTGTCCTTCACTCCAGCAATCGCGCCCCAGGACCTGCGCCCGGCCCGCGGTCGCCCGCAGAAAGCCCAGCAGCACGCGGATCGTCGTGGTCTTGCCCGCTCCGTTCGGTCCGAGGAACCCCAGTCGCGTACCTTCGGGCACGGCCATGTCGACCGCCTCGATACCGCGACGTGAGCCGTAGCGTTTGGTCACGCCGGACAGCAGGATCGCGTCAGCCACGGCAGGGGTAGCGGGTGGTCGGTGTGTCGCAGACCCGTTGCTGGGCAAGCCGCGGATCAGTCACCGCTGCCTCGCCCGGCGGCGCGTCCATTCCACGAGTTCCGCCCGCTGTGCGGCCTCGAGCGCGGGCAGCTCGTGGCTATCGAGTTCACCCTTCCGTTCCTCCACCATGTTGAGCAGCCGTTCCCGTTCCGTACGGCTGAACTCATCGCCGATCAGGTATTCGATGTCACCCATCTCGAGGCGAGCAAGGAAGTCGATGATGGCGCGGCCTTCGCCGACGGCGAATCCGAGACCGGCGTCCGACTCGAGGTGCCGCTGCAACCGCTGAAACAGTGTTCCCCGCCATGTACGGCGGCGGTCGGCACTGGGCATTGCGATTCTCCGAAGGCTCCCTGATCACGGGCTGGTGGCCGGCCCAACATAGCGCGGTCCACCGGCGGACCGAAAGCGTGGACTTCAGGGCTTGCTCGACCCTCTTG
This sequence comes from Longimicrobiales bacterium, assembly GCA_035513345.1. Lineage (GTDB taxonomy): Bacteria > Gemmatimonadota > Gemmatimonadetes > Longimicrobiales > RSA9 > DATKCF01. Next base: position 16,562 of record DATKCF010000245.1, read on the forward strand.
CCATGCGCTCTATTGGCGGCGATACCGTCGACATCCGGCCGCGGCCGTCCGCGTTGCGGCGTCGGTTCCTTTGTTTCAGGGCAATCATCCTCCGGAGGTGCTGTGCCGGGCGACCTCGCGAGCCTTCAGGCCGCACTGGCTGACCGCTACGTCATCGAGGGGAAGATCGGTGCTGGCGGGATGGCCAGCGTGTACGCGGCAATGGACAAGCGGCATCGCCGGAAAGTGGCGGTCAAGGTGCTGCGGCCGGAGCTTGCGGCCGCACTCGGCGCGGAGCGGTTCCTGCGCGAGATCGAGACGAGCGCGAATCTGCGACACCCGCATATCATACCGCTCTACGACTCGGGCGAGTCGGGCGGGCTCCTGTACTACGTCATGCCGCTCGTCGAGGGCGAATCGCTGCGAGCGCGGCTGAATCGTGAACCCGGACTGCCGCTCGACGACGCACTCGGCATCGCCCGGGAAGTAGCCGACGCCCTGGGACACGCACACGAACGGGGCATCATTCACCGCGATGTGAAGCCCGAGAACATCCTGCTCGAAAACGGGCACGCCGTCGTCGTCGATTTCGGCATCGCGCGCGCAATCGGCGAGGCCGGCGAGACGGGGCCCCAGACGTTGACGCGGGCGGGAATGGCGCTGGGAACGCCGAAGTACATGAGCCCGGAACAGGTGGCCGGCGAGTCGGATCTCGACGGGCGCTCGGACCTCTACAGCCTGGCTTGCGTGCTGTACGAGATGCTGGCCGGGCGGGCACCGTTCGACGGGCGTACATTCGCTCGTCTTTCGTATCAGCACCTGATGGAGGCGCCGCCGCCGATCCTGCCGCTGCGCCCCGGCCTTCCCCCGGCGGTTGCGTCCGCGCTGGCACGCGCGCTCGCCAAGAACCGAGCGGACCGGTTCGAGACGATGGCGGCGTTCGTCGCCGCAGCCGACAGTCCGACCGCCAGGCTGGCCGCCGACCGATCGGTCGCGGTGCTGCCCTTCCTCAGCCTCAGCGCAGACCCCGAGAACGACTACTTCGCCGACGGCATCACCGAGGATGTCATCGCGCAGCTGTCGAAGATCCGGTCCCTGAAGGTCGTCTCGCGGACTTCGGTGATGCCGTTCCGCAAGCGCGAGCAGGGCCTGCACGAGATCGCGGCGCGGCTGGCGGTCGGCGCTCTCGTCGATGGCAGTGTCCGACGCGCCGGTAGTCGGGTCCGCATTGTCGCACAGCTGATCGATGCCGCAACCGACCGGCATCTCTGGTCGGAAACGTACGACCGCGAACTGACTGACATCTTCGCGATACAGACGGAAGTCGCGCTGCACATCGCCGCAGCGCTCGAAGCCGAACTGTCGCCCGATGAGCGCATCCGGCTGCAGCAGCAACCTACCACGGATTCGCGCGCATACCAGCTCTACCTCCAGGGGCGACACCATCTGATACGGTTTACGACCGAGAGCGTGAACCGCGCCATCGAGTACTTCGAACGCGCGCTCGAACGCGACCCCGGCTACGCTCCGGCATGGACCGCCATCGCCATGGCGTTCATGGATCTCGGCGAGAACGGCGCGTTGAGCCCGGATGAAGCCTATCCGCGCGTCCGCTCGGCAGTGGCAGAGGCGCTCGCCCTCGACCCGGAATCCGCCGAGGCGCATTGCTACGCCGCATTCGGGAAGTTCGTGTACGAGTTCGATTGGGACGGTGCCGAGGCCGGCTTCAGGCGAGCGCTCGACCTGAGTCCGGGAAGCGCGGACACATGGGACCTGTACGGCCGGCTCTGCTCGGCGCTCGGACGTTTCGATGAGGCCATCGCGATGACCAGGCGCGCCCAGGATCTCGACCCGCTCACACACCGCTTCGACCTCGCCACCGCCCTGCTACGCGCCGGGCAGTACGACGAAGCGTACGAAACGGTCAGCCGTGCGCTCGAATTCGAACCTGACGAATCACGCGGCCACGCCACACTCGGATGGATCCACTTCCTCACGGGAAGACAGGCCGAGGGCATCGCAGCGCTCGAGCACGCGGTCGAACTGTCGCCACTCCACACGGGTTGGCTGGCGCAACTCGGTCAGGCGTACGCGGCCGCCGGCATGGACGACCGGGCCCGCGACATACTCGACCGCCTGATCGCCGATTCGCGTACGCGCTACGTTGCGCCGTATCACATTGCGTTCGTACACACGGGACTCCGACAGTACGACGATGCAATCGACTGCCTCGAGCAGGCTTTCGAGGAGCGGTCCGGTGCCATCTATGGCATCAAGGGCTCGTTCCTGTTTGCGCCGCTTCGCGAGCACCCGCGCTTCCAGGCGCTGCTGCACCGCATGGGTCTGCCTTGAGAACGATCCCGACCGGCGGTCTCACCGAACTCGTTCGAACCGCACGTCCCGTGTCCGACCGTTCGCCAGGTAGAATCCGATGACCCTGCCGTTGCGGTCCCGCTCGAAGGAGAACGTGAAACCGCCACCCGAAAACGTGTCCCGCTCGCCCGGGTTCAGGTTCGCATCATCGAGACGTGTGTGGCGGAACACAAGCGTGTCCGTCTCGAGCGTGATCGTGTAGAACGTCTCGATCTCCTCACTGAAGTATCGTCCCTCGAAATCGGCGAGGTTCACGGCGGGCCGCTCGCCCGCCGCGTCCGGATCGTCCTGGAGTCGGGTCGCGTGGACCTGGCCGTTCTGCGTCAGTGTGAGCCCATCGACCTCGCCCTCCTCGTTGCGATGGAAAGCGACGGACGCTTCGACTCCGACAAGGGCAAAGCTCGAGTCGGACGTCGGCAGGATACGGAATCGTCGCTGTCCCGTCGCCTGAGTGAACAACGTGTCGCCCTCACGCGTGAACGTCAGGATGAAGTCCGGCTGCGGGTCGAGAGCGTAACGGCCGACAAAGTCGTCGAAGTCCTCCGGGTCGTACGACTCCGGATCGAAGTCGCCAGGCGTCAGCTCCGCCACCACCGCGCCGTCTTCCTCGGGCTCCATGGCATCACCGAAGAAGGCCGCGGCGAGTCGGAACGCGACGTTGCTGTTGAACTGCGCGTGGTTGCTCTGGACGGTGATGCCGGCGTTAATGTCGGGGTACATCGCGAGCATCGAACGATGGGCGACATCGGCGCCGCCATGATGCACGCGGCGCAGTCCGCGCTGCTCGTCGATGAAGAGGCCGAAGCCGTACCGCGACGTGTCGCCAATCGTCAGGAGGTTCGGCGTCATCATCCGCTCGAGGATGTCGCGAGTCCCGACGCGTGGCGAGCCATAGTTCTGCGCCCATGTCTGCAGATCGCCGATGGTCGAGTAGATGCCGCCTGCCCCGACCGCACCGCCGAGGTCGCCGATCTGACGGTAGCCGGACTTGCCCGGCGTGTACCCTTCCGACGCCTCCCGGACGATGTGCTCGGGTGATGGCCGCACCATCGTGCGCGTCATCCCGAGCGGCTCGAACACGTTCTCACGCATGAAGTCGGGGAAGTCCATGCCGGACGTGCGCTCGACGATCAGTGCCGCAAGACCGAACGCCGTGTTGTTGTAGTTGTACTCCGCGCCCGGCGAGTTCTGCAATACCGGCTGCCGCTGCACGATTGCGATCAGCTCGGATCGGTCGATCCAGTCCCCGTGATCGAGCCGGCGACCCGTCATCCGCAGCAGGTTGAGAAACTCCCTCAGGCCGGACGTGTGCGTGATCAGGTGCTGGACCGTGATCGTTTCGTCGAACTCCGGCAGCTCCGGGATGTGCTTGCGGATGTCGTCATCGAGCGACAGCAGTCCGCGCTCGGCCTGCAGCATGACGGCGAAAGCCGTGAACTGCTTCGAGGTCGATCCGATGTTCGTGCGTGTATCGGTCTCGAAGGGGATGTCGTACGCAAGGTTGGCCATGCCGTACGCCTTCGAGAACAGGACGCGCCCATCGCGCCACACCTGAACCGCCGCGCCCGGCGAGTCCTTACCGTCGAACCTCGCCATGATCTGATCGGCAAGTTTCTTCGGATCCGTCGCGACCGGCTCCAGCCGGTGCAGCGTGATCTCATAGTCGCCCGCCTCGTCACCGACAGGTATGACCTCGAGTGTGTAGACACCGGCGTCGTCCGTCTCGCCGGCGAACCGCTCGCCGCCGCGGCCGATCGCATCGGTCCGCGCGAGTTGATTGCCATCGGATCCGAGCAAGCGGATCGCGACATCGACACTGATCTGATTCACCTCGCCGAACACGAAGGAGTTCGCGCCCACTTCGATGGTGAAGCGAGCCGTGTCGCCCGAGGCGAGGGTACCGGCCACCGTTCGGCCCGGCCGGAGCACCGTCGCCTGGGCGGCAAGATCAGTCGGCGTCGGGGCCAGGCCGATCGCGACGGCGACCGCCAGCACCGGGATCGATGACTTCCGTGGTCGATTCATGGTCGGGGTCCGGGTGGGTAGGGATCGGGCGAACGCACCACAAACTGACCGCGATAGCACCGTGCTGCAACATCCACGGCCACTCAATCAGATCGCAGCGATGCCGTGCCGCGACTCCCGGGAGTTCTTCAACCCTCGCGGGTTTGGAACAGGAACTCGCCTGGCAACTCCGATGCCTGCCGAATCCAACTCGCCACAAGCTCCTCGTCGAGCTGGTCGTCCTCGCGGATGTCGAGGTAGCGCACGTTCCTGTCCCTGGACGGGCCTGGGGGAACAGGATGCAGCGACGCGCCGCGCAGGAAAGTCACTTTGACGTACTTCGTGAAGCAATGGAAGGACAGGAACCAGCCCTGGCCCTCGACGCCATAGAAGGGCGAGTTCCACCTCACGGCTTTGCGAACGCCGGGAACGGTCCGCACGATGAGCGCGTCGAGCCGGCACCCGACGTCGCGTTTCCAGCCAGGCATGGCCGCGATGTACGCTTGCACAGGGGCGTCGCCGTCGGCCTTCGCGATTTGAGGGTTGCCGCCCGCGAGGAGGGCCGGCTTCGCAGCGACCCGCGTGGCGGCGGCCTTCTTTGCGACCTTCGCCGACTTCTTCACGGTCTTCTCGATCGCGGCCTTCGTGTTCGCGGCCTTCTCGTTCGCGGTCTTCTTGCTCGTGGCCTTCGTGTTCGCGGCCTTCCTGCTCGCCGCCTTATCTCGTTTCATGGGATCAGTCCCGTCCGCCCTTGAAATTCGAGTGGCGACTCCATCCTGCCTGATCGGAGGATCGGGCTTCCTGTCCCAGGGAGCGGAATCCACGTACGCGTTCTGGTGGCTCGTCTCCCAATTCTGTTGGCATTCGACAACGGCACACTCCGGAGACGAACCGCTAAGAGTGGCGAGCCGCTAAGCTCTCGAACCTTTACTCTTCGGTACCGAGTGCGTGGTGTTGTAAGCCACCGCCTCGCGCAGCAACGCCCTGAGCGCGGGCTTGTCGATCCTGTCTCCCTCGCGAAAGTCCACCGCCCGCCACTTGTTCCCGGTCAGCCCCGCGTTGAAGACCTCTTTTGGATCGGCGAGCCTGGCTCCGTGGAAGAACGTGAGCTTCACCTTGTCCTTGTGGGCGTTGGCGAGGGCGTACATCCCCTCGTGTGACCAGACGGGGGTTCCCATCCACTTCCATTCCTCGACCACATCAGGGTCGCCCTCGCGGATGAGCTTGCGGATTTCGGCCAACCTCTCGCCTCTCCAATCACCCAGGTCCCCGATCATCTTGTCGATCCGCCTGGATGCCTCCACACGGTCTGATGACCTGGCGACCGCCTTACGCGGTTTGGCCGCCTTCCTGGCGGAAGGCTCCTTTGCGACCTTCGCCGACTTGTTCGACGTCTTTCCGGCCATCGTGTTTCGCTCCATGACTGAGGTGACTTCGACGTGCCGGGGCACGTTGAAACAGGCCGACGATCGCCCGGCAGCCCACGAATCTCATGGGATCCTCGCGAGCAGGTCGACGAGCTTTCCGCCCATCATCTTCCAGCCGTAGCGCGCGCCGGCAACGTTCCGCTTCTGGTCCGGCTTGAAGCCCGACTGCACCAGGGACAGGCGAGTGCCGGACGCCGTGGGGCTGAGCGTGAACGTCACGACGGTGTCGATGTCGCCGACGACCCACGTCCAGCTGAGCGTCCTGCGCGCTTCGATCTCGAGGAACCGGCAATGCACGATGCCGTCCCAGCCGGGCTGCGGCTGTGCCGTGAACGTGAACGCCGCCCCCCTCTCCAGCTTGAAATCGACGACCGGCAGGAGCCACTCCGCGACCAGTACGGGGTCGGTGAGCGCGCGCCACACCTTCTCCGGCGAATGAGGTATATCAAACTCGAACGAAATGGACTCGGTCTGCGATCGTGCGGTCCTGTCAATGCGGTTCATTCGTCCATTTTCTCCAGCAGTCGTTCAAGGCGATCGACGTGCTCCGTCCAGAAGGCGCGGTAGTGCGCGATCCAGTCGATCAGCGGCTTCATCCCGCGCGGCTCCACCCGGTAGTAGACGAAGCGCCCCTCGCGCCGGCCGTGCACCAGGCCGGCGTCTCTCAATGTGGCGAGGTGCTGCGAGACCGCCGGCTGCGAGATGTCGAAGCGCGCCGTGAGGTCCTTCACGGCCGCCTCCCCACGCGTGAGCGACTCGAAGATCGCCCGGCGGCTCGCGTCCGCCAGCGCGTGGAATATCTTGCGTTCAGCGACGGCCGCGCTTTGCATCCCTAATACATAAGTCCTGACTTATGTGATGTCAAGTACGTGATCGCGGGCCGGTGAAATGCGGCTGGCGGGGATTCCACCGCTTCAGGGCCGGTGAGATCCCCGTACCGCGGCCGCCGCACCGGCTGGCGGGGATTCCACCGCCTCAGGGCCAGCTATTCGTTCGTCGTCGCGCCTTGCCCTGCGGGCGCCCCGGCGCTCTCGATGTCAACGCACTTCGGTGACGAACCACTGGCGAGGAGAACGACATTGCGCC